>NZ_CP006270.1:1292906-1939359 GCF_000737575.1 Synechococcus sp. KORDI-49 | reverse complement strand
CCGAGAGCCCAGGCCAGGCTGCGCTCTTCAATCCTGGGAACAAGGGCGGCCCGGCGCCGCGGCGTGAGTTTCTTGCTGTCCGTCAGGCCAGCGGCCTGCAGGGTGTCAGCGGCCTCCCCATCGAGCACCACAGCGGCCGCAAAGACAGGGCCGAACAGACAGCCACGACCGACTTCATCGATGCCGGCGATCGCCGATCCCGAAGGAATCGGGTCATCGCCGGCATCGACCACTCAGCTGGATGCCGTCGCTGATGAGCGCCGCCGGCGGCGGCGGGGTTCCTCCAGCTCCTCCTCCGATTTCTCCTCTTCTGCAACCGCGATGGCAGCGATCTCCGGCTCAACGGAGGGCAACTCCGGCTCAGGCAGCACCTGCGGGGTGATCTCCAGGGGGGTGATCTCCACCATCAGCGGCGCCGTTTCCGGCTCGGCTTCAGACGAAACCCTGTCCGGGACGGACGACTCGTGTTCACTCACCGCCACCGGAGCCGACTGACCATTGCGGCCGGATCCGCGGCCTCCACGCCCGCGCCGTCGCCGGCGACCTGAGCTGGCGGCCAGCTGCTGACGCGCTTCCTCGAGCACCGCTTCAGGATCCTCTCCCGGGCTCACCACCCGCACCAGAACGTTGTCCGACTCCGGCGGAGACTCCAGCAGCAGAGCCGGATTGAGCCCCAGCCAGCCGTAAACCTCCTGCTGCTCCGCCGTCATCGGCACCGCCACCAGCTCGGGCTCGGGGCGACGGGTGGCCGCTGTGTTCTGCGTGTCCTCCTGGGAATCGTCAACACCGTTCTCATCGCTGACCACGGTCTCCGCGCCCGCAGCTGCGACCACTGGCGTCGTGTCCGGCCCACTGCGTCCACGGCCACCCCGGCGTCGACGGCCGTTGCCTCCCTCGGCTGGGGAAAGCACCTCAGCGCGGGCGGAGGCGGCGGACCGCACCAGACCGCTCGCGGTGGCCAGCGGCTGCAGCAGATCCTTGCCCGGCAGCACAGCGACATGACCGAGGCCGCCGCAGCTTGGGCAGGCACGACCGAAGAGTTCATAGATGTTCTGGCCCTGGCGCTTGCGGGTGAGCTCCACCAGTCCCAGTTCAGAGAGCTGAGCAATCTGCGGCCGAGCCGCGTCATCACGAACCGCCCCCGTGAAGTGCTCGAGCAGCTGCAGCTGATCGCGCCGCGAATCCATATCGATGAAATCGATGATGATCACGCCGCCGATGTTGCGCAGCTTCAGCTGACGGGCGATCTCAATGGCCGCCTCGCAGTTGGTCCACAGCACCGTTTCGCGGGCGTTCGCAGAACGGGTGAACGAGCCGGAGTTGACATCGATCACCGTCAGAGCCTCGGTGGGCTCGATGATCACGTATCCACCCGATGGCAAATCAACCCTTGGCTTCAGGGCATCCCGGATAGCGGCGTTGACTTTGTAGTGCTCCAGCAGCTCGTCTGGCTCGCTGTGAGCCTCCACCAGAACGGTGCTGCCATCAGCACCGAGAAATCCCGTCACCCTCTCGACCGCAGCGGGATCATCCACGACGACCCTGGCCAGATCCGGGCCCATGTGGTCCCGCAGGATCCGGTGGATGAAGTCCTCATCCCGGTTGAGCAGCACAGGAGGGCTGGCGGTCTCAGCGGCCTGCTGAATCGCCTCCCACTGGCGCAGCAAGGCCTCGAGATCGTCGATGAGCAGCTCGTCACTGATGCCCTCCGCCTCGGTCCTGATCAGGAGACCCGCTCCAGGCGGCTTGATCAGCACACCGAGTGCCCGCAGCCGGTTGCGCTCCGTCTCCGCGCTGATCCGCCTGGAGATGTTGACGCCCTGGCCGTGGGGTTGCAGCACCAGATACCGACCCGGCAGGGCAAGGTTGCCGGTGAGCCTGGGCCCCTTCGTTCCTGTCGGCTCCTTCATCACCTGAACGAGCACCTTCTGGCGCGGTTCCAGCAGTTCGGTGATGCCGGCAGCCCCCTTCTTCAGGCGCAGTGGCCCCAGATCGGTGACATGGATGAAGCCGTTTTTCTCACTCTCTCCGATGTTGACGAAAGCCGCATCAATTCCCGGGAGAACATTCTCAACAGTGCCGAGATAAACATCGCCTATCTGATAACGGCCTTGGGCAACAATCAGCTCATCGACGCGCTCATCGGACAGCACCGCTGCGATACGCAGCTGCTCCGCGATGACAATTTGCTGGGGCATAAACAAACGGAATAGGAGCCCTTGATGGACCTCGGAACCGATCAGTCGTCATCAGACGATCTGCATCGGGTGATGAAAGGAAAAACGCCGGATCGGCAGAAATAGTGCGGAGTCGGAACTCCTCTGTTTCCAGGCTCGCGGTTCCGGTCAGAGCATTCAGACCGCCGCTAGAGCATTGGGGTCTTGTGTCCTGAATGGATCAAAAAAGACCGGGAGCAACGAAATGCAGGGAATGCATTTGGTCGTCCTGGGAACAAACTAGCACTGCACCAGCTGCAGCTCATCCCGGCAGAGCGCTCGCAGCTCCAGCGCCACCCCCAGCTGCTCCGACAGCCAATGCTGGATCTGTGCCGGACGGAGACTGCGGCCCATCGGATCCACCTCCGCCTCGAGCCGCAGGCGAATGCGTTCACCGCCTGGCTCGCCGAGCGGCTTCAGACTCCTGAGTGCTGGCCGGCAGTCCCGCTGGCGCGGCCGGCCCTTCTTGTCGGTGTCATGCCAGATCAACTGCTCGGAAGCGATCAGAGCCGTGAGGGCCGATGACCAATCCGACGGGGCGTCGTGGTCATGAGGGAGGGCGGGCCTCAGGAGATCGAAACTCCACACCGCCGCCCGGATCTGCTGGGACAGGCTGGGACCACTGACCGGCACGTCGCTGACCTGCAGCAACCGGATCTCCTGGGGAATGAGAGGCTGCAAGGTCTGTTGGAAGGTCCCGGAGTCCAGAGGTTCGCTGAACTCCATATCCATCCATTCGCCATGGGCTTCCGCCCCGAGGGGAAGCGCCAGAGCCATCTGAAGGCGTGGCAGAGGATGAAAACCGCCGGTGAAGCTGATCGGAAGGCCGCTGCGGCGCAGGGCACGCTCCAGCATCCGCACCAGGTCCAGATGGCTGAGCAGGGCCATGGAACCGGTCTTGGCGAAACGGATACGGAGCCGGCAGACCCGTGCACTCGGTGGTGCCTTGGTGGGAACCTGCGTGGGCACCTGCGGTGGAGGAACGACCACGTTGTGGCCCAGATCCGGACCGCAGACGCCGCAGCTGCTGCAGCCCTCGAACGAGCAGTCGGGGACCACCGCCGCAGCCAGGGCTCGCTTGAGATCCTCCGCCAGCCATGCCTTGTCAATGCCGGTGTCGATGTGATCCCAGGGAAGCGGCTGCCGGCAGAAGCTGTCGAGGTCGTCCCGGTCCAGTGCCGCCACCGCGCTCCAGCCGCCCACTTCCATCTGGCGGTACCGGCCTTCCAGACCCGCCTCGGCGATCGCCCCGGTCCAGGCCGCGTAGGTGCGATCAAGCGATTCAAACCAGGCATCCATCCCGGCCCCAGCCCGCCAGGCAGCTTCAATCACAGGGGCCAGACGGCGATCGCTGCGGCCCACGAAGTCCTCCATGGCCGAGAGCCGCACGTCGGTGTAGTTCACCTTCAGCCCTCGCAGGCGCCGGAAGGCATCCCGCAACAGCTGCTGACGACGTTCGAACTCCGCCGTTGAGACGCTGTGCCACTGAAACGGGGTATGGGGCTTGGGCGTGAAGTTGCTGATGGTGATGTTGAGGTTCAGCCGACCCAGATCACGGCAGCGCTGCTGCAACATCACGCAGGTCTCGGCGATGCCGAGCACATCGGCGTCGGTCTCCCCCGGCAGACCGATCATGAAGTAGAGCTTCACCTTGCGGTAACCGTTCTCCATGGCGGTACGGATGCCGTTGAGCAGGTCGTCATCCGTCAGTCCCTTGTTGACGATGTCGCGCAGCCGCTGGGTGCCCGCTTCCGGGGCAAAGGTGAGGCCGGCCTGCCGCGTGCCTCCGAGGATGTGGGCGATGTCCTGATCAAAGCGATCCACCCGTTGGCTGGGCAGCTGCAGCGTCACGTTCTGATCCGCCAGACGGTTGCGCAGCTCCACGCCCACAGCCGGCAGGGCCAGGTAATCGCTGCAGCTCAGCGACAGCAGCGAGAAATCGCTGTAACCCGTCTGCTTCATTCCGGTCTCCACGGCCTCGATCACCGCCTCGGGCTCCACATCCCGGGCCGGTCGGGTGAGCATCCCGGGCTGGCAGAACCGGCAGCCGCGGGTGCAGCCGCGGCGGATCTCCACCGTGAGCCGGTCATGCACCGTCTCCACATGGGGCACCAGACCCATGGCGTAATGGGGCATCGGTGTGGCCACGCGGCGCAGAACGCGCGGTGGCAGTTCCGGATGCAGTGGTTCGAGGGTGACGCCATCGGCTCCGGGGGCATAGAGCGCCGGGACGTAGACCCCAGGCACCTGTGCCAGATCCCGCAGCAGCTCGGAACGTCGCGACCCAGCCGCCTTGGCCTGGGCCACCACCAGCCCGATCTCCGGCAGCAGCTCCTCACCATCACCGAGAGCGATGAAATCGAAGAAGGGGGCGTAGGGCTCCGGGTTACTGGTGGCCGTGGGACCGCCGGCAAAGATCAGTGGTGGCGCGGCCGGATCGCTGAGCGGCAGATCGCCGCGATCCTCCGCTCGGATCGGCAACCGGCAGAGATCCAGCATCTCGAGGATATTGGTGGCGCCGAGTTCGTAACTGAGGCTGAAACCGAGGATGTCGAAGGCCGGCAGTGGGCGTCGGCTCTCGACCGCGAACAACGCCTGCTGTCGCTCCCGCAGCCGACTCGCCAGATCCCCGGCAGGGAGATAGGCCCGATCACACAGCTGCCCGGGAACGGCATTGAGGATCGAATAGAGAATGATGTGACCGAGGTTGCTGGAGCCCACCTCGTAGATCTCGGGATACGTGAGAGCCCACCGGACGGAGGCGGACGACCAGTCCCGTGGTTCCACCCCCAGCTCGTGCCCCATGTACCGGGCCGGCTTGTTGATGCCGCTGTCCACCAGCGCATGGAAATCAACCGGGTGATCCAAGGCAGACACAACCACGGCGGATGTCCTCACTCCTGGATGCATCGTATGGAGCTGCTGGCAAGGCAAGATGCCCCGACAGAAGCTCCTCAGGTTCCGTGGTGCAGGTCAACGGCAATTACCTCAAGCTCAAGGCGGGCTACCTGTTTCCCGAGATCGGTCGTCGCGTGAAGGCCTTCAGTGCCGCCAATCCTGATGCCGCCCTGATCCGCCTCGGCATCGGCGATGTGACCGAGCCGTTGCCCCTGGCTTGTCGCGAAGCGATGAAGTCAGCCATCGATGCCATGGGAACCGCCGAAGGCTTCCACGGCTATGGCCCCGAACAGGGATACGGCTGGCTGCGGGAGGCGATTGCCAAGCACGATTTCCAGGCCCGCGGGTGCGAGATCAGTGCCGACGAGATCTTTGTCTCCGACGGCTCCAAATGCGACAGCAGCAACATCCTCGACATCCTGGGTGAGGGCAACCGCATCGCCGTGACCGATCCGGTCTACCCGGTGTATGTGGACACCAACGTGATGGCAGGTCGCACCGGTGATGCCGGGGATGAGGGCCGCTACGCCGGGCTCACCTACCTGCCGATCAGCGCCGATAACGGCTTCGCCGCTCAGATTCCCAGCGAACCGGTGGATCTGATCTATCTGTGCTTCCCCAACAATCCCACCGGAGCGGTGGCCACCCGGGAGCAGCTGAAGGCCTGGGTCGACTACGCCCGCAGCAACGGGGCCCTGATCCTGTTCGATGCGGCCTATGAGGCCTTCATCCAGGATCCGGCCCTGCCGCACTCCATCTTTGAGATCGAGGGTGCGCGCGACTGCGCCATCGAATTCCGCTCCTTCTCCAAGAACGCCGGCTTCACGGGAACCCGCTGTGCCTTCACCGTGGTGCCCAAAGGCCTGAAGGGCAAGGCCGCCAACGGTGAGGACGTGGAGCTCTGGGGCCTGTGGAACCGCCGACAGAGCACCAAGTTCAACGGCGTCAGCTACATCATCCAGCGAGGCGCCGAAGCCGTGTACTCCGACGCCGGTCAGGCAGAAGTGAAGGCGCTGGTGAGCTTCTACATGGAGAACGCAGCGATCATTCGGCATGAGCTCAGCAGCGCAGGGCTCACCATCTACGGCGGGGAGCATGCGCCCTACGTGTGGATCAAGACCCCGGAGGGCATGGACTCCTGGGGCTTCTTCGATCATCTGCTCAACAAGGCCAATGTGGTGGGCACCCCTGGCAGCGGCTTCGGAGCGGCGGGTGAGGGCTACTTCCGCCTGTCTGCCTTCAACAGCCGCGCCAACGTGGATGACGCCATGGCACGCATCAAGGCTCTTTGACAGCGCTGTGTTTCGGATTCCTTTAGGTTTGAATCAGCCGAGTTATCAGGCCATGGCGGTGGAGACCCCCAGCCGCAGCCCCGGCGGCGCTGCGGTGATGGAGAAAGCTCCCGAGCGGGTGCGCAAGCAATCCCCCCGCTACAAGGTGCTGCTTCACAACGATCCGGTGAACACCATGGAATACGTGGTCACCACCCTGCAGCAGGTGGTACCCCAGTTGAGCGAACAGGACGCCATGGCGGTGATGATGGAAGCCCACAACACAGGCGTCGGCCTTGTGATCGTCTGTGATCTGGAGCCGGCGGAGTTCTACTGCGAAACCCTCAAGGCCAAGGGACTCACCAGCACGATCGAACCGGAAAGCTGAGCCGCATCCCTCTGACGCTGCTGGATTCCCTGATTCAGCTCAAACCGAAAGGACTTCCCACCCTTCTGCTGATCCCCGTGCTCTACGGCCTGGGATGGATCGCCGTTCGGCCGTTGGAACCGTTCGGGCTCACGCCGGAACATCTGGCCCTGATCGGAACCCTGATCAGCTTCCTGCTGTTCGTGCTCCTGCTTCCCCGTTGGAGCCGTCTGCGCTGGGGCGCCCGCAATGGCTGGCGGGCTTTGGGCCTCAGCGGAGGTGGGCAGGGCGGACGACCGGCTCCGCCGGTCGCCTGGCTGCGCGGCACCGGTCTGGCCGGGGGCTTGCTGCTGCTGGTGGTGATCCCGGTGCTGGCGGGCAGCTGGGGACACTGGCTTGGGGAATGGTCGCTGGGGCGCTGTCTCAATGCCCTGCTGCTCGCGATCGGAGTGGGACTGGCGGAGGAGCTGATCTTCCGGGCCTGGCTCTGGGAGGAACTGAATCAGCTGCTTGGCTCGACCGGCGGTGTGCTGGCCCAGGCGGCATGCTTCAGCCTGGTACACACCCGCTTCAACCTCGGTGTCTGGCCGATGCTCGGACTGCTGAGCGGACTGTTTGTTCTCGGTCTGGTGCTGGCGGTGCAACGGCAGCTGGATGGGGGATCGCTGTGGGGATCCATCGGCCTGCACGGCGGACTTGTGGGGGGATGGTTCCTGCTGCAGAGCAGCCTGCTGCAGCTGTCACCGGATGCTCCTGCCTGGCTGGTCGGTCCTGGCGGCCTGAACCCGAATCCCCTCGGCGGTCTTGTGGCGGCAGCAAGCCTGACGGTGGTGCTGAACCGTCAGCTCACGGCTGTCGCCAAAGCAGCACGACCTGACACAGGAGCCCGCAGGGAGTCCTGAAGCGGTGCAACGCCGTAATCCCGTTCCAGCAGGCTCATCACGGTGCGGCCGAAATCGCCGGGATTGCGATCAAAGGCCTCCAGGCACACACGCCCGAAGGTGCTGCCCATCGGCTCCGGATTCCAGAGAAGCTTCCGAGCCGTCCAGGGCATCATGCTCATCGGGTTGTAGCCAGGCTTGATCAGACCCTGCTCGAAGCCGTACTGCTCCAGGTGGGTGTGGGGCTGCAGGCCGATGAAGAAGATGGCCGGCTCAACCCGGTCTGCCCCGAAGATCGCCTCAAGTTCACGGTGATACGCCACGGTCTGGCGGATGGTCTCGGGTCGTTCGTCGATCACGTTGAAGGAGTAATTCACCGAGACGTGATCCCGGAAACCGGCATCGGCCAGCATCCGGCAGCTCTCCAGAACGGTGCGCAGGTTGTAGCCCATGCGCATCTTGCGCACGAGCTCCTGAGAGCCCGAGGTGATGCCGATCTCGAAATAACTCATGCCGGTCTCCACCATCAGCTGTGCCAGCTCGGGATCCAGGTTGTCGGCACGGATGTAAGCGGCCCAGCGGATGCCTGTGAGCCCCTCGGCCTTGATCGCCCGCAGCAGTTCCTTGGCGTCCTCGATGTAGCGGCGTGCCGGGATGAACTGGGCATCGGTGAACCAGAAACCGCGAACACCCCTGTCGTAGAGCTGGCGCATTTCCTTCACCACCTCCTCCACGGGGTTGAGTCGCACCTGCTTTCCTTCCACAACGGTGTAAACGCAGTAACAGCAGTTGTGGGGGCATCCCCGCTTGGTCTGAACGCCGACGTAGAAATCACCGCCTTCGAGGTACCAGGTGAGCTGAGGCCAGATCGAGGCGATGTAGTCGTAATCGCAGGCCGTTTTCGGACGGCTCTCCGGCTGTTCATGGATCAGACCGGGGCGGGGTGGATCGCCCACCACAAAGCAGCGTTCCGCCTCAAGGGACTGACCCAGAAGCAGCTTTTCCAGAAGCGGCTCCCCTTCCCCAACGGACACGATCGTTCCTTTCGGCAGAGACCGTCCGAGCTGTTCGTAGAAGACGCTGACCGCACCTCCACCCAGAACCGCACGGGCTGACGGCTGATGGCGGCGGGCTCGCTTGAGACCCTGACTCACCAGGCTCTGGTTGCGGTGCAGTTCGCCGTAATGACTGGTCATCAGCCGCAGGCCACCGAGAGCACCGTGCAGACGCTTCAGCGGGTTGCGGGCATAGAAGACCTCAAATGAATTCTGCAGCGGATTGCCTCCGCGACCATCCAACAGGGCATAGATCTGAATGTCCCGCCAGGAGAACACCAGCAGCGATGGGCGGAACTGATCGATCGTCTGGAGCAGCACCCGCCGCACGTCCAGCACCGGAAGGGCAGCGAGATCGAGGATCCGCTGCGGCATCTCCGGGAAACACTTGTGGAGATGGTCCGCGAGGTAAATCGGCCCGATCGGGAAGATGGGATTGCAGGGCAGCCGCACAAGCAGCACCCGTTCCTGTTGTGGCGACAACGCTGATGCTGCAAGGCGTTCCGGGACGCTAACAAGCGCGTCCGCCGGCGGGGCTCAAGCTGACTTCACATCAACTTCATAAAGCCGGCGATACACACCGCAAACTTCCGTTACATTGGATGGAGGCAGGGCATCCCTGCCCTTCCTTAAACCGTCCCTTCGGGGGCACTTCTTTCCGTTCTCATGACCACCACCATCCAGCAGCGCTCCGGCGCTTCTAGTTGGCAGTCCTTCTGCGAGTGGGTCACCTCCACCAACAACCGTCTGTATGTCGGTTGGTTCGGTGTGCTGATGATCCCCACCCTGCTGGCTGCCACCATCTGTTTCGTCATCGCCTTCGTCGCCGCTCCCCCGGTCGACATCGATGGCATCCGCGAGCCTGTCGCTGGCTCCCTGATCTACGGCAACAACATCATCTCTGGTGCTGTTGTTCCCTCCTCCAACGCCATCGGCCTGCACTTCTATCCCATCTGGGAAGCTGCATCCCTCGATGAGTGGCTGTACAACGGCGGTCCTTTCCAGCTGGTTGTCTTCCACTTCCTGATCGGCATCTACGCCTACATGGGCCGCGAGTGGGAACTCTCCTACCGCCTGGGCATGCGCCCCTGGATCTGCATTGCCTACAGCGCACCTGTCGCTGCAGCCTCTGCTGTCTTCCTGGTCTACCCCTTCGGTCAGGGCTCCTTCTCTGACGCCATGCCCCTGGGCATCTCTGGCACCTTCAACTACATGCTGGTGTTCCAGGCTGAGCACAACATCCTGATGCACCCCTTCCACATGCTGGGCGTCGCAGGTGTGTTCGGTGGATCCCTGTTCTCCGCCATGCACGGCTCCCTGGTGACCTCCTCCCTGGTGCGTGAAACCACCGAGACCGAGTCCCAGAACTACGGCTACAAGTTCGGCCAAGAGGAAGAGACCTACAACATCGTGGCTGCCCACGGTTACTTCGGTCGCCTGATCTTCCAATACGCCTCCTTCAACAACAGCCGTAGCCTTCACTTCTTCCTGGCTGCCTGGCCTGTTGTCGGCATCTGGTTCACCGCCCTGGGCGTGTCAACCATGGCCTTCAACCTGAACGGCTTCAACTTCAACCAGTCCATCCTTGATGGTCAGGGCCGCGTCCTGAACACCTGGGCCGACGTGTTGAACCGTGCCGGCCTCGGCATGGAAGTGATGCACGAGCGCAACGCTCACAACTTCCCCCTCGACCTGGCTGCTGCTGAGTCCACTCCTGTGGCTCTGCAGGCACCTGCCATCGGTTGATCTGGAATCAACCTGTTCCTTCTGGAACAGACCAAACGATTCAGATCAACTGAATCGGAAAGCCCTCACCGCAAGGTGGGGGCTTTTTGTTGTGACAGCAACGGGTCCGCCTCGTGCGATTGTCTCTGCATCAAACAGGTTGGATGGACTATCGGACTGCCAGTCGCATCGCGGATCGCATGCGCCGGGGAATCTGGGAGAAAGACTGGAACTGTCTTCGCTACGTGGGCAACCGCTTCGAACGCGGCAGCTGCTACCGGGAAGCGTGGAAATCACTGGCTGCCTGCACGGAAGGGCAGACGGAGCTGACCCTGCCGATCTGGCAGGGGCCGCAGCACCCCTGCCGTCGACTGCTGATCCTGGAGCGCACACGAGATCTTGGAGACGAGCTGCGCATCATCCGGTTCGTCGCCCATGCCGCCCGCGACGTTCCCCAGGTCACCGCGCGCGTGGAGGCGCGGCTGATCCCTCTGCTGCAGAGAAGCTTCCCGAGCGTGGAGTTCGTGGACAGGAAGCAACCACTGGATCCAACGACCTTCAGCCACATGGCTGCTCAGGAGAGACTCGCCTACTGGTACGGCACCGATGACGAGGCGATCCGAACATCCTTTCTGCCGCTGGTCCCTCCGGACGCCGAAGAACCAGCACAGGGCATCGGCATTGCCTGGTACTCCAGAGCCATCGGCAAATCCCTCCCCTCCATCGACGACTGGGCCCACGTGCTCTCTGACTTGCCTGGCCGGATCCAGTCCCTGCAGTACCGCGAGCGGGACGCCATGTTTCATCAGCTCAGCGCCAAGGCGGGTCGTCCGATCAAAACGGCACGTCGGGTCAACCAGAAAAAACACCTGGATCAATTCGCCGCTCAGGTGGCTGGAGTCCGCGGTGTCCTGACCATCAGCAACACCACAGCCCACATGGCAGGCGCCCTCGGCATCCCCAGTGTGGTGGTGCTGGACAACGGCATCGTGACCACCTGGCCCTATGTCGCCACCACCACGCCCTTCTACCCCCACTGCCGATTGATCCGCCGGGAACAGGGGACCTGGCGGGAGGCGCTGCTGGCTGGCCGGGCACAGTTGCTCGCGATGATCGATTCAGAGATCCGATGAGGCTGCGGCGCTGGCTGGAGAGGCAGAACTGCCGCCGACGTCACGAGGCGTCACGACGGACGTTTCTTCAGGATGCGATGCATCTGCTGGAGTTCAACGGGATCGACGGTGATTACGTGGAATTCGGCTGCGACAGGGCACAGACCTTCCGACTGGCCCATCGCTTCAGCCGTGATCTAGAGACTCACCGCCACCTCTGGGCCATCGACAGCTTCAGCGGCATTCCGGCTCCACAGGGCTTTCGCGATCTGCACCCACGCTGGAGCGAAGGTGAACGCCAAACCAGCGAGGAACAGTTCAGGCGTCTCTGCCGCCGGGCCGGCATTCCTGCAGGCGCGCGCACGGTGGTGCGGGCGACGTGGGAACAGCTGCCCCATCTGGCACCGGAGAGGCTGCCGCACAACATCTCCTTCGCCTACATCAACTGCCCGCTGCACAGCAGCGTCAGCTCCGTTCTGCAGTGCCTTGCACCCCGCCTGAAACAGGGGATGCTGATTGCCTTTGAGAACCATTTCGCCTGGTCACGCTTTCATCGTTCAGGGGATCAGGCAGCGCTGGATCAGTTCTCGCAGATCAACGACGCATTCCAGTTCCACCCGTATCGGACCTTCGGTCTCACAGGAGCATCCTTTCTGGTTGCCGAACGCTTTGCATGACGCGCATGCCAAGCTTCAGCCCAATCTGAGCCATGCAGGTGCGGAAGACGCTGCTCCGCTGGGGCCCCTGGAATTACAGATTCTGGAGGGAGCTGACACGCTGGTGCTACGAGCAGGGGCTGAAGAACCCGCCGGTGGTGAACACGTCGGCTCACTTCCCCGCCAGCGGAGAACTGCAGAACGCGTACACCGACATCCGTCGTGAAACCCTGGAGGTGGCACTCTCCGGTCGCCTGCCGGCGAACCACGAAATCATGGAGCAGCAGCGGACGCTCTATGAATTCGACCGGAAGGTCTGGGGCATGCTGCCGCTGCGGGGTTACGGCTACGACTACCCCGCCAATCAGGCCCTGATCCCCACCCTGAGGAGTTTTCTGGCGCGCCATCGCGATGTTGTCTCCGCAGCGGTGAGCCTGTTCCCTCCCGGCAAGGTGCTCCGCCCCCACCGAGGACCGTTCAAGGGCGTATGGCGCTACCACCTGCCGCTCTATGTGCAGATACTCGCGGATGGGCGGACCTCCTGCGAACTGCTCATCGATGGAACGACATATCACCTCCATGAAGGTGAAGGTCTGCTGTGGGATGACACGTTCCTGCATTCGGCCGTGAACCGGTCGGATCAGCCACGGGTGGTGCTGCTGTTCGACGTGTTTCGCCACGACCAGCCGTTCTGGCTGGTCGGACTTGGATGGCTGTTCCTCTGGGGAGCCCAGCTCTGGCAGCACGTGCAGTGCATGCGCCAACGCGCGCTTCTGAAAAGTGACCCTGGTGAGGAAACCGCCGGTGCCGCCTGAGCTGAATGGCATCGGAAGACGACTGATCCAACGGTTCCGTCCGCCGAGGCCGGTCCAGCGGATCAGTTTCAACAATCTCTGCTGGCATGCGGAACAGGCCGCACTGGCGCGATCGGTCGGGGATCTGCGCAGCATGCGTGAAAGCGCCAACAAGATGGAGCGCTTCGGGTACTACAAGGAGGCCTGGCGCACGTTCCACCAGATCTCCGAACTGGAGAATCCAGGCTCCGGACAGCCGTGGCGGGGTCCGCGCCAGCGCGTCGAGGGATTGTTCGTGCAACGTCGGCTGAGGGATCTCGGCGATGAACTGCGCCAGGTGCACCTGGCTGCCCGGGCAGTTCAGGAGGTCCCGGTCGTGGTGGTTCTGACCGAAGAACGACTGGTTCCTCTGTTCGAGCGCAGTTTTCCTGCCGTGCGCTTCATCAGCGAGATCTCGGAGATCGACGCCGAGCTGCGCATGCCCGTCACCAGTTACGAGCAACTCGCCTACTTCTACGGTCGCGATGAGGAAAGCATCCGCAATGGCTTTCTGCCGCTCACGCCACCGCCATCGCTCCAGACCGAGCGCCGCGGCCTGGGCATCTCCTGGTATTCGAAGGCGATGTACAAGAACCTGCCGGATCTCGACGACTGGGCCGAGGTGCTGAGAACGGTGCAGGGACGGATTCAATCGCTGCAGTACCGCGAGCGGGCCGCCGGCCGCAGGATGCTCGCTGAACGGAGCGGCAGGCCGATCCGCACCTCACAACCTGTGAATCAGTTCCTGGACCTTGATGGCTATGCCGGTCAGATCGCCTCCGTGCGCCGGGTACTCACCATCAGCAACACCACAGCCCACCTGGCAGGAGCGCTGGGGATCCCCTGTGTCGTGGTGCTTGACGATGAAAGTGTCACCACCTGGCCGGATCATCAGGAGCGATCGCCCTTCTACCCCAACACACGCCTGATCCGGCGCCGGGGAAGGGACTGGCAGACGACCCTGCGGGAGGGATTGGAGCTGCTCCAGTCGATCGAGGTGAAACCCGGCACGATGCGGCCGCAGACCGAGCCGTGATGGAGAGAATCCGCTTCCTCGCTGCATCGCTGGCCCAGCGGCGACAGGACGATCGCGAGATCGCCGGGTTCTTCACGATCGCGTTCCGATTGCTCCACTTCAACAGGATCGAGGGAGACTTCGCCGAATTCGGCTGTGAACGGTTCCGCCAGGTGCCCCTGGCCTGGCGCGCCATCCGCTCCCAGCCGACGCAGCGCCAGATCTGGGCCATGGGCAGTTTCGAGCCCCTGCCGGCAGCCCGAACGGCCCAGGACCTGCACCCGCGCTGGCTGGCCGGGACCGCAACCATCTCGGAGGGGGGGTTCCGGCGACGCTGTCGTCTGGCTGGTCTCCCGACGCATGCCTGCCGCATCAGCCGCGTGGATCTCACCGCTCTCGATGCGACCGTCACCGAGCCATCGCGCATCGCGCTGGCCAGCATCAGCTGTCAGCAGTTCAGCGCCGTCCGAGCCGTGCTGCGCTGGCTGGAACCGAAGCTGTCCAACGGCATGATCCTGGCTTTCGAGCACTACTTCTGCTTCAGCCGCTTTGATCGTTCCGGGGCCCGGCATGGTCTGGAGGAGCTGCGGATGCTGAGGCCGGATCTGAATTTCATCCCTTACCGGACCTTCGCTCAGGCCGGTCAGTCCTTCGTGGTGGAAGACGCCTGAGGAGTCTTGCCCGTAGCCTTCGACGAACGGCATTGACCCATGGGAAGCAGCTTTGGCGATCTCTTCCGGATCAGCACCTTCGGGGAATCCCACGGTGGCGGCGTCGGCGTGATCGTGGAGGGCTGTCCGCCGAGGCTGAAGCTGGACGTGGCGATGATCCAGGCGGAACTGGACCGCCGTCGTCCCGGCCAGAGCCATATCACCACGCCACGCCGGGAAGCGGATCAGGTGGAAGTGCTGAGCGGCCTGATGGACGACACCACCCTCGGGACGCCGATCGCCATGGTCGTGCGCAACAAGGATCAGCGACCCGGCGATTACAAAGACATGGCGGTGGCATTCCGTCCATCCCATGCGGATGCCACCTACCAGGC
Source organism: Synechococcus sp. KORDI-49 (assembly GCF_000737575.1). Lineage (NCBI taxonomy): Bacteria > Bacillati > Cyanobacteriota > Cyanophyceae > Synechococcales > Synechococcaceae > Synechococcus > Synechococcus sp. KORDI-49. Next base: position 1,924,285 of record NZ_CP006270.1, on the reverse strand, counting down.
GAAGTACGGCATCCAGGCGCGCAGCGGCGGCGGCCGCGCGTCCGCGCGCGAAACCATCGGCCGGGTGGCCGCGGGTGCGATCGCCAAACAGCTACTGCGCAAAGCGGCCGGCACGGAAGTGCTGGCCTGGGTGAAACGGATTCACACCATCGAGGCCGACATCGACCAGCAGAGCGTGTCGTTAGCGGACGTGGAAGCGAACATCGTGCGTTGTCCCGACCAGGCCACCGCCAAAGCCATGATCGAGCGCATCGAGGCGATCGGTCGGGAGGGCGACTCCTGCGGCGGTGTGATCGAATGCGTTGTGCGCCAGCCCGCCATGGGGCTTGGCATGCCCGTGTTCGACAAACTCGAGGCAGACCTGGCCAAGGCGGTGATGTCCTTGCCGGCAACGAAGGGCTTCGAGATCGGCTCGGGCTTCGGCGGCACCCTGCTGAAGGGCAGCGAGCACAACGATGCCTTTGTGCCGACTGAAGAGGGGCGGCTACAAACCGCCACCAACAACTCCGGCGGCATTCAGGGGGGCATCAGCAACGGTGAGCCGATCGTGCTGCGCGTTGCCTTCAAGCCAACGGCCACCATCCGCAAGGAACAGCAGACGGTGGATGCCGAAGGCAACGCCACGACGCTGGCCGGCAAGGGACGGCACGACCCATGCGTGTTGCCGCGGGCCGTGCCGATGGTGGAAGCGATGGTCTCCCTGGTTCTCGCTGATCACCTGCTGCGTCAGCAGGGGCAATGCAGCCTCTGGTGACGCCGGGGGCCGACCTCAGGCGGAGGTGACGGGAGCTTTGCCGTTGCTGCTGACAGCCTGAGACTCAGCGGCAGGCTGAGCGGAACTGCGGGTGCGGGTGCGACGGGACGGCTTCTGGGCAGCCGCTTTCTTCTTGATCGTCTTGCGCGGTCGGGACGCGGAGGAGCGGCTTCTGTGATTGAGAACCAGAGCCCATTCCTCATCCGTGAGAGTGGATGGCTTGCTTCCGTGGGCGTAGGCGAGCTTGGCGGCCTTCTCGATGTCCTTGATCAGGTTGGTCCAGGATGTGGCGAACCGCTTGTCGGACTGAGACTTTGCGCCGCTTTCCACCAGAGTCTCGACGACCCCGGAGGCAGAGACCTTCTTGCGACGACGGTTGAAGATCTCCTTCTGCAACTGAGCGATCAGGGCATCAGCCTTGTCGCTGAGCTTGATGGTGAGCTGCGACATAACGCAGAGAAACAGCTATCTCATCTGTAGCATCCTGGACGCATGTCAACCAGTGGGGTGGCATCTCCGCTCCATCGGCGAAGCCTGCAGCCAGCGCAGCAGATGCTCATCGACGCCATCCGGCCCGATGACCCGACGTCCAAGAGCGACGGCGTCATGGCCAGCCGACAACCATTGCTCAAGGTCGGAAACGGCCAGACCACCGGCGGCGATCACGGCCGGGCGCTCCCCGAGGGGAACCAGCAGCCGCGACCAGTAGCGGCATCCCAGGGTTGCCGCCGGAAAGAGCTTGACCAGCCGGCACCCGCAACGGATCGCCTGCATCACTTCCGTAGGGCTGAACACCCCCGGAACCAGAAGAATCCCCTGCCGACGCGCCTGATCCAGCAGGATTGGATCCCAGCAGGGTGACATAGCGTAACGGAGATCCAGATCCGCCAGCTCGGCAAGAGCCTCCCGCTGGACAACGGAGGCTGCGCCAACCAGCAGTTGCGGACAGGCTTCTCTCAGGCGTCTGATGAATGGGGACCAGAGAGGGTGGTCCCGCCAGGCCACCTCCACATGAACCAGCCCGCTGTCCTGAAGCAAACGAAGCTGATCGAGCAGTGAACCGGAGCCGGCCTGGCCGGCAAGATCCCGCTCATCCGGACGAACCACAACCAGCAGAGGCTGCTGTTGGAGGGAGGCAATCAAGGCATCCTGCCTTGATCGCCAAACGGATTCCGGTCGCTCAGACGTACTCGGCAACGCGGACGTCGCGGGTGATCAGAAGTTCCTGCAGCTCCTCGGCATCAACTGTTTCCTGCTCGACGAGCAGCTCAGCCAGCTCATCGAGAACTGGTCGGTTATCAACCAGCACCTTGGTGGCTCGCTTGTAGGCGACATCAACAAGATCCGACACCTCCTGATCGATGGTGGATGCCGTGTCCTCGGAGAAATCACGCTCAGCAGCGATATCGCGACCCAGGAACATGCCGCCCTGGGAGCGACCCAGGGCAACCGGCCCGAGTTTGTCGCTCATCCCGAATCTTGTGATCATCTGGCGAGCGGTGGATGCCACCTGCTGGAGGTCGTTCGATGCGCCCGTAGTGACTTCGTCTTCTCCGTAGACAATCTCCTCAGCGACACGGCCGCCGAGGGCGACAGCCATCTGGTTCTGCAGATAGGCGCGGGAGTAAAGACCAGACTCCATGCGTTCCTCACTGGGAGTGAAGAAGGTGAGGCCACCGGCATTGCCGCGGGGAATGATGGAAATCTTCTGAACCGGGTCGTAGTCGGGCATCAGGGCACCAACAATCGCGTGACCGGCTTCGTGATAAGCCACGAGCCACTTCTTGCGCTCGCTGATCACGGCATCCTTCTTCTCAGGACCAACCATGATGCGCTCGATCGCATCACTGATTTCATCGTTGCTCACTTCCGTGAGCTCACGGCGGGCTGCGAGAATCGCAGCCTCGTTCAGCAGGTTGGCGAGGTCAGCGCCGGTGTATCCGGGAGTGCGGCGGGCCACCTTGTCGAGGTCAACATCCTTGGCGAGGGTCTTGCCGCGGGCATGAACACCGAGGATCTGAAGACGGCCGGAGTAATCAGGACGGTCGACGGTCACCTGACGATCGAAGCGACCGGGACGCAGCAAGGCCGCATCAAGAACATCAGGACGGTTGGTGGCCGCGATGATAATGATTCCGGTATTGCCCTCAAAGCCATCCATCTCGGTGAGCAGCTGATTGAGTGTCTGCTCGCGCTCGTCATTTCCACCGCCGAGGCCAGCACCCCGCTGACGGCCGACCGCATCGATCTCGTCAATGAAGATGATGCAGGGGGCATTCTTCTTAGCCTGCTCGAACAGATCGCGAACGCGGCTCGCGCCGACGCCGACGAACATTTCGACGAACTCAGAACCCGAGATCGAAAAGAAAGGAACTCCGGCTTCACCAGCCACAGCCTTGGCCAGAAGCGTCTTGCCGGTGCCGGGAGGACCGACCAGCAGACACCCCTTGGGGATCTTGGCGCCAACGGCTGTGAACCGCTCGGGATTCTTGAGGAAGTCAACGACCTCCGTCAGTTCGAGCTTGGCGCCCTCGATGCCGGCCACATCGGTGAAGGTGACCTGCGTCGAAGGTTCCATCTGAACGCGGGCCTTGCTCTTGCCGAAATTCATGGCCGGGTTGCCACCACCACCGGATTGAGCCCGGCGGAACAGAAAGAACAATCCACCCAGCAGCAGCAGCGGGAAGATCAGGCTGCCGGCTGCCTGCTGCCAGGCACTCGGCTGGCTCGAGGGCTGGACAGCGATATCAACGTTGTGCTCGGTCAGCAGACCCAGCAGTTCCTTGTCAGGAGCCAGGTTCACCTCGGCTCTGCGGCCATCGTTCTCAACAACCTGCGCTGTGCCGCGATCGGGTGAAATCAGAACCCGACTGACCTGATTCTCCTGAACGGCCTCGACGAAATCGCTATAGCGCATGGTCCGCGCTTCCTGCTGGGTGTTGCCGCCACCGAGGAAGGCCGGGGCGATCACCACGATCGCCAAGACCAGCAGGGCCGTCAGACCGATGGTTCTCCAGCGCTTGTTCAAGGTTCGCCTGCTCAGTGAAGGAATGTTAACGGGTCTATGAGAGCTCAGGCCGACCGAAGCACCTCAACCACGCTCTTGAAGGCGAACCACTCAGGGATTTCCTCGCCGCCGCGCAGCATCTTGCGGAACTGGGTTCCGCTCAGCTTCTTCACATGCAGTCCCCGGGCCTCCGCGTGCTCAGCGGTGACGTATCCCTCTTCTTCGGTGTAGACGAGGTTCAGGGAGGGCACGGTCTCCATGGTGAGCTCTGGAGCGCACTCCTTGGCGAAGTTCTGGGCGTCGTAGGGGCCGTAGAAGTCGTCACCACTCAGGGAGGACTTACAGCCGGCCATGTCGCGGCCGATGATGAAGTGGGTGCAGCCGTAGTTGCGGCGGATGATCATGTGCTGCAGGGCCTCCCTCGGGCCGGCCATGTGCATGGCATAGGGCAGGTAGGCCCAGCGGATCCGGTCGTTGTTCACTTCGGCAGCCAGACGCTCGTAGGTCTGGAAGCGCACAGCACCGGGGATGTCGTCCTGCTGGGTGGGTCCGCAGGTGGGGTGCACCAGCACCACAGCGTTCTCGCTCACGTTCTGGGCATGCAGCGCCCGCGTGAACAGTTCGTAGTGCGCACGGTGGATCGGGTTGCGGCACTGGAAGGCCACCACGTCCTCACCATCGGGCAGGTCAGCCCGCACCTCGGCCGGGGTCTTGCACGGGAACACGCGCTGGGGAAGCTCCAGACCCTTGAGGCTGCCGCCCAGGTAGAAGCGCTTGCGCTCCATGCTGATCATGCGAACCGCAGGGTGCTCGATCGACGTGGTGCCGTAACAGCCCTTGGCCTCCACAACCTTGTTCGGCTCCCACTTGTCCTCCACATGGAGAACAGCAAGCTCCTGCCCTTTGTAGGTGAGCAGAACCTTGTCGCCGACCACCACGTCCTCGCGATCGGTGTCCATCACGATCGGCAGGCCGAACAGCTGACCTGCTGCCGTCCGGTGTCCGGCGACCACCGCGTCGTAATCCTCCTGATGCATGAAGCCGCGCAGGGGGGAGAACCCACCGACCGTGAGCAGCTCGACATCACAGGCATTGCGATCGGAGCATTCCAGGGTCTTGCCGGCCGATGCACGGATCGCAGCACGATCCGATTCCGGCACCATCAGATCCACCAACGAACCGCCGTAGGGAGCGATCACGCCGGATCGCTGGGCGGCTGCAGAAGCGCTGGCTGTCATGAGTGAGGGTCCGAATCGGCGAGATTCTCCCAGACGGCTGCGATGAACACAAAAAAAGGGCCCGAAGGCCCCTTCACAGTGAATGGACGGGTCGAAAGGCGATCAGGACTCTTCGAGACGGCCGTAAAGATCTCCGGTGATCTTGATGTCCACCACTTCACGGCCTCCCATATCGGAGTCCGAAGGCTGAATGGCACTGAAAACGCCGGCGAATTCGCCTGTCTCAGGATCAACCTTCGTGATCGAGAGGCTCATGGTGCCAACACCATCGATGTAGCGCTTGTTGTTGTCCTTCTCCAACTGCTCGTCATCACCTCCCAGGGCCACCAGACCCTGGGCGTACTGCACGCCTGTGGTGAGGGCCCGGCCCTTGGGATCGATGAAGTTGCTGGTGCGGTAGCTGGGGGTGCGGTAGTTGCCCTCGAAGTCCGTGCTGGTGGTCAGGGCCGCGCCGTCCGCGGTGGCCTTCAGGGACTTGCTGGAGAAGGTGAAGGGAAACTCCTCGCCGCCCGGCACCAGGACGGTGATCGGCTGGAAGTCGATGCCACCTTTCTCCTGGAATTCCAGTCCGGCTTCGGTCACGGTGAGATCGCCGAAGACCTCATCCAGGCTGGAGGTGTAGCGCGTGAGGATCTTGCCTTCAACGAACTCAGCCTGTTGGCGGATGTTCTTGGGCTCCTCCTTCGCATACACCTGAACGGGATGCATGCAGACATCGCGCAGTTCGTAGCTGCCACCCACGTTGAGTGGAATCGAACCACGGGCGGAATCACCGATCGTGGGGCAATCGTTGGCTTTGCCCGTGTTGTGGATGTCGTCGTAGGTGACGTTGGACGCGCCACGCTGGACAGCTTCACTGTCACCACTGCAGGCCGTGGTGAAGAAGGTGAGGCAGAGCGCCAGCACGACGGCCAGCAAAGGACGGATGCGCATGGGAGAAGCCGGTCGGCTGGAGAACGCTGAGGTTCGGCTGATCGACTGATCAGACCGAGATTGGCGGATCCTACAAGGCTGAAATCGACTGCCAGGCTGGCCTTTTGCAGCTCTCAACAACTTGTCGGACGCGCCTCGAGACGGGGCTTCAGTGCCAGCAGGCGATCCAGCAGGTCATGGGCGAGGGCGAGCTTCGAGCGAACCGGCAGGTGCTCAGCCGCTCCGCCTCCGAGCAACCAGCCACCGTTCCGTTCAACGGAGAATCCCTGGTCGGGCCTGTCGATCGGGTTGACGAACAGAAGATCGCACCCTTTGTTGATGCGCTTCTCCTCCCCACGACTGAGCAGCTCTTCATCAGATCCGGTGAGCGCCGCGAAGCCCAACAGCCTCTGCCCCGGTGGACGACGTAGCACCAGGCCACGCAGGAGATCCGGAACCTCCTGCCAACCCGCCTGCATCAGGCCGAGGAGCTCCTGTTTGGCGGGTTTCTCCGCGAGCCCACCATCGCGGCGACGCAGATCAGCGACCGCGGCCAGCATCGCCACCGCATCGGCAGCGGGCTGGTGGCGAACCAACTCCCGCTCAAGATCCTGGGACGAGGAAATCGGATGGGCGTTCAACCCCTCCAGCCAGGCAGCAGGAACCTGCAGCGGGCCATGGATGAGATCCACATCGGCGCCGCGCATCCGGGCTGCCTGAGCCAGCAGAACACCCATGCGACCGCTGCTGCGGTTGCTGAGCAGCCGGGCTGCATCAATGCGCTCCTCGGTGGCTCCAGCCGTCACGAGCAGACGCCGCCCCTGCCAGTCGCGACGCACGATCGCCCCCTGGCCTTCGCCGTTCAACAGTGAGGCGGCTGCGAGTTCGATCAGCTGCGGATCCGCCATGCGCCCGTCACCGATCCGATCGCAGGCCAGCAGACCGGCTGAGGGCTGCAGGGGCATCACATTCGGGAAGCCGTGCAACGTCTGCCAGTTCCCCTGAACCGCAGGATGCCTCCACATGGCCGTGTTCATCGCGGCAGCGGCCAGAACCGGGCACTCGCAGGCCAGCAGGAGGCTGGCCAGCAGGCCATCTGCGAGGCCCTGGGTCCAGCGAGCCAGCGTGGAGGCGCTGAGCGGTGCCACCAGCACCAGCTCCGCCCACTCCGCCAGCTCGATGTGCAGTGGCCTGCTGCAGCTCGGGCTCCACTCGTCTCCATCCTGATAACAGCGGTGACGACTGAGACTCGCCAAAGCAACCGGACTGACCAGTTCCGCAGCACTGGGCGTGACCAGACAGCGGACCTCGGCACCCGACTTCACCAGCGCGCTGACTAGCAGCGGAGTCTTGACGGCCGCGATGCTGCCGCTGGCGGCCACCAGCAGCCGACGACCCTGCAGCGGATCAGACGGCTGCTCAGTCCTCATCAAAAGGTTCCTGGTCAACCAGATGCACGTAGGGAGCCGTCAGATCAGGACGGTGGATGGCCAACGCCCGCAGCAGATGCCAATCGGACAGCCCATCGAACGGCGTGGAGTAGTCGTCCTCATCCAGACGTCGCGCAAGCTCCGCAACGGAGACCTCATCGAAGGAGGCAAGTCGTTCAGGCGTGATCGTTGCGCCGGCGGAAACGGACTGCATCGCTGCGATGGGAAGCTCATCGCCAAGTGTGGCCCAGAGTCCTGCGGCTAGCTTGACGTGGCGGGGAATTAGCTCAGTTGGTAGAGCGCTGCGATCGCACCGCAGAGGTCAGGGGTTCGAATCCCCTATTCTCCACTGCGGTTTTCCACACCTGCTGGAGAAGTCGGCGCCCCCTGGTGCTGACGGGGGTGTCGACACTCGTTCTGATCAGCGTTCTGGTGCGTCCTGTGGCACTGATCACCTATGCACTGTTGGCCTTTGCCGCGGGGATCAGTCAGGCGGATCAGAGCCGCCCTTGACACACAATGCGGTAAAAGGGAAGAGTGAAATTTCCTGTTGTCGATGTCGCAGTCGAAGCGTGAGCAGGTCGTCAGCCACCTGCGTTACATCCGTCAGGAGCTCCGTGAGATGCATCAGGGCGTCATGGAGGACGGTCTGCTTCCGGAAGCAGGCGAAGTCCGAGGGGTGATGGCCCAGATGGAGGCCCTTCTGGAGCTGCTCGAAGGCAAGTCATCCCGCAAGGCCAAGGCGGAGAGCAGCTGAGCCCTGACAGGCGGCTTGCCAAACCAATGCGGACAAGCTTTGCTGCGCCAGTCCCCATCACCCGGCTCGGGATCCTCCCGGGCTTTTTTATTGGAATCCCCTATCAGTAGCGGATGATGCCGGCACAAACCCTATCTGTGGTGTAGACAGAGTTCGGCAGGGTCCGCTGGTCGGGTGATGGGGATCACCGGAATCCATCCCTGCCTCTTTTCCAGCACTCCGAGACGATGATCTCCCGTCTCCAGTCCACTCGGCTCCAATCCAACCTCGGCCAGGCCAACCGTCGCCTGGAGCGTTGGGCGGGCAACCCCTGGCGGCGTCTGTCACTCCGGTTGATCGGCCTCCTGATCGGCTTCCTGTTGGGAACAGCCATCACCACGGTGTCCGGCGCGCTTGGTCAGATCGACCCGGTTGCGGCACTGCTGGTGGTGATCGGCACCGAATTCACCGTGCGTCTGCGACGACCGGCCCAGCCCGGAGAACGCTCTCCAGTGCTGTTCCAGATCCTGGACATGAGCCGGATCGGCCTGCTTTACGGCCTGTTCCTCGAGGCCTTCAAGCTGATCTGAACGAGGTGGTTCGCCGACACCGACAAAACAGGACACGCTTCATAGCCTTCGGATAAATCTGTTCGGAAGCCTCATGGCCGGCGATCATTTTTTCCTGGAGCTGGAGCCCCCAGAAGAACGCCTCCGTCATGCCCCCCATGTGGTGATCGTGGGCGGCGGCTTTGCCGGGGTGCACGCCTGCAAGGCTCTGGCCAAGGCCGATGTGCGCATCACCCTGATCGACAAGCGCAACTTCAACCTGTTCCAACCCCTGCTCTATCAGGTGTCCACCGGGCTCGTCTCCCGCGGTGACATCGCCACCCCACTGAGAGAACTGGTCGGCAAGCAGCGCAACGTTCAGGTGCTCCTCGGGGAGGTGACCAACGTCTACCCGGAAGGCAAGCAGATCGTCTTCAACGGCAAGGCCTACAGCTACGACCACCTTGTGCTGGCCACCGGTTCCGGCAGCACCTTCTTCGGTCACGACGAATGGCGCACCTTCGCGCCGCCGATGAAGATCCTCGAACACGCCGAGGAAATCCGTCGACGGCTTCTGATGGCCATGGAACAGGCGGAACAGACCCCGGATCCCGATGCGCGTCAGTTCCTGCAGACCGTGGTGATCGTCGGGGCCGGTCCCAGCGGCTGCGAAATGGCCGGTGCGGTCTCAGAGTTGATGAAGTGGGCTCTCAAGAACGCTTTCAAACAGCTCGATCCGAAGAAGACCCGGATCGTTCTGGTCGATCCCGGCGACCGGGTTCTGAGGGCCATGCCAGAGATGCTGTCGGAGGCAGCGCTGCGATCGCTCAAGAACGACGGCATCGAGTTCCTGCCCAAGGGCCGTGTGCAGACCATGCGCCCGGGCGAGCTGATCGTGGGCACCCCGAACGGTGATGTCCGCATCCAGGCCGCAACCGTGATCTGGACCGCGGGGGTGCGCGCATCCCACCTCGGCAAGAAACTCGCCGAAGCCACCGGCTGCGAAGTGGACCGGGGCGGACGGGTGATCGTTCAGCACGATTTCTCAATCCCGGACCATCCCGAGATCCGTGTCGCGGGTGACCTCAGCAGCTACAGCCACACCACCGACGGCAAGCCTCTGCCCGGCATGGCGTCTCCCGCCAAACAGGCCGGCACCTACATCGGCAGGGATATCGCCGCGATCGTCGCCGAAAGACCCAGACCGACCTTTCAGTACTTCGATTTCGGCAGCATGGCCGTGCTCGACCGAGCCAGTGCAGTCGCTGATCTTCGGGGCCTGCGCTTCGCCGACGGCATCGGCTGGATCCTCTGGGCGTTCGTGCACCTGGTGCTGATCCCCGAATGGGAGAACCGCATCTCCCTGTCGATCAAATGGATCTTCGCCCTGCTCACCCAGCAGCGCGCTTCCATCCTGCTCACCGGCATGCCCAGCCAGCACATGGCCCTCGATGCCGTGGACGCCCACTTCCCGATGCAGGCCGGTGAAGGGGTGTCGATCGCCGAGCCGGATGCCGCTCTCAAGGCGGCCATGGACTACTACTCCCACCAGATGACGGGGCATCCACAGACTCAGGAGCTGATGGACACCAGTGAAGGTTCTGATGCCGATTCGGCAGCGGCCATCAAGTAGAGGAGAGCCATGCGGATCGGCACGCCGTTCCGCACCTGTTCCTCAACCCGACACAGCGCCGGATCATCCAGCAGAGCGCCGGTCATCTCCACACCCCGGTTGACCGGCCCGGGATGCAGCACCGGCACGGTCTGTCCGCACTGGGACAACCTCTCGTGGCTGAGGCCGTAATCGCGGTGATAGCGCTCAAGGGTGGTGAGCAGCTGTTGGCCCATGCGCTCCTTCTGGAGGCGCAGCGTCATCACGGCATCCACCCCCTCGAGAGCCCGTTCCAGACGACGTTCCACCCGGATGCTGCCCCGCTGGGGAACAGGGTCCACGCTCTGACCCGGTGGCGGAGCCTTCACGAAATCCGCAAAGGCATCCGGCAACAGGCTGGCCGGGCCGCAGAGCACCACATCCGCGCCGCAGGCGGTGAGAGCCCAGAGGTTGGAGCGGGCCACCCTCGAATGGAGGATGTCTCCGACGATCAGGATTCGCTTGCCCTGCAGCGCTTCAGGCATGGGGTGCCTGGGATCGAAGTGGCGCGCCAGGGTGTAGAGGTCGAGCAGCCCCTGGCTTGGATGGCTGTGCAGACCATCACCACCGTTGAGCACAACGGTGCGTTCACCGGCCAGCTCGAGATCCCTGGCGAGCTGCCTCGGCACCCCGGTCGAGCGATGGCGCACCACAAGAACATCCGCCCCCATCGCCACATAGGTCCGCGCCGTGTCCAGCACGCTCTCTCCCTTGCTGAGGGAACTGCTGGAAGGCGAGAAGCTCTGCACATCCGCTGAAAGCCGCTTGGCGGCCAGCTCAAAGCTGCTGCGGGTCCGCGTGCTCGGTTCGAAGAACAAGGTGGCCACGAGGCGTCCCTGAAGGGCCGGCAGGCGACGCGCACCGGTGACCGGCAGCGATCGAAAGCGATGGGCCAGTTCCAGCACAGCCGCGTAGTCCTCCCGTGAGAACGCCGCCAGATCAAGGATGTGTCGATGGTGCCAACCGCTCATCGGCCGTACTCCTCATCGGGGAACCAGGCCAGGCCCCTCGCTGGTGTGCGATCTCCCTTGGCCCGGCGACTGACGCTTCGACTGGCCTGCAGATACCAGCGCAGCGGCAGCTGCTCGCCCTGAGAGATGCCGATGCGCGTTGTGGTCACAAGGGTCGGACTGGCGAGGGATGCCGGCCGCTGGGCCAGCCACACGTCATGTTGTCCGGTCACCGGCCGGCTGTCATGACCACGGTCGATGCCGAAGCGGCGGGCCAGCAGACCAGGCCCCGCGGCAACCCGTTCCGGCTCCCCGGGAACCGCCACGGCGCGGAGGAGCACCCCATTGGCCCAGTCCTGGCGGTCCGTGACCACATTCACGCAGTGATGAATGCCGTAGCTCACATACACATAGAAGCGTCCAGGCGCTCCGAACAGCGTTTCGTTCTGGGGTGAGCGTCGTCGATGGCCATGACAGGCGGGTTCGTCCTGCGAATACGCCTCCGTTTCGACAATCACCCCCCAGAGCAGCTCGCCATTGGGCAGACGTTTCACCAGACGGCAACCGATCAGCTCCGGCCCCACCTCTTGAGCAGGACGGGCAAAGAACGCAAGGGGAATCGCATGCATGCGGATGACAGGCCGACGACACAGAGTCAGGGTGGTGACGACCCCACCGGGACGCCGCCATGAGCAGCAGCCTCCAGGCCCGCCGTGACGGGGTGTTCCTGGTGCTGGCGGGGTTGTTCCTCGGAACGCTCGGCATGCTCAACATCCTGGGGCTGACGCGATTTCTGCAGTTCGGCAGCATCGGCAACTGGCCGATCGTTGTGGCCGTCGGCGCCCTGCCGTACCCGATCACCTTTCTCTGCACCGATCTGATCAGTGAGCTCTGGGGGGAGCAGAAAGCGAATCAGGTGGTGTGGGTGGGTCTGCTTCTCAATGGCTGGGTGCTGCTGATCCTGTGGCTGGGTGGACTGCTGCCGGCGATGCCGGGCACATCCGAGACGACCTTCCGCACCATCCAGGCCCTGAGCTTCGGATCCATCGGAGCCTCGATGGTGGCCTATCTCACCGCCCAGTTCGTGGATGTGCGGCTGTTTCACTTCTGGAAGCAACTCACAAACGGCCGAGCCCTCTGGTTGCGGAACAACGGCTCCACCCTGGTGAGCCAGCTGGTGGACACCAGCGCTGTGGTGTTGATCAGCCACTACGGAGCTCACGTGCTGCCGGTGCGTCCCGGAGAGCCTGTGTTGCCGCAGCTGGGCAGCTTCATCGCCAGCGGCTACCTGTTCAAACTGCTGGCTGCCTTGGCCGACACCCTGCCGTTCATCTGGTTGACGGGGTGGCTGCGGCGCTGGCTGGAGGTACCCGGCGACGGGCGTGAACTGACCGCGGACCAATGCTGAACGCTGCAGCGAAGCGCCGTTGCCGCCAAGCTGATGCCATTGCACCGATCGCCATGGACATCGCGCTTTCCGGCTTCAACCTGGGCACTGTGCTGTTGGGCAGTGTGGTTCTGTTCCCGCTCGCAACCCTGTTCTTCGGAACCCGTGGCGGCTACTACAACACCGACCAGTACGACGGCAACGGCACCGCCCACTGAGCATGACTGCAAGCCTGCCCGGCACCGCCCAGACCACCGAATCGATCCGTCTTGCCCTGCGCAGCTGGCCCGAGGTGGAGAGCTATCTGCAGACCTGCAAGGGGGTGATCATCCCGCTGGGGTCCACCGAACAACACGGCCCCACCGGTGCGATCGGCACCGATGCGCTCACGGCCGAAGCGATCGCCCTGGAGGTGGGCCGCCGCACGGGAGTGCTGGTGACACCGGCCCAGGCTTTCGGGATGGCTGAGCACCATCTCGGCTTCGCCGGAACGATGAGTCTCCAACCGGCCACGCTTCTCGCGGTGATGCAGGATCTGGTGCTCTCGCTGGCGCGGCACGGCTTCGAAAGGGTGTTCGTGATCAACGGCCATGGCGGCAACATCGCCACCACAAAGGCCGCTTTCGCTCAGGCCCACGGCACGGCCGCCAGCCGGGACCTGCCGGTGGCTCCGAAACTGCGCTGTCGTCTGTCCAACTGGTTCATGGCAGGACCGGTGATGCGACAGGCCCGCGAGCTCTACGGCAACAAGGAGGGACATCACGCCACCCCAAGCGAGATCGCCGTCACGCTCGCTGTGGAGCCCAGCCTGCAGAGCAAGCAGCGCGATCTCCCGGACCCGGCCCCCGCCGGACCGATCCACAGCCCGGAGGATTTCCGCCGCAGGCATCCGGACGGACGCATGGGGTCCCACCCCTTCCTGGCCACTCCAGACCATGGGGTCGCCCTGCTGGAGACAGCCGCTTCGGCATTGAGCGAGGATCTGCGCAGTTTCCTGAGCGAGGCATGAGCCGGATCTCCGCCGACGACGTGCGCAAGGTGGCCAAGCTGGCGCGCCTCGACCTTCCTGACGAGAAAGTCGCCACGTACACCACTCAGCTTGAATCAATCCTCGAGTACGTCAGTCAGCTCGAGAGCATCGACACCGAAGGCGTTCCCGAAACCACACGTGCGGTGGAGGTCACCAACGTGACGCGTGAAGACAGGGTCACACCAACTCCTGTGCGGGATGAGATTCTCAATCAGGCCCCCCAGCGCGAGGGAGATTTCTTCCGGGTTCCGAGAATTCTGGCTGAATGATCAGTGACCGAGCGGACGTCTCGGCTCCGTCTTGATCGCTATGGAGTCGACGAATTCCAACCATCGTCTCTGAATCGCACCTGTCGGCATGAATCTGGCAACCCGTCGCATTTTTCCGCGGCGAGACTTGTGACTGCGGACGCCGACAAGAATGTCGTAGAGAAAGTTGTAGCCATCGCGGCGGGTTTCGAAGATACCGAGACGCTGCGGTGACCCTTTGGAATCCAGAAGCGGTTTGGTGGCCTCGTAGGCGGGCTTGTATTCAAACCAGGGAATCGAAGGCCAGAGGTGATGAACGAGGTGATAGTTCTGGCCCATGATCAGCCAGTTCATCACGCGCCCTGGATAGATCCGGGCGTTGGTCCATCGGTTGCGGGAGGTGAATGGCCGGTGTGGAAGGTAGTCAAAGAAGAGTCCGAGGGTGACTCCGACCATGAGAGCCGGTGCGAACCAGCAGTTGAAGATGAACGGAAGGAAATCAAATCGTGCGGCAGCGATCACGATCACAGCGAAGACGCTGCGCTCGAATCCCCACTGCAGCAGTTCCCAGCGTTTCCAGAGACGACGCTGAAAGAAAAACCACTCGTGATAGAAAAATCTTGGAGCAATCAGCCAGAGGGGGCCGAAGGTGCTCACGATGTGATCCGGATCGTTCTTGGGATCATTGACGTGGGAATGGTGTTCCAGGTGGACCCTGGTGAACACCGGGAAGCTGAACCCGAGCAGAAGGGCCGAACCGTGGCCCATCGCCTGATTGACCCACCGGTTGGGATGCGCTGCGTTGTGGCAGGCGTCATGAATCACCGTCCCTTCGAGGTGCAGGGCGAGAAACCCTGTGCAGAGGAGAACGGGCAGAGGCAGTCCGCCGACGAACCATCCCCAGATGGTGAACATCGCCAGGAGATAACCACCCAGAAACAACGCCACGGTGGGATTCCACACGGATGGGGGATCAACGAACTCCCGCGGAACCGATCGATACCCCGACCGGACCTGACGGAACTGCTGTCGATGAGCCGGGCTCTGGTTCATCCGGAGATCTGGCACCAAAGCTGAAACGGTCCGCAACCAAGGTAGGGAAAGGAATGCCCACCGGGGGACTTGAACCCCCACGACCTGGGCCACTGGTACCTAAAACCAGCGCGTCTACCAATTCCGCCAGGTGGGCCTGACCCGACTCTAGAGAGCGATCCACAATGAAGGCATCGACCTGGCGTGACCGATGCTTGCGACCCTCAGTGGCGATGTCTGTCTGCTGTTCGGTCTTGCCCTGCTGCTGCTGCCACTCCTGGCGGTGGAACTGAGCCGACCCCGGGATGGGGTGTGGGGGGCTGTGATCCTGCTGCTGGGTCTGGTGCTGGTGACCAGCAGCGACCGGTTGCGCGGCGCCCCGATGCTGGCGGTGCTCTGCGGTGGCCTCCTGGTCAGCCGCCTCAGTGCGGAAGTGGGGCAAAGCCGCTGGCGGGCCCTGAGTGCTGAAGAGCAGGAGCGCCTGAGTTCCCCGGACCACTGGCTGGCAGGACTGCAACAACTGGGCGCCGCCTTCGGCAGCCTCGGCGAAGGGCTGGGAGGCCTGGCCAGGCAACTGAAACCCAGCGGCAAGTCCGGCGTGTCCGGGAAGCGATGGATCCGTGCCGATGGCGACCCGGCGACCCCTGAGCCGGATACCGAGCCCAGCTCAGCACCCGACGATGCCGAGGGCTGATAATCCCCACTGGAGCTGGAAATTCCCGTGAGCAAGGAGTCGCGCGACGCCGCCGAGGGACGTCCCTCCTACAAGGACACGCTCAACCTGCTGCAGACCGGGTTCGGCATGCGTGCCAATGCCATTCAGCGAGAACCGGAGCTGCAGGGGTTCTGGGCCGAACAGGGAATTGATCTGAGCCTCGGTCTGGAGAACAGCGGTGCGGTGTTCACCCTGCACGACGGACCTCCTTACGCCAATGGCGCCCTGCACATGGGCCATGCCTTGAACAAGGTGCTCAAGGACGTCATCAACAAGTATCAGGTTCTGCGCGGACGCCGGGTTCGCTTCGTGCCGGGCTGGGACTGCCACGGTCTGCCGATCGAGCTGAAGGTTCTGCAGTCGATGGATCAAGAGCAGCGCCAGGCCCTGACACCGATCAAGTTGCGCAAGAAAGCCGCGGCCTATGCCCGCAAGCAGGTCGAAGGCCAGATGAAGGGGTTCCAGCGCTGGGGAATCTGGGCCGACTGGGATCATCCCTACCTGACGCTGCAGAAGGAGTACGAGGCCGCCCAGATCCGGGTGTTCGGCGAGATGGTTCTCAAGGGCCACATCTACCGAGGGCTCAAGCCGGTGCACTGGAGTCCAAGTTCACGCACGGCCCTGGCCGAAGCCGAGCTGGAGTATCCCGACGGTCACACCAGCCCCAGCGTCTTCGTCGCTTTCCCGGCCGTGCAACTGCCGACTGCTCTGCGGGAGGCCATCAACGCCGAGGGCATCAGCCTGCCCGACGACGACACCAGCCTCGGGAACGCCCTTCAGGTCGCGATCTGGACCACCACCCCCTGGACCCTGCCGGCCAACCTGGCGGTCTCGGTGAACGAACGGCTCGATTACGCCCTCGCCGACGACGGCACCGGCCGGATGCTGCTGGTGGCTTCGGATCTGATCGAACCACTCACGGCCACCCTGGGACTGCCCCTCAGCCGCAAGCTGACGGTGAAGGGAGCCCTGCTGGCAGGACTGATGTATCGCCATCCCTTGCTGGACCGCACCAGTCCGGTGGTGATCGGGGGTGAGTACATCACCACGGAATCCGGAACGGGTCTGGTGCACACGGCTCCAGGCCATGGCGTCGACGACTTCCACACCGGCCAGAAGAACGGTCTCCCCGTGCTCTGTCCGGTGGATGAAGGCGGCACCCTCACCGCAGAGGCGGGCCCCTTTGCTGGGCTGAACGTTCTCAGGGACGCCAACCCGGCGATCATCGAAGCCCTGGATGCCGCTGGAGCGCTGCTGAAGCAGGAGGCCTACGGCCACCGCTATCCCTACGACTGGCGCACCAAGAAACCAACGATCTTCCGGGCCACGGAGCAGTGGTTCGCCTCAGTGGACGGCTTCCGCCAGCAGGCTCTGGACGCCATCGATGACGTGCAGTGGACCCCCGCATCGGGACGCAACCGCATCGAGGCGATGGTGAAGGAACGGGGCGACTGGTGCATCTCGCGCCAGCGCACCTGGGGCGTGCCGATCCCGGTCTTCTACCACCGCAGCAGCGGAGAGGTGCTGCTCAACGCCGACACCCTCTCTCACATCGAGAGCCTGATCGGCGAGCACGGCGCCGACGTCTGGTGGGAAAAAGACGAAGCCGATCTGCTGCCTCCGGCCTATGCCGACCAGGCCGACCAGTGGCGCAAAGGCACCGACACCATGGATGTCTGGTTCGATTCCGGCTCGAGCTGGGCCGCCGTCTCCAGCCAGAGAGACAACCTCAGCTATCCCGCCGACCTCTATCTCGAAGGCACCGACCAGCACCGCGGCTGGTTCCAGAGCTCCCTGCTCACCTCCGTGGCCGTCAACGGTCATGCCCCTTACAAGCGGGTGCTCACCCATGGCTTCGCTCTGGATGAAAAGGGGCGAAAGATGAGCAAATCGCTCGGCAATGTGGTCGACCCGATGGTGATCATCGAGGGCGGCAAGAACCAGAAACAGGAGCCTGCCTACGGCGCCGATGTGCTGCGGCTGTGGGTGAGCTCAGTCGACTACTCCGCCGATGTGCCCATCGGAGCCGGCATCCTGCGGCAGCTGGCCGACGTCTACCGCAAGGTGCGCAACACCAGCCGTTATCTGCTGGGCAACCTGCACGATTTCGATCCGGCAAGCGACGCCATCCCCGTGGCAGACCTGCCCCTGCTCGATCGCTGGATGCTGCAGCGCAGCGCCGAGGTGATGGATGAGATCACCGCAGCCTTCGAGAGCTTCGAATTCTTCCGGTTCTTCCAGCTGCTGCAGAACTTCTGCGTCACCGACCTCTCGAACTTCTACCTCGACATCGCCAAGGACAGGCTGTATGTCAGCGCCCCGGCCGACCGGCGCCGGCGCAGCTGTCAGACCGTGATGGCGTTGATCATCGAACGACTGGCCGGTCTGATCGCCCCGGTGCTCTGCCACATGGCGGAAGACATCTGGCAGAACCTGCCGTATCCGGTGGAGGAGAACTCGGTGTTTCTCCGGGGCTGGCCGGACGTTCCGCAGGAGTGGCGCGACCTGAGCGTGGTGGAGCCGGTCCAGCAGTTGAGGGAGCTGAGAACCGCAGTGAACAGGGTGCTGGAAGACTGCCGCAGCCGGCAGGAACTGGGCGCTTCCCTGGAAGCAGCCGTGCGCATCGAAGCCCGAAGCCCCGGACTCCAGTCGGCTCTCAGCTGGCTCGACAGGCAGGGAGATGTGCACGTGGATGGTCTGCGCGACTGGCTGCTGGTCTCCCAGCTGCAGCTGGGGGGTGAACCCTGGGCCGAGCTGCTGGCCAGTCAGGACGACCCGATCGCCCTGATCGAGGTGTCACGGGCGCGCGGCACCAAGTGTGAACGCTGCTGGCACTACGAAGGGGATGTCGGAAGGCATCCCGAGCATCCCCACCTCTGCGGCCGCTGCGTGGAGGTTCTGGAGCGGCGGACTCACCAGCTGGCCTGAGCCAGCAGATCCTCCGGAGATATCCCTCCGACGAGCAGCGTCTCGCTGGAGGGATTCAGGGGTCCTTGCAGCAGGTCCGCCCGATCAAGCCGTGTTCCTTCCGGCAACACGGAGGTGTCGGGGTCAAAGGCCGTGGGGTGGGTAGTGCTGCTGCTGAAGCCGCGAAAGATCAGCAGTTCAAGGGGCTCGTCCCCCACCGATCCCAGCAGACGCACGACACGGTCGGGGTGGTTTCGGCTGCGCTCCTCGATCGCACGAACCAGCATCTCAACCGTCATCGCTCAGAAGCCCCCCGCCACCCGCCCCTGGCGGGGCAGACGGACCAGCAGCCACTGCAGCAGACCGGCCAGGTACGCCACCAGCGCCACGTACCCGATGAAGGCAGCCACCGCCTCGGTCCACTGCCCCCCGAACACGAAGTCGAACACGGTCTCCACCACGCTGTGAACCCCCTTTGGAGCCTCTTGCCAGGCCAGACAATCAGCGCTTCCGCCCTGCTGCATGCACCCCAGTGCGGTCGTGGTCATCGCGACACTCACGATGGCAAATCCACTCAGGGCCCAGCGCCAGAGTCGCACCGTCAGAGGCAGAGGACGCCAGAGGGGAAGATCCTCCAGTTCTTCGTTGAGATCCACCCAGAACCAGACGGAGACGGCCATCAGCAGGGGAGCGATCACAGCCGTGAGGTATCCCAGGGGCCGCTGATCCGTCAGCAGCAGCATGCTGATCCCCATCAGGCTGGCCACTTTCCAGTACAGAGTCAGCAACCGCACAAGGGATGCTTCGCGCCGCAGAGCGGACCAGACCAGCAGCACCAGAGGCAACCCGAGCGCGAACGTGGCCGCAAGGCGGTAGGTGAGCCACACCAGCGTTCGATAGGACAGCTCGTTCACTGCGCGGAGTCGAAGTCGCGTCATTATCGATGGCCCTACCGACCATCAGGGTTGATAGGGTCCGGTCCATGGCGACGTTCTCACCCCTCGACTGGTTCCGGGCTGCCTCCGCCAAGCCCACCTGCCGAACAGCTCTGTCCAACAGAGCTTCGCTCGATGAGGCCGTTCAGGACGTCACTGACCAGCTCGGCCGTCGGGGTGATGCGGATCTGGCACTTGTCTTCGCGTCGGTCGGCTACGCCAGCGACCTGCCGCGACTTCTCCCGATGCTGCGCAGCCGTCTGAAGGCGCGTCTCTGGATTGGATGCGCCGGTGGGGGTGTGATCGGAACGACCGCGGGCGGAACCGCGTCGGAACTGGAACAGACCGCCGCTCTGAGCGTGACGCTGCTCGGCCTGCCAGGAGTCGAGCTGCAGGCCTCTGCACTGACGACCGACAATCTCCCTGATCTGGATGGTTCCGCCCAGTCGTGGCAGGAATGGACCGGAATCGAGCCAACGCGCTGCCGCAGCCAGATCGTGCTGATCGATCCCACCAGCACAAACATCAACGACCTGATCAGCGGACTGGATTACGCCTACCCCGCCGCCGGCAAGATCGGCGGCATCGCCTGCCCCCACAACGCTCCTCACGGATCACTGTTTCTCAACGATCAGGTGTTGACGGGAGCTGTGGTCTGTTCGATCGGTGGCGACTGGATGCTGGACACCGTGGTGGCCCAGGGATGCCGACCGATCGGGCCCGTGTTCGCGATCGAACAGGTTCAGCGCAACGTGCTGCTTGAACTCAGTCACGGTGAGCGGCGGGGAAGTCCGGTGGCCTGTCTTCAGGAGGTTCTGGCGGATCTCACCGATCAGGAGCGCGATCTCGTCCGTCACTCGCTGTTTCTGGGTATCGAGAGGCGTGATCTGCAGCTGATGGCCGATGGCACGCGCCGGGACGGAGGTGCCTTCCTGGTGCGCAACCTGATCGGTGTCGATCCCAGCAACGGAGCCGTGGCTGTGGCCGACAAGGTGAGACCGGGGCAAAACGTGCAGTTTCAGCTGCGGGAAGCGGAGGCCTCGAGACAGGATGCGCTGATGCTGCTGCGCGAGGCCGCCGGCCAGGATCGCGAGGGGACTCAGGCCCACTTCGGTCTGTTGATGGCCTGCCTGGGTCGAGGCAAGGGGTTGTTCGGGGAAGCCGATGGAGATGTGTCTCTGGCCAGAACGGTGATGCCCGGGCTGCCTGTGGCAGGTGCCTTCTGCAATGGAGAGATCGGCCCTGTGGCCGGAGCCACGCATCTGCATGGCTACACCGCCTGCTGGGGACTGCTGCGACAGATCCCCTCCCCGACTGACGACTGACCCTCTGAACCGTTGCGCCAGCACGTCAATCCCCTCAGCCGCTTTTTCCAGCTGCCGCTGCAGCTGCCTCCGCCGCAGGAGCTGTTCCGCAATCCGGACCTGCCGATCCATCTCGACATCGGCTGCGCGCGGGGTCGCTGCCTGCTGGGGTTAGCGGAGCTGAAGCCCGACTGGAATCATCTGGGTGTGGAGATCCGCCGCCCCCTTGTGGTCTCTGCCGATCGCGACGCGATGGCCAGCGAGCACGGCAACGTGCGCGTGCTGTTCTGCAATGCCAACATCAGCCTCGAGGCGTGGATGGCGGCGCTGCCGGACGATCGCCTCCAACGGGTATCCATCCAGTTTCCCGATCCCTGGTTCAAGCGACGCCACCGCAAGCGTCGTGTCCTGCAGCCCGCCTTGCTGCTCGCCATGGCGGCAGCCCTGCAACCCGGCCGAGAGCTGTTCCTGCAGAGCGACGTGCTGGCCGTGATCGAACCGATGGTGGCCCTGACAGAACTCTGCGGCTGTTTTGAGCGTCCGGAGCAGGACCAGCGCCCCTGGCGAAAGGACAACCCATTGCCGGTGCCTACGGAACGGGAGCGCTACGTGCTCGCGCAGGCGATGCCGGTGTATCGGGTGCTGTACCGACGCAACAAAGACCCCTTACCCGATCGCGATGTGCTGGAAAGCCGCTGGCAGGAGATTGATAATCCCGCGGAAGACGCCGGCATGGCCCCCTGAACGATGGCTGAACCGCTGTTGCTGCGCTGGCAGGGTCTGCTCCGTCCGGCAGACCTCGTTCTGCTGCGGCTGGAATGGCTGAGCGGCGGTGTGCTGGTGCTGCTGCTCACGGGCCTGCCCCTGTTCACGCGAGGGGGCCTGTCCATGGTGATCGCTGCCGTGGCGCTGCTCTGGCTGTTGTGGTCTCTCTGCAGCCCGCCGGAGGAGATCGGAGCCATCAGTGGCTGGCTGCTGCTGATTCTCGGGATCGCCGTTCTGACCACGGGGTTCTCACCCGTCCCCATGGCCGCGGCGAAGGGATTGCTGAAACTGCTCAGCTACCTGAGCGTCTATGCCCTGATCCGCAAACTGCTTGCATGCAATCCCTCCTGGTGGGATCGCCTGCTGGCGGGACTGCTCAGTGGTGGATTGCTGAGCAGTGTCTTGGCCTTGAGGCAGCTGTATGCCTCCACCGAGGAACTGGCCCGCTGGGCGGATCCGAACTCGATCAGCACTGGAACCATCCGGATCTACGGCCCACTCGGCAATCCGAACCTGCTGGCGGGGTATCTGCTGCCCCTGCTGCCCCTGGCAGCTGTCGCCCTGTTGCGCTGGAAGGGAATCGGCAGCCGACTGTTCGCCGGCACAACGCTGATTCTCGGGGTGGCCGCGACCGTCTGGACCTACAGCCGGGGCGGTTGGATCGGCATGCTCGCCGGGCTGGCGACGTTGATGCTTCTGCTGATCCTTCGCACCACACGCCACTGGCCACCCATCTGGCGCCGCCTCCTCCCCCTCGCCGTGCTGTTGCTGGCTGCAGCCCTGCTGACCGTGGCCGCCACCAAGCTCGAGCCGATCCGAACCAGGGTCGCCAGCCTTCTGGCCGGTCGCGGAGACAGCTCCAACAACTTCCGGATCAACGTCTGGCTGGCGGCGATCGACATGATCCAGGATCGACCCTGGCTGGGAATCGGTCCGGGGAATGCAGCCTTCAACAGCGTCTACCCGCTGTATCAGCAGCCGAAATTCAACGCCCTGAGCGCCTATTCGGTGCCGCTTGAGCTGCTGGTGGAGATGGGCCTGCCGGGATTGATCGCCGGACTCGGACTGCTCTGGAGCGCACTGCAACGCGGGCTCCGAGGTCTGACCCTGCCGCAACCGGCTGCCGGTGCCGCTCTGGCCAGCCTGGCCGCCATCACCGGACTGCTCACCCAGGGAATCACCGACACGATCTTCTTCCGTCCTGAGGTGCAGCTGATCGGATGGTTCTGCCTGGCCACCCTGGCCGCCCAACCGAGCGAAGCATGATGCTGTTTGCAGGATTCGACGCCGGACAGACCCGAACCCGCTGCCGGATCAGCCGCTGGACAGCTGACGGCTGGATGACCGTTTGCGAAGGCCAGGGTTCCGGCGTGTGTCACCTTGACGCCCCCGACGGTGCCGCCCGTTTCCGGGCGGCCGTGGGCAGCAGTCTCAAGGCCGCGCTTGGCCAGAGGGATGCGCTGGAGCTCGATGCCGCCGTGATCGGTGCCAGTGGGATCGAGCAGGGAACGGAGCTTCAGCACCGGGCCGGCGACCTAGTCGCACAGGAGCTGTTGATGCCACCAGACCATGTGCTGGCGACAGGTGATGAGCGCACGGCGTTGCACGGGGCCTTCCCGGACAGTCCGGGAATCGTGCTGATCAGTGGCACCGGCATGATCTGCATCGGACGCAATGCCAGGGGAGAGGAAGCTCGCAGCGGTGGCTGGGGTTGGCTGCTGGATGGTGCCGGGGCCGCCTTTGATCTCGGCCATCAGGGTCTGCAGCTCAGCCTTCGCATGGCGGACGGCCGTCTGCCGGACCACCCCTTGCGGCAGCGGCTCTGGAAAGCCATGCACTGCCACAGCAGTGCCCAGGTCAAAGCCATGGTGGTGAATCCGGATTTCGGGGCTGCCGGCTTTGCCGCTCTGGCTCCTCTGGTGGTGACAGCAGCCGAGGAAGGACTCGTGGAGGCATCCCACATCCTGCGACGCTCGGCTCATGCCCTCACCGAGTGCGTCATCACGGTTGGAGGCCGACTCGAGCTTGCCGCTCCCCAGCTCGCCGCCCGTGGGGGTGCAATCGAGCATCTGCAGGGCTATCGCCGGATGATCGAGGAAGTCCTGAGCCATCAACTTCCTCAGGCTCGATGGAGTGCTGCCTCCGGAGACGCCTGCGATGGAGCCCTGACCCTGGCCCGCGACCTCAGGCAGCGTTGAGATGCCGATCCGCGACGGCAGCCAGATGGGTCGTCCAGGATTCGACCATCCGCTGATCGGCAGCCTCCACCATCACCCTCAGCACCGGTTCCGTTCCACTGGCACGCACCAGCACTCGCCCCTCGTCTCCCATGGCCTCCTCCGCAGAGCGGACCGCATCACTCAAGGGAGGGCAACTGGCCCAGCCCTTGCGACGGCTGCGATCCGGAACCCGCACATTCACCAATTTCTGCGGGAAGGCCTGGAAGCTCCGATCCAGCCAGTCGCAAAGACTGATCCCCTGGGCGTGACAGAGCGTGGCCAACTGCAGGGCCGTCAGCACACCATCCCCGCAGAGCCCATGGGATGCCGAGAGGATATGGCCGGATTGCTCTCCGCCAAGGGCTGCACCACTGGCGACCATCGCAGCGTGCACGTGCTGATCACCCACGGGAGTGCGATCCAGCAGACCTCCGCGTTGCTGCCACGCCCGCTCGAAACCGAGGTTGGACATCACCGTCGCCACGAGACGCTGATCAGGGAGCGTCTGCTGCTGCTGAAGCACTGAGCCCCAGAGAAACAACACGTGATCACCGTCCACGACGCGGCCGCGGCCGTCCACCGCCAGCATCCGATCGGCATCTCCATCGAACGCAAAGCCCATCGCAGCACCCCGTTCGACCACTGCCTGCCGCAGAGGATCGAGTTGGGTTGATCCGCAGGCGACGTTGATGCGAGCTCCGTCGGGCTTGCCGTGCAGAACCGTCAGATCAGCTCCGAGGGCCTCGAACACGTCGGCCCCACAGGCCGTCGCAGAACCCCAGCAGAGATCAAGAACGATCGGCACACCATCGAGCCGTTTTGGACCCACCGAGGCCAGCAGAGCTTCGCTGTAGGAGCTGAGCAGATCGGAACGCTGATGCGCCGCACCGCAGCGGGACCCATCGGAGTCACCCACCTCTGCTTCACCGCGGAGACCGGCTTCGATGCGGGCCTGAAGATCACTCCCCAGCTTGGCGCCATCCGCACCGAAGGCCTTGATGCCGTTGTCCTCCGGGGGATTGTGACTGGCAGAAACCATCAGACCGCCGGCAGCGCCGACCTGACCGATCAGCAATGGCACGGCCGGCGTGGCACAGAGGCCCAGGCTCCACACCTCCCGACCAGCCGCTGTGAGACCGGCCGTCAGAGCCGAAGCCACCATCGAGCCACTGCTGCGCGAGTCCATCCCGATCAGCACAGGCCCTGGCTGGGACAGTGCTCGCCCGAACCAGTAGCCCACCTGCAGGCACAACGCCGGGGTGAGCACCGAGCCAGCCCGGCCTCGAATCCCATCCGTCCCGAACCCGGGAACCGAAGAACCCAGTGAGGGTCCAATGGGCGGGACAGCGGCTTGAGCCATGAGTCTCAATCGTGGCCTTCAGGCTACGGGCGTTGTTTCAGGGGACCGGTCGTCCGGGGACAGGTGCAGCTCCGCCCTCAACGCCAGCGATGCGGCCTCCAGATGAGCACGATCAACTCGATGCCCGCCCAGGCGAACATCAAGGCCAGCACCCATCCCGGCAGCATCTGAAGCGGCCAGAGCCAACGGAGGGCCCAGATCGTCGTGGCGATCAGCAGCACCAGCAGCGTGCGCCAGCGCTGTCGGCGTCCCGGTCGTGAGGAAGGCATCGCCAGTCGCAACCTGGGCCACACAATGGCATCAGATTCTGGGGTGATGTGGCGGCAGGGTCCCGGCTCGGAGCCGCACTGCTCATCGGGACGGCCGCGGCGAGTCTCCTGGCGGTGATGCTTGGTCAGCAGCAGCTGCGCCAGCACAGGCATCGGCTCGACCCAACGGCAACGGATGCGGAGCTGTGGCGCGTCTATCGACGATCGCTCGACCCGGAGCAACGCCGTGAGGCCGCTCTGCTGATGACAGGTCGCAGCGCTGGAGACCTCAACCGGCGCCGACGGCTGCTGCAGGGTCAAGGCTGGGGCACGGCCCCATTGGCAGCCGTGTCTCTGGCCCTGGCGGCGGAAACGGCAGAGCGACTGGGGGCTTCCCAGACGTCTTTGAAGCTGTGGCGGGATCAGATCAGACGCTTCCCGGAACAGGCCTCCTCAGCCTGGGGGCGAAGCCGTCTCGGGGAGGTCGAACCCCTCTTGCAGCAGGAGCTGCTGACAGTCCAACCGCGTCATCCCGCCGCGCTGGCAACGGCCCGGGCACTGGAAGCGGATCCGCTGCATGGCCACCGCGGTGCTCTGCATCTGGCCCGCTGGGGAGTGCAGTGGCCCGGCAGCGCAGCGCGGCTTCGCGCTGCCTGTGATGCCAACGGCACCGGTGCACCGGATCGGGAGCAACGTCAGCTGCTGGCCCGTGGTCTCGCGCAACTGGGAGACGGAACGGCAGGGCTCGCCTGCCTGCAGCAGCAGCCGCCGGCAGCGGGGACCGCTCTGGCCATCGGACGCGCGCTCTTGGCTGGAGGACGTGAACAGCGCTCGGAAGGGGAACAGCTGCTGCTGGATCTCACCCGGCGTTTTCCCATGGACTCCGCCAGTGATGAAGCCGCACGCCTGCTGAGCGAACCACTCCGGCCTGACCCCGACCTGCTGGATGCCCTGCCCGAAAGCCTGCAGAAGCGATCGGCTGCGGTTGCAGCCGCCCGTGTCCGGCTGGCTGCCGGCAGGGGGGGAGCCCAGGTGCTGACACGCTGGCCCGATGATCCGGCGAGCTGGCAGCTGCAATGGGATCTGGCACGAGAGGCCCTGCTCGAGGGCGCATGGAATGACGCCAGAAACTGGTTGACAGCTCTTCCGGACGGAGCGATGCCCGAGCCGCTGGAGGGACGTCGGCTGTTCTGGCATGGACTTGCTGAACAGCGGCTCGGCAATCCAGATGCCGCAAACGGCATCTGGCGCCGGCTCATCGATGGGCAGCGTTCCGGTTACTACCGGTGGCGGGCCAGGGTCCGTCTCGGGGAACAGACAGGCCTGGATCTTGGCGAGGGCTCCAACTCCACCTCGGTTTCGGATGTCTGGACTCCACTGAACAGTGCGGATCCCATGGTCAACAGGCTCTGGCGCCTCGGACTCGTCGATCAGGCCTGGGAGCAGTGGCGCAGCTCAACCGACACCGCCGAGCCGCTGTCCCGGCATGAGCAGCTGGTGGAGGGACGTCTGCGACTGGCGATCGGGAACACCTGGACTGGACTTGAGCGTCTGTGGCGCCTGAGCCTGCGGTGGCATTCCCCGAACTGCTCCCAACGACTGCTGCTGCAACGCCAGCAGCTGCCACGACCGTTCCAGAAGGACTTTCTGGCGGCTTCGGAGCAACACGATGTGGCTCACGATCTGCTGTTGGCCATCAGCAAGCAGGAATCACGCTTCTCCCCTGGAGTGAGCTCCGTCGCCGGGGCGCGGGGCGTGATGCAGCTGATGCCCGCCACGGCCGAGGAGCTCGCAGGCCGGAACCTGAGCGATGCCGACCTCGCCGATCCCAGCCTGAACATCCGCCTCGGCGCGCAGTACCTGCGTCAGCTGATGGAGCGATGGCAAGGCGATCCGATGCTGGTGGTCGCCAGCTACAACGCAGGTCCCGGCGCCGTCAGTGACTGGCAACCACAGACCCTGGCTGAAGACCCGGAGCTCTGGGTGGAACGGATTCCATACCCTGAGACCCGGTACTACACCAAAAAGGTTCTGGACAATCTGCTCGGGTACTTAGAGCGGGACCGCCGCTTCTGTGAGGAGCGTGCCGGCCGGATTGGGCAGGGCACAACCGAGCCCGATCCCCGAGAGCAGAACAGCCGTGAAGCCGATGATGGTGAGCAGGGGCGGCGGAACGATGCCGATCCTGATCAGATCCAGCCGCGCGAGCAGAACGGCTGAAGCCAGGATCATCACGTCGGTCAGACGGTGCAGCCGCATCACGTACAGCCCCAGCACGATCACCATCAGCAGCGTGACCACGAGGCTGATCACGCGGCTGGACGCCATCAGCATCGACACCTGACGCATCAGCAGATCAGGGATCGTGAAGACGACCACCACGGCGATGACCTGAATCAGCTGGATCAGCCAGAACACACTCACGCTGATCGACTGGTTCTGGGCGTAGATGCTCTGATTGACGGTCCAGTGGTTGCCCATCACCAGCGCCACAAGGAAGAGCCCCCCCAGCAGTGGAGCCCGGAAGGGCAGCGTGAACAGGCTCAGGATCGGCATGGCCAAACGCTAGCCACAGCCTTCGGAGAGCCCTGTCAGAGTGCACCTGAACGGAGTCCGTCATGTCTGCCAGCCCACCACCAGCCAGCCTGGGAGCGTTCCAGAAAGGCCTGCTGCTGGCGGTGGCCTTCGCGCTCGCGCTGGCCCTCCTTGTTCTGCGCGGTGGTCTCCAGAGCGAATCCCCGATGGAGCAGTTGGCACGGCGTTCTCTGGATCCTGATGTCGCGCTCAGCAATGGCCAGCCGACGCTGATCGAGTTCTATGCCGACTGGTGCCAGGCCTGCCGGGAGATGGCTCCGGCGATGCTGAGCCTGGAGCAATCCACGCGGGATCGCCTCGACGTGGTGCTGGTGAATGTCGACAATCCCCGTTGGCTCGATCTGGTGGACCGGTACGAGGTCAACGGCATCCCACAGCTGAACCTCTTCGCAGCGGACGGTCAGCCTCGTGGTCGTTCCATCGGCGTGCGGACACCCCAGGAACTCCAGGCGCTTGGTGACGCCCTGATCAACGACACCCCCGTTCCAGCACTTCAGGGAATCGGAAGCACGAGCACCCTTGAGGATCTGGCCAGCACCGACAGAACCGGACCCCGCAGCCACGGTTGACGGGCATGGCCGGGCCATCACCGTCATGATCACAGGACCGAGCTGCTGAACAGCACGCCATGGAGCGTTTCCGAGTCGATCTGATCGCCGCCACGCCGAATCCGCAGCAATGCATCTATGCCGCGATGCATCAGGACTACAGCGAGGGTTTTGTGGCCGCTAATCGGGACAGCTGGCCTGACGAACAACGGGCTGGCGAGATCTGCATCAAACGGCTGCTTGCCGGGGAACGGGGCCATTTCGGTCCGCTCGAACATGCTCAGATCGTTCTGAACGTGGGCTGGTTTCCGCATTCGGTGATGCAACAGGCCCGGACGCATCGGGTGGGCGTCAGTTTCGATGTGCAGTCGATGCGATACACCGGCGAGCGCATCTGCCGGGCTGCGGACGGCGAACTGCCCCTGGAGGAGGTCTTCTACCTGCGACCGGTCGGGGAGTACAGCGACCGACAGGGGAAGAAATACCTCTACAGCCAGGCGGAGCGTGAACTTGATCTCAACCACTGCCAGCAATCAGCCGAGCGTTACAGGGATCTGCTGCGTGCCGGATTTGCGGAGGAACATGCCCGCGGCATCCTTCCCTTCGACTACCGCCAGCATTTCATCGTGAGCTTCAGCCTGAGGGCTTTCCTTCACTTCATGGATCTGCGGGCGAAGCTTGATGCTCAGCTGGAGATCCGCAGACTCTGCGACTTGATGTGGCCGCATCTGGTGGACTGGGCTCCGCAGTTCGCCGAGTGGTACGAGAAGAGCCGGCTGCACAGAGCGCGCCTGGCTCCCTAGATGCGGGCCAGGGTGACACGCTCCGGCTGATGCTGATATTTACCCTGCCGATCGCTGTAGGTCGTGTCGCAGGGGTCCCCCTCAAAGAACAGCAGCTGACAGATGCCTTCATTGGCATAGATACGGCAGTCAGCACCGGAGCTGTTGCTGAACTCAAGCGTCAGATGCCCTTCCCAGCTCGCTTCAGCGGGGGTTGTGTTGACGATGATGCCCAGCCGCGCATAGGTGCTCTTGCCGAGACAGATCACCGTGATGTTGGCGGGCACCCGAAGCTTCTCCAGGGCGACACCGAGGCCGTAGGAATGCGCTGGAAGGATGAAGTAGCCACCGTCCTCGTCCTCATGCAGAGGCGTGGGCTCCAGATTGGCGGGATTGAACCGCTTGGGGTTCATCACCGTTCCGGGCACATGCCGGAAGATCATGAACTCCTGCGGGGAGAGGCGAAGGTCGTAGCCGTAGGAGGAACATCCGAAGCTCAGAACCGGTCGCAGACGTTGCTCCGGATCAAGATGGCGCACCAGACCTGCCTGGAAGGGCTCGAGCATCCCCTTCTGAGCCTGCTCGGTGATCCAGCGATCGTTCTTGAGCATCAGAAACCTCTGCGCAGTTCGGTGACCTGATCCGCCATGGCCATGACGCTGGAAGGAATCGCCGGCCCAGTGATGATCACATCCATGGAGCCTGGACGCTGCTGCAGGCTCGACAGAAGCTCATCTTCCTTCAGGTAGCCGAGCGCTGCCGCGAGACCGACTTCATCCAGCACCAGTTGATCAAGGTCGCCTTCAGCGAGATGGCGCCGGCAGGCCTGCCAGACGGCATCGACGGCATCGGAACCACCAGGCTGATCGGGCTCCGCAAGACACGCCGGAATATCCGGACGCAGCCAGGTGAGCCCGCCGCAGAGCAGCACACAGCCCTCCGGCCCCTGCTTCACCCCCCCCTTGAGGAACTGGGCGATCAGGACGCGGCTGCCGAGCCCTGCCGCCCGCATCGCCTGGCTGAGAACACTGGAAAAACTGCCCCGATAGGAGGCCGTATGCACCTGCAGCTGGCCCTCCGGAGCCACCAGATGCAGCGGCGCGGATGCGGGAAGCGGCGGAAGCGGACGCAGACCGGCCCTCTCCAGCGCATGGCGATCCCCGGTCAGGGCTCCAGAGGATCGATGGCTGGTGGTCAGGCTTGCGGTCATCGCGTCGGGTGTCACCAGGGATACACCCTGCAGACCTCGAATGTAGCGGCGCGATGCGACTCCACAAGGCCATTGACACTACGGATGGTGTGCTGTGAAATCAGGTTCATGGTGGATCCCTCCGAGACCCGAGCCGACGGGCGTCGTCCAGATGCCCTTCGGCCGTTTGAAGTGAGCTGGGATCCGATGGGGTTCGCTCTCAGTTCATTGATCGTGCGCACCGGACGCACGGCAGTTCTGTGCAGCGTCTGCCTCGAAGAGACGGTGCCGCGCTGGCGGAAGGGGAACGGACTGGGCTGGATCAGCGCTGAATACCGGCTCCTGCCCGGCTCCACACCTCAGAGGCAGTCGCGGGAATTGCTCAAGCTCTCCGGCCGCACCCAGGAGATTCAGCGATTGATCGGCCGCAGCCTGCGCGCCGCGGTGGACCTGGAAGCTCTCGGAGAACGCAGCCTGCTAATCGATTGTGATGTGATCCAGGCGGATGCCGGCACCCGAACCGCGTCGGTCACCGGGGCCTGGATGGCTCTGCAGCTGGCCTGTGACCGTCTGATCGCCCAGGGGATCCTGGAGCGCCAGCCGATCCGGAGCCAGGTGGCAGCGGTGTCCGTCGGACTCCTGGAGGGCAAGCCGCTGCTGGATCTGGATTACAGCGAAGACAGCCGAGCTGACGTTGATCTGAATGTGGTCGCCTCAGGCGACGGGAGTCTCCTGGAGATCCAGGGCACGGCCGAAGGAGCTCCGTTCAGCCGCGGGCAGCTGAACGTCCTGCTGGATCTGGCGCAGCCCGGGCTTGACGCCCTTCTGGCCGCCCAGAGCCATGCCCTGAGCAGCCGCAGCTGATTGCGTAATAACGGCTACACAGCTGAACAGGGTCGATCCTTAACTTTTAACCAGTCGAAACGGATTGTTGGGAACCAGCAGTGGGTTCAGCCGTTACGTCGCCGTTTCGGCCCATGCGCCCCAGGACCAGCCGGTCAGCTCATCCCGCTCGCTGCTTGATGTCATCAGAGATCTGGACGGCGCCAGCACGGAACTTGTCGAACGAAACAAGACCATCTTCTTTCCAGGTGATCCCGCCGAGAGGGTTTACCTGATCCGGCGCGGTGCCGTGCGGCTTTCCAGGGTCTATGAGTCGGGCGAAGAGATCACCGTCGCTCTGCTTCGTGAGAACAGCCTGTTCGGGGTGCTGTCGCTGCTCACAGGCCACCGTTCCGATCGCTTTTATCACGCTGTCGCCTTCACCCGGGTGGAGATGGTGACGGCACCGGCCGGCTCAGTCCGTGCCGCGATTGAGGCCGACACCGCAGTCGGGCTCAGGCTGCTTCAGGGTCTCTCCAGCAGGATTCTGCAGACCGAAACAATGATCGAGACCCTCACGCACCGGGACATGTCCTCCCGCCTGGTGAGTTTTCTGCTGGTGCTCTGTCGGGACTTCGGCGTGCCGGACCAACTGGGCATCACCATCGACCTCCGCCTCTCCCATCAGGCCATCGCCGAGGCGATCGGCTCCACGCGGGTCACGATCACCCGACTGCTGGGAGACTTGCGTCAATCCGGTCTCGTTCAGATTGACCGCAAGAAGATCACGGTTCTGGATCCGATTGCTCTGGCCAAGCGGTTCAGCTGAGAGTCAGCCCCACTGGGAGGTGACGCCGTGAGCGGATGGCTGCTGATCATCGCGCTGCTGGTGCTCGGCGGCGTGCTTTCAGCTCTGGGCGACAGGTTGGGCAGCCGTGTCGGCAAGGCACGCCTCAGCCTGTTCAACATGCGACCCCGACGGACGGCGGTGCTGATCACGGTGCTCACCGGCAGCCTGATCAGTGCGCTGTCCCTCGGTCTGATGCTGCTGGTCAGCCGTCAGTTGCGGGTTGGGCTGTTTGAGCTCGACGGACTGCAACAGAAACTTCAGGACAGCCGCCGCCAGCTGCAGCAGAACAGAGGTGCCCTGGAGTCAGCCGAGGAAGAACGTCGTCAGGCCATTGCCCAGACGCAACGCATCGATGCCGAGCTGTCGACGGCCAAGCAGCGGGCAGCGACACTTCGTGAGGAGTTGGAGCCTCTGCAGCAGCAGCGCGTCCGGCTGGAGGCCGAGCAGCAGCGCCTCAGCCGCGACATTCAGCAGCGGGACAGGGACATCAAGGCCCGGGACGCAGACATCCGCCGCACCGAGGAGGAACTCAAGCGGGTTCGGGCCAGCATCCAAGCCGGTGAGGCGGAACTCAAGGAGCTGGAGCGCAACCTGATCGCCCTGCGCCGCGGTTCCGTGGTTCTCAGCAGCGGAGAGGCTCTGGCCACAGCCACCATCCGACTGGAGAGTGCAGGACAGGCGAAGACGGTGATCGACCGTTTGCTGCAGGACGCGAATCTCACGGCCTACCAGCAGGTCCGACCCGGTGAGACCCCCGACCGACAGATCCTCCTGGTTCCCCGGAACGATGTGCAGCGTCTGCGGACGATCATCAGCAAGCCGGGCACATGGGTGGTTTCGATCCGCTCTGCCACCAACGTGCTGCGCGGAGAGACCATCGTCTATGCCTTTCCTGACGTCCGACCGAACCGGCGCATCAGTCGCAGCGGCGAAGTCCTGGCGTCGGCAACCCTCCCGGACCAGGATCGATCACCGGAGATGGTCCGCCGCCGCCTGAACCTTCTGCTCGCCTCTGCGTTCGCCGAGGTGCAGCGTCGTGGCTCCCTCGTGGAAGGACTCCAGTTCGACGGGACGGTCTTTGCTCAGCTCGGCCTGGCTCTGGTGGACCGCCCCGAAGGAGAGGGGGATCTGACCCTTGAGGTGATCGCCGAGAGCGACAGCGACAGTGGCGATCCGGTGCTGGTGGCGTTTCGGGTCAGCCCATGAGCCGACTGGCCGGTGTTGATCCCGGGAGAAGCAAATGCGGCCTCGTGCTCGTTGACACCGAATCCCTTCAGGTGCTCAGCGGGGCTGTCGTGATCTGCGAGCAGGTTCTGGACCGGTTGAGCGACTGGCAGGTCGCCGGAGGACTGGACGGGATCGTGCTGGGTGACGGCACCGGCAGTGCGGCATGGCTGCCGAAGCTGCGGTCCCTCGCTCCTGTTCAGCAGGTGAATGAATACGGCACCACCCTGCGGGCCCGCCGTCGCTACTGGGAGCTGTGGCCTCCCAGGGGGTGGCAACGGCTGATTCCCCGCGGCCTTCTGATCCCACCTGAGGAGCTTGATGCGATCGCCGCCCTTGTGATGGTGGAGGACAGCCTGGGAACACCATGCCGTTGGTCGGGTGCGAAACAGCGCCTCAGAAGCGGGCCCGAACGGTGAAGGTGTAATCACCGCCGGGTTCAAGTCGATAATCCGAGCGCACCAGGAATCGACGCAGAGCGTCCTGGATCAGAGCCCGCCCCAGGGAGGGCTCCACGGTCAGGTCACCGCAATCAAACGCCCAGCGGAACTGCCACTGAAAGCCCCCGGCCGCCACCTCCCCCTCAACGCACTGCTCGCTGAAGCACTGGCGCAACACCCGGAGGTGGGCCGTGGTGGCGGGGAGTGCTGTCATCCGCCGCTGGCAAGGCTCTGCGGCCGGTAGGCATTGATCCAGTTGCCGGCCCGTTCCATGCCCTGGCGCTGAATGCGTCCCAGACCATCAAGAACGGCATCCAGCACAGCATCCACACAAGGTTCCTCGACCTTGCTGAAAGCACCGAGCACATGCGACACGGTTCTGGCCCGTCGCTCATCGGGAGTGTCCGCAGGGGCACCGATTCCGATCCTCAGCCGAGGGAACTCCTGCCCGCCGAGATGCTGAATCGTGCTGCGCAGGCCGTTGTGACCGCCTGCACTGCCCTGAGCACGAAGTCGCAGGCGACCGAGAGGGAGGTCCATGTCATCCACCAGAACCAGCAGCTGATCCGCTGTCAGTCCGAACCAATCGAGCGCAGCTCTGATCGATCGACCGCTGTCGTTCATGTAGGTCTGAGGCATCAGCAGGCGCAAGCGCGCCTCGCCATGACCGACCTCGCTGGCCAGGCCGTGCAACTTGCTCTGCTGACGGAACTGAACACCCTCCCGGGAGGCCAACCGCTCCAGAACCATGAACCCGATGTTGTGGCGGGTCCCCGCATATTTCGGCCCTGGATTGCCCAGACCGACCACCAGCCTCAGATCTGCGGACATCGGCCGGATCAGACCTGGGGTGAATCGTTGTCCTGGGGCGAGTCTCCGGAGCCATCCTCGAGCTCGGGATCGGCCATGGCCTTGTTGATCTCCCGCTCGAACTCCTTGGAGGCGGACTGAAATCCTTTGAGCGTTTTCCCCAGCGTCTTGCCGAGTTCCGGAAGACGCTTGGGACCGAAGACAAGCAAGGCAACGGCGCCGATCACCGCCATCTCAGGGAGGCCGACGCCGAAGACATTCATGACAACCGATCAGCCGAGGCCGTTCCAGTTGACGTTGATGCCTTCCAGGATCAGGGACTTGTTGTACAGCTGAAGGATCACCAGCAGAAAGACGAGGAAGAGCACCATGAAGATCCCCATGACAGGGGTGGTTCCCCAGCCAGGCACGACCTTGCCGTACTCGGAGTTCAGAGGGCGGAGGAGGTCTCCCAGACGGGTGCGTTGAGCCATGGCGACGCTTGGTCTCGGGTGGTGAAAAGTGCCGATACTGTAGGGGCCGGCTCCGGCTTGGAGTCGATCCTGTCGAGAGATGTGATGGAAACGTCTTCCCCGGCCATGTCGGTGGCGATCGGTGTGCTGGCTGTGTTGCTGAGCCTCACCGGCTTTGGTGTCTATCAGGCGTTCGGTCCCCCATCCAAGGCGCTGGATGACCCGTTCGACGATCACGAGGATTGAACCAACCGCAGATCGGCAAGCTCCCCCGGCCGTAGCTCGATGACCTGAGCCGGTTCACCCCCCTGGCGGGACACGAGCCAGCCTTCCCTGGGTTCCCAACGGCAGCGCGATGGCCCTGGATTGAGACAGCGGAGGCCCAGGCCGTCATCCTCCGGCCGCAGCGCCACAGGAACAAGCTCCCCGGCGAGAGCTGGCAACCATCGCCGCGACGTCGGGTGTCCGGCGAGAGGACCACTCCAACCCGGCTCGCGGAAGGCGATCGCCGCCTGGGGCACGCAAGCGCTGCTCCATGAGCCGGTGACCGGCATCAGAGCCAGTCGCTGACGGTGCCAACCACGATCCGCCCCAGGGTCAGGCCAGGTCGGACCGCGCAGCAGGGAGACACCGATCCGTTCGGGCACCACATCCACCCCCTGGGGTCCATCCAGCAGGACGGCCAGTCCACCCCCAGGGGCGTTCACCTGGGTGGCAAGCCAGGAGATCAGCGGCACTTCCCATCGCGACTGCTCCCGCGACGTGCGTGCCATGGCCGGACGCTCCAGGACAGTGCCGGCGGAGTCCGCCGCATAGCGGACCGCTGCGGAGGCAAGGGGCAGCTCCAGACGAAGCAGTTCATGGCGCTGGCTCCAGTCGATGCTGCAGATCAGCTCGATCCAGGGGCAGTCGGCCTGCAGACGCATGTCCAGGCGCATGACACTCGATCCCAGCCGGTAACGCTGCACGACATGGACCACCAGGGGGCCGCGCTCCAGCAGCTGGCATGGCCCCAGCACCTCAACCGCCAGGGGATGGCGGCGGTACTCCGCTGCAAGATCCCAGGCGTCCCAGAACTCCCCGCGGTCCTGGAAGCGGGCCAGCTGCAGCGGACCTGCCAGCTGAGCCACCCCCTGACTGTCACGCAACTGGAGCAGCCCTCCCGGCCCGCAGTCCACCTCCAGCAATCCATTGCTGACCCTCCAGCGATCGCCATCCAGTCGCTGCAGCTTCACCGGAGCCCGGATTGGAGCGACCTCAACCGCTGATGCATCGCATCGGTTGAGAGCGACCGAACTGATCCCGCTCTGAAGGGGTAGCTGCACCCACACTCCGCCGCTGGGACACGCCTGTCGCGGCAGAACCATGTCAGCCGCCGACCACGCCCCGGCAGGCAGACGCAGCAGGGGCGACCAGCGCGCCAACGGCTGCAGACCGAACCAGAGCCAGGTCTCCCGACAGCGTGAAGGGCCGGCCGAGCCCCCGCATAGCTGCCGCAGCTGATGGTCACGCTGAGACACCGCCTTCCTCCGGGCTGAACGCCAGACCGCTTCGGCCTGGTCGAACACCTCCGGGATGGAGGTTCCTGGAAGGATGTCGTGAAACTGCTGAAACAACAGCGGTTTCCATTCCCCCATCTCACCTGCCGTCCCTGAACATCCCCCCAGGGCAGCGACGGCATCCACCTCACGCAGCAACCGCTCCAGCGTGCGGTTGTGTCGCTTCTGGTCCGGACGGCTCGTGGCACAGCCGCGGTGCAGCTCCAGATACAGCTCATCCCGCCAGACCGGAAGACGACCGGCGTGCGGCTCAAGGGAAGCCAGATGATCCCTCACCGTTCCAGCACTCCGTTTGGGCGCCTGGGGCATGGCGTCCCAGAGGCGCATCTGATCGAGCATCTCGTCGGTCGGTCCGCCGCCGTGATCTCCCACGCCCGGGATCCAAAGCGCCCGGTCCAACCCTGTCGCCAGCTGCCAATCCCGCTGTTCATTCAGCATGTCCAGCGGTTCACCCCGCCGGCCGATCGGCGGCAGCATCAGAGCGAACAGCTCAGCACCGCCACGGCTGCGCCAGCGGAATAGACGATGGGGGAAGGGCTGGTCAGCATTCCACGCCAGCTTGTGGGTGCAGAACCAACGCACGCCTGTGCGCTCCGCCACGGCTGGCAGACCGGCGGTGAACCCGAAGCTGTCCGGCAACCAGGCCAACTCATGGGTCCACTCCGGGAAGACGCGCCGGCTGTAGGCCTGCCCCAGGTGAAACTGCTGCCAGAGCGACGCACTGCTCACCAGCACGCAGTCCGTTTCAACCCAGGGACCGTTGATCGGTTCCCAGCGCCCGGCTCGGCTGGCGGCACGCACGCCGGCGAACAGCGCCGGCCGATGCCGCTCCAGCCATTCGTAGAGGGCCGGGGTCGAATGGGCGAAATGGAGCTCAGGCCAGCGCTGCAGCAGCTGCAGTGCGGACCGGAATGTTCGCTCCGCAGCCTGCCAGGTGTCGGCGACCGGCCAGAGCCAGGCCAGATCGAGGTGGGCGTGACCCAGCCAGTGCAGAGATCCCGGTGCCGGCTCAGCACGGGCCAGATGATTCTCCACTGCATCCAGGGCCTGCAGGGAAAGGGGATCCAGCTGTTGCCACTGCGCCGGCAGGTCTCCACCGGCCGCGAGATGCAGCTGCAATGCCTCAGGGAGCAAGACCCGATCTGGGTCCGACGCCTCGCAACACGGCTCGAGATTCAGACAGCTGCTGATCAGAGCGCCGTCATCGTGCAGAGGGCTGCTGAGCTCCAGAAGCAGCTGCAGCGGTTTCCCCTCACGACAGCGATCGGGAACGATCCAACGGCAAGCGGTGTCGAAGAGGTCTCCCTCATGCACGAGCTCCCCATCCACCCAGAGCCGCATCCGCTCAGCCCACCAGCTCAGGGCGAGACGTCCGCGACTCTCG
This sequence comes from Synechococcus sp. KORDI-49, assembly GCF_000737575.1. Classification (NCBI taxonomy): domain Bacteria; kingdom Bacillati; phylum Cyanobacteriota; class Cyanophyceae; order Synechococcales; family Synechococcaceae; genus Synechococcus; species Synechococcus sp. KORDI-49. Next base: position 1,886,254 of record NZ_CP006270.1, on the reverse strand, counting down.
GGAGACCGACTCCAGCTCTGCGGCCAGGACAGATTCTGCTCAAGACGGATCCAGCCACGTCCGCGCGGCCAGATCAAAAGTCCGCGCGCAGCCCAGTCAGGACGGTGCGCCCGGCCCCAGGCATCCCCGAGGTGGGGAGGGCGATCACCGGGGCCACTGCGCCGCCAGCAAGCCTGCAGATCGAGGCGTGAGCGACGTCGAAACGTTTCAATCCACTCCGATCGCCCGGCCCGCAGCGAGTCCGACCCCGAAGTGACCCTGTCTTGCCCCATAGGATGATGTCGCTCAAACAGACGCCGGTCGGTCTCCATGCTCGCCCTCAAGATCTCCGTTTACTCGGTCGTCTTCTTCTTCATCGGCATCTTCGTGTTCGGCTTCCTGGCGAGCGACCCGAGCCGCACGCCAAGCCGCAAAGACTTGGAAGACTGAATCCGGGAACCAATCAGGACCGCGCAAAACACTGGTCCGCTGGGTCAGGTTCTTTGATCGGCTCACTGTCAGGATCGCGAACCGCAGCTGGTCCGTCTTGGCGTCAAAGCGCCTGTCTTTCTGCCTCACTGGACTGCTGCTCGGCGGATCCATGGGATCGCTCCCTGTGCGCTCTGAGATCAGAGCTGCGGAGGAGATCCTTGAACCGCCGAAAACGCTGCAACTGACTGCAGATCGTCAGTTTCATGACAGTCGCCGCAACGTCAGCATCGCCGAGGGAAACGTCAGAGTCGTTCTGGGAAACGACGAGTTGCTGGCTGACCGGATCGAATTCGACGCCGGGTATCGGACTCTGTTCGCGCGGGGCTCCGTTCGCCTGAGACGCAAAGGGCAGTTTTTTCAGGCCTCGGCGTTCCGCTACAGCCTGATCCAGAACGAAGGCCAGCTCGATGATGTGTACGGCGTCATCGACCTGAGCGAATCCGACGGCGGATTCTTTCCGGCGTTGTCCTCTGAACAGCAAACTGAATCCACGGAGAGTCAGCCAAACGGTTCGGTGGTGCCGGAATCCCCGGCCATGGCCTGTCCTCCCCTGCTGCCTGCGGTACCGGACTGGCATCCCCAACCCTGGGCAGTGACCGCTTGGGGGGGGCAGATGATCGATTCCAATTTCGGGGACACGTTCCTGTTCAACGGTCGGATGCGACCGGAGTACCTGCTGGGTGTCGGTCTGCAGAAACGCATTCTCAGAGCCGGACCTCTGTCGCTGGAACTGGAGGCGGACCTGTTCAAACACATGGCCGGGCAGCAGCCTGGAGGCGAGTTCAATCAATCCACCCCATACGCGGATCTGCCGGCACAGAGCTTCGGGGAAGGGATCGTCGGCATCGGTGCCCGACTCTGGGTTCAGCCCTGGTTGAGCTTCGGCTTCATTGAAGGCCTCAGCTACAACACCGACTACAGCCTGTACGAGAAGACCTACCGGGAGAACTACACCCAACTGCTCAACTACCTCGGCTTCGAAGTGGAGGCGGCTGTCTCATCCGAGCTCTCCCTGGTGGGACGCATCCACCACCGATCCGGAGCCTTCGGGACCTACAGCGGCGTGGAGGAGGGAAGCAATGCTTATCTCCTTGGATTGCGATACCGCTGGGGAGAAGAGCAACCTGAGCTGCAGCCCGGTGAGATGCCCCCCCCCCTGGGGTGTGAGGATCCCGATCGCGACGACCGAGTCAGCCCCACAACCCTGTCTGAGCGTCTCGAATCGGTGGCCCTCGGCGATGGTGGCAGCACCCTGGAGCATGTGCCGCCGGCACAGCCCCGACCGATCAGCACGCTTTCCCCGGCGGAACAGCAGGCGTTACGCACCGAAGCGATCGCCTCCATCGACCAAAGGGTGGAGAAGGTGAGCTTCCGGGGGAATCTCGCCATCGAACGCCGCAGTGGTGTTCCGGTGAAACGGCTCAATTCCAGCGTCAAGGACGAAAACCGCTTCGGCGTGGTCAAGGTTCCGCAGCTGCAACGACTCGGAAGCACCCAGCTGATCAACGGCACCATCAGCCGCTGGCGGATCCAGGCCTCTCGGGTGCTGATCACCGCTGAAGGCTGGCAGGCGAGTCGGATGGGATTCAGCAATGACCCCTACACCCCCTCGCAGACCAGAATCGATGCTGAAGGGGTCATCGCAAGAGAACAACCCAATGGTGACCTTCTAATCTCCGCCCGACGCAACCGACTCATCGTCGAAGACAGGTTGCCGGTGCCTGTGAGTCGGCGGCAGGTGATCGCCAAGGAGGAGGAGGTGGAAAACCGCTGGGTGATCGAAGTCGACAACAAGGACAGGGATGGCCTGTTCGTCGGTCGCAATCTGAAACCGATCGAACTGGGATCGGACACCGAGGTCGCTCTGCAGCCTCAGTTCATGGTGCAGCGGGCCATCGATGGCAGCAGCAACGGAGAGTCGATCAACGCCGGAGATCTGTTCGGCCTCAGAGCCAGAGTAAGAGGCCGATACGGTCAGGACGAACTGGATGCTGAGGCTGATATCAGCAGCTTTCAGCCCGATCAGTTCCTCGATGGGAGCCGATTCTGGGGGACCTTCGGACGCCGTCTTGACCTTGGACGGCTCGGAACCGTCAAAGCCAATCTGTTCGGCGCCTACAGATACAGAACCTGGAACGGATCGCTCGGCGAAACCGACATCGATGCCGCGTACGGGCTCTACGGAGAGCAACGGGGGGAATGGGAGCAGGGTGAGAACCGCCACCGGTATCTGCTGCGGGCGGCACTTGGCGACTACTACGCAGAGCGATACGGCAGCGGCAGGATGCTGAGAACCGGCCGGGGCAGCGTGTTCGGTTCTCTGACCAGTGTGTTCCCGCTTCTGAAAGGTGAGACGGCGGCTCTGACCCCTGCGGCGGCTTACCGCTACTCGCCAGTGCCGGTCGTTCCGGGCCTCACGCTCAACACGAACCTGAACAGCTCTGTCGCTCTCTATGGCGATGGTCACCATCAGAAGACCCTGAGCTTCAGCGGTGGACCCACACTCACGCTTGGAACGTTCAGCCGACCGTTCCTTGATTTCACGCAACTGACGGTGATCGGAGGCGGCACCCTGCGCTACGGCGCCAGCCCCTTCGACTTCGACCGTGTCGTGGATTTCGGCACCCTCGGCTTCGGCCTCACCCAGCAGATCGTGGGACCTCTGCTGCTCAGCACCGGAATCAACATGAACGTCGATCCCGGCTCGCCTTACTACGGCGATGTGATCAACTCCAATATCGAGCTCCGCTGGCAGCGCCGCAGTTACGACGTTGGGGTGTACTTCAACCCCTACGAAGGCATCGGCGGTGTGCGCATTCGCCTGAATGACTTCGATTTCAACGGAACAGGAGTCCCGTTCGTTCCCTACAACCCGATCAACCCGGAAGACAAGCGCGACGCACTGCCGCTCTGATCAGTCTCCGCCGCCGTAGATCAGATGACTACCGGTGAGATCGGCGCCGGCATAACGGATGCCTTCGGAACGCACTCCAGGGGCATAGGCATTGATCACGACGGCGTCGCTCAGATCGGCCAGGCGCAGATCCACACCACTGAGTTCGGCATTGGTGAGGTTGGCCCTGCGCAGGTCAGCCCGGTTCAACCTGGCACCGCTGAGATCAGCCCCCTCCAGATTGGCGCCCACCAGAACAGCACCGCGCAGATCGGCATCCCGCAGATCAACACCGATCAGATGGGCACCGGAAAGATCACGGCCCCGCAGATCACACCCCCGGCAGGCACCTGTTTGGCGCAGTCGCTGCTCAGGAGTCCCGTACGGCGTGACGCTCAACGGCACCACCGGTGCAGCCTGCACGAACGGCGACAGCGGAAGCAGCAGAACCGCGGCGGTCAGAGTCCGCTGCAGGGCGGAGGAATGCATGGAATGACGACCTCTGTCTTCTTCATAGACCAAAGAGTCTGATTGCGCCGCCGGCGGTTGCTCCGATCAGGTGGCGAAACGATTCAGATAAGGCAGCCGTCCCATCAAGGCCTCCAGTTGTTCGCCGTGGTCCAGCAGCTGCGAGGTAGCGTCCCAGCGGCCGCTGCACAGCATGTCGCGCGGACCGGGATCGATGCTCACGGCACAGTCAGCGCTACCGCTCGCCATGCGCATCGTTGTCAGATTCAGTGACCAGACACCGCCGGGTTCGTTGAGCACCGCCTGTTGGAGGGAAGCGATCTCATCCGCCGAGGCCGTCGCACAGGGGATTCCAAGAGCCAGACAGTTGCCGTAGAAGATCTCAGCGAAACTGACGCCGACAACGGCTCTGATGCCCCAGCGCATCAGAGCCTGGGGCGCATGCTCGCGGCTGGAGCCACATCCGAAGTTGCCGTTGACCACCAGAATCGAGGCGCCCTGAAACTGCGGCTGATCGAAGGGATGCTGGCCGTTCAGTTCGCTTCGGTCATCAGCGAACACCTGATCCGCCAGGGCATCGAAGCTCACACATTTGAGAAAACGGGCGGGAATGATCCGATCCGTATCGATGTCTTCACCGGCAAGCACCATGGCGGTGCCTTCAATCATCTGGATCTGACCCGAAGGGAAAGGGCGCATCAGCTGGCGTGCGGCTTGAGGAGAGTGCGGACATCGGTCACCCGACCGTGGATGGCGGCAGCGGCGACCATGGCAGGACTCATCAGCAGGGTTCGTCCGCTTGCCGATCCCTGCCGACCTTTGAAGTTGCGGTTGCTGGAGCTGGCACTGATCTGGCGACCCTGCAGCCGATCGGGATTCATCGCCAGGCACATCGAGCAGCCCGGCTGCCGCCATTCGAATCCGGCGTCGATGAAGACGGCATCGAGGCCTTCCGCCTCCGCCGCCCGGGCCACCTGCTCGGAACCCGGCACCACAAAGGCGCGGATCCCGTCCGCAACCATCCGACCACGGGCAACCGCCGCCGCGGCCCGGAGATCACTGAGACGCCCGTTCGTGCAGCTGCCGATGAAGCAGACGTCCACCGGCAGTCCGGCAATGGCCGTGCCCGGCTTCAGATCCATGTAGCGGTAAGCCTCTTCCGCAATGGGGCGATCCCCCGCCGGCAGCTGCTCGGGGGCGGGAATGAGCTCCTGGATGCCGAGTCCCTGTCCTGGCGTGATCCCCCAGGTGACGGTTGGCGTGATGGAGGAGGCATCGAAAACCACCTCGTCATCCACCACGGCATCAGACCCACTGGCCAGCGAACGCCACCAGGTCACGGCCCGATCCCAGGCCTCTCCGGTCGGAGCATGGGACCGACCGCGCAGATAGTCGAACGTGACGTCATCAGGATTGACGTACCCACAGCGGGCACCACCCTCGATCGCCATGTTGCACAGGGTCATGCGCTCCTCCATGGAAAGAGCTGCCACCGCAGGCCCGGCGAATTCATAGGCAAAACCCACCCCACCTTTGACGCCGAGATGCCGGATCACATGCAGGATCAGATCCTTGGCGGACACCCCTTCCGTGAGTCGGCCCTCCACCTGAATCCGGCGCACCTTCAGCTTGTTCATGGCCAGGCTCTGACTGGCCAGCACGTCGCGCACCTGACTGGTTCCGATCCCGAAGGCGATCGCACCGAATGCTCCATGCGTGGAGGTGTGTGAATCCCCGCAGGCCACGGTCATGCCGGGCTGGGTGAGGCCGAGCTCAGGCGCGATCACATGGACGATCCCCTGCCGGCCACTGCCGATCCCGTTCAGTTCGATGCCGTACTCGGCGCAGTTCCGCTCCAGGGTGGTGAGCATCTCCTCCGCCAGGGGATCGGCGAACGGACGGGCCTGATCGGTGGTGGGAACGATGTGATCGACGGTGGCGACCGTTCGATCAGGGCAACGCACGGACAGGCCCTTGTCCCGCAAAGCAGCAAAAGCCTGGGGGCTGGTGACCTCATGGATCAGATGCAGACCCACGAACAGCTGGGTGGATCCTCCGGGAAGCTCCGCCACCCGGTGCAGATCCCACACCTTGTCGTAGAGGGTGCCGGAACTCAACAGCTCAGCCGCAGCAGCAGAAAACACTACCCCCGGACTATCCCCGGGAGAGCAGCCTCCGCCGGAGACCATCGAGCACCCGGATCACACTCAGTTGCTGCACCGCCAGACGACCGCGCCGATCTCCGAACCGCTCAGCCCAGGCCTGGCAGCCATCAGGGCCCGCCACAGCCAGATGCACCAGTCCCACAGGCTTGTCCGGCCCTCCACCACCCGGTCCGGCGATCCCGCTGATCGCCAGGGCCCAGTCACTGCCGAGGCGGTCCCGAGCTCCTTCCGCCATGGCCGTCACCACGGGATCGGAGACAGCGCCATGGCTCTGGATCAGATCCGGAGACACACCGAGCAACCGCTGTTTCATCGCGTTGCTGTAGGCGATGACGCCCCCGAGGAACACATCGGAACATCCGGGTACCGCCGTGATCGCCGCTCCGACGCCACCGCCTGTGCAGGACTCCGCAACCGCGAGCGTCTCCCCGCGCTCCCGCAGCTGTCTGAGCAGCACGGAAGCGAGACTCTCCTCCTCACGGCCGTAGCAGTGCTGACCGCAGCGAAGCAGAAGCTCCCGCTCCACCGGTTCGAGCAGAGCCTCGGCCTCTGCATGATCAGAGCCACAGGCCGTGAGGCGAAGTTTCACATCTCCAAGCGAGGCGTAAGGAGCCACCGTCGGATTGCTGCCGTTCAGCAGGTCGGCCACCTGCTCCGCAAGATTCGATTCGCCGATGCCGGAGAAGCGGAGCTGCCGGCTGACGAACACACCTTCAGCTCCGCCGTGACGCCGCAACCAAGGCTCGGCCGTGGCGCTCCACATCGCCCGCATCTCCGATGGCACACCCGGAAACGTGAGCACAGTGAAGCCAGGCCTTGGGGACCAGATCATTCCGGGTGCCGAACCGAGCGGATTGGGCAGGACCTCGGCTCCCCGAGGCAGGCAGGCCTGGGAGCGGTTGCTGGCCGCTACCGGCCGTCCACCGGTGGAGAGTTTTTCCTGGATCTCCCGCCAGAGTTCCGGCCGCTCCTCAAGGGCGGCGCCGAAGGCGGACGCCAGGGTGGCGGTGGTGAGGTCATCCGGTGTGGGACCGAGACCCCCGGTGGTGATCAGAACACTGCTGCGCTCAGCCGCCTCCCTTGCAGCAGCGGTGAGGCGCTCCACGTTGTCCCCGACAACGGTCTGGCGGTAGTGAGGCAAGCCGAGACCTGCCAGTTGCTCGGCGATCCAGCGGGCATTGCCGTTGAGGATGCTGCCCAGGAGCAGCTCGGTGCCGACGCACAGAATCTCGACGCCGCGCTCAGCCATGACGATCGCCGCATCGGGCGATGTCGGAGATCTCCTGGGGTGCGGAGGGGACCACATCACGCAGGGCCAGCTCCGTCTGGAGCTGGCGGCGACTGATCACCACCGTTCCCACCAGCAGGGCGGAAGCGATCGCCAGCCAGAGAAAACGCATCTCCGCATTGGCCACAACGAGAGCGAGAGCCGCGAGCCACTGGGTGAACACGTAGATCAGCAGAACGGTGCGTCGATGGCTGAAGCCGGCGCGAAGCAGGCGGTGATGCAGATGCCGACGATCGGGATGAAAGGGGGATCTCCCTTCACGAAGCCTGCCCATGATCACGGCGGACATGTCCGCCAGCGGCAGGGAAAGGATCAGCAATGGCAGCAGCAAACTCACGGTGGTGAGTCCCTTGGCCGGACCGACGATGCTGACCGCCGCCAGTGTGAATCCCAGGAAATAGGACCCCCCATCCCCCATGAAGATGCGGGCGGGATTGAAGTTGTGGCGCAGAAATCCCAGACAGCAGCCAGCGAGGGCGGCGGCAAGGAACCCAGCTGCCACCTGATGCAGGGAGAAGCTCACCGAAACCAGTCCGACCGCTGCGATCCCGGCGACTCCGGCAGCTAGACCGTCCAGTCCATCCAGCCAGTTGATCGCATTGGTGATCCCCACCAGCCAGATCACCGTCGCCAGAAGGCTGAGGCCATCGGAGAGCACGATCGCTGAGCCGGTGGAACTGAACCAGGGAAGGTCGATGGCTCCGATCCGGACACCCTCCGACCAGATGACGCAGGAGACAGCCACCTGTCCGGCAAGCCGCGGCCATGGAGACAGGGCGAACAGATCATCGGCCAGCCCGATCAGGAAGAAGCAGAGCGACCCGGCCAGCGTGCTCCAGATCAGTTGATCGCGGGCTGGAGCCAGGAGACCGAAACCGCCGAGCAACCAGACCGCGGCCAGAGCGAGTCCGAAGCCGAACACCATGGCGACCCCGCCCAGCCTCACCATCGGTGTGATGTGCTGCTTGCGCGGGTCGGGTTTGTCGGTGAACCCGAAGTGGAGACCCAGAGCGCGCACCAGGGGAACCAGCACGCTGGTGATGCCGGCTGCCAGCCCGAAGCTCATCAGTGCAACCGCAATCGGGCTCGCTGCGAGGTTCACGGAGACTCCTGGAAGGGGGCTGCCCTGAAGGTGGTCGTTGACCTTCCGATCCTAAGGAGGCTCTTCCCACTGATCCAGGGAACCCTGGACCAGTCAGGCAATCGCCGGCTCTCTTTGTTCCACATAGAGAGGGAACCGGCTGCAGAGCACCTCCACACGGCTGACACAGCGCTGCTGAATGGCGTCGTCTTCAGGATTGAGCAATCGATCAGCGATCACATCAGCCACTTCACGAAAGGCCTCCGCATCGAAACCTCTGGTCGTGAGAGCCGCTGTACCCAGACGCAGACCGCTGGTGACGAAGGGGGATTCCGGGTCGAACGGAACCGTGTTCTTGTTGGCGGTGATGTGCACATCACTCACCAGCAGATCGGCCACCTTGCCGGTCATGCCGATGCAGCGAAGGTCGAGCAGGACCACATGATTGTCCGTGCCGCCGCTCACCACATCGATGCCGCGCTCGATCAACCGTGCCGCCAGGGCAGCTGCATTGGCCACCACCTGCTGGATGTAGGCCCTGAAGGCCGGCTGCAACGCCTCTCCGAAAGCGACTGCCTTGGCGGCGATCACGTGTTCTAGGGGCCCACCCTGGCTGCCGGGGAAGACCGCCTTGTCGAACTTCTTGGCGAATTCAGCATCGCGACAGAGGATCAGTCCACCGCGGGGTCCCCGCAGGGTCTTGTGCGTGGTGGTTGTGACCACATCGCAATGAGGCACAGGGCTTGGATGCACTCCGGCAGCCACGAGACCGGCGATGTGAGCCATGTCCGCCAGCAGATAGGCCCCGACCTCATCAGCGATCGAACGGAACGCGGCGAAGTCGATCGTGCGCGGATAGGCGGAGTAACCGCAGACGATCAGCTTCGGCTTGTGCTCCCTGGCCAGCGCACGGATCGCGTCCATGTCCAGACGCTGAGTCTCTCGGTCGACGCCGTACTGAATGACCTTGAACCACTTGCCGCTGACGTTGACCGGAGACCCGTGGGTGAGGTGACCGCCGTGGGAGAGATCCAGGCCCATGATCGTGTCGCCGGGCTGGAGAAGAGCCAGGAAAACGGCGAAATTGGCCTGGGCTCCGCTATGGGGCTGAACATTCGCCCAGGCCGCCCCGAACAGCTGCTTGGCCCGCTCAATGGCCAGCTCCTCGATGGCATCGACGTGTTCACACCCCCCGTAGTAACGCTTGTTCGGCAGGCCCTCGGCGTACTTGTTGGTGAGCACCGAGCCCTGGGCCTCCATCACGGCACGGGAGGCGAAGTTCTCGCTGGCGATCAGCTCGAGGTGAGTTTCCTGTCGATTCTGTTCCCGGTCGATCAGTCCGGCGATCGCCGGATCGGCCTGGGCCAGATCCCTGTTGATCGAACGCTCGGATTGCTGACTCATGGAGCTGGGTTGTCGTGAACTGATCGTAAGGAAGGACTCTGAGTCCAGGGAACTGTGTTCGGCCAAAAAAAAACTGCCCCGGAAGGCAGTTCAACAGCGCGCCTGGAGAGATTCGAACTCCCGACCCTCTGATCCGTAGTCAGATGCTCTAATCCGCTGAGCTACAAGCGCTGGCGTGAATCCATGAGAGCCCATCGAGGGGGCCTCCGTCAACTGGAGCACAGTCGGGGCCAGGATCGCCTCTGAACTCCGACTCCGCCGCGATGCCGATCCGCTGGTACGGCCCCGCCGACCCTGACAATCCCACCTACCGCCATTTCGAGCGGGTGGTGAATCTCTGCCTGCATGCCGGTCTCTTCGCCGCTCTGAACAGCGGTCTCTGGTTCGTTCAGGAGATGCGCCATCCATGGGACTGGCTGCCGCTGTTTAGCGGCCTCTGGCTGACGGTTCTGATCGCCCATCTGCTGATCGTTGCCAGGCTGCGGCCGGATCCATCCACTGCCGATCCGGACGCATGAGGGCACCATGACCTCAGATCGTTCGAGATCCGATGTCGCTCTCAGCCGCCGATCTGCAAGATCTGCAGGCCACACTTGCTGATCGTCTGTACGTCCAGATCAGTGGATGGCATCTCCACCTGGGGGACGCCGAACTGGCCGGACCACTGGCGATCGAATGCAGCGCTCTGGTGGACCAGGGAGCAGCGGTGGCGGCTCGTCGAGCCGTGGAAGCCGTGAAAGTGCAGATCGCCGGTGGAGCCAGCCAGCTTCCGCTCGCCCGGTTGCTCCCTCCGGCACAACTTCGTGAACTTGAGGAGATTCTGGAGCCCTACTGCCGATAAGGTTGCAAACCTTGGAGCGTCCACGGCGTGCTGATCATTGAGGTGACCAATCCGCGCGAGGTGGTGCGCCAGCGGATCGGGCCCCTCGGGGAACGCCTGATCGGAACCGTTGTTGATGCAGAAGCCCAGGTGGAGAAGGCTCTGATCCAGGAGCTGGAAACCGCCTTCAGGGATTACGGCATCGAAGCCAGGATTGTCTCGGTCCAGGGTCCGCAGCTGGTGGGGCGTCAGCAGCTGGAGCTGCCGATTCAGGTCCGCGAGGATCGGGAGATCCGACTCAGCGAGCCCTGAACCGGCGGATCAGGCTCCGAACCAGTTCACGCACCTCCCGGACACCGAGAGTCGTTCCCACCAGCGCGAACAGTCCAAGTCCCAGCAGGCCTGGAACCATCACCTGCAGAAGCAGGCCCGACATCCCCACGGGCCAGCTCAGAGCGGCGGAGAGCCCCCAGGCCGGAAGTGCCGCCGCCAAGCCGGCCATCGACAGCTTCAGCGCGTCCAGACCCCAGCTCTGCAGCGGCAACCCCTGGAGACGCCGTTGCAACACCAGCAGCAGAGCCAAACAGGTGATTCCGTTGATGGCGACCGTCGCCAGCACCAGGCCTGGTGCCCCGAAATTCACGGGGGATTGGTCGCCCCACGGGGTCGGCCCTCCGACGAGCAGCCAGTCGAAGATCACGTTGAGACCGATGCCCGCCAGCGAAAAACGGAACGGCGTGGTGCCATCGCCGAGGGCATAGAACACCCGCACCAGAACATCCCGACCGAGATAGGCCGGCATTCCCAGGCCATAGGCCATCAGCAGCCCCGTGACCAGCTGAGCCGCGGAAGCATCGAAGGCTCCGCGCTCATAGACGAGCGCGACGATGGGAGCACCCAGGGCGATGAACAGACCACCCAGAGGAATCATCGAAGCGGTGGACAGCATCAGCCCCTGGCGGATCCGCTCGATCAACTGAGGGCGATCTTCAGGGGCGGTGAGACGCGCGAAGGTCGGCAACAGCGGCACCAGCAGAGCGTTTGAGATCAGGCCCAGCGGCGTCTGCACAAGAAGATTCGCGTAACCGAGACCCGCGGCCGCACCTGCGATCCCGGAGGCGAAGAACAGATCGGTGAACACATTGATCTGCAACATGCCCGATGAGAGGGTCGCCGGCCCCATCACCCTCCACACCTCGCGCACGCCGGGATGGCGCCAGTCCCAGACCAGCTGGAAGCGGGCGAGTCCCTGACGGATCAGAGCCGGCAGCTGGATCAGCCACTGCAGCAGCGCGCCGACCAGGGTTGCAGCCGCCAGCACCACACCCCCGGTCATGGCTGCGGCCGGCAGCGCGATGGCACTGCCCAGCTGCCACCAGAGCAGACCGACACCCAGGATCAGCGCCGCACTCGACATCAGGGGCGAGATCGCCGGGATCCAGAACTCATCCACTGCATTGAGCGACCCGAAACCCAGACCGATCAGGCCGGCCAGCAACGCCATCGGCGCCATCACCTGCAGCTGCACCGTCGCGATGGCATGCAGCTCCGGGCTCAACCCAGGCCCAACCAGGGTGATCAGCGGATCCGCCGCCAGCACGAGCAGAACGGTGACCAGCAGCAGCAGCGCACTGACGCTGGTGTTCAGAGCCGCAAGGATGTGGGCGCTTTCGTTGCGGGGGCGGCGACTGAGAACACTGACCATGGCGCTGTGAAACGGTCCGTTGATTCCCCCCAGCAGAATCAGCAGGAACCCCGGCAGCACATAGGCGTAGTTGTAGGCGTCGTAAGCCGCTCCAACCCCGAAGGCAGCGGCGATCACAAGCTGTCGAACCAGGCCGCCAACCTTGCTGAGCAGCGTGCCGAAGGTGACGACCAGTGCGATCCCCTTAAGTGAGCGCGCCATCCAGGCCCCAGCGATGGCTGCATTGTGCTGGGCCTGCAGGAGACCATGGGCATCACTCGGCTAGCGCCATGACCGGCCTTCCATCCCGCGGGGATGCCCTGCTCACTTTTGATGCCCTCGCAGAGGGCCAGCTGATCAGGCGTTACAAACGCTTTCTGGCCGATGTGGAACTCAGCGACGGGCAGGTGGTCACCGCCCACTGCGCCAACACGGGCCCGATGACCGGCGTGCTGATCCCAGGCCAACGGGTGCGGGTGCGGCATGCTCCCTCCCCGAAACGGAAGCTGGCCTGGACCTGGGAACAGGCGGAAGTGACCGGCGCCGATGGATCACCCTGCTGGGTCGGCATCAACACCGCCCTTCCCAACCGACTCATTCGAGCCACGATCGAGGCAGGTTGCCTTGCCGAAGAGCTCGGGACGATCGAGAGCATCCGAGCCGAAGTCGCCTATGGAAAAAATCGTCGCAGTCGCATCGACCTGCTGCTCACACCTGCGGCCGACAATCCGGATCAGCGGCCGATCTACGTCGAGGTGAAGAACACCACCTGGACCGATGGCACCCTGGCTCTCTTTCCGGACACGGTGACCGAACGGGGGCAGAAACACCTGGTGGAGCTGATGGACCTGCTGCCTGAAGCCCGCGCGGTGCTGGTGCCCTGTCTCAGTCGAGCCGATGTGACATCGTTCGCCCCGGGAGACGCGGCTGATCCTCGCTACGGCGACTTGTTCCGTCAGGCCCTTGACCGCGGGGTTGACGTCCTCCCCTGCTGTTTCCGTTTCGAATCGAACCAGATTCGGTGGGAAGGCTTGCGGCATCTCAAGCCAGTTTGAAATTTGGTATCAAGACAAACAATTAGGGGCCCGTCCCGTTGGCAGCGTGGGCACGTTCGCCTGGATACAACTCCAGGCGCGATCAGCAGCTCTGCACTTTCGTTCATGACAACTGCCTTCCAGGCGCCGCCAAAGCGGCGCCTCAAGACACTTCAGGAGGCCAGCCTTCTGGAGGGCCCGATGCTCCTCCTTCGCAGCATCCGAGGCTTCAGCTCCAACCGTTCACTGGTTTGGTTGGCCTGTGCGCCAATGGCCCTGATGGGCCTCGGCATCTTCACCTTCGCCGCCAAAGCCGAAGAACTGCCCGAACTCAACGCAGCCTTCCTGGCCAACAACCTCTGGCTTCTGGTCGCCACGATTCTGGTGATCTTCATGAATGCCGGCTTCGCCATGGTGGAAGCCGGCATGTGCCGCCAAAAGAACGCCGTCAATATCCTGTCCAAGAACCTGTTCGTGTTCGCCCTCGCGGTAACCGCTTACTGGTTCATCGGTTACTCCCTGATGTACGGGGACGGTGACAACGGCTGGCTCTACTTCGGAGGTCTGTTCTTCGACCCCACCGTTTCAGCCGAGACGATCACCGATGCCGGACTGGTTCCGACCGTTGATTTCCTGTTCCAGTCGGCCTTCGCCGGCACTGCCGCCACAATCGTTTCCGGCCTCGTGGCGGAGCGCATCAAATTCGGCGAGTTCGTGATCTTCGCCCTGGTCCTGACGGCCTTCATCTACCCGATTGCCGGTTCCTGGCAATGGAACGGCGGCTGGCTGAGCGAAATGGGCTTCATCGATTTCGCTGGATCCTCCATCGTTCACTCCGTCGGTGCCTGGGCCGGTCTCGTCGGCGCCATGCTTCTCGGACCCCGGATCGGCAAATATGTCGGCGGGAAGGTGCAGGCCATCCCCGGCCACAACATGTCCATCGCCACCCTCGGCGCCCTGATTCTCTGGATCGGCTGGTACGGCTTCAACCCCGGTTCCCAGCTCGCCATGGACCAGTGGGTTCCCTACGTGGCTGTGACCACCACCCTCGGCGCTGCCGGCGGTGCGATCGGTGCCACGGTGATTTCCACGATCACCTCCAAGAAGCCTGATCTCACCATGATCATCAACGGCATCCTGGCTGGCCTGGTGAGTGTGACGGCCGGTTGCGGCAACCTCACCCTGATGGGTTCCTGGGTCGCCGGTGCCGTTGGCGGCATCATTGTGGTCTTCTCGGTTGCCGCTCTCGACTCAGCGGGCATCGATGACCCGGTTGGAGCGTTCTCCGTCCACGGCGTCTGCGGCGTCTGGGGCACCCTGGTGATCGGCCTCTGGGGCTACGACATCCAAGGCGACGGCTCTGGGCTCGGCCTGCTTGTCGGTGGAGGGATCAATCAGCTTGGTATCCAGGCTGTTGGAACCGCCGCCTACGCCATCTGGACTCTGGTGACCTGCTTCATCGCCTGGAAAGTCATCGGCGGACTGTTCGGGGGCATTCGCGTCACCGAACAGGAAGAAACCGAGGGTCTGGACATCGGCGAACACGGCATGGAGGCCTACGCAGGCTTCTCCACCATCAACAACTGATTTTCCCTTCGGGATTCACTCCAAGCCCGGCCTTCAGCCGGGCTTTTTTTTTGCGTTCCAGACGCAGCAGGCCCCATAGAGTCGTTTCACACCAGCGCCCGCCATGGACACCCACGCCTTCAAGCGCTCACTGCACCACTCCGAGCGCTACAACCGGCGTGGCTTCGGTCGAGCCGAAGAGGTCGCCGAGAGTCTGGAACAGGCCTATCAGAGCGGCCTGATCGGAACGATCCGGGACAACGGCTACCGACTGACCCACGGGCGGCTCACCGTGCGTCTGGCCGAAGCCTTCGGTTTCTGCTGGGGCGTGGAGAGAGCCGTCGCCATGGCTTATGAGACGCGGCGTCACTACCCGAAGGAACGGTTGTGGATCACCAACGAGATCATCCACAACCCCTCCGTGAATGATCATCTGCGTGAGATGGATGTGCAGTTCATCCCCGTCGAGCAGGGAGTGAAGGATTTCTCCGGGGTGACCTCCGGTGACGTGGTGATCCTGCCGGCCTTCGGAGCGACGGTTCAGGAGATGCAACTGCTCAACGAGCGGGGCTGCCACATCGTCGACACCACGTGCCCCTGGGTCTCCAAGGTCTGGAACACGGTGGAAAAGCACAAGAAGCACACCTTCACCTCGGTTATTCACGGCAAGGTGAAGCACGAGGAAACCCTGGCCACGAGCTCTTTTGCCGGCACCTACCTCGTGGTGCTGGATCTGGAGGAAGCGCAGATTGTGTCCGACTACATCCTCGGCAAAGGCAATCGGAACGAGTTCATGGAGCGCTTCGCCAAGGCCTGCTCACCCGGTTTTGATCCAGACCAGGATCTCGACCGACTCGGCGTCGCCAACCAGACCACGATGCTGAAGAGCGAAACCGAAGAGATCGGACGACTGTTCGAGCGGACGATGCTCAGCAAATACGGTCCGACCCACCTGAACGACCACTTCCTGGCCTTCAACACCATCTGTGACGCCACCCAGGAGCGTCAGGACGCCATGTTCTCCCTGGTGGACGAACCCCTGGATCTGATGGTGGTGATCGGTGGCTTCAACTCGTCCAACACCACCCACCTGCAGGAAATCGCCGTCAGCAGGGGCATCCGCTCGTTCCACATCGACACACCCGATCGCCTCGACGCCGAGACCAACTCGATCGAACACAAACCCCTGTCGCTGGATCTGTGCCTGAACGGTGATTTCCTGCCGGCAGGCCCTGTCACCGTCGGCATCACCTCAGGAGCGTCGACACCCGATCGAGCCGTGGAAGAGGTGATCGAGAAACTGATGAAGCTCAGCGAGACCTGAGCTTCATAAACGCTTTACATTTAGCGTCGACCCATTTGCCGTCACCGGCATTTCGTTCTCAGTGCTGCTTTTGTCGCACTCCGACACAGACAATCTGCGTCAGTCGGCCGACCCCCAGGTCCGTTGCTACACCAGCAGCTTTTCCGACAGGATGGAGATGCTTGCTCCGACCGCCGTCGTGGCGGACTACCTGGACCGGCATGAGGTCTGGTTCGAGCGCTGCGCCGCACCGATCCAGGTGAAATCCCTCGACCAGCAGTCCTACGGACTGACTCTGGGACGCTTCGGCAATTTCGGCTTCGAGATCGAGCCCACCATCAGCCTCCGGCTGCTGCCCCAGGATCAGTTGATCTACCGGATCGAGACCACCGACCTGGCGTGGGGGGATCCGTCGCTCAGAAACCATTACGAAGTCGACTTCCAGGCGCGCATGGAGCTGAAACCCTGGGCGGAGGCCGAGGGCATGGATCCCGGTCTTGCCACCGCCGTGAGCTGGGATCTCGATCTCTCCGTCTGGATCCGGCTTCCGCAGGTCATCACCGTGCTTCCCGACGGACTGGTGCAATCGAGTGGCGATCATCTGCTGCGTCAGATCGTGCGGCAGGTCTCCCGTCGTCTGACCTGGAAAGTTCAGGAAGACTTTCACGCCCAGTACAGCCTGAAATGCCCGCCAAGACGGCGGGCAGCCTTCTGATCAGCGGTTGGACCAGATCTTGTTGACGATCTCCATTCCGCTGACGGCCTGCCAGAGAAACAGCGTCATCACGCCCATGTTCAATCCAACATGAGCCTTGCGGGCGATCAGGTTGCCTTGCTGCATCAGCGGCGAGAGCGACGCTGCGATCGCGATCATCCCCGTCATGGCCAGTCCGACAAGCAGATGGGGGCCTACGAACAGTTTTCCGTTGTTGAGGTAAGTCACCGCCATGCCGCCGAGGGTGCCCAGCGTCATCACCGCGAGGAGCAGGCTGCCCCAGCGGTAGTGCCGCTGGGCGAACTTGCGTGGAACCAGCTCCTTGCGCTGCTCGGGTGTGCCTGTTCTGGTCTTCTTGGCCTTGATACCCAGGTACAGCGCCCAGCCACCAGTTGCGAGCAGGGCCCATTCCGTGAGCGGATGCACGAAGTTCAGGCTGAAGGGAAGCGTGGCCAGCATCGAACGTCCTAGAGCAACAGAGCGAGGCTACGGGTCGACGGTCCCCGACCTGTGTCAGTGCAGAAAATGGCGGCGTCCCGTGAGCAGCATCGTCATCCCGAGCTCATCACAGGCCTGAATGGACTCCGCATCCCTGAGACTGCCGCCGGGATGAATCACGGCCGCGATGCCATGCTCCGCAGCGAGACGGACGGTGTCGTCAAACGGGAAGAATCCATCGCTGGCCAGTACTGAGCCGGCGGCCTTGTCCCCCGCGGCCTCCAGCGCGAGTCGGGCGGAACCCACCCGATTCATCTGACCGGCTCCGATCCCCAGGCTCTGGCCGTCCCTGGCCACGACGATGGCATTGGAGCGCACATGGCGCACGAGGCGCCATGCGAACTCCAGATCCCTTTTCTCCTGGATGGAGGGCGGTCGTTGCGTGGCCACGGTCCAGGTGTCCGGCTCACAGGGACGATCGTCCAGATCCTGAACCAACAGACCGCCAAGAATGCTGCGGACATGATCAGGGCCAGCAGCATCCACGGCCGCGGCAGACAGCTCCAGCAATCGAAGATTCGGTTTCGACGCCAGGATCTCCCGTGCGTCGGGACTGAAGCCAGGGGCCACGACACATTCCAGAAACAGACTGGTGAGCTCGCGCGCAGCCGCAGCCTCCACCAACCCGTTGATCGCGACGATCCCCCCGAACGCGCTGATGCGATCACCATCGAGGGCCCTTGTGAGTGCCAGCGGCACCGCGGCGGCCACCGCCACCCCACAGGGATTGGTGTGCTTCACAACCACGGCGGCGGGCTGCTGGGCCGGATGCTTGCCATCAGAGCCGTAACCGAACTCCCGAACCGTGGCCAGGGCCGCTTCCAGGTCCAGAAGGTTGTTGGTGCTCAGTTCCTTGCCCTGCAACTGGATGGCACCACCCCAGCCCTGCTTCGCATGGCTGTACCAGCAAGCCATCTGATGCGGATTTTCGCCGTAGCGAAGGGTCTGCCTCAAGGGAACAGCCTCGAGCCAGGGGCTCCCTTCATGGGACACCTGCCCTGACATCCAGCGGCTGATGGCGGTGTCGTAGGCGGCTGTGTGCTGAAAGGCTTCTAGAGCCAGCTGTCGGCGCAGATCCTGCGGCACACCGTGTCGACTTTCATCCATGGCAGCCAGCACCCGGTCGTACTGATCAGGGCTGGTGAGAACCGCCACATCGGCATGATTCTTGGCAGCAGCACGAACCATGGCCGGACCGCCGATGTCGATGTTCTCGATCGCCATCGCCCAGGTGACATCCGGCTTGGCGATCGTTTCCCGGAAGGGATAGAGATTCACCACCACCAGATCAATGGCAGGAATGTTCTGCTGCTGGAGATCGGCCTGATGGGCGGGATCATCCCGCCTGGCCAGGATGCCTCCGTGAACACGCGGATGCAGGGTCTTCACCCTCCCACCGAGAATCTCCGGTGCTCCGGTGTGCTCGGAAACCCGATTAACAGGCAGTCCTGCCTCCTCAATCACCTTGGCCGTGCCACCGCTGGACAGCAGCTCGTAGCCATGCCGGCGGTGCAGAGCTTCAGCAAGAGGCACCAGACCGGTCTTGTCGGAGACACTCAGCAGAGCGAAAGGAGCCATCAGGGCCAGGCTGCGCAGTCATGGGCCAACCTACGCAGCAGTGATCCGACGTCTCCATGCATCACCGCATCGTGCTGCTGCATGGCTGGGGAGCCGATGCCGATGATCTGCGTCCGGTTGGTGATGCTCTCGCAGACGAACATCCATCGCTGTTGGATGTGATCTGCCTCTCGGCACCGGAAGCCCGTCCCGAAGCATCAGGTCGTCAGTGGTACGACCTCTTCCCCCCGCGTTGGGACCGCGTGCCTGAGGCGGTGGCTCTCCTCCGCCGGCGTCTCCTCGATCTCGCCGACAGCGATCATCCCCTGGAGAAGACCGTCCTGATGGGATTTTCCCAGGGTGGTGCCATGAGCCTGGACAGCGGCTGCTCTCTGCCATTGGCAGGGGTGATCTCATGCAGTGGCTACCCGCATCCCGATTGGCAACCACCTCAACACCACCCTCCCGTTCTCCTGCTCCATGGCTCAGGGGATCCGGTGGTTCCCGTGACAGCCATGGAGTCGATCTGGGAACGGCTGCAGGGGGATCGCCGTCAGCGAGTCACATTCCAGGACGGTCACACGATTCCCCATGCCGCACTGCTGCCGATGCAGAACTTTCTCGGCAGCGTGCTCTGAAAACTCAGACGAAGGCGTACTCGTATTCCTCCATCTCCTCCCAGTCGTCCGCTGCCATGTCGAGACCTTCAAACAAGGTGTCTTCGCCGACGGAATCAACGATGGAGCGCAACGAAGGAAACAGGAAGTGGTTCTCTTCGGCGTACTGGGCGCTGAACAGCCCCTTTTCGCCCCAGAAGAAACGGTCGGTGGTGTGCTCGTTCCGGCGCACATTCAGGAGTGCGGGTGGAACAAGACCGGCCTCGGCGATGTAGCGGCGTGCCGCGGTCACCGGCTTGTACTCACCGGTTTCCAGATGATGGGTGGCCACATGCGCCAAAACCCGCTGTCCGGCGAGACGACGACGACTGATGCGCTTGCGCTTCTTGGACATGAACGGATTCCGGGGTGAGGGTTACTGGGGATGTGTGGACAAGACGGTTATGAACCGGAGACGCCTGAGCCTGTCCGGGCACTGCGCGTGATGGATCTCGACGCAGGAACGTCATGAGCCGCGTCATGCAACGGTGAAGGACTTGCCGTCACCATCGGAAGAACACCAACACCCCAGCAATGCCGGAGTCGGCACCCAGCAAAGAACGCTTCAGTCTCTGCTGTAGCTTTGGTCGCGATAGAAAAGCAACCTTTGCGAGTGTTGATGGACACACGCTCATGCTGAGCGGTGTCTCAGCCGATAAAAGGATCTTAAGACTTTTCCCAGATTTTTCAAGTCCCCTTAACCAACCGCCTGCGGTTCTGTCGTCATCCGCCCATCTGTACCCATGCAGCTGACGGATCGCTTTCTTGGTTTTGCCGATCAGCAGCTTGAGGGGATCTCAGGGGGTTCGGGGCTGCGCCGTCTCGGGCTGTATCTGAGTCAGCCCGCGGCGGATCAGAGCCCCTCCCTCGTCCTGATCCGCCAGTGGTCCATCGATGACCGGCAGCTGCCGCCCGCCGACAACGATCCTGAACTGCGCCTGCCTGCCCGCGGGCGTCGCTGGTACCCGCTGCAGGACGGTGATCTGATCCTCGGAGCACTGCGGGCTGATCTGGATCCCAGAGAGGATTGGACCTCGGATCTGGATGCCCGGCTTCGCCTCTGTGCCGGAGCGATCAGCCACGGCCTCTCCAGAGAACTGGAATGCCTTCAGCTGCGTGACCAGCTGACGCAGCAGAAGGATCAGCTCCGCACACTGATCCATCAGCTGCGGAATCCCCTGGCGGCGCTGCGCACCTATGCCCAGCTGCTGCTCCGCAGGCTTGAAGCGGACAGTCAGCACCGTTCCCTCGTGGAGGGGGTGTTGACGGAACAGAACCAACTCGGCCGTTACATCGATGCCCTTGCCGGCCTGGGAGGACCGACACTTCCGGCCACCGGTGATCCTTCCGCGCCACTCCTGCTGCCCCCCGGCCCAGCCGAATCCGACATCACCCTCAAGGAACGGCTGGTTCCGCTGATCGAACGGGCGAAAGCCATGGCCAATCTGCAGGGACGGCCCTGGTCTGGGCCTGAGCAATGGCCCGCGTGGTCCGAACAGACCACGGGCGGGGCTGCGGTGAGTGAGATCGTTGCCAACCTGCTGGAGAACGGATTCCGCTACAGCCCCCCGGGCTGTGCCATCGGCCTGGCCCTGATGGAGGACGGTCTCGCGGTCTGGGATGCCGGACCACCCATCGCGGAACATGAGCGCAGCCGAATCTTCGAGCGGGGCGTGCGCGGAGAGGCCGGACAGGAACGGCCAGGAACAGGCCTGGGCCTGTCCCTGGCCCGCCATCTGGCAGAGCGGAACGGCGGAAGCCTGCAGCTGTGCGTCAGGCCCGGCGACCAGCCTGTGGTCTCTCCAAGTTCTGATCTGCCGGCGCTTGGCAACCTGTTCAGGCTGACGTTGCCGCCGGTATCAGGGAGAGAACCAGAAGCGTGAAGCCCTCGGTCAGCACCAGCGAGGCCCCGTAAGAGTCACCCGTGTGACCGCCGAGCCGTCGTCCGAGTCGATCAGCACAGAGGACGGCGACGGGCAGACCCACCAGGGCCGACACAGGATCTGAGAGCCATGCCAGGAGAGGCAGCGCCAGCAGTGCCGGGACCGCATCCAGCCACGGGCGGCCATGCCGCCGATGGAAGGCCGCGGAACCCTCCGGCCGCAGATAGTCGAACCGCGCCATCGCCCAGAGCGGCGCCACCCGCGCCCAGAACCCCGTCAAAAGCAGCGCGATGGGAGCAAAGGATCCCAGTTGGATCAGCGCAGCCACCTCCAGAAGGAGCAGCATCACCAGCGCCAGAACACCGCTGGCACCGACACGACTGTCCTCCATCGCGATCAGACGACGCTCCACCCCTGCGGCCAGACCATCGGTGGTGTCCATCAACCCGTCGTGATGCAGCCCCCCGCTGAGCCAGATCCCAACAGCAAGCACCAGCGGAGCCAGCGCGATCGGCGACCAGCCCAGCTCTGTCAGCACCCACCAAAGAACCGCCTGCGAGCTGCCGATCAGAAGGCCGATCCAGGGTGCGAAGCGAGCGATGCGTCTGAACCGTGGCGGCGGCCATGGCCAGGCCGGCAGCACGGTGTAGAAAATCCAGGCTCCGGCGAGATCCGCGAGCCAACAGGGCGGGGTCCGCGCGATGGCCATGCCGGGTGGGTCAGCTCTCACCGTAGGTTCAGCGCAGGGGTGCCACGGACTTGTTCGGCTTCCAGATCACAGCGCATTGCCCGCGGACAGCTGCCCGCTGCGGCCGCTTCACAACGCCTCACGGGGTGGTTCAGACCCCTCGGTTCATGCCGGTGGGGACCCTGGCGACGGTGAAGGGCGTCAGCACCGGGCAGCTGCAGGAGACCGGCGCCCAGATGGTTCTCTCCAACACGTACCACCTGCATCTCCAGCCGGGGGAGGACATCATTGCCGAGGCGGGTGGTCTCCACCGCTTCATGGGCTGGAGCGGTCCAATGCTGACCGATTCAGGCGGCTTCCAGGTCTTCAGTCTCGGCGATCTGAACCGCATTGATGACCGTGGAGTGGTGTTCCGGAACCCGCGCGATGGACGGATCATCGACATGACACCCGAACGCGCCACATCGATCCAGATGGCGCTGGGTGCCGATGTAGCCATGGCCTTCGATCAGTGCCCTCCCTATCCGGCAACAGAAAATGATGTGGTGGATGCCTGCCGGCGCACCCACAGCTGGCTGGAACGCTGCGTCAACGCCCACACCCGTGAGGATCAGGCCCTGTTCGGCATCGTCCAGGGCGGTTGTTTCCCCCATCTGCGACGGGAGAGCGCCCGCGCGGTCTCGGCCTTCGAGCTGCCGGGCATCGCCGTCGGTGGGGTGAGTGTCGGAGAACCGGTGGAGGAGATGCACCGGATTGTGAGGGATGTCACCCCTCTCCTCCCCGTGGACCGCCCGCGCTACCTGATGGGAATCGGAACCCTGCGGGAGATGGCCTTGGCTGTGGCGCACGGCATCGACCTGTTCGACTGCGTGCTGCCCACCCGGCTGGGCCGTCATGGCACGGCCCTGGTGGGAGGCGAACGCTGGAATCTTCGCAACGCGCGCTTCCGCCATGACCACACTCCCCTCGATCCAAGCTGCCGCTGCATCGCCTGCACAGGCCACACGCGGGCCTATCTGCATCATCTGATCCGCAGCGACGAATTGCTCGGCCTGACCCTGTTGAGCATCCACAACATCACCCAGCTGATCCGCTTCACCAACGCCATGGCGGCAGCGATTCAGGACGGTTGTTTTTCAGAGGATTTCGCTCCCTGGGAGCCGGACTCCCCAGCTCACCACACGTGGTAGCGTCCAGCCCTCGCCCGAATCGACACCAGGGATGGCCGCTTACACCCTCGACCTGCTGGCACAGCTGCCCGAGGCCTACCAGGCCTTCTCTCCACTGATCGACATCCTGCCTCTGATTCCGGTCTTCTTCCTGCTGCTTGCCTTCGTCTGGCAAGCATCCGTCGGCTTCCGCTGAACACCCGGTTCAGGCCCGACCCTTCCGCAGCACATCCCAGACGAAGGCCGGCAGTGACAGCATGCGACGCCAGCGGCTCGGTTCCTGAAGCAGCCGGTAGAGCCACTCGATCTGCCATCTGCACATCCAGGCGGGAGCACGACGTTTGACGCCTGCCCAGACGTCAAAACTTCCCCCAACACCCATCCAGACACCACTAGCGCCCTGGCAGACCCGCTGGGACCAGGTTTCCTGGCGAGGCACGCCAAGGGCGATCAGCACAAGATCCGGCTTCAGGTCCCGCAGTTCAGCCTCCAGACCCGGCCAGGCCTCGGCAGGCTGGTAGCCGTCCACCGCCAAAGCCAGATTCAGGCCAGGAAGGCGCTGCGGCAGCTCCCGCCGCAGCACATCCATCACAGCAGGCGCTGATCCCACAAGGGCCACGCGCCATTGATGAGCCGCTGCGTAGCGAAGCAAGCTCCAGGCCAGCTCGATCCCGGCGCTCTTCACCACGTTCACCCCCTGCAGCGACAGGGCCCAGACCACTCCGGCACCGTCCGGAATCACAAGATTCGCCGTGGCGATGGCCTGGCCAAGCTCCGGGTTGGCCCGGGCCGCCATGGTCATCTCGGCATTGAGCGTCACGATGCGGCCGCCACCGGCGGCATGCAGTCCGACCGCTGCCGCACGCACATCGCGACAGGCATCAACGGGAACTCCGAGAACGCTGCAGCGGCGACGGTCGTCGGGGTTGGTGCTCACGGGATCGATCACCGAAGGGCGGCGTTGGAGAATTTAAGGATGGTGGTGGAGCGGCTCATGGTTGTGTCGGCAACGGAGACCGTCAGCGACCCAAGCCAGAGCGACCGGATCCTGGAGCGACTGGATCGATCGATCGAAAGGGTGGTGCTGCAGCGACAGGACCCGATCAGCGGACTGCTGCCTGCCAGCACCGCCCACACCGTCCACGGCGATTACGGCGATGCCTGGGTGCGGGACTGCGTCTATTCCATCCAGTGCGTGTGGGGGCTTGCCCTCGCCCACCGACGACGTCATGGCGCGCGCTGCAGTCGGGCCTGGGAGCTGGAACAGCGTGTGCTGGCCCTGATGCGGGGTCTGCTGCGATCGATGATGCGGCAGGCCGGAAAAGTGGAGCGGTTCAAGAGCAGCCTCGACCCCGGCGACGCCCTCCATGCCAAATACGACAGCCGCAGCGGTGAGCCCGTGGTGGCCGATCACGCCTGGGGTCATCTGCAACTGGATGCCACCTCGCTCTATCTGCTGCAGCTGGCCCAGCTCACCCGCGGCGGTCTCCCCGTCATCCAGAGCAGGGATGAAGCGGACTTCATTCAGAACCTGATTTACTACGTGGCGAGGGCCTACAGGACCCGCGACTACGGCATCTGGGAACGGGGCGACAAGGGAAACCATGGGCTGCCGGAACGCAACGCCAGTTCCATCGGAATGGCGAAAGCCGCCCTGGAGGGGCTCGAGGGGTTGGACCTCTTCGGCCACCACGGTGACGGCAGCCGTCAACTGCTGATTCCTCAGGGAGCCATCGTGCGGCTGAGACGGGCGCTCGAGAGCCTTCTCCCCCGGGAATCGGCCAGCAAGGAAGCCGACAGTGCCTGCCTCTCGGTGGTGGGCTACCCCGCATGGGCGGTAGAAGACCGCTCTCTGATCGAGCGAACGGTGCGACGGATCCGACGGGAACTCGGCGGCGCCTACGGCTACAAGCGGTTCCTTCGCGACGGGCACCAGACACCGGTGGAGGACGTTTCACGACTGCATTACGAGCCGGAGGAGTTGTCGGCCTTCGAGGGGATCGAATCGGAATGGCCGCTGTTCCTGGCCTTCGAACTGGTGACGGCCTGCTGTGAAGAACGGTGGGACGACGCCCGCCGCTGGCGAGCCCGACTCACCCCCTTGGCGGTGGAGCAGGACGGGGAGCAGCTGTTCCCGGAGTTGTACCGGGTACCCGACGACAAGGTGGACCAGGAACGCCAGGTCCCCGGCAGTCAGCCCCGCCAGGCGAACGCCAACCTGCCGCTGATCTGGACCCAGAGCCTGGTCTGGGTGGGAGACATGCTGCTCGCACGACTGATCACGCCGGAGGACCTGGATCCCTGCGAACGGCGTTCACCCACCACCCTTGGAGCCGAAGCGGTGCTGGTCGCCATGGCTGCCGAGACACCATCTGTGCTGGAGGCGCTGATGGCAGCAGGTCTGCCGGTGGACGGCGGCGGCGACGTGACGGTGCGGGCCTCCGCCGAGCTGAGTGACGATCTCTGTGTGCTGGGAAGCAACGCCAAGCTCGGGCTCAGTGGTCAGCCGGGACAGCGCATTGAAACCGAGGAAACTGCCCGGTTCTACCGCCGGCGGGGCATCGCCATGGCCCATACGGCTGCGGTGCTGGAGGACAGCAACAGCTATCTGGCCGATGACCCGTTGCAACTGGCGGACACCGTTGTGGATGAACTGCATCTGCTCCAGCGCCACTGGCGTGGGGAGGGGCTGCCTCTGCTTCTGATCCCGGTCGGAGCGGAGGCGCTGCAACGCCACCCGGAGGCCTTCCTGAAACTCGGTCATACCCTTCAGTCGGGTGAGATCGCCGGAATCCCGGTCCGGTTCGACCGGCTGAGCGAGCTGGCGCCTCACGGACAGTGGCAAGCGCTTCCGGAGCCCTCCGATACACCGACCAGGCAGCGGCGCGTCCGCGACCAGTCACCACCGCTGCTGCGCGACGCCACCGATCTCAGGGACCTGACGGCCGCCGAGGAGCAGGAACTGGATGAGACCTCGATCGAAGAACTGCAGATTCGGCTCTGGAACAGCGCTTCTCTGCACGAGCAGGCCGAAGTGCTCGAACTGCTGCAGCAGCGACAGGGCGGCGGTGGGATCCAGGGGACCAAGCAGGGGCAGCCCGTGGATATCGATGCACTGTTGGACGAGGTTTATCACCGGGGACTTCATTGCGGAGACTGGAGTGTCGTGCGTCGCTGCGCCGGCGCCATGGGGATGGTGCATCCCCAGCTGGAGGATGCCCTCACCGATCTGCTGGTCCGTCAGAAGCAGGTGGTCGTCGGTCGCAACTACACCGCCGACTCCCGATTGAGCACGCCGCAGGACAGCAGTGCGATCGCGGCTCTGATCGATCGCACCAGCGGCCGCGACGGTCGCGAACGGATGCTGGAACAGGAACTGCTGCTCGCCCTCGACAGCGTGGCCCGACGCGAGCCGGATCTCCTCAAGGGCAGCCTGACGCTCCAGCTCGGACAACTGCTGCTGCTGCTCACCTCGGAACTGGCCGCCGAGCAGCAGCTCAGTCAGGACGAGGCCTTCGAAGCACTCTGCAACGAGGCACCGCACGCGGTCCGCTGTCGTCTGCGTGCCGTCTTGACGGACGTGGATCACGCCCGCGCGGCACTGAAGCGGGGGGAACAGCTGCATGTGAGCGGCCGCGTGCAGTGGAAGGTGCCTGATCCGCTGGCGGAGCCTCCCAGCAGCGGGGACTGGTTGCAGCACCGCATCCGACTCGGGACGCTGCAACGGGTTCCCCGCGATTTCTACGCCGGCATCTGGTCCCTGCTGCAGCACTGCCGCGGCCTCGTGATCGGGGACAAGCTGGAGCGCCGCAACCGACTCAACAGCCGTCTGATCCTGGAAAAGACAGCTGGGGAACGCAACTTCGCCACCCAGGTGGAGCACCTGCTGAGCCGGATCACGGCTCCGGAGTACCGGCAGCTCTGCACCGAATGCCTGCTCTCCCTGATGGCCTTCGTGGAGGCCAACCCGGAGGTGCGATTCGATGACGATCTCGCCCTGGATGTGGTGATCGGCCATGCCGTGCGTGTCGGTTGGCAGCAGGGCCACCCTGAGCAGGACCCCAGCTCCTACGCACAGCACAAAGCCATGGCCTGGGGTCAGTTCTACGGCTCCTCCCCGGATGTGTGTCGCCGCTGGCAGATCGCAGCCCTGCGGGAACTGGCGGAACAGGAAGGGCTGGTGTGATCGGAGATCAGATCGGCTCAGTGAGCGGCACGCCCATGTCGGGATGCTCGACCGCCTGCTCGATCAGGTCCGCCAGTCGCAGCGCCCTGGACGCCTGCTGACCATCCACGGCCGGGGTCTCCCTGCCCCGGACGCACTGCAGGAAGTGTTCCAGTTCGGCGTAGAGCGGCTCGATCGACGTGGTGCTCACCTCCTCGATGAAGCCGTCATTTCGGTACAGGAGCTCGCCATGGTCCGCGGAATACCACTCATGGGCGCGGCGATGGATGTGAAGGGTGTGGTTGAGAAAATCCGTCTCCACGAGGCTCGAGCGGCAATGCGCACTGAGGCTGCGGATCTTGCGGTGACTCATCTTGCTGGCGGTGAGACTGGCCACGACGCCGTTGTCGAAACCGAGGGTGGCGTTGACGTAGTCGATCGGGCCTTCGGAGCTGC
This sequence comes from Synechococcus sp. KORDI-49, assembly GCF_000737575.1. Lineage (NCBI taxonomy): Bacteria > Bacillati > Cyanobacteriota > Cyanophyceae > Synechococcales > Synechococcaceae > Synechococcus > Synechococcus sp. KORDI-49. The sequence goes on along the minus strand of NZ_CP006270.1, from coordinate 1,858,290 downwards.
GACCTCCGGCCGCCGCGAGACGCACCACCGGCGCCTGGGCCAGCTCCAGCACGAGATCGATGTCATGAATCATCAGGTCCAGAACGACCGAGACGTCGTTGGCTCGATCGGCATGAGGACTGTGGCGGCGCCCTTCCAGGACCACCACCTCCTCATTTGCCACCACCTTCGTGAGTTCCCGGAACGCGGGGTTGAACCGCTCGATATGGCCAACCTGGAGCAACCGGCCGGCACGCGTGGCCGCCTCGATCAGCGCCGCAGCTTCATCCTGGCTGGCCGCGATCGGCTTCTCGATCAGAGCGTGAAGGCCGGCATCAAGGCAGGCCATGCCGACGGAATGATGCAGAAGGGTCGGAACCGCGATGCAGACCGCCTCCACCTCCGAAAGCATGGTCCGGTAATCCGCGAACCAACGACACCCGAACTGCTCGGTTGCCAGCTGTCCCCGCGCTGCATCCGGATCGGCCACACCCACCAGATCCGCATCCTTGAGCAGGCTCAGCACCCGGGCATGGTGCCAACCCATGTTGCCGATACCTATCACCCCGACCTTCACCGGAACCATGGGGTCGGGAGACATCAGCGAGCCCTGGACGCAGGGGGAGATTATCGGGGATTCACTTGTCATCCTGAGTCTGATCCGGCAGGACCAGACGGACCCGCTCGATCCGCGGCCCGGCCATGGCTGTGATTTCGAACTGAAGACCGTTGAAGCGCAGGGCTTCTCCGGGGGACGGGATGTGCTGCAGCCGCTCCAGCAGGAACCCCGCCAGCGTGTGATGGTCGTCTGCCTCGGGAAGCTCGAGGTTCAGCTGCCGGTTCAGCTCGAAAATCTCGAGATCCCCAGCCACCAGCCAGATCCCCGGTTGATCCTCAACCGGCTGCAACTCGGGCTCATGGGGATCGTGCTGCAGCTCGTCCCCCACGATCTCACCGGTGAGATCCGCGGCGGTCACCAGACCCTCGGTGCCACCGTGTTCATCCACCACAAGAATCAGAGGCTGCCCGCTGCGGATCATCGGCAGCAGTTCAGCGAGGGTGCTGGTCTCCGGCACGCGCACGGCTGGCTGCAGATAGGGCTCCAGGGGAGACTCGGCAACCAGTTCACCCCGGGAGATCGGTTCCGCCATCTGCCGTAGATCGAGAATTCCCCTGACGTCATCCAGCGACTGCCCGATCACCGGGAAACGGGCATGGCGCGTGTGGTGGACGGCTTCCATCATCTGAGCGAACCGCACGTCCACCGGCAGGGTCACCATCCCCGACCGCGGCACCATGACCTCACGGACCTGGGTATCGCGCAGCGCGAAGACCCCCTCGAGGATGTTGCGCTCGTCCGGGAAGAGACCCGTGACCCGGCCGGATTCGATCAGGGTTTCCAGCTCCCCGGCCGAGAGCACCGGCACCAGGGCATCCCACTGGGGCGCCAGTCCTGCCAACCGCAGCAGAAGTGCCGACAGCGATTCCAGGACATTGATCAGCGGGGACAGACAGCGCATCACCGTCTCCAGGACAGGAGCCAGCCGCAATGCCGCCGACTCGGGACGATTGAGCACCCAGGCCTTCGGCAAGAGACCGGCAACGAGCGTCGCGCTCAGAACGATTGTCAGAAACAGCCCCGTATCCAGCCAGACAGCGCCGGCAGTTCCGTCCGGCCAGAGCCGCATGCCGAGTCCACGACCAGCCCAGCCGAGCGCGACGATGGCGAGAGTCGCTCCCAACTGGGACACCATCAGAGCCCGTTTGAGGTGACGCTGCAGGCGCTGAACAGCTGCTGCGCCGCGCAGCCCTTCCTCCACCAGCACCTCAACGCGGCTGGGTCGCAACCGCAGCAGTGCGATTTCGGCAGCGGCAAAAAAAGCCGGCAGGACCATGAGCAGGACCAGCAGGAACAGCCGCATCAGAAGAAGTGGATGGGGGTCGCGAGGATCGAACTCGCCTTAGGCGAATTATGAGTTCGCTGCATTCACCAGATTGCTAGACCCCCGGGGTCCTGCCTGAGTGTTACCACAATGGAGCTGTCCCTGGGACGCTCCCGGACAGACCAGCATTGAATCCATTCGGCAGATCCATGGTCCTCCAGGGAATCGCAGGACTCTGCTGCTCCAGCAGAGCTGCCGTGGTGTTGTGAATCGCACTGCTGTCCCAAATGATCGTCTGATCGGGGAATCCCAGACCCATCCATCGGTTGCCATCCGTTCCACCCCGAGCGACACCGAACAGGTCAGTGATCTGATGCATCAGATCGACCCCCCTGGCATAGGGAGCGGTCCAGGTGAAGAAGCGTTGAGTGACCAGCTTTGAGGTGGACTGAACCGGCTCGCAGACCGTGACCTCCACCGGGGCCGTTCCCGGCTCGCCGACCTCCAGGGAGCTGCTGCAGAGGACAGGACCTGCCTGGACTGGAAGAGCAGCCACCTGCATCAGGAACAGCAGAAACGGAACCGACAGCAGCCGCTGCATCGCGGGACGTCATGCCTCTGAGCGCAAACTAAGGAACGTTGTTGCGTGCGGCTAGTCCCATGCCCAGTCCTCCGGCCCCTGCGGAAGACCCGACCAGGCTCCTTCTGAAGCGCCTTGCCATGGAGGCTTACCGACGGGGGACGTTCAAGCTGGCTTCAGGCCGCCAGAGCGAGCATTACGTCAACTGCAAGCCGGTGAGTCTCAGCGGTCGAGGCCTGGCTCTGATCAGCACAGCCATGCTGGCTCATGTGGAGGAGGACGCCGCCGCCGTCGCCGGTCTCACCCTTGGGGCTGACCCGCTCGTGAGCGGGGTGGCGATGGCGGCGGCCCTGTCCGACAGGCCTCTCGATGCTCTGATCGTGCGCAAACAGGCGAAAGGCCATGGAACTGCCGCCTGGCTGGAGGGTCCTCTGCCGGCGCCAGGATCGATCGTGACCGTTCTCGAAGACGTTGTGACCACAGGAGGTTCAGCCCTCAAAGCCGTGCAGCAGCTGCAGGACGCCGGCTTCCGCGTGCAGCGGGTCGTCACCATCGTGGATCGTGAGGAGGGAGGTGCAGCCGCAATGGAATCGGCCGGGCTGGAACTGATCAGCCTCTATCGACTTTCAGAGGTGGCCGGATGCGCCCTGGAGCTCGCGGCATGACCGCAACACTGCTCTGGCAGGACGACTTCCCGCTGCTGCGGCTGGAGGGGCCGGGAGCCCGTGACTTTCTCCAGGGTCAGACCAGTGCCGACCTCAAGGAGATTCCAGATGGTGTTCTGGTCCAGAGCTGCTGGCTGAGCGCCACAGGACGGCTGAGGGGGCTGCTGGAGATCCGGATGGATCCGACGGGCGCGGATGTTCTGGTGCTGGCTGGTGAGGCCGACGCCATCACCAATGGCTTCGATCAGGTGATCTTTCCGGCTGATCGCGTCCGCGTCAGCGCTGGCAGACGCCAACAGCGTCTTCAGACCCTTCCCGACGCTGACACCGTGGCCTGGCTGCTCCCGGGGCAGGGGCTTCCGAAGGACTGCTCGGACCTGCCACTGGCGGATGCTGATGCCCTCGAACAATGGCGACTCCTTCAGGGTTGGCCGTCGAGCCAAGAGCTGACAGGCGACACCAATCCCTTTGAACTTGGCCTGGCAAGGCGGATCAGCCTGTCAAAAGGTTGCTACCTCGGCCAGGAAACCATGGCCAAGCTGGCGTCGAGCGGTGGGGTGAAGCAGCAGCTGCGCTGCTGGAGCAGCACAGCTGCGATCAGTGCCGAAGCGAAACTCGGATGCAACGGTGACCGTGCTGGTGTCGTCACCTCCAGCCTGGAGGTGACGCCAGGTCAACGCTGGATCGGTCTTGCGCTGGTGCGCCGGCAATGGCTGCAGGAAGGGGAGCTTGAGGGACCGGAAGGTCAATGTCTGATCCTTCAGCGGCCTGGAGGGTTTCAGGACCCGCCGGTTTCTGCCGGTTCCTCCTGATCAGGAGCACCATCCCGCTTCAGCAACCATTCAGCGACAGCCCAGGTCGCCAGACAGTCATCGCGGTTGTACCGGAAGATCCGATCCAGGGCATGGGAATGTCCCCGGCGTCGTTCACCTTCCCCCTGCCACTGACGCCACCAGAGCAGCGCACGGGCCCCATCGGCGCCGGCCTGACCCCAGCGGAATCCCCGCCAGGCCGCAACGGATTTGAGTCCGTAGCTGTTCAGCGGCAAGCGCCAGTGGCTGCGCACCCTGGCGTGCACATCCACGAGCCGCTGCCGAAGGTCGGTGAGATCAGCATCCGCAAGTCCCTGGCGCTGGGCCATGCGTCGCAGGGCCAAAGACTCCGTTTCTCCGTAATGCAGCACGGGCCAGGAGGCGAATCGATCCAGCAAGCACGTCAACCGTCTCCAGCTGCGTTCCTCCGGATGGTCCTGAAGCATCAGGACAGGGTGGTATTTCGCGGCATGCGGCAGCCAGGCCCCGCTGGAATCCCTGGGCAGGCAAACGAAACCATGCAGGAAATCGTGACGGGCGTCGGGATCCGACTCGATGTCGTACAGCAGAACTCCGGGCGCTGTCTCAAGCTCCGGCACAGCCGGTGACCTCAGCAGACGTTCCACCCGGCCGTCCCGCTGGACCCGTGCCTGGGCCACCAATGTGCGCGCCACCACGCCGTGCTGATCGCCGAAGCGTTCCATCTGCGCCGCCAGCCGATCGGGTTCAGCCGCCGCCAGATCCTCGAGGCCGCGGATACCGATCTCCATCAGCATTTCGCGCCGACGGGCGCCGATGCCGCTCACCTCACTGAGATGCCCCTCGGAGGCGGCAACGGCGTTGCAACTGACTCGCCAGCTGCAGAGAGAACACTTGCGACGATCCGCCGCCAGCGCCGGAGGTTGGGAACGCTGCAGATCCTGGCCCAGCTTTCGCAGAGCCTCGCTGAGCTGGCGACGGAGACCTGAAGACAATCCGACCCGGTCCCGCTCCAGCCGCCGACCGGATCCCCCCAGCACCAGCAGGTCCTGGACAGGACTGTCCTGAACCTGCTCCAGAAGATGGCCCATCAGGGCCAGGGGCAGCTGATGTTCCCTGGTGAGACGACGACCCTGACGGGCAATGACCGGCTGGTAGGCGAAAGCCCCCCAGCGGCTCTGTCCCTTCACCCGTCGAAGCAGGGGTGGATGGGCCTCGAGCGGCTCCCCGGAAGGACCAGTGCCCTTCAAGCGCAGACCGACAACCGACTCGGCACCATCGCGACAGGACGCCTCTCCCCGTCCGGGAGGCTGCCGTAGAAGCGCCGCGAAACAACGCTGCTGATCATCGAGCTGAAGATTGCGATGCGCGGTCCACAACCGATCAGCCGCATCACCATGACGATCCAGCCACGCCTTGCGCCGACAGCGCAGCCAGCTGCGCAGCAAACGATCGGTGAGAGCGTTGTCGGCAGGCGGGGTGTCACCCATGAGGCGACCCTACGGCGCGCAACTGCTAGATCCTGTTCGCTGCCAGGTGTTCCATGTCCTCAGCCCCCCTGCCTCTGCACCCTGCTCCGATCCGATTCGGCACCGATGGCTGGCGTGGCGTTCTCGGGGTGGACATCACGGTGGAACGCCTGCTGCGTGTGGCGGCGGCAGCGGCTCAGGAACTCGCCCATCGCGCCCCGGCAGGCCTTGAGAGTCGCACCGTCGTGATCGGCTATGACCGGCGCTTTCTGGCACCTGAACTGGCCGAGGCGATCACAGCCGCCGTCCGCGGCAGCGAGCTGGAACCACTGCTCACCGAGACAGCTGTGCCCACACCCGCCTGCAGCTGGGCGGTCGTTGAGCGACGTGCCCTGGGCGCTCTGGTGATCACCGCCAGTCACAATCCCTCCGAATGGCTGGGGCTCAAGATCAAGGGGCCCTTCGGTGGTTCGGTGGAGGGTGACTTCACCGCCGCTGTGGAGAGACGACTGGCTGCCGCTGGGATCACAGCTCCGATTCAGGGAACGATCCACCGCTTCGACGGAAGGCGGGAGCATCTGGAGGGTCTGCGCCGCAAACTCGATCTGACGGCCCTGAGAGAGGGACTCAGGTCCATGAACCTGAAGGTGATCGTCGACCCGATGCATGGCTCGGCGGCGGGATGTGTCTCCGAGCTTCTGGACTGCTCCGGCGATGGTCTGGTGGAGGAGATCCGCAGTGAGCGCGACCCACTGTTCGGCGGTCATCCGCCGGAACCGCTGGCTCCTTACCTGAGCCAGCTGATCACTGCGGTGCAGGCTTCAACGGCAGCGGGGACGCCGGCGGTCGGACTCGTGTTCGACGGAGACGGAGATCGGATCGCCGCTGTGGATGAAACGGGCCGGTTCTGCAGCACCCAGCTGCTGATGCCGCTCCTGATTGATCATCTGGCTCGGGCCAGGCAACTGCCTGGAACCGTGGTGAAGACCGTGAGTGGCTCGGACCTGATGCGCCTGGTGGCCGAGGGGCTCGGGCGCGAGGTTCAGGAGCTGCCCGTGGGTTTCAAATACATCGCTGCGGAAATGCTGGCGGGTGAGGTCCTCATCGGCGGAGAGGAATCAGGCGGTGTCGGATTCGGAATGCACCTACCCGAGCGAGACGCCCTGTTCGCGGCGATGCTGGTGCTGGAAGCCCTGGTGGAGAGCGGGCAACCGCTTGGGGCACGTCTGAATGACCTGCAGCAGCGCCACGGCGGAGCCAGCCATTACGACCGGCTCGACCTGCGGCTGGCCGATATGGACGCCCGCCGGCGGCTGGAGACCCTGCTGGCGGATGCACCACCGGAGGAGGTCGCCGGCACCGCCGTGCAGAGCGTGATCAGCACGGACGGCATCAAGCTCCGACTGGGACCGAGCCACTGGCTCATGCTGCGCTTCTCGGGCACCGAGCCGTTGCTGCGTCTCTACTGCGAAGCCCCCGATGCCGAACGGGTCAACGCCGTGCTGAGCTGGGCCCGACGCTTCGCCGAAGCCGCATGAAACGTCTGATCATCGCCAGTGGAAACCAGGGCAAGATCCGCGAATTCCAGGGCCTGCTCGGCGCGCTTCCTCTGGACGTGCAACCCCAGCCCAGCGGTCTGGACATTGAGGAGACCGGCGCCAGTTTCGCCGCCAATGCCCGCATCAAGGCTCGGGCCGTGGCGGCCGCCTGTGGCGAATGGTCCCTGGCCGATGACTCGGGCCTGAGTGTCACGGCCCTGGACGGAGCCCCCGGTGTGCATTCGGCGCGCTATGCACCCACAGATCCCGAGCGGATCGCAAAACTGCTGGATGCTCTGGGTGAGGTTGAGGACCGTTCTGCCTGCTTTATCGCTGCCCTTTGCCTGGCCGCACCCGACGGGACGGTGCTGCTGGAGGTGGAGGGTCGCTGTGAGGGCTCGATCACCACTGAGCCCCGCGGCGACGGAGGCTTCGGCTACGACCCCGTCTTCGAGGTGTCGGGCACCGGCCTCACCTTCGCCGAGATGCCGCTCAGCGAAAAGAAGCATCACGGGCACCGGGGGCGGGCTTTCGCCCAGCTGGAACCAGGCCTCAGGGAGCTGCTTCAGGCCGCCTGAACACACCCAGGTGCTCTGTGTCACGGGGGGCTGAAAAACGAGTCCTGTACGGTGAACCCTGCCGCTGACGAGGTTCATGGCCATCGCCATGACCACGGGTTACAGCGCGCAGACCGAAGGCGCACTCCTCTGCATCGAAGCCGCCTCGGACTGGGCCTTGACTTGTGTTGACCAACTGGCTGTCTCTGACAGTCACGTGCTGATCGATTACGGAGCCGCCGACGGCGGCACTGCCGTCGGTCTCTGGAATCAAGTGCTGGATCGCCTGCATGGCAACCAGCCCGAGGCCCACCTGACCCTGATCGGCAACGATCTGCCGAGCAATGACAACGTCGCTCTGGCCGAGAACCTGGCCCTGCAGATCCCGCGCCCTGCGAAACCGACGGTGCTGGTGAGTGCCCGCAGCTTCTACGAACCCTCCGTGGGGCCGAACACGGTGAGCTTCGGCTTCTCCGCCACCGCGATGCACTGGCTGAGTGCATCACCTGGCCAGCTGGAGACGCATACCCATGTGCTCGCCTCAGGGGATGCAGAAGCACTGGAGCGCTTCACAACCCAGGCGATGAAGGACTGGACGTTCATCCTCGAACTGCGCAGCCGCGAACTGAAGGTCGGCGGGCGCCTGCTGACCGTGAACCTCTCCCGCGATGGGGAAGGCCGCTATCTGGGTCACAACGGTGGCGAAACCCGCAACGTGCATGACCAGCTGCATCAGATCTGGCGTGGCCTGGCTGATGAAGGCGTGATCTCCGAGGAGCAGTACCGCAGTGGAACGGTTCTGAATTTCTACAAGTCTCCAGAGGAGTTCATGGCTCCGCTGAAGGACACCACCTCAGCGCCCTATCGCAACGGCCTGCGGCTGGTGAACGAACGCACGGTGTATGTGAAGTGCCCGTACCGCCGCCGCTGGAACGAGAACGGAGACACCGCTGCTTTTGCAGCAGGACTGATGGCCACCATCCGCAGCTGGAGCCGGCACAGCTTCGCCAGCGTGGCAGGAGACAGCGTCGCTGATCAGGTTTACACGCAGCTGGAGCAACGCATCGCTGAAGCTCCGAGTGAGTGGAGCCTGGATTACGTCGAGCACCACCAGATCATGGAGAAGGTCGCCTGATGACAACCCAAACAAGACCCACACCGAGTGTCTCGGTGCTTGCCGAGCACGTCTCGGATCACCTCTCGGTGTTCGTGGTGGCGGAGGACACCGACGCCAAGCGACCTGCCAACGGTGGCCTTCGTCTTCTCAATTACCCCAGTGATGAAGCCTGCATCGCTGATGGCGAACGTCTTGCAGGGTTGATGACCCACAAGCACGATCTCTATGGCACCGGTTTCGCCGGCGGCAAGATCGTGGCCCGGGCCTCGGAGCCTGCAGCGGTCAAGGATGAACTGATCAACATCACCGCCGAGCTGCTGCAGTCGCTCGACGGAGCCATGATCACCGGCTGTGACCTCAACACCAGCCTTGAGGACATGGAGCGGCTGACCGAGCTCACACCGCACGTGCTGGCTGCGGTCGGCAGTCCGGTGGATGCCAGTGCTGCCACGGCTCACGGCACCCTGGGCGCCGTCGAAGCCGTGCTGGAGACGGACCTGAAAACTGCCAAGCCCGGGCGCGCCCTGGTGCACGGATGCGGCGCGGTGGGAGGCACCGTCGCCCGCGCCCTGGTGGACCACGGCTGGACGGTCTTCACCGTGGATCTCAGTCGTGAACGGGCTTCCATACCCGGCGCGACGCCGCTGCCGCAGGGATGCTCCTGGTGGGAGCTGAAGCTGGACCTGCTGCTGCCCTGCTCCATCTCCGGCCTGATCGATGCAGCCATGGCAGACGCCCTCCGCACGGAGGCCGTAGTTCCGGCTGCCAACGCCCCCTTCCAGAACCCGCAACTGGCCGATGAGCTGCGCCGCCGTGGCATCCGTGTGCTGCCGGATCCCCTGGTGAATGCGGGTGCCGTGATTGCCGATTCCATCGAGCGGTTCTCCCCGGAGGCCTGGAACAACGCCGGTGCGGAGGACGTGTATTCCTTCGTGCGCTGCGAGGTCCGGCAGCGGGCCGCCAACTACCTGAGTCGGCGCGATCAGGGGCTCTCGGTTGGGGCTGCTCTGGTGGACGTGGCTGAATCCAGCAGCGACCCCATCGGCCTCAGCTTCGGAGATGCCGCATGACCCAACCCTCCTCTCTGCCGTCCCAGGCCGCTGTCGTGATCATCGGCGGCGGAATGGCCGGGCTCAGCTGCGCCGCCTCCCTGGCCCGTCACGGCATCGGCGATGTGGTGCTGCTGGAGGCCAGGACCCTGGCCCATGCCAGGGCGAGCAGCTTCGGAGAAACCCGGATGTTCCGCGAGATGTACTCCGATCCGGTGCTCTGCAGGCTTGCTCAGGAGGCCAATCGCCTCTGGAGGGAGGAGGAAACCCATGCCGGAGAGCAACTGCGCGAAACGCACGGACTGCTCTTCTACGGCGAAAGCTGGGATGAGGAAACGATTGAGGGATCGATTCCCGGCGCCCGCCGCGTGATGGACGACCAGGGCATTCCCTATGAAGCCCTCCGTGCTGAAGAGATCAAGGCACGGTTTCCGCTGAACCCGAAACCGGACTTCACCGGACTGTTCGAGCCCACCGCCGGCGCGGTGCGCAGTGACAAGGTGATCGCCCACTGGACCCGCACCGCCCGCAACGCAGGTCAGCAGCTGATCGAACACTGCCCCGTGGCCGGCATCGATCCCGATGGCGCGGGCGTCACCCTCGAGAACGGCCATCACATCAGCGCAGGCCAGGTGGTGGTGACCAGCGGCATCTGGAGTCAGCTGCTTCTGGCTCCGCTGGGGCTGGCTCCGAAACTCGAGGTCTGGCCCATGCTCTGGGCCCATTACACCGTCGATCCGGCCCTGGCCGATCGCTATCCCCAGTGGTTCTGCTTCCAGCAGAAACGCGGGGACGACGGCGGTCTCTATTACGGCTTCCCCGTTCTCAGCCACACGGCTGATGGCCGCCCGCGGATCAAAGCCGGGATCGACTGGGCTCCCCAGGAGCTCCGCGTGGCCGAGCCCAATGCCATGGCCACGGAGCCGCCGCCAAGGCTTGTGGAACTGCTTGACACCTTTCTGTTCAACAACGTTGAAGGCGTGCAGGAGCGCGTGGAAACGGTGATGAGCCCCTACTCCATGACCAGTGATGTGAATTTCGTGCTGGATCGGCTCAGCCCGAATCTCAGCCTGTTCACGGGAGGCTCCGGTCAGGCCTTCAAGTTCGCCCCGTTGATCGGGGACTCCCTGGCACGACTGGCCAGTGGGAACCAACCCGCCGTTGATCTGTCCTGCTGGAGCCACCAGCGCACAGCTGTCCGTCTCTGAGCCCGTTTTCCATGTCTGATTCCGCCAAGACCCCACGCCACTGGATCCGGGAAAGCCCTCTCTGGGTCGGGGCCGGACCGCTGCTGATCTTTCTGCTGGTGGCTGCTGTCGATCTCACCCTGGCTGAAACCTTCACCAGCGAAGGCAAGGCCTTCGTGAGTTCCCTGCTGGGAGGTGTCTGGCTCTGGATGGTTGTGGTTCTGTTCCTGATCGCCATGGGCATGGCCATCAGCCCCCTCGGCAGCCTCAGGCTCGGAGGGCCCGAGGCAAAGCCCAGCCTGAAATTCTTTGACTGGTGTGCGGTGCTGATCTGCACCCTGCTGGCAGGGGGAGGAGTGTTCTGGTCCGCTGCCGAACCGCTCACCCATTTCCAGTCCCCGGCGCCCCATTTCCAAGGCATCGAAGGCAGCAGTGCGGCTGCGGTGGATCCGGCTCTTGCGGTCAGCTTTCTCCACTGGGGTTTTCTGGCCTGGGCTCTTGTCGCCACCACCGTGACGATCACCTTCTCGATCCTGGAGCGACGTGGTGAGCCACTCCGGCCGCGAACCCTGCTGGTGCCGTTGCTTCCCAAAGCCATGGTGGAGGGGCCGATCGGCGCACTTGCCGACGGACTCTCCGTGGTTGCTGCCATCGCAGGCACCGTCGGACCGCTGGGGTTCCTGTCGCTTCAGCTCAGCAATGCGGCGGGAAAACTGCCGTGGCTCAGTGACACGGCCGGCATGCAATCCCTGGTTGTTGTGCTGCTGACGGCGGTGTTCGCCACTTCAACGGTGAGTGGCATCCAGAAGGGCATCAAGTGGCTCTCTGAACTGAACGTATGGCTGACGCTGGCCATGGCGAGCGGACTGCTGCTGCTCGGCCCTGGCTGGTTTCTGATCCAGCACTTCGTGAGCGGATTTTCCACCTACCTGACGCATCTTCCCCAGATGGCTCTGAACCGGACCTCCGCCAACGAGGGCTGGGTCAATGGCTGGACCGTTTTCTATTGGGGCTGGTTTCTTGGATATGCACCCCTGATGGGCCTGTTCACTGCAGGAGTCAGCCGCGGACGAACCATCCGGGAGCTGGTGCTGGCCGTGGCGATCCTCTGTCCGTTGGTGACCAACATCTGGTTCACACTTCTCGGCGGCACCGGCATGGCCCTCGAGCTGGATAAAGCGGGGGCCATCAGCGGTCCCCTTGCCGCTGAGGGACACGCAGGAGCGCTGCTGGCGATCCTCCAGCAACTTCCCATCTCGGGAGTGTTCATCCTGGTGGGCCTGGTGCTGGTGGTGCTGTTCATGTGCACCAGTGCCGATTCGATGAGCTACGCCGCCGCGATGGTGGTGAGCGGTCGCCAGGAGCCCCCAGCCGCACTGCGCCTGTTCTGGGCTCTGATCATCGGCAGCCTGACGCTGGTGCTGCTGCGGATCGGATCGGGTGCCGATTCCATCGATGCCCTCCAGGCATTCATCGTGATTGCTGCCGTCCCGGTCACACCGCTCGTGCTCGGAACCCTGTGGAGCGCCCCCCGCCTGGCCTGGAAGGAGCTGTCGAGAATCAACACCCAATCTCTGTGATTAGGGATCAAAACAGGCAGTAATCCAGCTGCATGCGCACCGCGATCTCTGGATCCGGAGCTTCATCCGGCCTGAATGGCGCATCCTCTGAAACTGATTTCAGCATCGGCCGCGGAATGCCGCCGATGCTGGTTCTGTTGATGCGGATCAGCTTCACCCTGGCTGCACCGATGGCTTTGGCCGTTCTCTCAGCTTCTTGTTTGCCACGCCGCAGACCAGCCTGCATCAAGCTCTGCTTCAACGTCTCCGAATCGTCCTGATCAGGGATCGACTGCATCCCCACAAGGCGAACTCCGGGCAACCGTCCGACCGACTGAATCAGTGTGTTGTAGTTCCCCCTTTTCGTCTCACCGGACACGCGCACACGGCTGCTCTGACGGGATGTGGTGGGCGAAGAAACCGTGAGCGTCCCTGATACCAGGGGATTGAGCTGCAAGCGAAGCGTTGAGAGTCTCTGATTGAGCTGATCCATGGCCGCCTGCTCGCGATCTCCCTCACCATTGAGCAGGAGATGGAAACGGAAACGATCGATGGAGAGTGGGCCGGTCTCGTTGATCGACAGCTGCAGCACCGTGCCAGCGCAAGGAGGCTCCTGAGCCTGCACGGCAGCTGTTCTGGGGACAACAGCTGTTGCTGCCATGGCTGTACCCAGTGCAGCAAGCACGAGATTGATCGTTCGACGAACTGAACTGCGCAACTTGATCCAGCTGCTGCTTCCTTCGATATAGATCCGCTGCACACACTGAATGTGTCCAGTGGATGTGCAGAAGGGGCCTGGTTGTGTGCAGATCCGACTGAGCTGTCAGTGGGTCGGAGCCCAGCTGCCGTGCAGACCGTGGGGGACAGGCAGAGGCAGCTCCAGCAACGCCACCTCAGACAGATCGCGCGCATCAAGGATCACCAGATCCGATGCCTGGCGGGCTCCGTTCCAGACCAGGTCCAGCACCCAGCCGTCATCCTCCGCCTCAGCACCGGGGCGGCGCACCATCAGCGGCTCACTCACAAATCCGCGGGGTGCAGCACTCCACGTGTGGGTGGTGCCGGACTTCAAATCAAGCTTCTGAATCGCCTGAAGCGGATCGTTGCCGGTTTCCCGCTCCGCCACCGCCATCCAGGCGTACTGGGCACTCAGCCCCTGACGGTCTGGATTCACCATGGCGAACTCGCAGGTGCGCTCTGAGATCCGCTCGGTCTGCACGGTTTCACGGCTCAAATCAAGGCGGCAGCGGTGCAGGATCCCTTCAGGCACCGTGTCGAAATCCACCTCAGCGAAATCCTCATCAGGACCGATCGTGGGGAAGTCGTCGTACACGATGCTCTCCACGACCACGTGATCGCCGTCCTCAAAGGCGTTGAGGTGGTGGAAGACAAATCCATCGGGGGCCTCGAGGATGCGGGGCTTCTGGCCGGCGAAACGACCGGAATCCCGCGGGATCAGCCAGAAGCGCCCCTTGCCGCCCGGCTTGGACTGCAAACACTGGGCTGCTCCTTTCTCACCGGTGACGAAGGGCAGGGGGTTGAAAGCGATGGCGTTCTGCAGGAACACCGCCCAGTTGGCGGTGATGGCGAAATCATGCAGAAAAGCGAAGCCTGGAAAGCTGTCGGAGCGGTCGTGAAGCAGCGCACCGGCGTCCGGACCTTCGGTGGCGAACTCCATCAGCCGGATGGTGCTGCGGGGCCCTGTTTTGACCCCGAAGGTGACCATGCAGGGGCGGCCGTGGTGACCTGGATCAAACCGAGGATGGGCACTGAAGGCTTCACCCTTCTTGAGCACACCATCCAGACGCGAGAGTCCGCGGGTCTCCAGGCTCTCAGGATCAAGGGCATGGGGTTCAGCGGCCTCCCAGAGGGCCAGCAGCTGATCACCCAGGCGCACCACATTGGTGTTGGCGATGTTCTTCAACCGCAGGTCGAAGGCGTTGGCCAGCCGCCCGCCGGGCTTCTGGCTGCCGAACACACCGCGATACAGCACCTTGTCCGCCTTCTCCTCCGCCAGCCAGCCCTCCGTGCGCACGAAGCGGTTGGTCAGCTGCACGCGTCCGTTGTCGAAACGCATGGCGGCGATCATGCCGTCGCCATCGAAGGGGTGATGAACGCGATGTCCGTCACGCTCGAGGCGACCGGGACCATTGCGGTAAAACGTCCCGCGGAGTTCCACCGGCACCGTTCCACGAACGGGTGACAGCGCCACATCGGTGAGCTCCTGTTCCACATTGACGAAGGCACTGGCCCAGTCGCTGCGGTTGTAGGGGCGGGCAGGAGCGACGGTCACGGGCAGGCGATCGATACCACCCCATCCTCTCGTAACGGACTGTGAAGCGCGGCTTCGGTGATCAGTTGGCTCCCGCCTGCTCCAGCACGCCCTTGCTGCTGGGAATGGCACCGGCCCGACGTGGGTCGATTTCCGTGGCCATGCGCAACGCCCGGGCGAAGGCCTTGAAACAGGCTTCCACGATGTGGTGGGAATTCACGCCGTCCAACTGGCGGATGTGCAGGGTGAGGCCACTGTTGTTCACCACGGCGACGAAGAATTCCTTCACCAGCTCGGTGTCGTACGTGCCGATTTTCTGGGTGGGGATGCTGAGGCTGTAGCTCAGATGAGGGCGGCCTGAGCAGTCGAGAACCACCTGCACCAGGGCTTCATCCAAGGGCGCCACGAAGTGACCGAAGCGGTGAATGCCGCGACGGTCACCCAGGGCCTGAGCCAGGGCCTGGCCCACAGCGATGCCCACATCCTCATTGGTGTGGTGATCATCGATGTGGGTGTCCCCCACCGCCTTGATCTCCAGATTGATCAGTCCGTGGCTGCTGATCTGATGGAGCATGTGGTCGAGAAAAGGAACTCCGGTGCTGGCCTGGCACTGACCGGTGCCATCCAGATCCAGCCGCACCTTCACATCGGTCTCGCCGGTGACCCGATGGATCTCTCCCTGCCGTGCCATCACCGCTGCTCAGCTGCCCTCATGCTGCCTTACATACCGGTGACGCAATAGCCCGCATCGACGTAGATGGTCTGACCCGAGATGCCACTGGCCAGATCACTGAGCAGGAAAGCAGCGGTGCCGCCCACCTCCATCTGGGTGACCGTGCGGCGCAGGGGCGCCTTCTCCTCCACGTTGTGAATCATCTCGAGGATGCCGCCGATGGCGGAGCTGGCCAGCGTGCGGATCGGGCCGGCACTGATGGCGTTCACGCGCACCTGCTTCTCCGGACCCAGCTCCGCTGCCAGATATCGCACTGATGCCTCGAGGGCAGCCTTCGCCACACCCATCACGTTGTAGTTGGGGATGGCGCGCTCAGCCCCCAGGTAGGAGAGCGTGATCACCCCGGCTTTCTCGCTGAACAGCGGCTTGGCGTGGGCACAGAGTGGCGCCAGGGAGTAGGCACTGATGTCGAGCGAGCGGGCAAAGCCTTCGGCGGTGGTGGCGCTGTAATCGCCGATCAGTTCCTCCTTGCCGGCGAAGGCAAGACAGTGCACCAGACCATCCAGCACGCCCCATTTGTCCTTGATCTCCGCGAAGACACCGGCCATCTGCTCGGCGTCCTGCACATTGAGTGGCAGAAACAGGCTGGGCTCCAGCGGCGCTGTGAGCTCTCGCACCTTGGCTTCAAAGCGGCCCTTCTCATCCGGCAAATAGGTGATGCCCAGCTCAGCGCCGGCAGCCTTGAGTTGCTGAGCGATGCCCCACGCGATGGAGCGGTTGTTGGCGATGCCGGTGACAAGGATCTTCTTGCCGGTGAGATCAAGCAGCATCGGGACGGACCGGAACGGGTTCAGATCGCGCGATTCTCCCCCATCCCCCGCCAGGATCTCGGCTCGCTCGCTTCAGAAGGCCGGTGCCCAGCACCCCGTCACCTCCCAGCCCTGGCGATCTGCCCCGTCAGTTCGCCTCACGAGACGCGCTTGAGGCGCTGCTGATCGAGGAATTCCCCAGCGCAGAGGGACCGCTCAGCCCGATTCCTGGTGGCCGTCAGGCCGCAGAAGCCAGATTGGCGCGGGTGCAGCCGTCCCGCTACGCCAAAAGCCGCAACCATCTGAACGGCGCCGTCACCGGCCTCTCCCCATACATCCGCCATGGCGTGCTGACGCTGGCGGAGGTGAAGCAGGCGGTCTTCCATCGCATCCGGAAACGGGACGACGGCGGCAAGCTGATCAACGAGCTGGGCTGGCGCGACTTCTGGCAGCGGATGTGGCTCGATCTGGGCGACGGCATCCATGACGACCTGGAAGCGTTCAAGACAGGCCATGACGCCGCCAGCTACTCCCGGGAGCTTCCCGAAGACGTGCGCGAAGGCCGCACCGGACTGGCCTGCATGGATGGCTTCCGCGAGGAGCTCGTGACCACAGGATGGCTGCACAACCACGCGCGGATGTGGATGGCCGCCTGGCTGGTGCACTGGCGTCGGGTGCATTGGAAGGCCGGTGCCGACTGGTTCCTCGAGCACCTGCTGGATGGCGATCCCGCCAGCAACCACCTCAGTTGGCAATGGGTCGCCAGCAGCTTCAGCCACAAGCCCTACTTCTTCAACCGCGGAAACCTCGAGCGCTACAGCGATGGCCGCTACTGCGATGCATGCCCCAGCGCCGGCAACTGCCCATTCGAGGGCAGTTACGACCAGCTTGAGAGCCAGCTTTTTGCCCCGATGCCAGCCATTCGGGACGGCGGCAATGGCCCCACCCGGCGTGATGGTCGGGGTCGCAGCGGTGCCAGTGCCGCCCTGGCCCGCCCCAAGCGCTAGGTCCCGAACAACGTCATGACGATGCAACGACCGATTCTCTGGATTCACGAGGAGGCCCTGGGCCCTGCCAATCCCGCCCTGCGGGCGTGGCCGGACGCACCGGCTCTGTTCGTCTTCGACACCCATTGGATCGAAGCCAATCGGGTCAGCCGCAAGCGACTGGGTTTTCTCTACGAGGCGGCCCTGGAGCTACCCGTCACCCTGCGCAAGGGGGATGTGGCCTCTGAGGTGCTGGCCTTCGCAAGGCGACACGAGGCGGACGGCGTGGTGACCAGCTCCGCCGTGGATCCACGGTTGCAGCGGATCCTCCAGGCGATTGAAGCCGAGCTCCCCATCGCGGAACTGGCTCCCGATCCCTTTGTGGAGCTGCCCCGGCCACCACGACTCGGACGCTTCAGCCGCTACTGGCGCGAAGCGGAACCCGTCGTCTGGGCGGCCTACTGAAGCCCACGGGTGTCCCGCCGTTTCAGTTGGGGACGACATCCCCCAACAGTGCCTTCTGTCTCTGAAGCTCCTCGTAGGGGTCGGTGAGCAGATCCTCCTCCTCCAGTGCCGGCAACTGAACCGGGGTCACTTCCACCTCAGAGCGTGGGGGATCCAGCCACTGCCAACGGGCATCGGGAGCGCGCTGCTTGCAGAGGGCTTCCAGCTCCTGCTGCAGGGATGAAACGACGGCATCCCGCGTCATGGCCTCGAAGAATTCCTGGCGGGTCGCCAATCCTGAGCTGAAGGGTGCTGAACCACGACCGTTGAACAGCCGGGCCGGATCCGGAAGCCATCTGGGCCTGCAGATGGAGGGATCCCGGGTGTCGGTCTCCAGAAAGATGTGCAGGCCGAAACCATCCGGCTGATTCACGACAGCCAGACCGTCGTGAGGCTCGTTGCGCTGCAGCGCATAGATGGTCCATTCCTCCTGCTGATCCTTGGATCCGCAGGCCAGCAGAGACAGGCACAGTCCCAGGCTCCATGCCGTCTGACACCAGCTTCGTCCCGGCATGACCTCACCTGAATGCCAGTGGACGCCATCCTGATGGAGAGCACCTGTTCCTGCAGCGGAGCCATGGCCCTGACCCCCTCGACGATGCTGCCCCTGGGCACGGATCTGCCGGACTTCCAGCTGCCCACGACCAGCGGGGCGTCCCTCAATCGTTCAGCCCTGGATCAGAAGCCGGTGCTGATGATGGTGATCTGTGCCCACTGCCCCTTCGTCAAGCACATCGAACCGGAGTTGACCCGGCTGGACCGGGATTACCGGGATCGGATCCAGCTTCTGGCTGTGAGCAGCAACAGCTTGATCACTCACCCGCAGGACGGAGCCGACCAGCTCATGGAGCAGGCGGAACGTCACGGCTGGAGCTTCCCATACCTGATGGATCAGGACCAGACTCTGGCCCGCTCCCTGCGAGCCGCCTGCACACCGGAGTTCTATCTGTTTGCTGGCAGCCATGAGAGCAGCCCCCAGACGCTGCAGTACAGAGGCCAGCTCGACGGGAGCCGTCCCGGCAACGACCAGCCTCTCGATGGAAGCGACCTGCGGGCTGCTCTCAACGCAGTGCTCGCAGGCGAACCGGTGAACCCCGATCAGATTCCATCGGTAGGCTGCAATGTGAAATGGCATCCCGGCCTGGAGCCGGACTGGTTCGGCTGATCCAGGGCCTGAGAGGCGGCCTAAGGTGAGCGCCATGCACGTGCCTCCCTTCAGCCTCAGCCAGCAGATCACCGATCTCGGCACGGACCTCGAGAAGGCTGTTCTCGGTGTGCTGCGCAGCGGTCAGTACATCGGCGGGCCACAGGTCAGCACGTTTGAGCATGCTTTTGCCGACAACGTCGGCACGCGCCACGCCATCGGCTGCAACAGCGGAACCGATGCTTTGATCCTGGCCTTGCGGGCCATCGGGATCGGTCCTGGCGACGAGGTGATCACCTGCGCCTTCAGCTTCTTCGCCACGGCCGAAGCGATCAGTGCGGTCGGTGCGACACCGATCTTCGTGGATGTGGACCCGGAGACCTTCCTGATCGATCTGAATCAGATCGAGGCCGCCATCACCGGATCCACACGCGCGCTGATGCCGGTGCATCTGTTCGGTCGGCCGGTGGACATGACCCGTTTGATGGAGATCGCTTCCCGCCATGGCCTGCGGGTGATCGAAGATTGCGCCCAGGCCACCGGAGCGACCTGGCAGGACCAGGCGGTGGGCAGCTTCGGCGATGTGGGCTGCTTCAGCTTTTTCCCCACCAAAAATCTCGGCGGCGCAGGCGATGGAGGCGCCGTCACCACCGATGACGACACCCTCGCCCAGACCATGCGGGAACTGGCCGTGCATGGGATGCCCCGCCGCTACCTGCATACGGCCCTGGGATACAACAGCCGGCTGGACGCCATCCAGGCTGCTGTGCTCAACGTCAAGCTGCCCAAGCTCAGCGAGTGGATCGACCGCCGTCGGGAGATTGCCGCGCGCTACCGGGAGCTGCTGTCTGATCTGCCCGGTATCACGCTTCCGACAGACGAAGAGGGCCACAGCTGGAACCAGTTCGTTGTGCGTGTCAGCAGTTGCCCCACCGGTCAGCCGACCTGTCAGGCCCAGTGCAGCCCCTCAGCGATCAGCAGCAGTCACGGACTGCCGGAGAGCTGCTGCCGTGACTGGCTGAAGGAGCGGCTGCAGGACGAAGGCATCAACACGATCGTGTACTACCCCATCCCGATTCACCGCCAGCCCGCCTACAGCCATCTGGGTCTCGAGCCCGGATCGATGCCCGCGACCGAGAGAACCTGCTCCCAGGTGCTCAGCCTGCCGATCTTCCCGGAACTCAATGAACTGGAGCAGCAGCAGGTTGTGTCTGTTCTCGAGCAACTGATCAACCCCACCTGCGACGTGAATCAGCCGCGGATGGTGGCGTAAAGCGCCTTGAATTGCGCCTGCTGACGCTTGTGCTCCACAAGCGGCTCGGGATAACCGCGCCGTTCCAGCGCGCCGATCTCGCCGCTGATCAGATCCCTGCTGCTGACGTGACGCAGCTCCGGCAACCAACGACGGATGTAGTCGCCATCGGCATCGAACTTGCTGGCCTGAGTGGCCGGATTGAAGATGCGCAGCGGTTTGGGATCCATGCCACTGCTGGCGCTCCATTGCCAGCCGCCGTTGTTGGCAGCCAGATCGCCGTCCACCTCCAACTCCATGAAGGCGCGTTCGCCCCAGCGCCAGTCACAGATCAGATCCTTCACCAGGAATGACGCCACGATCATGCGGCAGCGGTTGTGCATCCAGCCGCTCTGGTTGAGCTGGCGCATCGCCGCGTCAATGATCGGCATCCCGGTTTGACCCTCCTTCCAGCGCTCGAACCAATCGGTGTTGTTCTCCCATGGAAAGCGCCGCCACTGCTCGCGGTAGGGACCATCCGCCAGCTCGGGGAAATGGAACAGCGCCTGCTGATAGAACTCTCGCCACCCCAGCTCCTGCTCCCACACCCCGATGGCATGCCGCTGTTCATCGCTGCGGGCCTGCTCACGGGCCTCCAGGGCGGCACACCAGGCCTGACGCGGGCTGAGGGTGCCCACACTCAACGCCGCACTCAGATATGACGTGCCCACAACGCCAGGGAAGTTGCGGTCGGGCTCGTAGCCGAACAGGGCCCCATCACAGAACGAACTGAGCTGCTGCAGAGCCGCTGATTCGCCGGGGCGGCAGGGGCAGATCTCACTGCCCTGAAACCCGTGGCTGCCCACCAGGACATCCAAGGGGGCGGTATCAGGAACCACCCCCTCCTCCAGATCGAGGAGATCGGAGGGAGCTTCAACACAGATGGGCGGCTTGGCCTGCACCTGGCCGCGCCAGTTGCGCAGAAACGGGCCATAAACGCGGTAGGGGTCTCCTGCACCGGTCTTCAGCAGCTCGGGGGCGATCAGCAGCTGATCCCAATCCACCACCACCATGCGGCCATCCGCCTGCAAGCGCTTGGCCACCTGCCGGTCCCGTTCCCGGGCATAGGGCTCCACATCGCGGTTCCACACCACCGACTCCGCCCCGATCTGTTCCGCCAGCTGCGGCAGCACCGCCACCGGATCCCCTTCGAGGATCAGCAAGCGGCTGCCGGCCTCCCGCCAGCGCTGCTGCAGTTCGATCAGGCTCTCGATCAGGAACCACAGCCGAGCCGGCGCCATCGGAGGCAGTTGCTCAGGCGGATCGATCACATTCGGATCGAGCACATACACACCGGTCAGCGCAGGGCTGATCTCCGCCGCCGCCGCAAGGCCGAGGTTGTCCGCCAGGCGCAGATCACGGCGATGCCAGAACAGAACGCGAGGCGTTGTCATCCCAGGCCCAGCAATTGTTTGGCTCGATACCAGGCGGTGACGCTCTTGCCATCCAGCCATTCATCGCCGGATCCCAGCCGGGCATCCAGATCCATCGGCGTCATCAGCACCACCTCCAGATCTTCATCGTCATCACCGGCTGGGGGATTCTCCAGAGGGGTGAGTTCCCGGGCAAGGAAGCAGTGGATCACCTCATCGGAGTAACCGGGGCAGGGCAGCATCGGACCCAGCGCATCCCAGCGGGCAGCGCTGTAGCCCGCCTCCTCCCCCAGCTCCCGCTGCATCGATTCCAGCGGATCCTCCCCTTCTTCCAGAGTTCCCGCAGGGAATTCCAGCAAGCGCGCCTGCACAGCGAAGCGGTACTGACGCAGCAGCACCACATGCCCATCCGGCGTGATCGGCACTGCCAGAGACGCGCCCGGGTGGCGGATCATCCCGAAGGTGGCTTCCACCCCCATCGGCAATCTGATCCGGTTGCGCTCGAAGCGGATCTTGCGGGCATCGACCGCTTCAACGGTGTCCAGCAGCTCGAAGGGCTCCGGGGCCGGCAGCGGCGCCATGGGATCAGGCCGATTGGCTCACCAGCATGGCGGGTGAGCGGCATCCATCGCCTGCAGCAGCGGCTCCATCACAAAAGCCCGCAGATGCAGCCGCGGATGGGGCAGCACCAACCGAGGATGCTCCAGGCGCAGTTCCCCCCAGAACAGCAAATCCAGATCCAGGGTGCGGGGGCCCCAGCGCTGCTCCTGCTCACGATCGCGGCCGAACTGCCGCTCCAGCTGGTGCAGGCGATCCAGCAGCAGCAGAGCTGCCGTTTCAGTCGGCTCAATCGCCATGCCGTCCACTAGCAGCACCGCATTGAAATAGTCCGGCTGCTCCACCGGCCCCACCGGGGCGGTCTCCAGCAACGCCGACCAGCGGCAGCGCGCGGGCTGCTCGGCCCAGTCCGTCAGTTCTGCCTCAAGCAGAGGCCGCACAGCCCTGAGGGTGTCGCGGGGCCAACCGACCGCACTCGGCTGGTTGGCTCCCAGGGCCACGGCCAGCGGGGCATCGTCCATTGAGGGCATCAGCGAGACTGGCGCGCACATGCGGGCTGAACGCATCCATGGTGGCAAGCGGTGTTGCGGTGACCGACGACCGGGCGACCCGAGCCTTCCCCCTGGCTGCGATCACAGGCCACGGCACCCTCAAGCTCGCCCTGCTGCTGGCGGCCGTTGATCCAGGCCTGGGCGGCGTGGTGATCGCCGGTGGGCGCGGCACCGGCAAATCCGTGCTCGCCAGAGGCCTCCACGCCCTGCTGCCCCCCATCGACATCCTCGACGTCGACAACGGCGTCGGCCGGAACCTGGATCCCCTCAATCCGGAGGAATGGGATGCGGCCACCCGCGAGACGATCAGCGGAGACGCGCCCTCCCGGGTGATCCCGGCACCCTTCGTGCAGATCCCCCTCGGCATTACCGAGGACCGGCTGGTGGGGGCGGTGGATGTGACCGCATCACTGGCCAGCGGCAGCGCCGTGTTCCAGCCGGGCCTGCTGGCGGATGCCCACCGCGGTGTGCTCTACGTCGATGAATTGAATCTGCTCGACGACGGCATCGTCAACCTGATGCTGGCGGCCGTGGGCAGCGGCGAGAACCGGGTGGAACGGGAGGGTCTGAGCCTCAGCCACCCCTGCCGGCCCCTGCTGATCGCCACCTACAACCCGGAGGAGGGCAACGTCCGCGATCACCTGCTGGATCGCTTTGCCATTGCCCTCTCCGCCAACCAGCTGGTGAGCACCGAACAGCGGGTGGAGATCACCAATGCGGTGATCAGCCATGGCCAGTGCAGCCGCTCATTCGCAGAGACCTGGCGTGAGGAGACCGACGCCCTGGCCACGCAGTTGCTGCTGGCCCGCCAGTGGCTGCCGGATGTGCAGATCAGCCGCGAGCAGATCGAGTACCTGGTCACCGAAGCGATCCGCGGCGGCGTGGAAGGTCATCGCTCCGAGCTCTATGCCGTGCGGGTGGCGAGGGCCCACGCCGCACTCTCCGGCCGGGACAGGGTGGAGGCCGACGATCTGCAGGTGGCCGTGGCTCTGGTGATTGCACCGCGGGCCTCCCAGATGCCACCCCCAGATCAGCAGATGGAGCCCCCTCCGCCACCCCAGGACCAGGGGGATCAGCAGAACGAACAGGACAGCCCACCGCCGCCACCGGAGGGATCCGGCGAGGAGGAGAACGATCCGCCGGAGGACACCAGCGAGGACGACAGCACCGACGACAACGAGGGGGACGGCGAGGAGGATCAGACGCCGCCGGCCGTACCCGAAGAGTTCATGCTCGATCCCGAAGCGATCGACGTGGACCCCGACCTGCTGCTGTTCAATGCCGCCAAGGCCAAGAGCGGCAACAGCGGCAGCCGCTCGGTGGTGCTCAGCGACAGCCGCGGCCGGTACGTGAAACCGATGCTGCCCCGCGGTCCCGTGCGCCGGATCGCCGTGGACGCCACGCTGCGGGCTGCCGCGCCGTACCAGAAAATCCGGCGGGAACGGGAACCGGGCCGCACCGTGATCGTGGAAGAGGGCGATCTGCGTGCCAAGTTGCTGCAGCGCAAGGCCGGTGCCCTGGTGGTGTTCCTGGTGGATGCCAGCGGCTCGATGGCCCTGAACCGGATGCAGAGCGCCAAGGGCGCCGTGATCCGCCTGCTCACCGAGGCCTATGAGAACCGCGACGAGGTGGCCCTGATTCCCTTCCGTGGTGACCAGGCTGAGGTGCTGCTGCCCCCCACACGGTCGATCACCGCCGCCCGCCGCCGGCTGGAATCGATGCCCTGCGGCGGCGGTTCACCCCTGGCCCATGGCCTCACCCAGGCCGCCCGTGTGGGCGCCAATGCCCTGGCAACGGGTGATCTCGGCCAGGTGGTGGTGGTCGCCATCACCGATGGTCGCGGCAACGTACCCCTGAGCACCTCCCTCGGACAGCCCGTTCTGGACGGTGACGAGAAACCTGACCTCAAGCAGGAGGTGCTGGATGTGGCGAGCCGTTACCGGATGCTCGGCATCAAGCTGCTGGTGATCGACACCGAGCGCAAGTTCATCGGCAGCGGCATGGGCAAGGACCTGGCCGAAGCCGCCGGGGGGCGATACGTGCAGCTGCCCAAAGCCAGTGATCAGGCGATCGCTGCCGTGGCACTGGATGCGATCAATGGGATCTGAGCTACCTGGAGGTCTCTGCCGGATAAAGCTCAGCGAACAGCTCACCGAGTCCGATGGTCACGCTGCGCAGGCCTTTCATGAACTCCTCATCTGAGGTGAGTTTCTCCACATCACCTCCGACGGAATCGATCTTGGCAGTGAGGTCAGCAGCATTGGCCGCCGTCTGCCGCAACTCGTTCAGGGTCTTGGGATTGTCCAGAGCAGCCACGATGTTGTTCACGTGAGCCGAAGCCTTGACGGCATTGCCGGTGGCCGCATTCAGGTTCTCGATCATCGGCTCGACCTTGGCGGCCTCGGCCCGCAGCTGCTTCACCAGCAGCTCGATCTCCGCAACCGCCTGATCGGCGTTGTTCAGGAACAGTGAGGCATCCTTCGACGTGGTTTCGAACTGCTGGGTGGACTGCGCCAGAGCAGGGATGAGATTGGCTTTCTGGGCCTCAGACAGCAGAGCCTGAATGGTCTCGGTCACGGTGCTGAGGCTGGGGGCTTCCTGCCCCTGGATCGTCGCTCCATTGCAGAGCTGCCTGCTGCCAACACAGTCAGCCGCACTGGCCCGCGGTGCCTCTTCCGGCAGTGGCTTGCCCTTGCTGACCAGGGCAATGAGAGCATCTCCCCCCAGCAGAGAGCCGGAAGCGACCGTGGCGGTGACCGGCTGAGCCAGTTTCAGATCCCCTTGGTTGATCTCCAGATCCGCAACGACCGCTTCTGGAGTCACACGGATCGTCTTCACGGAACCCACCAGAATGCCCCGGTAGGTGACCGGTGAACGCTCCGCCAGGCCACCGGCATCAGCGAAACGTGCTGTCACCATCCAGGTGCTGGCCCCGAGCCGTACCCCCCGCATCCACAGAGCTGTCGCACCGAACCCGACGATGCCCCCAAGCACGGTGAAGCCGACGATGGCATCGCGGATGCTGCGTCGCATGGCGGTCAGGACTCCATGGGCTGCATGGGTCCGCGAAGACTACCTGTCCTGAACTGCTCCACGTAGGGGTTGTCGGTGCTGCGGAACTCCTCCACGGAGCCCTGCCAGCGAAAACTGCCGCCGTACAACATCACAACCCGTTCCGCCGATCGCTCGATCGTGCTGCGCACGTGGCTGACCACCACCGAACAGCCTCTGGCCACCGTTGTGGTCTTCACGATCAGATCCTCGATGCGGGTGCAAGCCACCGGATCCAGTCCAGCGGTGGGCTCGTCATAGAGCAGCAACGGCATGGCCTGGTCTCCGCGTTCCGGATCATCGACGAGAGCCCGCGCGAAACTCACCCGTTTCTGCATGCCACCGCTCAGCTCGGATGGGTAGAGATGGGCCACGTCGTAGAGGCCCACCGCCTCGAGGCAGGATTCCACTCGCTGGCGGATCTCCCGGGCAGTCATGCGTCCCCGCTCCCGCAACAGAAAACCGACGTTCTGCTCCACGGTGAGCGAAGCCAGCAGGGCAGGGTTCTGAAACACCAGTCGCACATCCGGAGGTCGGGTCTGATCCAGCCGCAGATAGGTCTGCTGCTTTCCGAAGAGACACAGTTCGCCCTGCGTGGGCAGCTGAAGACCGGCCAACAGGCGCAGCACGGTCGACTTACCGGCGCCGGAAGGACCCACCACCGCCAGGCGCTCTCCAGGCTGCATCTGCAGATTCACCCGATCCAGCACTGGCCGCTGCCCCCACTGCATGGTGAGGTCGCGCATCTCAACGACGGGTTGGGCCCCGACCACAGGCATGAACGCACATGTGCTGCCATCTTTGCCCGACCGCCGAGTCTCCGTACAGTTCAGGGAATGCCGTGCTCGATCGCCCCTAAGCGCAAGTGACTACGCACAGCAAACGACGGGCCAGGGCGATACGGGCCCAGCGACGCAAGGATCTGGTGACCCGATCGCAGCGGGCGGTCCGCTGGCTCCAGCCGGGACTGGTGGTGAAGCGCTGGCTGCTCACCTCCGGACTCGGCCTGATGATGGCTCTGCTCGGAGCAGCCGTCTGGGCTGATCTCAAGCCGATCTACTGGATCATTGAGACCCTGAGCTGGATGTTGAGCACCATCACCACGGTGCTTCCGCGGGAGATCACGGGCCCGCTGGTGGTGATCGTCGGGATCGGGTTGGTGCTGTGGGGCCAGAGCCGCAGCTTCGGCTCCATCCAGCAGGCCCTGGCGCCTGACAAGGACACGGTTCTGGTGGATGCCCTGCGAGCCAAGAGCCGGCTGAACCGCGGCCCGAACATCGTCGCCATCGGAGGGGGCACCGGTCTCTCCACCCTGCTGAGCGGGCTCAAGCGCTACAGCAGTCACATCACCGCCATCGTCACCGTTGCTGATGACGGCGGCAGCAGCGGCGTGCTCCGTCGGGAACTCGGGGTGCTGCCCCCCGGAGACATCCGCAACTGTCTGGCGGCACTCTCCACCGAGGAGCCACTGCTGACAAGACTGTTCCAATACCGCTTCGCAGCTGGCAGCGGCCTCGAGGGCCACAGCTTCGGCAACCTGTTCCTCTCGGCTCTCACCGCCATCACCGGCAACCTGGAGACGGCCATCACGGCCTCCAGTCGCGTCCTGGCTGTTCAGGGCCAGGTGGTGCCTGCCACCAGTGCTGATGTGAGGCTCTGGGCGGAGTTGGAGAACGGAGAGCGGATCGAGGGGGAAAGCAACATCGGCAAGGCACCAAGCCCGATCGTTCGGCTCGGTTGTCTGCCGGAACGCCCGCCGGCTCTTCCCCGCGCTCTCGAAGCGATCGCCAACGCCGATCTGATCCTGCTGGGCCCCGGCAGCCTCTACACCTCGCTGCTTCCCAATCTGCTGGTTCCGGAGCTGATGTCGGCCATCCAGTCATCCCGCTCGCCAAGGCTCTACATCTGCAATCTGATGACCCAGCCCGGAGAAACCGACGGTTTGGATGTGGGTGGTCATCTCCGGGCGATCGAAGCCCAGCTGGCAAGCCTCGGCATCGACGACCGACTGTTCACGGCTGTGTTGGCTCAAGACAACGTGGAATCCTCTCCACTGGTCGAGCATTACCGAGCCCGCGGTGCGGAACCGGTCCGTTGCGATGCGGAGCGACTGCGGACGGAGGGCTATGACGTCACCCTGGCCCCCCTCCAGGGGGCACGACCGACCGCGACACTCAGGCACGACCCCCGCAATCTCGCGCTCGCGGTGATGCGTTTCTACCGCAGCCACCGCAAGGATCAGACCCCACGGGACCGTGATCAGTAGGCGTCCTGCATCTCGTAGAAATCGGGCTGGATGTAGTCCTTGCGCAGGGGCCAGCCTTTCCAGTCCTCAGGCATCAGCAAACGTTTGGGATGCGGATGCCCCTCGAACTGGATGCCGAACATGTCGAAGGTTTCCCGTTCCTGCCAATCAGCTCCTCGGAAGAGCCCATAGATCGAGGGCAGAGTCGGGGTTCCTTCACGCGAGAGGAACACTTTCAGGCGCACTTCCCGAAGCGTGGATTCCTCTCCGGCGGCCATGGCCTGCACCTGTTCCCGCATGGCCAACAGGTGATAGAAGCAGACAAGGTGTTGTCCAGGACCTTCGTCGTAGCCGCCGTGGCACTGGAGATAATCGAATCCGTGGCTCTTCAGAGCCGCCGCGATGATTGGGAGGACTGCCGCATCCACACCGATCTGCTCGATACCGGAATGATCCGGATCGAGATGGTCATGCTCGAAACCCTGCTGGGTCAACCAGGTGCTGACAGGTCCGGGTTGTGCTGCAGCCAGAGATGACGAGTCGTCTTTCGGCGGAGTCGTAGGGGTTTCACTCATGAGTCGACAGCGTCGGCAACGGGGGTGAGAACAGCAGCATCCGTGGCCAGCAGTAGGCCTTCAGGGGCAGCCGCGAGAGCGGCACGCTGGGAATCAGCACGCAGGTAGGACCCTGTGACCTGGGCTTCAACCCGCTTCATCCGGTGAGAAACCGTGAAATAGCGATGCGTCTGCTGATGCTTGCGACGTTCGGCCAGGGACTCATCACCGACCTTCTTGCGCAGCTTGATCACGGCGTCAAAAATCGCCTCCGGACGCGGGGGGCAACCCGGGAGGTACAGGTCGACTGGGATCAGCTTGTCGACACCCCGAACAGCGGTGGTGGAGTCAGCACTGAACATGCCGCCAGTGATCGTGCAGGCCCCCATGGCGATCACGTACTTGGGCTCCGGCATCTGTTCGTACAAGCGGACCAGAGCCGGGGCCATCTTCATGGTCACGGTGCCGGCCACGATCAGGAGATCAGCCTGGCGCGGTGAGCTGCGAGGCACCAGGCCGAAGCGATCGAAATCGAAACGGGAGCCGATCAGAGCAGCGAACTCGATGAAGCAGCAGGCAGTTCCATACAGGAGGGGCCAGAGGCTGCTGAGCCGTGCCCAGTTATGGAGATCATCCAGGCTGGTGAGAATGACGTTCTCGCTGAGATCGTTGGTGACGGCGGGAGCTCCGATCGGCCCGCAACTGGCTTCCCGGAGATCGCGGACAGCGGTGATCGAGGGGCTTTGGATGGACGGAGTGGTTTCAGACATCATTCAGCTCCATTCGAGTGCGCCTTTGCGCCAGGCGTAGGCCAGGGCCACCAACAGGATGGCGATGAAGATCAGCGCTTCGATGAACGCGAGCAGACCGAGTCGGTGAAAAGCAACGGCCCACGGATAAAGAAACACTGTCTCGACGTCGAAGATGACGAACACCAGTGCGAACATGTAATAGCGGATGTTGAACTGAATCCAGGCACCGCCGATCGGCTCCATGCCGGACTCGTACGTGAGTTGCCGTTCACCAGCCCGACTG
The DNA here is from genome assembly GCF_000737575.1 of Synechococcus sp. KORDI-49. Classification (NCBI taxonomy): domain Bacteria; kingdom Bacillati; phylum Cyanobacteriota; class Cyanophyceae; order Synechococcales; family Synechococcaceae; genus Synechococcus; species Synechococcus sp. KORDI-49. The sequence goes on along the minus strand of NZ_CP006270.1, from coordinate 1,828,870 downwards.
CGCGGCGCCAGCAGTTTGTTGGTGATCAGGGCAAGTGCCGGAACCGCTGCAGAAATCAGCAGAAATCCGAGGAAGGCGTCATAGCCGGGCAGGGCGAACATGAACGTCCCCGTAGTCCGGTCCATTTTGGCATTCACTGCCAGCAGTTGACGCCGATAGAGTCACTCCGCATGACAGCACAGCGGTGAGCGACGATCCGGCGACTGACCAGCAACAGGCGATCGGACAGCCAGAGTCGATCGAACCTGCGGACGGTGCAGAAAAAGATCCCACCGAGACCGATCCCCGGACTCATCGCTTTGAGTGCCGGAGCTGCGGCTATGTGTACGACCCCGACGAAGGGGTCAAGAAAGTGGGCATCGAAGCAGGCACCGCCTTCGAGGACCTGGATCCGCTCAGCTTCCGTTGTCCGGTCTGCCGCAGCCGGATGCCGGCGTTCCGGGATATCGGCCCCCGCAGCAAGGCCAGTGGCTTCGAGGAGAACCTCAACTACGGCCTCGGTGTGAACCGACTGACCCCGGGGCAGAAGAATGTGCTGATCTTCGGCGGGCTGGCCCTGGCATTCGCCTTCTTCCTTTCGCTGTATTCCCTGCGCTGACCGGCATCACCATGAATCGCCTGCTCTCCTCCGCCGCCAATCTCCTTCTGGTGCTCGTGCTGGGCATCAGTCTCAGCGGCTGTGTCACGACCCGCCTGCCCGTTGCCACGTCCAGTCCCTGGCAGGCCCAGAACCTGGACACTGAATCGAACCCCCTCGATGTCGGCTTCACCGACCGCTCCCACGGTTTCCTGGTGGGCAGCAACCGGATGATCCAGGAAACGGACGACAACGGAGTCACCTGGAATGAGCGGAGCCTGGATCTGCCGGAGGAAGAGAACTTCCGCCTGATCAGCATCGATTTCAACGGCGACGAAGGTTGGATCGCGGGGCAGCCTGGCCTGTTGATGCACACGATCGACGGTGGCCAGAACTGGACCCGCCTGTTTCTGGACACGAAGCTCCCCGGGGAGCCCTACCTGATCACAGCGCTTGACAAGCACTCCGCCGAACTGGCCACCAACGTCGGGGCCGTCTACGAAACCCACGACAGCGGCGGCAGCTGGGAAGCGAAGGTCTCCGATGCGGCTGGATCCGTCCGTGATCTGCGTCGGCGCGAGGACGGCGGGTACGTCAGCGTCAGCAGCCTCGGCAACTTCTACGCCACCTGGGAACCGGGGGAGAGCGTCTGGCAGGTGCACCAGCGTGTCAGCAGCCAGAGACTGCAGAGCATTGGGTACCAGCCGGACGGGCAACTCTGGATGCTTGCCCGCGGCGCCCAGATCCGACTGAATGACGAGCCCGGCAATTTCGACAGTTGGAGCAAGCCGATCATCCCGATCACCAACGGCTACGGATACATGGACATGGGCTGGGATGCAGAGGGTGCCATCTGGGCCGGCGGCGGCAATGGAACCCTTCTGGTGAGCCGAGATGGGGGTGACAGCTGGGAAATCGATCCGGTTGGAGACCGGCAGCCCAGCAACTTCACCCGCATGGTTTTCGATGGCGATCGGGCCTTTGTGCTTGGCGAGCGGGGCAACCTGCTGCGCTGGGTGGGCAACGCTCTGTAACTGAGCCTGATCACCAGGCCCGCGATCCTTGGTCACCCCCTAGGATCTCCGGGCTGATACACCCCTAGCCATGGCTGCAGGCTCCACCGGGGAACGCCCGTTTTTCGAGATCATCACAAGCATCCGCTACTGGGTGATCCACGCCGTCACCCTGCCTTCGATTTTCCTTGCGGGATTCCTGTTCGTATCCACCGGTCTGGCGTACGACGCCTTTGGAACCCCCCGGCCGGACGCCTACTTCCAGGCGACCGAAAGCAAGGCCCCAGTCGTCAGCCAGCGCTATGAGGGCAAGTCGGAACTCGACGTCCGCCTGAAATAACCCCATGACACAGACACCCATCAACACCACGCCGCGCAACTATCCGATCTTCACGGTGCGTTGGCTGGCCCTCCATACCCTCGGCGTGCCCACCGTCTTCTTTCTCGGTGCCCTGGCCGCGATGCAGTTCATCCGCCGCTGATCCGATTCCATGGAACGCAATCCCAATCCCAACAACCTTCCGGTTGAACTCAACCGCACAAGCCTTTATCTCGGCCTGCTGCTGGTGTTCACCACCGGTGTGCTGTTCTCCAGCTACTTCTTCAACTGAGGTCTGACCCATGAGCAGCAAGAAGTCTCTGTATCCCGATGGCCGGATCCCTGATCGCCTTCCTGATGGCCGTCCGGCCGTGCCCTGGCGCTCCCGCTGGACCGAAGGTGTTCTCCCTCTCTGGCTTGTGGCAACGGCCGGCGGTATGGCCGTTCTGTTTGTGGTCGGTCTGTTCTTCTACGGCTCTTACACAGGGGTGGGTTCCGCCTGATCTCCAGAACCATTTCCGTGGTTCAACCGGTCCTCTGGACCGGTTTTTTCATGCCTGAATCTCAGACCTTGTAAAAATCGCGGTACCACCGGGCGAAACATTCCACTCCGGTTTCAATCGCCGTGCTGGGACGGAAGCCCACCCACTGTTCAAGAGCCTGAGTATCAGCGGCCGTGGCCACCACATCTCCCGGCTGCATCGGCTGAAAATCCTTGATCGCCTCCCGTCCCAGGGCCTCCTCCATCACCTCGATGAAGCGCAGCAGCTCCGTGGGCTGGCTGTTGCCGATGTTGAACACCCGGTGGGGCGCAGCCGCCGTCGCCGGGTCCGGCTGAAGCGGGTCAAAGTCGGGATTCGCGGAGGCCGGCTTGTGGCAGCAGCGCAGCACTCCCTCGACGATGTCGTCGATGTAAGTGAAGTCGCGCTGCATCCGACCGTGGTTGAACACCTTGATCGGCTCACCGGCCAGGATCGCCCGGGCAAACAACATCGGGGCCATGTCCGGTCGTCCCCACGGCCCATACACCGTGAAGAAACGCAGACCAGTCGCCGGCAGACCGTAGAGATGGCTGTAGGTGTGCGCCATCAGCTCATTGGCCTTCTTGCTGGCGGCGTAGAGGCTCACCGGATGGTTCACCGGCTGCCGCTCGTGAAAGGGCAGATTGCGGTTGCCGCCGTACACCGAACTGCTGGAGGCATACACCAGGTTCCCAACCGCGTGGTGCCGGCAGCCCTCCAGGATGTGGCCGAAACCCACCAGGTTGCTCTGGATGTAGGCCGCCGGGTTCTCCAGCGAATAACGGACCCCTGCCTGCGCCGCCAGATTCACCACCACCTGCGGCCGCTCCGCCGCGAACAGGGCCATCAGGGCCTCACCATCCTCCAGCGCCATCGGCTCAAACCGCCAGGCTCCGGCCGGTGCAATGACCTCGATCTGACGCAGACGGGCCTGTTTCAGGGCCGGGTCGTAGTAGCTGTTGAGGTTGTCGAGTCCGACCACCCGATCACCCTGGGCCAGCAGCCGCTGTGAGAGCGCAGCACCGATGAAGCCGGCAGCACCGGTGACCAGAACCGTGCGTGCCATCAGCCCTCGCCGTCCCCGACACGCCAGAAACTGAGACCCGCGGCGCGCACCTGATGCGGATCACTCACCGCGCGGGAATCGAACACCCAGGCCGGTCGGCGCATCCGAGCGGCCAGATCAGCCCAGTTGAGCTGGCGGTACTGACGCCACTCCGTGAGGATCAGCACCGCATCTGCACCGCTGACAGCCTCTTCCACGGAACCCGCCAGGGCCCAGCTGCCCGTCCCGCTGAGGGCGCCTGCCGCCGCTGCCGCCTCCTGCTTCAGATCCCGGGCGATCTGAACCGGGTCCACCTTGGGATCGTGAATCGCCAGCTGCGCTCCCTCCTCCAGCAGATCACCGCAGATGCGGATCGCCGGCGCCTCGCGGGTGTCGTTGGTGTCCGCCTTGAAGGCGAAACCGAGAATCGCCAACCGCTTGCCGGTCACCGTGCCGAACAGCTTCTGCACCACCAGCCGCGCGATCCGGTGCTGCTGCCAGGTGTTAAGAGCCACCACGCTCTCCCAGTAATCAGCCACCTCCGGCAGGCCGAAATGGCGGCAGAGATACACCAGGTTGAGGATGTCCTTCTGGAAGCAGCTGCCGCCGAACCCAGGGCCGGCGTTGAGGAACTTGGGCCCGATGCGACTGTCGGTGCCGATCGCCCGCGCCACTTCGCGCACATCAGCGCCACTGGCTTCACAGAAGGCCGCGATCGAATTGATCGAACTGATCCGCTGAGCCAGGAACGCATTGGCCGTGAGCTTGGAGAGTTCACTGCTCCACAGGTTGGTGCGCAGGATCTGGGCCTCCGGCACCCAGTGGCCGTACACCGACGCCAAGGCATCGATCGATGCCGCGTCTTCGCCTCCGATCAGCACCCGGTCCGGCGCCTCCAGATCCCGGATCGCCGTGCCTTCCGCCAGAAACTCGGGGTTGGAGAGCACCGAGAAGCTGCGCTGCTGATCGTCCTCCTGGGCGGCCTCAAGGATCGTCTTGATCGCCGCGGCCGTGCGCACCGGCAGCGTGCTCTTCTCCACCACGATCGTGTGTCCCGTCGCGGCCTGAGCGACGGTGCGGGCACAGGCTTCCACCCAGCGCAGGTCACTGGCCTGACCGGCTCCGAGCCCCTTGGTCTTGGTTGGGGTGTTCACCGAAATGAACACCATGTCCGCCGCCGCGACGGTGGCTTCCACCGCCGTTGAGAAGCTGAGGTTGCGGCCCCGGGCACGACCCACCACCGCATCCAGACCCGGCTCATAGACAGGAAGCTTGCTGAGATCGGCATCGTTCCAGGCATCGATGCGCGACTGGTTGATGTCCACCACCGTCACCTGGATCTCCGGGCAGCGGTCGGCGATCACAGCCATCGTCGGGCCGCCCACATAGCCCGCGCCGATGCAGCAGATGCGTTGAACCGTCACGCGCGCAGATCCACCTCAAGTTCGAGGACCTTACGGAAGGAGTCGATGGTCGGGCCCAGTCCCTGCTCCAGTGGCACAGTCGGCTGCCAACCCAGCTCCTGCCTTGCCAGATCGATCAGAGGGCGTCGCTGACGGGGGTCGTCCTGCGGCAACGGCTTTTCAATCAGCGGCAAATCAGGATCGATGCGATCCCGCACCAACTCCGCCAACTGACGAATGGTGAACTCCCCTGGATTTCCGAGATTCATCGGACCGGTGCCGTCACCGTTCATCAAGCGGATCAGCCCTTCAATCAGATCGCTGACATAACAGAACGAACGGGTCTGGGAACCATCGCCGAAGACGGTCAGGGGCTGACCTCTCAGCGCCTGCACGATGAAATTGCCAACCACCCGACCGTCATCGATCAACATGCGCGGGCCATAGGTGTTGAAGATGCGTGCCACCCGCACCTCCACGCCATTCATGCGCTGATAGTCGAAGCAGAGGGTCTCGGCGATGCGTTTGCCTTCGTCGTAACAGCTGCGGATCCCGATCGGATTGACGCAGCCCCGGTAACTCTCCGGCTGAGGATGCACCTCCGGGTCGCCGTACACCTCACTGGTGCTGGCCAGCAGCAGCCGAGCTCCCACCCGCCTGGCCAGGCCGAGCATGTTGTAGGTGCCCAGAAAACTGGTCTTGGCCGTTTTCACAGGATTCGTTTGGTAGTGAATCGGCGAAGCCGGACAGGCCAGATGCCAGATCCGATCCACCTCCAACTTGATGGGCTCCGTGACGTCGTGGCGGATGAGCTCGAAACGGGGATGGCGGATCCAGCGCTCGATGTTGCGCTTGCGGCCCGTGAAGTAGTTGTCGAGGCAGATCACCTCCTCACCCGCCTCCATCAACCGATCAATCAGATGGGAGCCCAGGAACCCGGCCCCGCCGGTAACGAGATGAATCCGCATCTCAGGGGGTGCGCAGCACGTCCACGATCGCGGCAATCTCCGCCACTGCCCAGCTGACCTCCTCCCCCTGTCCGAGCAACGGCTTCAGCCGCACCTCAGCACGGTCCGCCTCGTCATCGCCCAGCACCAGGGCCCAACGGGCACCGCAACGATCCGCCCGTTTGAACTGCTTGGCGAAGGCCGATCCCGACCCGTCCAGTTCGACGGTCAGGCCAGCAGCCCGCAGAGCGCGAGCCAGCGTCAGAGCCATGGTCTCCGCCTGGTCGCCGCGATTGACCACGTAGGCATCGGGTACGGACGAGCCCACCAACCGAGCCGCCGCCCCGTTCGGAGCCGCCATGGCGGCCGCCTCAAGCACCAGCAACAGCCTCTCCATGCCCAGAGCCCAGCCGACGGCTGGAGTGGCCGCTCCACCCAGTTGTGCGATCAGACCGTCATACCGACCGCCCCCACAGACGGTGGCCTGCGCCCCCAGCTGATCGCTGGTGATCTCAAAGGCGGTATGGCTGTAGTAATCCAGGCCCCGCACCAGCCGCGGATTGAGCCGATAGGGAATGCCCAGGGCGGTCAGCCCTTGCCGCACGGCTTCAAACCGCAAGCGGCTCTCGGGGCTGAGGGCATCAGCCAGGGTTGGTGCCTGCTCGAGCAGGGCCTGGGTGTCCTTGTTCTTGGAATCGAGAATTCGCAGCGGATTGCTGGTCAATCGCGCGCGGGAGTCCTCATCCAGCTGCTCCAGCCGCTGCTCGAGCCAATCCACCAGAGCCTTGCGATAGGCCTGACGATCGTCCGCCGAACCGAGGCTGTTGAGCTCCAGCTCCAACCCGCCGACGCCGAGGCTGGCCAGCAGATCCCAGGCCAACGCGATCACTTCCACATCACTGCGGGCACTCTCCGCCCCCAGCCACTCCACACCGATCTGGTGAAACTGACGCTGTCGTCCGGCCTGGGGCCGCTCGTAGCGGAACATCGGGCCGGCATACCAGAGCTTCTGGGCGCCCTGGCTCAACAGTCCGTGCTGCAGCGCCGCACGCACCACCGATGCGGTTCCCTCCGGCCGCAGCGTGCAGGACCGCTCACCGCGATCGGTGAAGCTGTACATCTCCTTGCCCACCACATCGGTGCCTTCGCCGATGCCGCGGCAGAACAGGTCGGTGGTTTCCAGCAGCGGCGTGCGGATCTCGCCGAATCCGGAACGGCGGAACTGCTCACGGGCAACGGCTTCCACCGCCTGCCAGCGCTCCAGAGCCTGCGGCAAGAGATCCACCATGCCTCTGAGGCTCTGCAGCTGCGACACGGCATCAGATCGGAACAGCGCCTCAGTTTGCCGTTTCAGCCGGCGATGCTGCCGCTGGCCACCAGATCCATCAGCGCCAGCTGCCGGGAGACACACACATCCCGGTCATACAGCTGTTCCACATGACGACGGGCGGCTTCTCCGAGAGCTCTGGCCCTCGGCCGGTTCTGCAGAAGTTCGGCCACGGCCTCCGCAAGATCCCCTGGAGAGAAGAAGTTCACGAGCAAACCACTGTGACCATCGCGAATCACCTCGCGAACCGGAGCCGTATCGGAGCCGACGACGGCACAACCGCAGGCCATCGCCTCCAGCAGGCTCCAGCTCATCACGAAGGGATAGGTGAGATACACATGACAGGCACTCAGCTGGAGCAGTGGGATAAATGAGCTGTAAGGGAGCGTGCCGGTAAAATGCACCCTCGACGGGTCGTATCGCCCCTCGATCTCCGCCAGGAAACGATCACGCCACTCGCCGTCCGGGCAGGCCGCTCCGTAGCTGACCCCGGTGGTCTCGCCGACAACGATGATCCGGGCATCCGGACAGCGCTTCTGAAGAGCAGGCAGAGCCCGGATGAAGGTATGACAGCCGCGGTAGGGCTCCAATCGTCGGTTCACGAAGGTGACGACGGGCTGGCCAGCCTCAAGCCGAGTGCCATCAGGCAGGGTCATGGGCGCAGGCGAAGGGTCCGGCACCGCGCGGGCCATGTCCACCCCGTCATGAATGACGCTGATCCGACTGCGCCAATGCTCCGGGAAGCTGCTCGCCTGAAAGTGTGTTGGCGAGATATTCCAGGTTGATTGCTCCAGCGTGACGTGCAGATAAGCATTTTTCATGATCAATTTTGCCTTCCTCTGCCAATCCCGTTCGGGCTCAAACTCGGAGTCAAAATTGGTGTCAAAACCATGCTCCTGATAAAAGAATTCCTGGTAACTGAGCATCGGAACCTCAGGCCATACGGTTCGCAGGAAAAGAGCTTCGCCCCAACCTGGGTGCACACAGATCAGGTCGGGAACAAATCCCTTTCCCTTCAAACGCCAAGCGGCCTCTGCAACGGCCTCAGCACGAATCACCTTCGATTCTGTTTCCACCACGAGCGGATGCGCGTCTTCAGCATTGCCGCGCTTCAGTGGATAACGAAAATAATGAACAGAATCGGGGACCTTACGACTGGTGTCCATCGACTGGATTCCGAGAGCGACAATCTGATGACCACCCTGTTGTGCCAGCCTCTGAACGATATGAATGTATTGACCAGGAAAGTTCTGATGAACAAAAAGAACTCTCATCTCATCCCATCAGAGGCGCTGAAGCGATTCCGCCTTGTCCTGGAATTCGCCGAGCAGCAGTTGCAGATAGGAAACCTTGCGCAGCTTGATGTTCGCCGTGAGGCTCATACCCACCTGCAGAGGCAGTGACGTGCCGCTCTTGAGTTTCAACTGCTGCTGCTGCAGTTCAACGGTGACTGGAAAGCTGAGTTGTTCACGCTGTTCCTGAGGGTCCGGAGGCAGAGCATCGGAACCGATCTTGGTGACCTTGCCATTCAGCACACCGAAATCGGTTGACGGATAGGAATCGATGCTGATGTCGGCATCCATGCAGATCGAGAGATCCTGCGGGCAACCCGGCTTGCCGTCCTGTCCCTGAGGAAGTTTGACGAAACCGATCTTGTTGCTCGGCACCTCAACTTTCGCCTCCAAGGAACCATAAGGAACGACTTTCATCACCGTCTGGGTGGACTGGGCTGTGAATCCGGTGGACGTGGGCTTGAGATCAAACACCACGCCATCCACCGGGGATTTGAGCTGCTGATACCGCAGGGTCACACGCGTTTCAGCAAGCTTCGCCTTCAGATCAGCCTCCTGGGACCGGGTCTGCTGGATCGCCTGCTGCAGTTGCGTGATGTTCTGATTCAGGATGGCTGATTGTCTGTCCCGATCGACGCGGGTCTGCATCAGGCGACCACGGGTCTCCTCAACGGTGTTTCTCTGCTGAAGCAGTTGCAGCTCCGGCGTGGCTCCCTGGCGGGCCAGTTCCTCCAGACGTCCGAGGATGTCCGAGGCCAGAACGAGATTTTTCTCGAGCATCGCCACCTCCTCTCGATTCATAGCGAGGTAATCGCGGAGCTCCTTGCGTTTCAGACTCAGTTCATCGTCCTTGAGTTGAAGGTTGTTCTGAAGCGCCTGCATCTGGGTCTGAAGAGATCGCTGCTGCTCTTCACTCGCTTCGGTGTCCAGTTTCATCAACACCTGCCCGGCTTTCACCTGCTCCCCCTCCTTCACCAGGATTTCGTCAGCAACGCCCCCGACAGGCATCTGAATGTCCTTCACCGAGCCGATCGGCTCCAACTTTCCTGTCGCGACGACGATCTCTTCGGTTCTCGCGAGAGCCAACCAGGCCACACCGAACACCGTGGTGCCGATCAGCGTCCATGTGACGGTGCGCATCCAGAAGCGCCCCTGCTGAAGCACGGACTCATCGAATCGCGTGATCGACACCGTTTCGCCGTTCACGTCCTGCACACCGTTGGTCGGCTGCGCCAGGCCGGTGGAATCATCGCGCTTAAAAGGGTTGAGTTTCATGGTCAGGCGTCCCCCTGCTGGCGGTATAGGGCGAAATAACGACCCCGGTGATTCATCAGTTCCTCATGGGTACCGAGTTCAACAACCGCGCCCTTATCCAGCATCACGATGATGTCCGCATTGCGGATGGTCGACAGGCGGTGGGTGATGAAGAACACGGTGCGGTCATTGAGATTCTCGAGAAGGTTGTCGCAGACCTTGCGTTCGGTTTCGTAGTCCAGTGCGCTGGTGGCTTCATCCATCACCAGCAGCTTCGGATTGCTCAGCAGCGTGCGGGCGATCGCCACGCGCTGTCTCTGTCCACCACTGAGAGATGCCCCGCGCTCACCGACGGAGGTGCTGTATCCGCTGGGTAGTTCCATGATGAAATCATGGGCATTGGCCAGACGCGCCGCACGCACGATCTCCTCACTGGAAGCCTCAGGATTGGTGAGAGCGATGTTCTCGCTCACGGTGCCGCTGAACAGCAGAGGATCCTGCGGAACGATGCCGATCTGGCGACGCAGGGAATACAGCTCGACCTTGTCGATGTCGTAACCATCGATGAGAATTCTGCCCTCCTCTGGGGAATAGAGACGAGGCAGAAGCTTCATCAGAGTGCTCTTGCCGCTGCCGCTCTGCCCGACGATGCCGACAAAGGTGCCGGGCTTGATCTCAAGGTTGACGTCCTTGAGAACTTCCGGCTGGCCGGGCCGGAATCGGAACGAGAGATTCTCGAAGCGCACCTGACCTTCCAGAGGCGGAAGCATCACTTTTGATTTATCCACCTCATCGGATTCCTCAGGAGTGTCGATGACATCGGCAAGGCGTTCAAAGCTCACCCGAAGCTCCTGGATCTGCTGCCAGATCGTGGACAGACGCAACAACGGCTGGGTCACGTAGCCGGAGATGATCCGGAAAGCGATCAGCTGACCGAGAGTCAGCTCTCCTTTCAGGACCATCGAGGCACCGACCCACAACACCATCAACTGGGAGATCTTCTGCAGCACCTGGCTGGTCTGGTTCAGAGCCGTGCCGGTGATCGTCTTCTCGAAGGTGCGCGCGATGTACTGGGAATAGAACTCCTGCCAACGCCAGCGGCTGACCATTTCAACGTTCTGGGCCTTGACCGTCTGAATGCCGGTGAGCACCTCGACCAGGTGGCTCTGAGTCTTGGCGTTCTCCTCGGCGGCGGCGCGGAACTGACGACGGAACAGCGGTGCTCCGAGAATCGTCATTCCGACCTGGATCGGCAGCACCGAGAGGGCGATCAGGGTGAGCAGCCAGCTGTAGACGATCATCACAAGGATGTAGATGACTGAAAACGCCGCATCGAGAATCGTCGTCAGGGCCTGACCTGTCAGGAAGTTCCTGATCTTCTCGAGCTCGGCGACCCGCGTGCCCAGTTCCCCGACGGGCCGCCGATCGAAGTAACCGAGGGGCAGACGCAGCAGGTGATCGATCACTTCCGCTCCCAGGCGCTGATCGATTCGGTTGGTGGTCTCGGCAAACAGGAAGGTCTTGAGGCTGCCGAGCACACCCTCCAGGATGGTCACCACCACAAGGGCGATACCGAGAACCTGCAGTGTGTCGAGACTTCGCTGCGTGATCACCTTGTCGATGATCACCTGAATCAACAGCGGGTTGGCCAGGGTGAAGAGCTGAACCACGAAGCTCGCAGCCAGCACCTGGGTGAGCACTCCGCGGTAGCGCTTCAGAGCGGGCCAGAACCAACCGGGGCCGAAGTTCTGCTCAGGCGTCGCATTGGAGCGCTCCATCAGCAGCAGCTCGATGCCCTCGGGAAAGCTCGTCTCCAGCTCCGAAGTCGTCAGGCTCACCATGCCGTGCTTCGGAGAGGCAAACTTCAGGCCGCGCTCGTTGCTGGCCACCACAAGGGCGAACCCCCCCTTCCAGGGAATCATCGACGGAACCTGAAGCCGGGTCCCCGCTGAAGCCGGAACCCGGGCGGCCATCACATGCAGACCGAGGCTGGCGGCCAGCTGTCCGCAGAGCTGAAGATTGGGGGTGAGGCCACGCCGCAGGTTGTCGCGCAGCACCTTCTCGATCGAATCGCGCCGGAACGGCAGCTTCATCAGCTGCGCCAGCATCTGGAAACAGGCCAAGGTCTCATCGATCGGACCGTCGGCGCGGATCAGTCGAAGGCTGTCGACCACATTCCGTTCCGGGCTGTAATGGCTCACGGGAGGCAGGGATCCCTCCTCCTCAGAGGCCGGAAGCAGCGTCAAGGTGGACGTCGATGCATCCTCCACCGCGCTGGCGGTGGTGGTGAGACTGGCGTCACCCCCGAGGGCATCCATCACCTCCTGAGGCAGAGCCACCAGGCGGGGGGCGAAACGATCGGTCGGAGGAAGATCCGAGTCGGCCTGAACGAGACGACCTGGGGAGGCTTCTCCCCAGGAGGAGGAGAGGAAAACCGTGGCGCCCTCATCCTGAGCGGCTCGGATCGCTTCAGCGGTCGGAGCGCAGTGGCGACAGGCCTTGTAGTGGGTCTGGAGCAACTGCAGCGTGGAAATCTCGGCATTGGCCGAGCCTGCGATCAGGGTTTCCAGAAGGAACTGCAGTTCCTGAGGCCACAGCTGGCCATCGCACCATCGGCGGAAACTCGACTCTGTCTTGTACAGATGCAGCCACGTCTCATCCGGGATCGCCGCAGCCACCACCTCCTGGGCAGCGACGACGTTCTCACAGGGGTGACCGCAGAGCAGACTTGCCGCTCCCAGGATGCTTCCCGGCCCGAACTTGCCCACCGTGGTCATGCGTCCCCGCTGCTCACCGACCAGGCGGGCCTGGCCCTGCAACAGCACCAGCACGCGGGCGGGAATCTCACCGTCCTCCACCAGCTGATGTCCGAGATCAAACTTGAGGCCACGCGTCTCCTGCTGAAGCCGGGCGGCACCCTCAGAGCTGAGATCCTTGAACGCCGGCAGCTGAAGCAGGGGGAAGGGGGGTGACTGGGTCATGACGTCTGCTCGCTGGCGTCCGAGCCATCTCCCTGAAGGCGACTCAAGCTAGACGCGGTCAGCTCGTTGATCCAGGCGTCAAACATCTCCTTGCACATGGCGTCGGAGACCTCGTCGGTGAAGGTCGAGGGCGAATAGCGCTCCAGCCTGACCACCAGCCACCAGTCCGAGACCTTGAACGGTTCCAGCAAGTCCCCTGGTTTCGCCACCCTCAGCTTCTCCACAAGAATCGGGTGGGCCTGGGTGAGCGGGACCGGTCCGACGATTCCGTTGGTGTTGCGTTCAGGCCCTTCGGCATGACGGCCCGCGAGATCAGCGAAGTTGGCTTCACCGGATTCGATCTGCAGATAAAGCTCCCTGGCAAGAAAACGGTTGCTGAGGCGGAGCAGGCTGTACACAACCTGGTCGAGCTCGTTCTTGCGTTCCAGGAATCGGGCCTCAGCCTTCGGTGCGAATTTCTCTCGGGCCATGGCACTGACGCGCAGGGTGCGCAGCAACTGGCCGCTGAGATCATCGTCACTCTTGCCGAGTTCCGTCAGGAGATCAGACCACTGCTCAAGGGAGGTGTATCCCCGGCGCTTCAGCAGGCCGAGCCTCGCTTCAGCCAGCTTCTCGTCCGAAACAACCGCTGCCGCTGTGGTCTCGTCGATCACCATCTTCTCGATGAGCGGACGCAAGAGGTTGTGGTGCTGGAGGAGCTGCTGCCCCTCTGGACTGATCACGCGGCTCAGGTCCTGAACCGTCGTTCCGGTTTCCACGTCAACTCCTGATCCCGTCGAAAGATAGAGGCGGATTCAGGACCTTTCAGCGCAATGGTCGGAGACCTTGCCCGATCGTTCGGTTTCCCGCGCAGAATCATCAAAACCCTTGGCTGATCCAGGCGGAATGGCGCGATTTCTGATCACGGGTGGGGCGGGATTCATCGGCAGTCACACCTGTCTTGTGCTGTTGAACGAGGGCCATTCCCTTCTGGTGCTGGACAACTTCAGCAACAGCAGCCCTGAACCGATGCAGCGCGTGCTTGAGCTGGCCGATCGCCACGACAACGAAGCGCTGACCCTGGTGGAGGGGGATGTGCGCTCCGCAGAGGATCTCGAGCGGGTGTTCGGTGCCGCCCCAGGCGCTGTGGATGGGGTAATTCATTTCGCCGGGCTCAAGGCGGTGGGGGAATCCGTGGCCGACCCTCTCCGTTACTGGGATGTGAACCTGAGCGGCAGCCGTTGCCTGGCGGAAGCGATGGAGCGGCACGGTTGCCGCACGCTCGTCTTCAGCAGCACCTCCACGGTGTACGGAGAACCGGAGGTGTTCCCGCTGCGCGAGGACACACCGACAGCGCCCGTGCATCCCTACGCGCAGACGAAGCTCGCCGTGGAAACGATGCTGCAGGCACTCTGCCGAGTGAGCCCCTGGCGCATTGCCAGCCTCCGTTACTTCAATCCGGTTGGTGCTCATCCCAGTGGGCACATCGGAGAAGATCCCCTGGGCGTCCCCAACAACCTGTTCCCGTTCATCACCCAGGTGGCCGCCGGACGACGGGAGTCTCTTCAGGTGTTCGGACAGGACTACCCGACACCGGACGGCACCGGGATCCGCGACTACCTCCACGTGATGGATCTGGCGGAGGCCCACAGCAGCACCCTCCGCCATCTGCTCGGACAGCCAGCCCCCACGCATCTCACCCTCAACATCGGAACAGGCCGCGGCCTTTCCGTGCTTGAGGTGGTCAACGGCTTTGAAGCAGCCACAGGCCTCACCATCCCGAGACGGATGGTGGAACGTCGCCCGGGCGATGTGCCCCGCCTCGAGGCCTGTCCTCGCAAGGCAGCACAGGTGCTGGGGTGGGAGGCCAGCCGGACGCTGGAGGACATGTGCCGCGACGGCTGGGCCTGGCAGCAGGCGAATCCGATGGGGTACAGAAGCGGCTCATGACGACCGCTGTCCCGGAGGATGCCCTGGTGCTGGCGGGCGGCGGCCACAGCCATGCCCTGGTGCTGCGCCGCTGGGCCATGCACCCGGAGCGGAGACCGAGGCGCCCCGTGATTCTGGTGAACCGGCACAGCACCGCGCTGTACTCGGGAATGGTGCCCGGGTTGATTGCCGGGATCTATCAGCGGCGGGACGCAGCGATCGATCTGAGGCGTCTCGCGGCTCGTGCCGGGGTCGCTCTGGTAATCGCGGAGATCACCGGCGTGGACAGCACCGGCAAGCGGCTTGAACTCTCGCAGCGACCGCCCCTGCGCTTCGGACTGCTCAGCCTCGATGTCGGTGCGGAGACCAGACCCTCAGGCGGAATGCCGATCAAACCGCTGGAGCCCGCTCTGGCTTTTCTCGAAGCGGAGGATCTGGAGAAGCCGGCCGGGGATGCAGCGCCGTTCTGCGTCGTCGGATCAGGGCTGGCGGCGGTTGAAGTGGTGTTGGCCCTGCGGCACCGCTGGCCGGAACGATCGCTGCGACTGCAGGCGTTTCCCAAGCGCCTGGAAGCGAGGGTGCTGCAGGTTCTGAAGCGTCATCGGATCGAGCTGCAGCCAGCTGATGCACCCTTGCCGGGACCGTCCCTCCACTGCACCGGAAGTCGTGCTCCCAGCTGGCTTCAGGCCACCGGTCTGCCGTTGGATCAGAACGGACGGCTGCTCACGGATCACCACCTGCAGGTGGAAGGGGAGACCCTGATCTTCGCGAGCGGAGACTGTGCTGTGATCCGATCCGATCCCCGGCCCGCATCAGGCGTCTGGGCTGTGCGGTCAGCAAGGCCCCTGGCGGCGAATCTCGAAGCCCGATGCCGGGGCGGAAGCACCCGACCCTGGCGACCGCAGCGTCAGGCCCTGCAGCTGCTCGGAATTCCAGGATCCGCTCCACAGGCCCTGGCCCTGAAAGGCCATTGGCGGCTGGGACCCTTTCGATGGCTCTGGTGGTGGAAGCAGCGGATCGATCGCCGGTTCATGGCGGGATTCCAGCAGCTGCAGACGATGGACTCCATCGATCCGGACGCGTCGATGGCCTGCCGAGGCTGTGCCGCCAAGCTGGCAGCCTCTCCCCTGACCGCAGCCCTTGCCGAGTCGGGGCTCCGCTCCGCTGCGCAGCAACCGGAGGATGCCGCTGAACTGCTGCCAGCGGGAACTGCAGGCTCAAGCTGGCTTCAGAGCGTCGATGGCTTTCCAGCTCTGCTCAGCGACCCGTGGCGAAACGCTCGATTGACCGCTCTGCATGCCTGTTCCGACCTCTGGGCTTCCGGAGCCATGGTGACCAGTGCCCAGGCGGTGATCACCGTTCCGGCCCTGTCGAGCCCGCTGCAATCCGAGCTGCTGCGCCAGACCCTGGCTGGCCTGCAATCGGCACTGGAACCTCAGGGAGCCGCGCTGATCGGCGGGCACACCCTGGAGGCCCGTCATCCGACCCCGGCACCGGCCTCGCTCGGGATGCAGGTGACCCTCTGCGTCAATGGTCAGGTCCGGCGGAAACACACCGGAACCGGCTGGAGCAAACGAGGCCTGCGGCATGGCGACCGACTGCTGCTCAGCCGTCCTCTCGGCACCGGCGTGCTGTTCGCTGCCGCGATGCAGGGGGCTGCCGACGCCGAGGATCTTGACCGTGCCGAGCGCATGATGGGCTCAAGCCAGCACCCCCTCCTGGAGGAACTGCTCCGCGAGGAAACGGAACAGGAGGAGCTGCATGCCTGCACCGACATCACCGGGTTCGGCCTGCTCGGACATCTCGGTGAAATGCTTGACGACGACTGTCGCCTGCAACTGGATGCCGTGAAGATCCCCAGCCTGAACGGCGCTCTGGAACTGCTGGAGGCCGGTCACTGCAGCAGCCTGGCCCCTGCGAACCGCAGTGCCTGGCGCTGGCTGGATGCACCAGCCGGGAAGGCTGGCCCAAGGATCCATCTGAACCTGGAGGGACTCCCGATCGGAGGTTCACGCCATCGGGCATTGCTGGAGCTGCTGGTGGATCCGCAGACCTGCGGGCCGCTGCTGATCGGCTGTTCAGAAACGCTGGCCATGCGGCTGGAATCCCTGCATTCCTGGCATCGGATCGGCTGTGTTCTGTAACTCAGGTCTCCCCGGCACTACAGAGGAGGACCCTGGCATTGGCGAGTTCGGCTGATCTGACCTCACAGCGATAGCCGGCCTGCCTCACACGCCGCTCGAGAGGGAGAAGCCGGCGGCGCATCACCGGCTCGGGCCCAGACGCAGCCAGCCAGATGACGGTGGGAGCAGGGAAGACGTTCAGACGGTCGTCAAGCTCGTCCTCATCTCCCCAGGGAACCTGGGAAACCCCTTCCATCCGATCGCTGAGGTTGAACAGTCGCGGGCGCGGTGAAAATCGCTCGGTCATCCCTGCTGTCAAGCGGCTGACGGCGCGGAAATTGCTCTGCTCGCGCACCCCGCCAGCCCGGATCTCGCGAAAGCTGTGGAACCACCAGCCCAGCAACAGCAGGGACACCATCACGGCCAGCAGCCGTCGACCGAGGCGGTTGAAGGACAGAGCCGCGGTCTCCACCGCCAGCCAGGTCACGACGGCGGGCACCAGGACCACGAAGTAACGGCTGAAGGCCAGTGGCTTGAGGAAAGACACCAGCACCACCGCCAGCACCATGAGTCCCGAGGGGATCAGGCCGCTCCGATCGAGCAGGCGCCAACGTGCCGACCGGTCCAGTTCCCCGCCATCCGTTTTCAGACCCCGACGACGCAGCAGCAGCACAACCGCCAGCATCACCAGCAGTCGCGGCAGAGGCCACCAACCCAGACCCCTGGCGAGGGTGTCTTCCAGCAACGCAAAGTCGGGAACACCGATCCAGCTGCCGGAGCGACTGCTGAACAGGTAGGTCGAGGCATAAACGATCCAGAGCGTTGTCGGAAGCAGTCCGATCAACGCCGCCCGAGCCAGCGGCCAGCGGCGCTGCCAACCGTCCCAGCCTGCCGCCGCAGCAAACAGGAAGGCTCCGTAGAAATGCGTCAGCGATGCCAGAGCGACACTCAACCCGTAGGTCCAGGCGGCACCACGGCCCTCCAGCCAGCGACGGCGACACCACCAGCTCAGCGCCACAAGGGCCACCAGCAGGGCGTAGCTCTTGCCCTCCACCGAAAACCGGATGGGGTAAGGACTGCAGATCATCAGCAGAGCCGCCACAGAGACCGCGGTTCGGGTGGCACCAAGGGAGGTCATGGCCGCGGACTGACGCACCACCAGCGCCGCTCCGGCCAGGTAAGCCAACCAGGACAGCAGCCGCAGAGTCAGCGGTGTCTGAGCCAGAACCTGTCCCCAGACCCAGAGCACGATGTAATAAAGGGGGGGGTGGGTGTCGTTGCGGAGCATCTCCAACAACCCCGTCAGGCTTGGTTGAAAACTCTTTCCGACGCTGTAGAGCTCATCGGACCACAGACCTGTGGCATCGATCAGCACCAGCGCCTTGATGGCGAAGAGTGAGCACACCAGCAGCGTGATCAGTCGTGGCATCAACGCCCCTCCTGATCAATCCGCTGCAGACGAAGCCGGCTGAGCTCGGCTCCGAGTCCGGGACCGGGGGACCAACCCGCATCGATCAGTTCCGCTGCCGTCAGTGGTGAGCGGACATGGCGCCAGCGCCCCCACCAGCGCAGCAGGAGCCTCCACTCCGCAGGGCGATGACAGACCGCCAGCACCACGGCCTCAGCGGACCAGCCGCTCCCTTCCAGCGCGCGGCACCACTGGGAGGGTGGTGCGCCTGGCGGAGGTGCGTGCTCCGGCAGCCAGGCCAGCAGATCCCGGCACTGTCCGAGCACCTTTGTTTGCTGTCCGGGAAGGTCGAGTCGCTTCGCCACTTCAAGCGGATCGGCTGCCCCCAGCAACAGCGCCGGCAGCAGCGGCACCCGAAGTCGGCAGGCCGCCATCAACCGCTGCCTCCATGGCAGATCATCCTGCAAGGCAGGGTCCACAAGGGCCATCGCACCCCAGCTCTGCAGAAGCGATAGGGCTTCCGCCCAGGGTTCCCGCTGGAGCAGACGATCCAGTTCCATGCGCAGCCTGGTGGAGAGCGCCGGGGGCGCCTTCTCCCTGGCATCCCCCGTCGACCAGCGCCAGGGCCAGCGCTCCATGGTTTGACGCAGCTGCTCAAGGGAGTCATCGGCCAGATGGAAATCCAGACGGGCGGCGTAGCGGGCGGCGCGGACAACCCGGGTGGGGTCATCGCTGATGCTGCCGGGATGCAGCAACTCCAGAGAACGCTTCTGCAGAGCCCGCTGACCCCCATGAGGGTCAATCAGTTCTCCGGAGATCAGATCGAACGCCATCGCATTGATGCTGAAATCGCGCCGCACCAGATCCGCCTGAAGGGTGCCGGGCTGAACGACGGGATTCTCCCCGGGGGCGGGATAGGACTCCCGGCGAGCCGTCGCCAGATCCAGGAGCACACCATCCAGACAGAGCTCGACGGTGCCGAAACTGCCGTGCTCCCGGCAGGCGGTGAGGCGCTCCGAGCCGCAGATTCGCTGCAGTGCAAGGGCGAGCTGGCGGGCATCCCCTTCCACCACGAGATCGAGATCCGGAACTCCGCGCCAGGCCACACCGTGGCGCCGATGCAGCAGTCCGTCGCGCACGACCCCTCCGACGAAGGCGAGATGAGCGCAGCCGAGCTCCCGGGAAGCAGCCCGGAGAGCATCCAGCAGAGCATTCGGCACACCCGGCAGGTCCATGGCGCGGCGTGCAGGACAATGCATCGATCATCCCGGATCCGGCACTTGTCCGCTCTGACCCGCTGCCTGCAGGAGGAAGCCACCGCCATCGCCTCAGCGGCGGAACGACTGAGCAGCGAGCAGGTGGAAGCGGCGCTGACCCTGTTGGAACGCTGTGCCGATCGCAAAGCCAAGCTCGTGATCACGGGCGTGGGCAAGAGCGGCATCGTGGCCCGCAAGATCGCCGCCACCTTTTCCTCGATCGGGCTGATGGCCCTGTTCCTCAACCCACTGGATGCCCTGCACGGGGATCTCGGAGTGGTGGCACCGGAGGACGTCTGTCTGCTGCTCTCCAACAGCGGCGAAACCGCTGAGCTGCTGGAGGTGCTGCCCCATCTGAAGCGACGCGGCACCGGCCGGATCGCCATCGTCGGACGGGCGGAATCCTCCCTCGCCCGCGGCAGCGATGTGGTTCTGGAAGCCGGCGTCGATCGGGAGGTCTGCCCCCTGAATCTGGCGCCCACCGCCAGCACGGCCGTGGCGATGGCGATCGGTGATGCGCTGGCGGCGGTCTGGATGGAACGACGCGGCATTTCACCGGCGGACTTCGCGCTGAATCACCCGGCCGGATCGCTGGGCAAACAACTCACTCTGACGGCGGCCGACCTGATGGTTCCGGCCTCGAAACTGCATGCCTTGAAGCCCGAGACGCCTCTGCCTGAGGTGATCGGTGGCCTCACCCGCGATGGCATCGGCTGCGGCTGGGTGGAGCGCTCGGATCAGAGCGGTGCCCTGGTGGGGATCATCACCGACGGTGATCTGCGCCGCGCACTGCAGGATCACAGCACAGAGGGCTGGAGCCGCCTGACGGCCGCTGATCTGATGACCGCGGATCCGATCACGGTGGAAGGGGACGTGCTGGTGGTTCATGCCCTGGAATGCATGGAGCGGAACCGCCGCAAACCGATCTCGGTTCTGCCTGTGGTGAATTCGGATCAGGAGATGCAGGGACTCCTGCGCCTTCACGATCTCGTGCAGGCGGGTCTGGCGTGAGCCCTTGGCGCTGGTGGTGGCTGCAACGCCGGCTGCGCGACGTGCAGCTGCTCGTGCTCGATGTGGATGGCGTCCTCACCGATGGAGGTCTCTGGTTCTCAGCCGACGGGCAGTTGATCAAACGCTTCGATGTGCGGGATGGTCTCGGCATCCGGCTTCTGCAGACAGCGGGATTGGAGATCGCCTTCCTCAGCGGTGGTCAGGGAGGGGCCACAGAGGTGCGTGCCCGTCAGCTGGGCATTCGCCACTGCCTGGTGGGGATCAAGGACAAACCGATGGCACTCAGTGCCCTGCAACGGCAGCTGGAGGTGAGCCAGGCTCAGACCGCCTTTCTCGGGGATGACCTCAACGATCTGGCGGTGCGTCCGGTGGTCGGGCTGCTGTTCGCCCCGGCCGATGCCTGCCGACCGGTGCGGCGCGGGGCTGATGCCGTGCTGCACCACCGTGGGGGGCACGGAGCCGTTCGCGAACTGGCGGAACGACTGCTCCAGGCCCGAGGTCGCTGGCAGATGCTCAGCCGCAAGGGCTGGCGGGATCGCAACGACTAGGCGGAAGCCGCCATCTGGCGGGCCTGCTCCAGTTGATCGGCGGTATCCACCGACAGGGAGGTGCCACTCACCTCGAAACTGGCGATCGTGTGCCCCGCCTCGATCAGGCGCAACTGTTCCAGACGTTCGAGATCCTCCAGTGGCGATGCGGGCAGCTGATCCCATGCCGCCAGCACATCCCCGCGGAAGCCGTACATCCCGACATGCCCCCAGTAGGTGGCATGTCGGTGCCAATCGGCAGGGTCCACATCGCGCACGTGCGGAATGGCCGAGCGGGAGAAATACAGCGCTCGGCCGTCATGGGCGAGCAGGGTCTTGACCACATTCGGGTTGTGAATCGTCTCCGGATGCAGCCGATACACCGGGGTCACAACGGCAGGCACGGGATTGAGACGACCGAACTCCGTAACCATCCCCTCGATCACCGCCGGATCGATGAAGGGCTGGTCGCCCTGCACGTTGATGATGGCCGTCTCATCCGCCACAGGGGCCTGATCCCCCCAGGCCAGGGCCATCAGCTGCTCGGCCACCGACGCGATCCGCTCGCTGCCGGAACTGCAGTGCTCCGAGGTCATCAAGGCAGGGAAGCCGAGTCCCTCCGCCAGATCACGCAGCTGATCGCTATCGGTGCACAGCACAACAGTTGCCACACCGGATGCCTCCCGACAGCGCTCCAGCACCCGCTGGATCATCGGCTTGCCGCCGATGTCCGCCATCACCTTGTTGGGCAGCCGGGATGACTGCAGACGGGCCGGAACGGCCACCAGGCTGCGTTGAATCGTCATTAGTCCCAGAGCTTCATGGCGTCATCGCGGGCGCTGAACCACTCCGCCGCCAGCGGCCCTCCCATCGTGCGCTGTTCGCGGAACCAGGGGCCCCCCAGAGTCCAGTGCAGCATCGGCGAGGCCTCCTGGGAATCGGGCGGAACCTGCACATCCACCAGGTGGTTCCAGCCTCCGGTGATTGCTCCGATCTCGTGGTCACCCTCCAGCCAGTGGAAGCGATGCAGTTCCAGACCGGTGGCGGAGTTGACGTAATCAACGGTGAGCTTGGTGCAGCGGTTGCAGTTCAGCAGCATCAGTGAACTCCAGTTCTTCTTGGGGTAGGCGCTCTGGACCTCACCGAGAAATTTCACGGTTTCCCCTGGAACATGCTCGTGCTGAACGCACATGGCGCCAAAGCTGTCATCCCGCTGATCCCAGAGCCCCTTGATGTCAGCCCGGCAGAGCATGTCGCAGTCCATGAACAGGGCCCAGCCCTGATACCCCATCAGATGGGGCACCAAGAAGCGGGTAAAGGAAAAGGCCGTGCTCTGCTTGGGATCCCGTTCTCTCCGGTACAGACCCTGGGCCTCCAGCTGCGGAGTCACCAGCGGCGTGATCGCCAGCGGCACACTGCTGTGCTGGTACAGGCTGTCGATCAGGACGTTGGTCGCCGCCCGTTCCCGCGGGTCGTAGCCGATGAACACAGGGATCGGCTGACTGGCGGAGGACACGGACCGTCGGAGGCTGGGCTGGAGGTTAATCGGTGCCTGAAACAGGTTCGATCGGAGCCAACCGCGGATCCAGGATCTTGGGTCCCATCCCAGCGAACTTCACGGCGATCGAGACCTTTTCACCACTGCCGAAGGTGTGGGTGACCTCACCGATTCCGAAGCTGGCATGGCTGACCCGGTCGCCCACACACCAGCTGCGGCCAGGGGCTGGACCGGCCTGACGGCGGCGCACCGCATTGGCTGGAGCGGAGGCCGGTGGATCCCGATCAACCCGGGTAAGCCGCTCCAACCGGCGTTCCCGCCGCAGCGCGGCACCTCCTGACTGGGGAATATCTCCCTGAATCAGCGCTTCCGGCAGCTCCGAGAGAAAAACCGACGGCACTGCGGCCTCCCGCATCCCACCCCAGAGCCGCCGTTCACTGGCGTGGGAAAGAAACAGCCGCTCCTTGGCCCGGGTGATGCCCACGTAACAGAGACGCCGCTCCTCTTCAAGAGAAGCGGGATCATCGAGCGATCGGTAACTGGGGAACAGCCCCTGTTCCAGCCCCACCAGGAAGACCACGGGAAATTCCAGGCCCTTGCTGCTGTGCAGGGTCATCAGGGTGACCCGATCCGCCGCGGTGTCCTTGCTGTCCGCATCACTGGAGAGAGCGGCGGTGGCCAGAAAACCCTCCAGGTCGCCCTCATCGTTCTCTTCCTGATACTGCAGCGCCGCATTCACCAGTTCCTGAAGGTTGCGGCGTCGTTCCTCCGCCTCATCGGTGGCTTCTGTGATCAATTCAGCGACGTACCCGCTCTTCTCCATCACCTGCTGAATCAGCTCGGACGGAGC
The DNA here is from genome assembly GCF_000737575.1 of Synechococcus sp. KORDI-49. Classification (NCBI taxonomy): domain Bacteria; kingdom Bacillati; phylum Cyanobacteriota; class Cyanophyceae; order Synechococcales; family Synechococcaceae; genus Synechococcus; species Synechococcus sp. KORDI-49. The sequence goes on along the minus strand of NZ_CP006270.1, from coordinate 1,805,610 downwards.
AGCGTCCTGCACCCGCAGCCGCAGATCATTGAGCAGTTCGCAGAACTGCAGCAACCCCTTGGCTGAACGGCCACCCAGGGAGCGAACCGCTTCGGCATCGCTCACCACATCCCAAAGGGGAATCCCCAGCTGATTGGCAGCATCGGTGAGGCGTTGGATCGTGGTCTTGCCGATGCCGCGCTTCGGCACATTGATCACGCGCAGCAGGCTGACGGTGTCCGCCGGATTCACCAACAGTCGGAGATAGGCCAGAAGGTCCTTGATCTCTCGCCGGTCATAGAAACGCAGACCACCCACCACGATGTAAGGGATGCCCCAGCGCACCAGGGATTCCTCGATCGCACGCGACTGGGCATTGGTGCGATAAAGCACCGCCATGTCTCCCCAGCTGAGTTCGGGATTCGCAGCCTCCATCATCCGAATCCGGTGCACCACGGCCTCGGCTTCGGCGATCTCGTCGTCACAACGCGTGAGGGTGATCAATTCGCCCTCGCCCCGGGTGGGGCGCAACACCTTGTCGATGCGTTCGCTGTTATTAGAAATCAGGGCATTGGCCGCCTCCAGGATCGTGGCAGTGGAGCGGTAGTTCTCCTCCAGCTTCACCATCGTGTGCGTGGTGTCATCCGGAGCTTGATCGCCGAAATCGTCCTGGAAGCCCATCAGAATCGTGAAATCAGCAGCCCGGAAGCTGTAGATGCTCTGATCGGCATCTCCCACCACGAACACGGAGCGTCCGCTCCAGTCCTCCACGCTCTGCGGATCCCGCCCGTCGGTCACCAGCAGCTTGATCAGGTCGTACTGGGTGCGGTTGGTGTCCTGGTATTCATCCACCAGCACATGTCTGAAGCGGCGGTGCCAGTAGCTGCGCACCTGTTCGTTCTGCTGGAGCAGCTGCACCGGAAGCAACAGCAGATCATCAAAGTCAAGGGCGTTGTTGGCCGCCAGAGCCTTTCGATAACGCCGGTACACGTCCGCGGTGAGCTTGCCGCGCTGCCCTTCCGCATGGGCCTCCAGCTGATCGGGAAGCCAGCCCTGATTCTTGGCGTTACTGATGGCCCATCGGGTCTTCTTCGGCTCAAAACGCTTGGGATCCAGTTGCAGCTCCTGGGTGACGATCTCCTTCACCAGGCTCTGAGCATCAGCCTCGTCGTAGATCGAGAACTGACGGGTCCAGGTGAGCCCCTCACTGTCCTTGAACTTGTCGATGTCGAAGCGAAGCATCCGCGCGAAGAGCGCGTGAAAGGTGCCGATCCAGAGCTCCTTGGTGACCTCCCGGTAGATACGCGAGCGCAGCTGACGCTGCTCCACCGGCGGCAGCGTGCTCCATGGCTGACCGAACTGACTCTGAGCCAGCCGCTGAGCCAGCAACAGCTCCAACCGCTCCTTCATCTCCCGTGCCGCCTTGTTGGTGAAGGTGACCGCGAGAACCTGAGCTGGATCCACTCCGTGGGCACCGATCAGATGCGCGATGCGATGGGTCAGCGCACGGGTCTTGCCGCTTCCGGCTCCAGCCACAACCAGTAAGGGCCCTTCGTGGTGATCCACCGCCCGTCGCTGGGCGTCGTTGAGTCCTGCAAGAAAGCTCATTGGTACAACTCAAAAACGAAGACGGCCGAAGGACGAAGGCAGACATTGACTTGCTATCGCAACACCAAGAACACTCATGCATACAAAAGCCAGGGGAATCATAGGCTCGGAATATCTCGGGATGAAATGGCTCAAAAAAGCATAGAAAAGAAAGTATCCCGCCGGGATGATCGAGATGGCCAGCCAGATAAATTTCTTCTGGACGATCCCAAGAACAACAGCAACAAACATTGATGCATAAGCAAAGAAATTAAGACCTGTTCCCAGCCAGTATTTAACTTTCGCAAATGACCACAGACCACGCCAGGCCATCGGGACAGAGACGAGAATGTGTTGCAGAGGATTTTCACGAATTCGCTTCAAGGCAACAGCCTGCTTCTCGTCTCGCAGGAGGCCCATGGAGCCCGGCAAGGCGCGCTTGCCAATCTGATAAAACGAACGCACATCCTGATACCGATTTTCTTCAAGCGCAAGTCGATCACACGGAAGATTACGATTAAACCGGTCTAACGCATAGCCACACTCAAAATCATTTTCCGACAGTGACATTGAAGGCCCGAGAACATGATCACGAACAATGACAGGCGCGTAGGCATAAAATGAGTTTCTGTATTCCTCAGGAGTCATTGTATTAAACGAAGAGCGGATCAACAGCACGTCGCCGCCACCCTGAGCGATCACTGGCCGATTGAAATGCCGCGAATTTCTCACGACCCAAGGCAGCACCGCCAAAGCAAAGCCGAGCGAGATCAATGCAAAAGTTCGCAGGAAATATGGAGCCTTACAATGCAAATAAAAGGCCAAAACAGGAATTGCCACCAACGCAACATAGGCACCGCTTGCCTTGGTCAGCACCAGGAGCCCAAAGCCCAATCCAGAGGCCATGAGCCAACGCCCTTGCCCTTGCTGATGAGCGAGCACAAGCAACAGCGAGACCCACACGAGGCAGGCGGATGCGGGCAACTCCGTATTCAGATCATTGATTTCAAATTGAATAAAATAGCGATCTACAAAGAAAAACAAAACCAAAGATAAGCCGTCCGCAATGAATTCAGGCCGAATCAAACGGCGTAACAGGATCCACAAGCCCCCCAACAAGACAGCCACATAACTCACATTAACTCCTTTGGCAATGCGCAGAAAATCCTGATCCTGATGCGCTTGGGTGAAGTCCATCCCAGGCACAAACCAGGACGAAATCAAAAGATGAATTGCCAGCAGAACATTGGGGAATGGCTCTCTCCGGAAGCCATGCTCAGGAATGCCCTCAAAGACTCCTTCTCCATAAACCCCATGACCGACAAGGTTCAAGGCAGACTGAAGGTTCTGACCAGCATCGCTACCGATCTCATCACCATTGATGCCATGAGCACTGTGAAACAAAATCCACAGAAATCCGGCCAATGCCATCAAGGCGGAGATCCTGTTGAATGAAGTGAAGGCCATCCTGCGCAAAACAGGGCGAAGGGAAGAGACGACTTGCTTTGGCATTTGCACATCCATGCCTTCATCGCAACTATAGTGCTAAGGCTTTGGACAACGCAGAGTTGCAGCCTATAATTTGCCAAGAAAGATAACTTACGATGAAGAGCACTAGCATTGTTATCCCCTGCTTCAACGAATCGAGGGCGATCGAGTCAACAATACGAGATATTTTTAGCCATTTAAAGAAGCATGAAAACCAATGCACTGATGTCATTATCATCAATGACGGATCAAAGGATGGCTCAAAAGAGCTCTTGGATCAACTTGCTGCAGACCTTCAAAGCGAACCATTCCGCGTCGTCCACCACAGCCGCAATCTTGGCTATGGCGCTGCATTGAAAACTGGAATACGTCGCTCCAATGCAGACCTGATCTGTATCACCGATGCGGACGGAACTTATCCGAATCACAGGATCCCTGAACTAATCACCTCAGCCTTTCAACACGACATGGTGGTAGGTGCACGGACAGGGGAAGACGTTGACTATTCAACCATCAGAAGCATTCCAAAGCTGATTCTGGTGCCATGGGTCTCCTTCCTGTGCGGCAGCAATGTTCCAGACATGAATTCGGGTCTACGCGTGTTCCGCCGCGATCTTGCAATGAAATTCCTGAGCCTGCTACCTGATGGATTCAGCTTCACGACAACAATCACAATTTGCATGCTGCGAAACCGCCACGATGTACTCTTCGTGCCGATCAGCTACACCAAACGCATCGGCAAGAGCCATATCAAACCAATTCGAGACACCGCAAGATTCGTGCAGCTAATTGCACGAACAGGAATGTATTTTGCACCAATGAGACTGCTCACACCTGTGGCGGCATTCTTTGGCGTTCTTTTCGTGCTCAGCAGCGCTCACGACGTATTTATCCTGAACGACCTTACTGATAAAACAATTTTACTTGCCTTCATCACATTGAATGTGATGATGTTTGCTCTACTTGCCGACATGATCGACAAGCGAAGTGCCCATTAAGATCTGGTGATCCGCTGAGGAGCAGTAGGATTCCGCTGAGTAAGGGCAGGTCCATGGGAAAACCCTCCATTCAGCTTGGCGACATCACCTTCGCCAATGACCGCCCGTTTGTGCTACTTGGCGGCGTCAATGTATTGGAGGATCTGGACTTTTCCCTGCACTGCGCTGCCCATTACAAAGATGTTTGCAACCGCCTGAACATCCCGCTGGTGTTCAAGGCCTCTTATGACAAGGCGAATCGCTCATCCATTCATTCGTATCGCGGCCCAGGACTGGACGAGGGACTGAAGATTCTCAAGGCGGTGAAGGACACCCACGGCATTCCTGTGATCACCGATGTGCACACACCGGAACAAGCTCACTTAGCAGCAAATGTCGCTGACATCATTCAATTACCGGCCTTCCTGGCCCGCCAGACTGATCTGGTGCAGGCCATGGCCGAAACCGGTTCAATCATCAACATCAAAAAGCCGCAGTTTCTCAGCCCGGAACAGATGCGGAACATTGTTGAGAAGTTTCGGGAGTGCGGGAACAACCAGTTGCTGATCTGCGAACGCGGTACGAATTTCGGCTACGACAACCTCGTGGTGGACATGCTCGGATTCGGAGTGATGAAGCGCAGCTGCGATGACCTCCCTCTGATCTTCGATGTCACCCACGCCCTCCAGTGCCGTGATCCAGGTGGAGCCGCGTCGGGAGGTCGACGCTCCCAGGTCGTGGATCTTGCCAGAGCAGGCATGGCATTGGGCCTTGCAGGACTGTTTCTTGAGGCGCACCCTGATCCAGGCAAAGCCCGCTGCGATGGTCCGAGTGCCTTGCCACTGAACCTGCTCGAAGCATTTCTGGAGCAGGTGAAAGCCGTGGACGATGTGGTGAAATCCCTGCCCGACCTGCAGATCAATTGATCTGAGCACAATGTTTGGGTCAACGACCGTTCGCTGGCTTGGAGTTCTGTGGCTGGTGTTGATCGGCATTGGACTGTTTGCAATCCTCATCCTGATCCCTTCGGGCACATGGCTGCCTGAGGTGGCCAGTGAAAGCGGCAAACTCTTGCTGAAGCGCTACAACGCGATTTCACATCTTTTTTTCCTCCTGCTTCTCACTGCAACCTGCTTATTTCTGCTTCACAAGGCACAGTCTGAAACCGCCACACAATACCAAACAGAGAAGAATGCAGGAAGCATTAAAAGGATATTGCAATGGGTTAGAAGACACCCTCTCGCATCGGGTTTGTTTGCCTTCTATGCATCTCTGATGCTTCAGCAAGCAAGCTGGTTTTACAAGGAAATCATCAGCTGGTACAAAGATATTCACACTGATCACTTGCTGAACAACTTCGCATTGCGCTGGGAACTCGTCAAAGAAACAATGTTCCGCAATGATTTTCGCTTCTTTCCTCTATCGCACCAGGATCTACACATTCTGAGCTGGCTGACACCCTATGTAAGCATTTGGATGCTGGTGAACGCAGCCGAGCTTGTCACAATCTGCATTCTCAGCGCTAAAACAGCTGGTGAATTAAGCAACAGATCCAACAGGAAAGAGATTCTCCTGGTTTTCAGTATTCTATTTTTGTTTGACACCGCTACAGGGTTTACATTTTTCCAGTTTATTTATAGCGAAAGAATCGTTACTCTTCTGTTTGCAATCTACATCTACTTCTATAGTCACTACTGGAAATCCAAGCGGTCCCGAGATCAATATCTAACAATACTTCCGGCACTGGTCGGCATCTTTTTCAAAGATACAGGCTTCATTCTCTTCACCGTGCCACCAATGTTTGTGTTGCTTGCTGGGTGCAGCGGGGCTCTCGCGGGCAGGCCAAAGCTGTCTAGAAAAACACTGGAAGCCTGGATCAATGCATACAGGCTGGAGATATGTCTCATCAGTTTAATCTTTGTTCTGGCAATTTCGTTCCTGTTTCTAAGTTACATACCAAGCTTCTACCATGGCAATAATGCCTACGACTCCGCTCTTCGATTTTCTCGCTTCGAATCCGATTACAGATTTGGAATCCTGATGCTGACCATGGCGACACGAAGCATCTTGATCCATCTTCGAAAAGTACGATTTTCTCTGCTGGATGCTTTCAATATCGGCGCCTTAGCTTACGCCCTTGGATTGTTCGCCCTTGTGGGGTTTCGCTCCAGCAATTACATGGCACTGCCTGTTCAACTCATCGCGACACTGAACTTGACCATGCTATGGATCTGGGCAACAACACCACTGATTCACAAAGGCGACAATACAAAGCTGATTGGCATTGCAGGAGTCGTAGCAAGCAGTTGTCTGATTGGTATCGAGCATCTTGAAGGAAAAGGCTTTAATCACAGAATCAGCAAGATGAAAGTCGACCAGGAAAGCTGGGTACAAACCTATGATCGGTTGCGCACAATCACAACAAATGCTCGCCAGAATGGAGAAGAGATCAACATCATCTACTCCAAATCATGGTTCAGAAATCGCGGGCCTCTGGAGCGTTTGAATTTCGACCGTCTGATTTATTTTGACCTAGAGGATGATGTATACACTGTCATGGAAGGAGTCGGAAAAGGGTCTTTCTACTCCCCTGTCAAAGGGGACTTACTTGTGAATATTGACACTGGCAAACGCCTGGCAACACATCATATTGACATGACCGCCTACAGGGAAATTTATAATTACAATCCAAATGAGAACAATGGCAAAATCTTCAGGAGAATTCAATGAGAAAGTCAAACCAAACGCGAAAAGTCTTCCTGTTTGGCGTTGGCGCACAAAAGGCAGGCACCTCCTGGCTGCATGAGCAATTACATTGCCGTCAGGACGCAGATTTCGGCTTCTGCAAGGAGTATCACATTCTTGACGCAATAACATTGCCGCAATTTGAACATTTCAGACCCAGACATGCAGCTCCCTGGAAATGGAGAACCTGGCGCCGGCAACGTTTCCTGACGGACAGCTCTCGCTATTTCGACTACTTCAGCCGCTTACTGAAAAAGTCGTCCATTCAACTCACCGGTGACATCACCCCGTCGTACAGCTGCCTTTCGCCCGAAACGATGGCTTGGGTGCGTCAGGAATTTGACCAAAGAAACATCGCCACCCGGGTGGTCTTCCTGATGCGGGATCCAGTGGAGCGAATTCTGTCGCAACAACGGATGAAATTACGCAAACGCGGGGAACTTCAGCCGGACATCGAACGGAATCATTTGCTGCGCACCGCCCATAAACTCAGGCAGCAGTCCAGTCAGCGCAGCGATTATCTGCACACACTCAAGGCATTAAGCCAGGCATTTGCCCCCAAGGATCTATTCATTGAGCTCTACGAACGTCTGTTCACCGAACCCGTTTATGAGCAGCTCTGCCGTCATCTGATGGTTCCATACCAGCAACCGAACTGGAGCCATCGGGTGAACGAAAGTCGCTCCACCACTGATCTGCCGGACGACGTTCTTGCCAGCATCGGTGAAAGCCAGGCTGCGGTGTACCGCGGCGTTGCCGATCAACTGCCGGAGCTTGATCTGTGCCGGCACTGGCCAACGGCTAGCCGCTGGTGCCGCTAGGTGCCAACTACACACAGGACTGGAGAACGTCGTTGGAATACACCAGTTTCCGGTTCAGCCCAGCCACAGCCGGAATCAGCAGAGCCGTGCGAAGCAGCCAGTCGTTGGAGGCCATCCAGGCGGCGTCGTAACGGATCGCCCGCGAGCGAGCCGGATCAAACCGCATCCGATTGCCCGAAAGGATATGGCTTGTGCTGTTAGCTCCGGGCGACAGCATCTGATCGGAATAGGGCAGAGCCAACCAGTCGCACAACAGCTGCAGCGAACGCTCGGGTTGGAGCGCCAGTTCCTCATAGCCCAGACGAAACACAGGCCGGCCGCAGCGCTGCAGAGCCCGATCGAATTTGCGATTCACGTACCACCAACGCAACAAGGTGCGCAGCTCGGAGAACGGCTGCGCTGATGCGCGGGCTGGCTTCAACCGGGAGTGCAGCCAGGAGCGGACGTCACGCACCAGGTGAATCACCCGCACATCCAGTTGATCAGGCATCGCCTGGGGCAGCACCAGTTCATCCTGAAAGGAATCGACGATCACCCGGTGGGGCTCCCCAGTGGCGGACGGCATCGCGCTGGAGAACTGCATCAGCCGCTGCATCTTGTCCGGAAGTGACAGGTGGTCATGCGCCACCAGCCACTCCAAGGCCGGTCCCCAGATCGGGCAGTCCTTGGCAGTGGCCCCACAGGTGCAGAGTCGGTCCTGTCGTTGTGAACCACGCAGCATGGCGGGACCACGTTGTTCTTCACCAGGTTCCGGAGTCTTCAGAATCCGGGCAGCTTCCCCAAGACCCATCACCAGAGGGTGAGCACCAAGAGCAAGATCAAGGATCGTGGTACCGCTGTGGCCCAGGCCGCGGATCAGCAGCAGGGTTGGGGGACGACTCATGACAATGCCCGGGCCGCGGAACTCACCCGCAACAGCAGTTCGGTGACGTCCCGCAAATGATGCTCCACCGTGAAGTGCTGGAGGGCGCGCCTCTGGCCGGCCTCTCCAAGCTTTTGAGCCAGCATCGGTTCTGCGAGCAGGGTCAGCATCGCCTGGGCCATCGCGTCCACGTCTCCCTCCTCCACCAGCAGGCCCGTTCCCCCATCGAGAACCACATCAGGAATCCCGGCATGACGGGTGGCGATCACTGGCAGGCCGCTGAGCTGCGCTTCCATCACAGCCACGGGGCTTCCCTCACTGTCTCCATCCGGGGCCACGATCGAGTGCTGCACGAAGGCACGCACCTGACGCATCCGTTCCGCCACCTGCTCCTGAGAACAGACCCCGGCAAACACCACATTGTTCTGCAGCTGATGCTGAACAACAAACCGCCTCGCTTCTGCAAGCAGCGGGCCCTCTCCCACCATCCATAACTGCGGAAGCGGTGAGACATCGGTTCGCTGCAGACAGAGCTGAAAAGCCCGCAAGGTGAGCAGCGGACCCTTCTTGGCCACGAAGCGACCGACCGCCAGAAGCAGCGGAGGCGATTGACAAGGCTGACTGCCATGAAACAGCGCCGGATTGGCACCGGATGGGCTGATCTGAATCCGCTGCCGTTCAGCACCGAGCTCCTCCAGGCGAAGGGCCATCCGTTCCGATTTCACGATCACGCCACCGGCCAGACGCAGCAGCCGGCGGTAGCGCTCCTCCAACAGCCCGATGCGGTTCCGGGCCGACGCATCGGATCCACGGAAATGCACCACCAGCGGCACACCACTCCAGCGGCAGGCTTCCATCACGCGCACCGCTTCGAAGCCGAATTCCGCCAGCACCACATCCGGGGGATCAAGGCGAATCAACAGCCAGGCCACCCATGCAGCCGGCAATCCGGCGAGTCGCAGCAAACGTAGCCGCGTCAGCAGCTTGCTCAGCAGGATCGCGCTGCCGTACAGACACCGAAGGGGTTGAACGAGGGGGCGCTCGTCCCCGAACCAGGCCTGGATCCGAAACGGAAGTCCCGCCAGGTTGGCGCGGATGAAGGTTTCACTCGCCGCCTGGCGCGTTGGAGCGAACACCATCAGTGCACCCTGAAGAGCCGCCGGCATCACAGAGCTGGGAGGGCGAGCACGGAACGCCAGTGGGGCTCCACCACGCTCCAGTCCAGTGACCGGAGCTTCTCACGGGCGGCATCACCGAGCCGATCCCGCATCCCGCCATCGTCGATCAACTGCTGTAACGCCCTCGCGAACGCGAGGTGGTTTTCGGTGGGCACCACCAAGCCGTTCACGCCATCTCGCACCATCTCCAACGGCCCTGGCGATGCATCACTCACCACCGCGGGGAGTCCGGCCGCCATGGCTTCCAGCAGCGCATTCGGCATCCCCTCGAAACGGGAGGGCAAAGCAAAGATCGAGGCCCGCTGCATGAAGCGGAAAGGATCCGAGCGGAAACCTTCGAACACAACGGAATCACCGATCGCCAGATCCGCGGCCAGCCGGTGCAACCGTTCACGCTCCGGACCATCGCCCACAAGGGTCACGCGCCAACCCTCTCGGAGGGACGGGTCCAGCTCGGCAAAGGCTCTGAGCAGAAGATCCAGGCCTTTCTGCGGCACCAACCTGGCCACCGCAAGAATCTCCTGCTCAGCGCCATGGGCAGGCTCCGCATCCTCGTGAAGCACACCGGCGGGCAGGGGATTGGGCAGCAATTCCAGCCGCTGCCAATCCCCCATCTCCTGCAGAGCCTCCAGCACGCCCTCGGTGTTGGCCGTCACCACATCGGCTCGGCGGTAGTACACACAACGCAGCCAGCGCCAGAAACGATCCATCGATTGCCGTCGGGGATCATTGCGTTCCGACACCACCAGATGAATCGGCAGATCCCAAGCCGCGGCACAGCAAAGAATGTTGGTTTTGCTGAGCAGTGCCAACACCCGCCCCGGTTGCTGCTCAACCAGCAAGTCGCGCAGGCGTGCGTAACGAAGGCCGCCAACGCTTTCCATGCAGCAGGACAACAGCGCGTTGGCCAGTCCACCCCGGCCCGGTTGCAATCGATCATCAACCCAGGGCAAGGCGAGCTGGATGCCGCGCAGCAAAACGACAGTGACGAGCCGAACGATGAATCGCCGCACCTTGATCAGCTGGGCAACGGTGAAGCGCCGCCCGCGTGCCTGCCAGGAACGGTTCTCCACATCCCGCAGCCAGGGATGGAGGGATTTCGGATCTGGATCCATGTCCAGCATGGACACGTTGTCGGGCAGCCGGTGCTTGACCGGATGCTCCGGTCGCAGCGACAGCACCCGAACCTGGAACCCCTGTGCGGCGAAATGTTCTGCTGCGAGCAGGCCGACTTTCTGAGCGCCCCCTGCTCCGAGATGAGGCAGCACCACCCAGAGATCATCCATGGCTCAGTCCCTGAACGGCATCGAGAAACACAGCCCGAAGGTGTCGCTCGCTGAAGCGGTCACGAACGCACATCGCCTGCTCAGCAAACCGGGCGCGCTGCTCCTCACCCCGCAACAGGCTCTCCAACACCTCAATCCAGACGTCTGACGACGCATCAACCGGCAACAACCGCCCGTTCTTGTGATCCTCGATCAGATCGGCCGGACCGGTGGGGCAATCACTGGCAACGCAGGCGCAGCCTGCAGCCATGGCCTCCAGCAGCACATTGGGGAACCCCTCGAATCGCGATGGCAGGAGGAACAAGCTGGCTCTCGCGTACCAATCGGACATGTTGCCCACCGGGCCCGGCAGCAGCAGTCTGCTCTGCCGATCCGAGCCATCCCCAAGCAATTGCCGCAGCCAGGCCTGCTGATCAACGCCCTGATACGGGGTATCCCCCAACCCCAGCACCACCAGATGGAGCTCCGGGATGCGATCGGCCAACCCCCTGAAGACGGGCATCAACCGATCAAAACCCTTCTGATGAGCCTTGGTTCCCGCCGCCAACAGCACAGGGACCTCAGGCGGCAACAGGGCATCTGGGGACAGAGCCGGCTCATGGTTCGGAAGCGGCCAGACCACAGGATTGGGCATCAACTGCTGATGCTCAGCACCGCAATGGCGCCGCAACCAACAGCCGGTTGTGCGGGTTTGCACCAGATGCAGATCAGCCCAGGGATAGGCCAAGCGCCGCAACCATCGCCAGGGCAACGCCGGCGGGCGCGCCGGGGGGTAGTTGCGCTCTGACACCACACAACGAAGTCCCAGTCCACGACAGGCCAACAGCAGCTTCACAGCAGGCAGCACCGTCACCCCCACCGCCACATCAATCGACTCCTGGCGCAGCAGCGAGCGCAACGCCAGCAACCTTGCGGGAAAGGCCCACCAGCCAAGCCGTTCCAGAGCAGGCGAGAGACGAGGCTCCTGACGGCGGACCACACCCTCCGGCACCGGATAGGCATCCCGCTCCGGTCCATGGCGCGTGATCACCACCACCCGCCAACCGGCATCCCGGCACCAGACTGCCCAGCGCAGCAAGGTCCTCTCGGCTCCACCGAGCTTCAGGGAGTCGATGCTGAAGGCGATCGTTCCGGCCACCTGCTGGTTCACGCCGCGGCCTGTCCGCTGAGGGGAGTGAGAAAGCGCCAGGCCTTTTCAGCCCGATCCAGCCGCAGCACCGGGAAATACACCAGCAACACGGGCTCGACGAACAACGAGGCGGGTGGTTTCAGCGTCGCTTGGCCTCCGGGCCAGCGGCAACCTCGCAGACGCTCCAGCATCCAGTCGGCAAAAGAGCGATGGTCCTCCTGGGTTCGTTCCGCAATGGGGTCAAAGCGATCGGCATAACTCGCCGATCGCAAGCGCTCCACCTGCGCGACCACAGCATCCAGACGGCAGCTGTCTCCTGCATGCCAGGCCATCACCGCCGCAATCGCCAGACAACGCATGATGTTGCGGGTCATCCGAATCGCGGTGGTCCGATCAATTGCAAATGGGTCGTAGCGCCGGGCGCACTGCTCAAGCTGCAAGGCGGCTTGGTTGAGGGCGGGATGATCGTGCAACGCCATCAATCCGCGCAGCCTGGTGAGATGAGCCGAGATCAGCAGCTTGGCCCGGTTCACCCGATTCGGCCTCAGGCACTGATAAGTGTCGGAGTCATCGTCCAACGCAGCGATGATGTCATCCAGGGCGTTGCAGCAACGCCGCAGATGGGCTTGATCTTTCTGATCAATCGCCCTGTAGGTGCGCACCACCCGGCAGTAACCGGAAAAGTGGAGCGGCAGCACCGTGCTCGAAGCCAGAGCATCGAACATCGCCAGCTGATCCCCGCGATCACCAGGACGGGAACCGCGGCGGAACAGCAGTTGATGCAGCAGCTCAGCTTCACCGTCCAGCTGCCAGATCTGTTCAATCAGGTGGCGGCCCCTGTCGTGATCGCCTTGAGCCAAGGCTTGGCTGGCCCGAACGCTGAGCAAGGGAATGCTGAACGGCCACCTGCGGAGAAAAGCATCCAGCAGGGGGCTGCTGAGCCGTTGCCATCCCAATCGATCCATGGCCTGAACCGGCAGCAGACCCACCTGGGCAGCGACCCAATCAACCCGCAGCTGTCGCCGCACGCGGTGATACGGCATCGCCTGCGGCGGAGCCGGCTCCTGAGGCAAGAGGCCGTGTCGGCCGAGACAGTGCAGCATCGAGGCCGTGCGCCGCTCATAGGTGAACTGTTCCGCACGAGCCAAGCGTTGCTCCAAAGCCGGAACATCACCTTTCAGCACTGCGGCGATCGACTGTTGAAACGCCGTGGCATCTGGTGGACAGAGCGTGGCCACATCCCCCTGGTCCAAGAGCGACGGAATGGCCGTGGCCACCACAGGACAACCAGCGGCCAGGTATTCGAAGAATTTCATCGGATACATGTGGCGGGTGTAGTCGTTGAGCTGCAGCGGCAGCAGGGCGACATCGGCCAATGCCAGATACCCCGGCAGCTCGGAATAGGGCCTGGGGCCGAGCAGATGCACATGGGAATGGGAAGCCAGGGGCTCCACGTCGGTCGACGGATCCGTTTCACCGACTGGACCAATCAGCACATAGGTCCATTGCGGAGTCGAGGCGATCAGGGCCTCCAGCATCGCCAGATCGAGCTTGTAGGCATCGATGGCGCCGATGAAGATCAGGCAGGGCCCTTGGATCGCGGGGAGATCAGGGGGACGCAGCAGCTCTTGCGAACGGGCCCGTCCGAAATGCTGAGCATCGGCAACATTGCCGAACAGATGCGTCCCGGCATTGAGCGGTGCCAGCTCCTTCTGCAACTCAGGAGCTGTCGTGAACACAGCATTGACGGCACCGCACAGATCCTGTTCTGCGCGTTCAAGCGATTCAGAAGGCATGCCGGGCTGCGCCTGGATGCGATCGACGCAGTGATAGATCGTGGCCTGGAAACGCCCGAGCTTCAGATAAGAGCGCGTGTTCGGGTTGAAGGTCCACAACAGAGGAGTGCGCAGATCCAGACGCCAATCGGCCCAGAACAGCGCAAGACCGAAGCTCCAGCGGTTGAGTCGCCCCGCCATTCCAGTGGTCCGCCCTGGAAGCACCAGTGGCGACACCACCCAGATGCGCTGACGCACCTGCCGGAGAGGATTCAAGCTTCTCAGCAGTCGGCGCAGGATTCGCCTGGCATCAGCCCGACCAGCACGGGCACCGCGAACTCCAAGGGAGTCGATGTAGAGCACTCGATGACCGGCATCCGCCAGCGAAACGGCCAGGTGCTGTTTGTTCGTCCAGAGCGGATGATCCCAGTCCGCTGTGGACAGGAGGATGACATCAGCCATGGCCTTCAGGCGTCATCGAGCATCGCCATCTCACGGAAGCTGGTGGACGTCGCTTTCAACGTTTCGAAATCGCCGTAAGCCCGAATACCTCCGTCTGCGATTTCGTAGATCCGATCGCATTTCTTCACTGTGGACAGGCGATGGGCGATGACCACCATCGTGCAGCGCCGACCCACCAGCTCAAGCGCCTGCATCACGTCGTACTCGGTCTTGTTGTCCAGAGCGCTGGTGGCTTCATCGAGCACCAGCAACTTGGCATTGCGGTAAAACGCTCGGGCCAGAGACAACCGCTGACGCTGTCCACCGGAGAGCTTCATGCCGTTCTCCCCACACATGGTGAACAGCCCATAGGGCATGTCGGCAACAAAATCAGCAAACTGAGCAGCTTTCAAGGCGGCCCACACCTCGTCATCATCGATTTCGTCGGGACTTTCACAGAACGCCACATTTTCACGCACGCTGGCATCCAGCAGACGAATCTGCTGCGGCACAAAAGCACAATTGGACTGCCAGGCAGGCATTTCCTCATCTGACACCGGCAGACCATCGAGCAACAGTTCGCCCGACTCCGGTTTGTACAAACCCAGCAGCAGATGAGCCAGTGTTGTCTTGCCGCTTCCGGTCTTGCCGACCAGCGCAATGCGCGAACCCACAGGAATGGACAGATCCACATTGCGCAGCACCGGTTCACCCGAGAGCCCATAGGAAAAGGTGACGTCGCGCAGCTCGATCAGACGGCGAGGCATGACCCCCTCCGGAGATGGCACGGACGGATCAGCGAGCGAAAGGCGGGTTGGACGCATGCACAGCAGATCAAGGGCATCCTTCACTTCCGGCAGACCACCACGCAGTTTGTTGAGGCTGCGGAACATCGATTGCAGGGGACCTGAAATCCGGAGAAGCACAACCAGCACCGTTGCCAGTTCCGGCATGGCCGCACGCAACTGATCGCTGTCCCCACTCACCAGGGCCGGTGCAAGACCGACCAGGAACAGGATGGTGATGCCGGCTGGCTCGATCAGAAATTTGGGGACATTCGGCAGAAGATTGGCAAGCCGGTCATTGCGCTTGGCGATCGTTCCGTCGCGCATGAAACGGTCGACAAAAAACTGATGCGAGGAATACAACTGAATGTCACGCATCGATCGCAGCGACTCAGAGAAAGTGAGCCGAATCCGACGCGTATAACGCATTTTCTGGCGCAGGAACAGGCGCAGATAAGGCGTGATGATCAGGGAAGCAATCAGATAGGCAATCAACAGAAACACGAAGATTGTGAGTGCCTTGCCACCCAGGGCGATGGCAACACCAATCAACAAAGCCGAAACACTCAACACATTCCCGGAGATGGCGATCATCGGGGAAATCACCGTTGACGTGACTCTGGTGAGGATGCGATTGAATCGCTCCGAGAGAACAGCGGAGCGTTTCTGCGTGAAGAACTCGTAGTTCTGCATCAACAGATTGCCGTACACCTTATTGACCAGATCTGACCAGATATCTGCAGCAAGAAGCGCCTCCAGTAACGCCACCCCGAAGCGCACGGCAGAAGCGAACCAGAACGACGCAATCAGCAGCAGAACGATCCAACCCGCCTGATCCAGAAACCCACCTCCAAAGAAACGGATCCCAGGAATCTGATCCTCCAATTTCGCTCCAGCCAGGAGCCCGACCAGCCTGGCGAGCAGACCCACCAACAGGATGTCAATAACACCCTGGAATAACGATGCAGCGAGAACAATAAGAAGAGACTTCCGCCGTTCCGGTGACAACTCACGAAAAAGAGTGCTCAGTTCTTTCCAGGTCTGGCTCTGCAAAACGGGCATAGAACGAACTGATCTCTTCGCCGAAACGAATCTGCAGGAAATCTCTGACAACTTGATGAGTTAAGCCGTCAGCTCTGACGTTTCAGGACCGTTTCGGCCAGCCGGGTAACCGATCGACCACTCGCCTTGCGCGATGGAGCATCTGAGCCAAACGCAACCTCAACGTGGATGGGCTGCTGAGGGGTGCATCCAGCTGCCATTGGCCCTGGAGCTGATCGAGATCTGTCATCACCTGTCGCCAGCGCTCCAACAATCGCTGTTCACCACTGTTCTGAAGCAGAACCCCCAGCTCCGCCATCGGTGGGCGCCATCGCAGCGGTTCGGCGACGGCGGCCTGAATGCGTTGCAGATCATGGGCCAGGCTGCCGCAGCCGATCTGATGAGCTGATCGGCCCGGATCACAGTGGTCTGCAAGAGCGTGATTCAGGCTGGTGAACACGACACAGCCGCAGGCCATCGCCTCCAACGGCGGCAGGCCGAAGCCTTCCGTGACGCCCCGTCCCCGCCAGTACTCGGCGGAGTCGTAGAGGTACACCTTGGCGTTGTTGAACAAGCCCACCAGATCATCCACCCAGCCGCTCTGCACCTCCACCGAGAGCCCCCGTTGACGAAGAGCCGGCACCAGCCTCTGAAGAACGTAATCGCTGCTTTTTCGGGCCTGCACCAGCACATCGATGGGACGCTCCCGGCCACTGGCGTCGGCACGATCACCACGGTCGAGCCAGGCCTGCTCCAGGGCATTCGGAACCAGGAACAGTGGGTTCCGAGGCGCTCGGTCACCCCAGTACCCGAGGGTGTTCCGGCTCACGGCCAGAACGGCAATCCCAGGAGGCAGATCAAAGCCGTACCCACTGCTGTGGGCGTGGTAGGCCACCCGGTGACCTCTCAGGCAACGGATCAACCCTGGAACATCGAAACCCCAACTGACGATCCAGAGCACATGGTCTGAGGCGGATTCATCGCGGAGAAGGTCGTGCAGGAAGGGGACGTCCTCCCGACGCTCGCGGTACGTGACGATCTCCGTCTCACACAGTGAGGCCACCAGACGTGCCGTCTGCAGCTCAACGCTCAGTCCACCACAGCGGAAACGACCGCTGGTGCCGGGAACCAGAAAGCGAACAAGCCTGGTGGCCACGGCTGCTTCAGGCGGCTGCCGCCTCCGTGCTGCCGGTGCGCTGCCGACGGGTCAGGAAACCGAACAGCACCTTGCCGATCGCTGCAACCAGATTGCCCTCCAGCTCCTTGAACATGTTCATGTTCAGGTGGAAGGCGTGGTTGGCTTCCTCGACGATCCGATCCGCTGTGGACTGATCGATGGGCAGCTCGTCCATCGCGGCGCGGTAGGCGGTTTTGAACGCCTTCTCATCAGCGATGTCATCGAAGACGTAGAAACGCAGACCGTCATCACCATCCATGTTCATCGCCTTCTGGGCGATGTTCTTGAGGATCTGTCCACCGGAGAGATCACCCAGATAACGCGTGTAGTGGTGACCCACCAGCAGCTCAGGAGACTCCTTGGCGATGGCATGAATGCGATCGACGTAAACCGCTGCTGAAGGTGAAGCCTGAATCTGATCCCTCCAGTTGGCTCCGAAGTAATAGGTCAGGTCCTGCTCGAGGGCCTCACGGCGGTTGAGCTCCTTCATTCCGATCGGTGCCACCACAGGATGGTCTCCGAGCTTTCCGATTTCCTCCTCCATCGCTGTGTACACGAAATAGAGATCAGCCACGAGCTTGCGGTAGCTGGCCTTATCGACGACGCCTTTCAGAAAGCAACTCACGAAGCCGGTGTTCTCGGCCATGGTGTGCGACTTCTTCGTGCCTTCACGAAGCTGTGCAGCCAGTGCGACGGACATGATCAGCCTGTGGTTGAGCGATTCCTCGACCTTATTAGGAGATATCCAACCAGCGGCCGTCTGAGTTGCGAAGGGTTACGGGGCAGCCTCATCCGATGCGCCCGCTGAAAACAGAACGAACAGGTCCTGACAGATCTGGCGCAGGCATTGCACCTGATCCGGCTGGGGGAGATGGGACCCTGTGGGCTGCCAATCGCCGACGGTCGCCAGCCGCCAGCGCTCGCCGTCGTAGGTCATGCCGCGCATCAGCACACCCAGCAGGTGACCTGGCTGATCGGCTTCACGCCTGCTGAGACGAAGCTGCATCAGCAGGCTGCGGCATTGCAGCCGCGGGCTCCAGCCCGGGAAGTGAAAGGAGAGATCGATCGACTCGGGTTCGCTCCACTGACGTGTCTGGGCGTCATCCCTCCACGGACGCAGATTTTCCTTGGCGGCAGGAAAATGTCGCCGCACCAGCGTCACTGCGGAGGCGATGACCCGGGCCTGCTCCACGCTGCACACCGTTTCACCTGCGTTCACGACCGACGTCACACCTCGCCCAATCCTGCACGGATCCACCCTGGCCCGCCGTTACGGTGACAGCAATTCGCGTCGATCATGGAACGCCCTCTCCATCTCGGTCTGCTTGGGGCCATGCCGGAGGAAATCGGTTCTGATCTGGCTCATCTGAACAACCTGAGTCGCGAAACCTTCGGCGATCTGGTGATTCATCGCGGCGAATGGCAGGGGGATGGCGGCACGCCGGTGCTCTTGACGCTGGCCTGGAGCGGTTGGGGCAAGGTCTGCGCTGCTCGCACCGCCACCCGTGTGCTCGCCTCAGCTTCCCCGGAGGCGCCGATCGATCTGCTTCTGTTCACCGGGGTCGCCGGTGGTGCCGACCCAGCCCTGCAGCAATGGGATGTGGTGCTGGCCGATTCGGTTGTCCAGCACGATCTGGACGTGCGACCGATCCTGCCGAGATTCGTAGTGCCACCACTGAACCGGGCCGTGTTGGCACCCCAGGAGGCCTGGTTTCACTGGGCCCTCAACGCGCTTGAGCAGAGCCACTCCGCCGGTGCACTCCAGGGATTCGGCCGGCCCAAGCCGGGACTGATCGGAACCGGTGATCAGTTCATCGGGGATGCTGCTGTGATCGCAACCCTGCGCGACGCCCTGCCCGATCTGCAGGCCGTGGAAATGGAAGGTGCCGCGGTGGCGCAGGTGGCCGAACAGGAGAACGTTCCCTGGCTGGTTCTGCGTGTGATCTCGGATGGGGCGGATTCGGAGGCCGCACAGAGCTTCAATGACTTCGTTCAGGCCTACGACGCACGGGCCTGGACGTTGATTGAGACACTGCTCCGGCGACAGGCCTCAGCGCCCCGCCGATGAAATCCGCGGCGCTGCTCCGGCGCCTGGGGCGCTACGGAGCAGTGGGTGCTGTGGCGGCAGGTGTTCATCTCGTCGTGCTGATCAGCCTTGAGATGGTGATTCCCAGCTGGCTGGCCAACCCTCTCGCTTTTCTGGCCGCTTCTGTGGCGGGTTATCTCGGCCATGCTCTGGTGACCTTCCGGGAGGAGACCGGAGGTCGTCGCTTTGCCCGGCGCTGGCTGATCCTCCAATACGGCATCAATCTGAGCGTCTGCGCGCTGTTGCCACTGCTGCTGACGGACTGGGCCCATCCGGCATGGCGCACCCTGCTGCTGGTGTTCACCCCCACAGTGCTGAATGCCCTGATCTGGAGCCGGGCTGCTCGCTTCAGCCAGCGACAGCGTCACACCCCAGCCCTGCCTGACCTGATTCATGCAGACGACCTCGGTCTGGCCCCGGAGGTTGATGAAGCCATCCTGAGCCTTGCGACAAGCGGTCAGCTGCAAGGCGCCAGCCTGCTGGTGGACGGGGCATCGGCACAGGAGGCCGCCGCCGCCTGGCGGACGCTGCCCGACGCCGCGGGACTCTGCCTGCATCTCTGCCTGACGGAAGGCCCAGGCGTGGAAGGCTGTCCGGATCTACCGGCGAGCTTCGGCACGTTGCTGCTGGCCTCACTGCTGCCCGCGCGTCGCCAGCGATTCCTGCCGCAACTGGAGCGCGCCATCGAACACCAGGTCCACCGTTTCCGGACGCTCACCGAACAACGACGGATTCCGCTTGACGGCCATCAGCACATCCATCTGACGCCCATCGTTCTGGACTGCCTGCTGAGACAGTCCAAACAGCATCAGATCGACTGGATTCGCACAACACGGGAACCGCTGCCCACAGATCTGCCTCTGTCCTGCTGGTGGTCTGCGCTGCGCAGCGGAGGCCTGCTCAAGTGGCTGGTGCTGCAACTGCTCAGCGGCCTGGCCATTCCCCGGCTGAAGCGAGCCGGCATCAGCACCAACGGCGCATTCAGTGGTGTGCTGTTTACAGGACGCATGACGGGACGCCCTCTCGAGGCATGCCTCCAGGGACTGGCATGGAGTCCAACGCGCGAAGGAGACACACCCAATCTCCTGCTGAGCCATCCGGCAGTAGCCGGAAACGCTGCCGCCATGGAGCGCTACGGATTCCAGCTGTCCGCAGGCTTCTTCAGCAGCACGGACAGGCAGCGGGAGTGGCAGGCCCTCAGGACTCGTGCACCGCGCGGATGAAATAGTGCGGCCGCTTCTTCACATCGATGTAGATCCGGCCGATGTATTCGCCGAGCACACCGATGCCGATCAGCTGGATTCCACCGAGAAACAGAATGGCCACGATCAGTGAGGCATAGCCCGGCAGGTCCACCCCGAAGACAACGGTGCGCAGAACGATCAGCGCGGCGTAGAGGAAGCTGAGCAGAGAAATCAGCACACCGATCACCCCCCACACCTTGAGGGGCTTCACCGAGAAGGAAAAGATGCCATCAAGGGCGTAACGCCAGAGCCTGTAGGAGCTCCAGGAACTGCCCCCCCCCAGACGTGCCACGCGGCTGTAAGGGATCTCCACGCTGCGGTATCCCGTCCAGGGCATCAACCCCTTTGAGAAACGCGCGGCTTCACGCATCTGGGTCACCGCTTCCACCACCGGAGCACTCAGCAAACGGAAGTCACCGGCCCCCTCCTGCAGCTGAATCGAATCCACCAACCGATTGAACACCCGATAGAACCAGGAGGCTGTGGCCACTTTCACCAGAGACTCGGCGTCTTGGTCATCCCGCACAGCAGTGACCACCTCGGCCCCCTGCCTCCACGCTTCAACCATCACGGGAATCCTCTCCGGTGGATGCTGCAGGTCGGAATCGATCAAGACCACCGCACCGCAGCGTCCAGATGCATGGTCGAGGCCGGCCAGCATCGCCGCTTCCTTGCCGAAGTTGCGCGTCAGCTCCAGCAAGACCAGCGGAGCGCTGGGATGGGCCTCCTGCCACTGGCGGATCACAGTCACCGTGGCGTCTCCAGAGCCGTCATCGATCAGAACCAGTCGATCCACGACGTGGAGCTGAAGCACCTCCTCAATGAACCGACAGATGATGCTGTGCTCGTTGAAGCAAGCCGCTACGACCCAGAGCTGCTCGCGGACCATCCGAACCTGCTGGTGATGGCTGAACCGTAAGGCTGCACACTCAGTCATAGGCTCGCCTTGCTGACGCCCAATCGACCGCCATGGCCCAGTTCGAGAAGCTCACAGCCCCCAGCCAGGGCACGCCGATCCGCTTCGAGAACGGTCAGCCCGTGGTGGCCGACAACCCGATCATCCCCTTCATCCGCGGCGACGGCACCGGTGTTGACATCTGGCCCGCCACCCAGAAGGTGCTGGATGCCGCCGTGGCCAAGGCCTATGGCGGTGCGAAACGGATCGAATGGTTCAAGGTGTTCGCCGGCGACGAAGCCTGTGACCTCTACGGCACCTATCAGTATCTGCCGGAGGACACCCTCGAAGCGATCCGCAGCTACGGCGTGGCGATCAAGGGCCCCCTCACCACCCCGGTGGGTGGCGGCATCCGCTCCCTGAACGTTGCCCTGCGACAGATCTTTGATCTGTATTCCTGTGTCCGCCCCTGCCGCTATTACGAGGGCACCCCAAGTCCCCACAAGCGTCCGCAAGATCTGGACGTGATCGTTTACCGGGAGAACACCGAAGACATTTATATGGGTGTGGAATGGGAGGCCGATGACGCCGTCGGCCAGGAGCTGCGCAAGCATCTCAATGAAGTGGTGATTCCCGCCAACGGCAAGCTGGGCAAGCGCCAGATTCCGGAAGGCTCCGGCATCGGCATCAAACCGGTGAGCAAGCACGGCAGCCAGCGCCACATCCGCAAGGCGATCCAGCACGCTCTGCGCCTTGAGGGCAGCAAGCGCCACGTGACCCTGGTGCACAAGGGCAACATCATGAAATTCACGGAAGGCGCCTTCCGCGACTGGGGCTACGAGCTGGCCACCACCGAATTCCGCGACGTGTGCATCACCGAGCGGGAAAGCTGGATCCTCGGCAACCTCGAGAAGGATTCAGACCTGAGCGTGCAGGCCAACGCCCGCATGAT
Organism: Synechococcus sp. KORDI-49; assembly: GCF_000737575.1. Classification (NCBI taxonomy): domain Bacteria; kingdom Bacillati; phylum Cyanobacteriota; class Cyanophyceae; order Synechococcales; family Synechococcaceae; genus Synechococcus; species Synechococcus sp. KORDI-49. The sequence continues at coordinate 1,783,162 of NZ_CP006270.1, read as the reverse complement.
CGAGCCGGGCTACGACAGCCTCACCCCAGAAAAGAAGGCCGACATCGATGCCGAAGTGCAGGCGGTGATCGACGCCATCGGCAGCAGCCACGGTGGTGGCAAGTGGAAAGAGATGGTGCTGGTCGATGACCGCATCGCCGACAGCATCTTCCAGCAGATCCAGACCCGGCCCCAGGAGTACTCGATCCTCGCCACCCTCAACCTGAACGGTGACTACATCTCCGATGCCGCGGCCGCCATGGTGGGTGGCCTGGGCATGGCCCCCGGCGCGAACATCGGTGAGAACGCTGCCATCTTCGAAGCCACCCACGGCACCGCTCCGAAACATGCCGGCCTGGATCGGATCAACCCGGGCTCGGTGATTCTCAGCGGCGTGATGATGCTGGAATTCCTTGGTTGGCAGGAGGCTGCCGAACTGGTGACCAAGGGCCTCAGTGCCGCCATTGCCGACAAGCAGGTCACCTATGACCTGGCCCGGCTGATGGAACCTCAGGTGGATCCGGTGAGCTGCAGCGGTTTCGCTGAGGCAATCATCACAAGGTTCTGACGGTCACTCATAGCGCTGCTCGGCGTGAAGACGATCCAGAAACCCTTTCTTCGCAAGCGTTTCAGTGATCAGCCGTTCAATCGTCGCCTCATCGTCGGCCATCTCGGTAAATCTGTTTTCACGGGGGAACTGAGCGAAGGAGAACCCTGGCTCACCCTCCAGACCGAAGAGTGAACACAGATCGCTGCTGGCGATCTGCTCGCGGAAACCAACAGCCTTCACCTCCGCGACAGCCTCCAGAGCACTTACAAACGACTGATGCATGGCAGCAGTCAGCGCCGATGTCCCAGGGTGAGCCTTTTCACATCGCGCCTGACGCGCCACGAAACGATCAGCTGAGAGGCAAGAATTCCCATGCTTCTTCCGCATTTCGCACATCCGAATGTAATTGGAACGCAGATAGGAGATCGGCTCCCTGAGCACCACAATCACCTGGGGCTTCTGGCCAGAAGCATCAAGAAAAGCACGACACAACTCATAAACAGGAAAGGTCGTTACAACGGACTTGGAGAAGTTACGTTTTTTGGCCCAAATGGAAAAATTGGTCTGTGCCAAACGCTCACTGGAGATCAACAGCCTTCGGCCATCACGCTGCGACTCTTCGATCATCTGACGGACAACACAGCTCAGGTATTGACGGAAGACAGACTGATCAGCACTGTCCTGCCTGCTGGCGGCAATAGCAACAGGAAAAAGGATTTTCCCCGCCAAATGATGACGCTCTGAAGAGCTTCGGAGTTGCAGGGGTTTCTGCAAGCAATGATCGACGAACTGCAGCCTGGAATCCCAACCGACCGGCAATGACGATATCGAAGATGTGAATGGCTTCTTGGCAAAGACGAGATGATTTCTCAGCTCAGGGAAGACATGACGCTGAAGAACTGTTGTCCCTGTACGTGAAACCCCGACATGAATCTTGACCCTGGAAGATGAAGACTCGGCCATCACATTGACTCTTGTCCTGATGACCTGATCCAAGGCCTGGGTGGGGCTGAGAGTAACCCAGAACAGAAAGTGCTCCGTCAGAATCGCAGCATGACTCAGTCCTCCAGGCCGGATCAGAGCGCCTCTGTCAACCTGCCGGGACTCCCCGCCGGTGCGGCCGACCCATGCGTCCACTGCGGGTTCTGCCTGCCCACCTGTGCCAGCTACCGGGTGCTGGCCAGTGAGATGGATTCCCCCCGTGGCCGCATTCATGCGCTGCGGGCGATCGAAGCCGGAGAGCTGGAGCTCGATGCCAGTGTTGCCAGTCATTTCGAGACGTGCCTCGGCTGCTTTGCCTGCGTCAGCGCCTGTCCGTCCGGCGTCCGCTACGACCAGCTGATCGAGCACACCCGTCCGAAGCTGATCAAGGCCGGCCATCGCAGCCCGTGGGAGGTGGCCTTCCGGCGACTGCTGCTGCAGGTGCTGCCGTACCCCAGCCGCCTGAGAGCCCTGCTGCAACCCCTGCGGATCTATGCGGGAACGCCGGTTCAAGCGCTTGCCCGCCGGACTGGACTCACCCGCCTGTTCGGTCCCCAGATCGAAGCCATGGAACGGCTGTTGCCCCCTCTGGCCGCCGACAGCTACAGCGACCATCTGCCGCAGCTGAATCCCGCCACTGGTGAACGGCGAGGACGGGTGGCGCTGCTGCTGGGCTGTGTGCAGCGCTGTTTTGATCCCGCCGTCAGCAGAGCCACCGTGGCGGTGCTTCAGGCCAATGGCTTCGAGGTGGTGCTACCTCCCGACCAGGGCTGCTGCGGAGCCGTCAGTCATCACCAGGGAGAACTGGAGCTGACCCGCCAGCTGGCCTCGGATCTGGTGCGCAGCTTCAACGCGATCGAAGGGGATGTCGATGCCGTGCTGGTGGCAGCCTCCGGCTGCGGCCACACGATGAAGGCCTATGAAGAGCTGCTGATGGGTGAGGCCCTCTTCCGTTCCCCCGTTCTGGATGTTCACGAATTCCTTGCGGCACGCGGTCTGAGCGAACCCTTCCGCCGACGCCTGCAACCCCTCGGGATCACGGTCGCCTTCCACGACGCCTGCCACATGATTCATGGCCAGGGGATCCAGGCTCAGCCGAGGGAGTTGCTGCACAACATTCCCGCCCTGCAACTCCGGGAAGCCACAGAAGCGGGCGTCTGCTGTGGCAGCGCCGGCATCTACAACCTGGTGCAACCCCAGGAGGCGGCGGAACTGGGGCGCATCAAGGCAGACGACCTCAGCAGCACCGGTGCGGATCTGGTGGCGAGCGCCAACATCGGCTGCACCCTGCAGCTGCGTCAGCATCTCGGCGCGCGGGCCAGCGTGCATCACCCCATGGAGCTGCTGGCGGCCTCAGCCGGCCTGCATCCGCTGCCAGGCCAGCAGCAGCGTGCCGGCATCACCGAGATTGCCCGGAAAGGTGAGGATCGGCAGCTGTTGCAACCGCCCCCCGCCTGAGGGGAGCACCAGTGACAGACCCGGCAGCAGCTGACCCTGCAGATGCAGGGATCGCAGCGCCAGCCCCTCACTGAGGAGAGTCTGCGTGGTTGTTCCCCCTTTGCTGATCAGGTAGCCGAGAGATGGCGCCATCGCCGATGCCAGTCGTGCCATCAGCCGGGCGAGTTCACGCGACAACCGCCGACCCTCCCGCTCACTGCCGCAGCGCAGTTCGCCACGACTGCTGAACAGCACCGGCGTGGCCCCTCTGACCAGCGCAAGCTGAAGCTGCTCCCGCCACACCTGTTCCAGATCCGCCAACAGCAGATCAGGGGTCGGACCCTCCAGCACCCTCGCAATGCGGGGCACGGGAAGCTCGATGGGCACGCAGGATTCTTCCGAGAGCAGCAACGCCAGCTGCTGATCGGCAAGGGGCACATGGGATCCGACCATCACCAGTCCCGGCAATCGGCAGCCTCGACCATCCCGGCGACGCAAGGCCGCCAGGCCTGGGCCATCCAGGGGCTGGCGGCCTGGATCCGCCAGGGCTTTCACCAGGCTGGCGGCAGAGCGAAACAGAAAACGTTTCTCCCGGCGCAGACTGCGCACCGCTGCCGCGAAGGCGGTCAGCTGGGGAAGACGCTCAGCATCCACCACCACCGCCGCATTTCCCACCAGCTGCCGCAACCGCTCGATCAGATTGGGCAACCCGCTGCCGCAGGCGGCATCCAAGTCCCGCCCGCTGATCCGCACCACATCGGCAGCGTGAATGGAACCATGGCTTCTCTCCTCCAGCCAGCCGGGCAGATCGCTGGTGCCGTATCCGAACAACCGGTCGCAGGCGAAGGGCGTGGTGTGAACGGGCACACCCCGAAGCAGGTGGACTCCGTTGACCGTGGTGCGCCCACCCTCCAGAAAAGCCGGCACGTGGAAGGTGGCATCAAAGGGTCCGAAGCACTCCGCGAGAACGGCAGGCTCCAGCACCCCATGGCCGCGGAGGGTGGAGTCACCTCGGCTCACCAGCAGCACATCGCTGCGTTGGAGGCCCTCGGCGCTGAGGGCAGCATCGAGATTGGCAGCGATCTCGCGGTTGCGTTCCCCTGCAGCCTCCTCGGTCTGCGCCCGGGTGTCCGCCAGCAGAAACAGCAGTGGGGACGGGTGACGCAGCCCCTCCCGCAGGTCCTCCACGTCCCAGTGCAGCAGCAGAGGGCAGCTGTGAACCGTCTGCGAGCCGGTTGGGTCGTCGTCGATCACAACAACCTTCATGGCACCATCGTGCCGTGCCTCCTTCCCCTGCCACCCGCAAGGAGCTGATCGCCCTGGTGCGCCAGTGGCACGATGCGGCCTCCCCCTGGATTCCTAGCGGTCTCGGCACACGCCTGGACTGGGGACCGCCCCTGGATGCCCGTCATCCGGTGCTGAGCTGCCGAGGACTGAACCGGGTGATCGACCACGCCGTGGACGATCTCACCATCACGGTGCAAGCCGGGTGCCCTCTGGCCGACCTGCAGGCTGTGCTGGCGGAGCGCGGCCAGTGGCTGCCTCTGGACCACCCGCGCGGAGAAGCTCAAGGCAGCATCGGCGGTCTGGTGGCCCGCGGGCTGGCAGGGGGCCTGAGGCAGCGTCATCTCGGCGTCCGCGATCAGATCATCGGCATCACGTTGCTGCGCAGCGACGGTGTGGAGGCCCGTGCCGGAGGGCGCGTGGTCAAGAACGTGGCGGGATACGACCTGATGAAACTGCTCTGCGGCAGCTGGGGCAGCCTGGCCCTGATCACCGAACTCACCCTGCGGGTGCAGCCGATCCGGCCAGCCCACGCCACTCTTCTTCTGCACGGCGACCTCAGCTCCCAGAACAGCTTCCGCGCCGAACTGCTGCGATCAACCCTCACCCCAGAACGCTGCGACTGGCAGAGCCGTGGCGATGGCCACTGGCAACTGCGGCTGCTGCTCAGCAGCGTGTCGGATCAGGCGGTGGAAGACCAGATGAAGCGCCTCGAGGCGATGGCCGGGAGCCATCGGCTGAAGGCGCAACGGCACTCCGGTGCCGATCCACTGGACAGTGGCCTGCCCTGCATGGATCCGACCTGGCTGGTGCGTGTCGCCCTTCCCTCCGCCGTCCTGCATCAGCTGCTCAGCGATGGGACCCTCCTCGCACTGAAGGGATGGCAGTGGGATCTGGCCGCCGGTGCCGGCTGCGGTGATGGCTGGTGCTCTGAACCAACGGCCCCCTACCGGGTCGACGCCCTGCGCCGGAGGGTGATCGACCTGGGGGGCCAGCTGACGGTGCTCAAACAGCCTGAGGCGGCCGGATTGCCCGCCTGGCTCGACACCCCGGCACGTCCGGTGATCGAAGCCGTGAAGCGCCAGTTCGATCCGCGCCAGCAACTCTGCCGCGGACGATTGCCAGGCGTCGATCAGGAGACGGCGTAACGGCAGCTGAGGGCACAGCTGGAGCCGGGCTGGATCTCAAGCTTGCGATCACCGGAGATCAGCGACTGGCGAGGGCCCGTCCAGGGCTCGACGCAGACCATGGCGCGAGGAGGCTCCGTCCAGATCACCGTCAGATCCATGGGCTCCTGATGCTGCAGCTGCAGCTGCTGGCCGTTGGTCCGATCAATCAGCGTCACCGGGCCGGCAGGACGGCAGAGGAAATCCACCCCGTCCGGCAGACGACCCAGCTGAGACGCGGTGTCTGTCTCCGCCATCTCCAGATGGTTGAGGCAGCGCTCATTCAGACCGGCCAGATCAGTCTGAGCCAGATCACTGATGTTGAAGTAGGGGTGCAGGCCGAAGCTGAAAGGCATGACGCTCTCGCTGCGGTTCTGGATCGTGGTGTGGATTTCCAGGGCCTGTGCCACCGGACGGATCTCCATCTCCACAACGAAGGAAAAGGGATAGGCCGCCAGGGTGTCCTCGGTGTCGCTGAGGGTGAGCCTCACACCGCTCTGATCCTCCAGCAGCTGAAGCTGCCAGGGAAGATTGCGCGCGAAACCATGCTGCTTGAGGGTGTGCGCAACGCCGCTCACCTCGAGCAGATCGCCGGGCAGGTTGCCGCAGATCGGGAACAGCACCGGGATGCCGCCACGGATGCTCTTGCCGGGGTCGGCATAACGCTCCTGATCGAAATAGAGCACCTCCCGTTCGCCGCAGCGCCACTCGGTCACGATGCCGCCCCGCTCGGGAACGATCCGCAGACGATCACCGCTCTCGGGATGGATGTATTCCCAGTGGGCATAGGGGCCCGTCTGCTGCGTCAGTGTCATCGGCATCCGCCAAGGCGGCTGAGGTGGCTGGAAACTAGCTCTGGCCAGCAACCATGCCGGTGCTCTGGCTCACCTCAGGTCTCCTGAGCCAGTCGAGCAGAGCGCCGTTGACCTGATCGGGCACCTCATCGTGAGGACAATGCCCCGCCTCCAGCACCACTTCCGTCGTGAACGGCGGAGCATGACGCTGGAACGTGGCACGACGTCCGGGAGCATTGATCCAGGGATCCCGGATGCCCCAGAGCAGCAGCAGGGGAGCTGTCAGTTCAGCGAAGAGCTCATCCAGAGGCTGACCGCGAGGAATATCGAAGACGGTCCGAAACACCCCGAAGGCTCCGGGATCCAGGGAAGGCCGGCGGATCGACTCCACAAGGGCCTCATCCACATTGGTGCGGTCCACGTACACCTGCCGCAGTGTGCGGCGGATCGTGGCGGGACGCCTGAGATTTTCGAACAGAAGACGCTGCAGCACGGGGCTGCTCAGCAGGGCACTGCCGATCGACTGGCGGGCGATCGCTCCCCAGCCCTTTGGGGGCTGTTGCTCATCGCTGAAAGGGCCGGCCGCATTGAGCAGCACCACCCCGGCGCACTCCCGTTTCAGGGCCGCTCCCGCCGCAAGGGCGGCGAACCCTCCGAGGGAATTCCCGGCGATCACCGTCGGCCGACCAATGCACTCACGCACATAGGCCACCAGCTGATCCCGCCAGAGGGCACCGCCGTAGGCCAGGCCCGCAGGCTTGGCGCTGCGGCCGAACCCGAGCAGGTCCAGAGCATGCACGTCGTGGCTGCGGGCGAGAACCGGAATGTTGTGACGCCAGTGGTCCGTTGAAGCGCCGAAGCCATGCACCAGCAACAGCGCCGGACTCTCAGGATCAGGTGCATCGGGGCGATCCACCACCGCATGCACGGGATGGCCGAGATGGCTCCAGGTGACTCTCTCCACAGCCGGCCGATCAGAGCGGCGATGCTAGGCAGCAGTTTTCAACAGCGAATGCAGGGGCTGGAGGCATACGGCGGACCATTGACGGATGCAGTTCTCTGGCGTGGAGCCCTGTTCTGGGCACTGGCCCTCTACGTACCGCTGAGCGGACCACTGGGTCGCTTCGAATCAAGCCTCTCGGACAGTGCGCTGTCGGACCAGTGGAAACAGATCGCGCTGGTGGTCAGCAGCCTGCTGCTGGCGATGGCCGTGGGGCTGGTGGCCCAGTTGCTGATGAGCTGGGTCCTCGGACCGGGATGGGCCTCCAGCCTGGCGCTGATCGGCATCGGCTGGAGTCTGCTGCTGGCCCTCTCCAGTTCCGGAGACGGGTCCGACTGACGCGGTCAGGGGATTCAGGGAACCGAGGGACCTGCCGTCGGATCGGCCACCAACTCTTGTGGCATCGAGTCCCCATCCTCCGGGGGCTTGCCCTTGAGCACAATCCGGAGAAGAACGGGAGCCAGGAAGGTGGTTCCGATCACCATCAGAAGGATCGCTGCCTCGAGGCCGGGCGTGAGCAGGTTGGCCGCCGTGCCCAGGCCGAGAAAGATCAGACCCACCTCTCCGCGGGGAAGCATGCCCAGGCCGACCACGAGGTTGTTCGTCTTCTCCTTACCGAAGACTGCCCAACCGGCGGCGACCTTGCCGACAATGGCCACCAGGAACATGAACGCTGCGATCACCAGCGCCGAACGGGAGGAAGGATCGGAGGGATTGATCACGGAGAGATCCATACCGGCACCCACCAGCACGAAGAAAACCGTGGCGAAGAGACTGACGATCGGCGTGACCGCCACCTGGATCTCATGCCGGTGTTTCGATGTGCTGGCGATCAATCCAGCCGCGAAGGCACCGAGAGCAGCCTCGAGACCGATGGCCGTCGCCACGAAGCAACTTGCACCCAGGAGCAGATAAGACCCCACGAGCTTGGATCCGGGAGCCTTGAGCTGATCGATCATCCAGTCGAAGGCGGGAGCAGCCCTCTGACTCAGCAGCAGTGCCACCGCCACGAACACCACGGCAGCCACCACAAGCTGCACGATCGGTCCGATCTCGAGGGATCCTCCTGCGGCCAGAGACACCACGATCGCCAGGATCACGATCCCGAGAATGTCGTCGAGCACCGCAGCACCGATCACGATCTGCCCCTCACGGGTTCGCAGATATCCCAGTTCGCTGAACACACTCGCGGTGATCCCGATGCTCGTGGCCGTCATGGAGGCTCCCGCGAAGATCGCCTGAATCGCATCAACGTGGAAGATGCTCATCAGGCCGATGGTGCCGAGTGCAAACGGCAGCACCACACCAACAACAGCGACGGAGAAGGCCTGAGCCCCCACGGCCATCAGTTCTTCCAGCTCGCTTTCGAGGCCGGCCAGGAACAGCAGGGAATACAGACCCAGATTCGAAACGGAACTGAGCGCCCCGAACGATTCGTTGTAGATCTCGGGGACCTCATCCGGTGGGATGTGGGCCAAGCCGCCCACCACATCACTGAATGCGGCACTGAGATGCACCTGGGTCTCCGGAGGCACCAGCAGATGCAGACCGGACGCGCCGATGATCACACCAGCCATCAGCTCACCCAGAATCGTGGGGAGCTCGAAACGGACCAGAAACTCCGAGAGGGTCCGCGCTGCGATGAAGATCAGAATGAACCGGAGCACGCCGATCAGCGTTTCGGCTACCTCCAGGTCATGGCTGCTGATCTCACTCAGCAGGGCAGGAAACAGCATTGTGCTGCGCAAGGCTCAAGCCGACCTTAGTGGCGGTGTCCGATGACGCTGGTGATTGCCAAGGTCCGGATCGTATGGATACATCCCTGATGTCGGGTCGCTTACGGGCAGCCCAGGACGTGACGGCTACTTTCCGGACAACCGCATGGTCCCAGCGCCCGATCGGCGCCTGAGGCCGTGGGTGCCTCCCAAAAGTGTTGCCTTCCTGACACTCCATGACGACCGCGCCTCATCAGCAGCAGGCCCTCGCCGCCGTGAACGCTCCCTCGGACGACGAGCTCCAGCTGCTTGACGCCTACTGGCGTACAGCCAACTACCTGGCTGTCGGGATGATCTACCTGCAGAGCAACCCTCTGCTGCGGGAGCCCCTGCGGCCTGAGCACATCAAGCCCCGCCTGCTGGGGCACTGGGGCTCCAGCCCGGGTCAGGCCTTCATCTGGACCCATGCCAACCGCCTGATCCGGAAATACGACCTGGACATGATCTACATGTCAGGCCCCGGTCACGGCGCCCCAGGCGCCCGCGGTCCGGTCTACATCGACGGCAGCTACAGCGAGCGCTATCCGGACAAGTCCTTCGACGAGGAAGGCCTGCAGAAGTTCTTCAAGATGTTCTCCTTCCCGGGGCACATCGGCAGCCACTGCACCGCGGAGATGCCCGGCTCCATCCACGAAGGAGGTGAGCTCGGCTATGTGCTGTCGCATGCCTGCGGTTCCATCCTCGACAACCCCGAACTGATCACGATCGCCTGCGTCGGCGACGGTGAGGCTGAAACCGGCCCGCTGGCCACCAGCTGGCACATCAACAAGTTCATCAACCCGATCCGGGACGGCGCCGTCCTGCCGATCCTCCATCTCAACGGATACAAGATCGCCAACCCGTCGATCCTCAGCCGCATCGACCATGAGGAGCTGGACAACCTGCTGAAGGGGTACGGCTGGACGCCGATTTTCGTCGAGGGCGCCGACCCGATGACGATGCATCGCGACATGGCGGTGGCCTTCGAACAGGCGGTGCTCGACATCCGCGCTCAGCAGGAGCAGGCCCGCACCAGCGGTGAAGCCTTCCGGCCCCGCTGGCCGATGATCGTGCTGCGTTCCCCCAAGGGTTGGACCGGTCCCCAGGACGTCGACGGCAAGAAGATCGAGAACTTCTGGCGCTCCCATCAGGTGCCCGTGGCCGACGTTCGGACCAACGAGGCACACCTGCGGCTGCTCGAGGACTGGATGAAGAGCTACCGCCCCTGGGAGCTGTTCGACGAGAACGGTGCCGTCAAGGAGCACATCCGCGCCCTCTCCCCCAACGGAGATCGCCGGATGGGCAGCAACCCCCACACCAACGGCGGTGTTCTGCGCCGGGACCTGCTGTTCCCGGCGATCGAGAAGTACGCCATCGATGTGGACTCGCCCGGCACCATCGAGGCGGAGAACACCTACCCGCTCGGCGAGGTGATCCGTGATCTCATTCGCGAGAACCCCGGCGCCTACAAGCTGTTCGGACCTGACGAAACCCACTCCAACCGTCTTCAGGCCGTCTACGAGGTCTCCAAGAAGGTGTGGATGGCCAATTTCCTCCCCGAGGACCTGAACGGCAGTGAACTGTCCCGGGACGGTTCGGTGATCGAGATGCTCTCCGAACACACCCTGGTCGGGATGATGGAGGGCTATCTGCTCACCGGGCGCAACGGCTTCTTCCACACCTACGAAGCCTTCGCCCATGTGATCTCCTCGATGTACAACCAGCACTGCAAATGGCTGGAGCACTGCGAAGAGATCCCCTGGCGCGCACCGATCGGTCCCTGGAACTGCCTGATCTCCTCCACCGTGTGGCGGCAGGACCACAACGGATTCACCCACCAGGACCCAGGGTTCATGGACCTGGCCGGAAACAAGAAGGGATCGATCACCCGGGTCTACCTACCTGCCGACTCCAACAGCCTTCTCGCCGTCGCCGAGCAGGCCCTCACCGAGACCGATGTCTCCAACATCATCGTCTCCGACAAGCAGAAACATCTTCAGTACCTGACCCTGGATCAGGCCCGTCGTCACGTGGCCAAAGGGGTCGGCATCTGGGATTGGGCCTGCAATGACGACTGCGGCACCGAGATGGATGAACCGGATGTGGTGCTGGCCTCGGCAGGGGACATCCCCACCAAGGAGTGCCTGGCAGCCATCGAGATCCTGCGCGAACAGATCCCGCAGCTGAAGATCCGCTACGTGAACGTGGTGAAGCTGTTCTCCCTGTCCCCCTCCTCGGAACATCCCCACGGCCTCAGCGATCGCGATTTCGAGGATCTGTTCACACCGGATCGCCCGGTGATCTTCAACTTCCACGGCTACCCGTGGCTGATTCACCGGCTCACGTATCGCAGACCGAACCATGCGAACTTCCACGTTCGCGGTTACAAGGAACAAGGAAACATCAACACCCCCCTGGAACTGGCCATCAGCAACCAGATCGATCGATTCAACCTGGTGATCGATGTGATCGATCGGGTGGACAGCCTCGGCTCCCGCGCCGCTCACATCAAAGAGCGGATGAAGGACGAGATCCACAAGCACCGCAACCATGCCTACACCCACGGCATGGATGCGCCCGAGATCAACAACTGGCGCTGGAAATTCGGCCACGGTGCCTGCAACGGCTGAGCCAAACCTCGCTTTTATCTCTCCTCGCCTGAGTTCCTCTCAAACACGCCTTTTCCCATGACCTCCTCCCAACCCCTCGATCTGCGTCTGCCGACCCCTGGCTGTTACAACGATCCCGAACGCGCCGGGCTTGATGCCAAAAGCGTGTTCGACGGCATGACCGAGCACCTGTTCTTCACGCTCGGCAAACTCGCGCCCACCGCCAGCCGCCATGACCTCTACATGGCTCTGAGCTATGCGGTGCGGGATCGCCTGATGATGCGTTACCTCGCCACCACCGAGGCGATGCGGGCCCACCCCCAGAAATCCGTGGCCTATCTCTCCGCGGAATTCCTGATCGGCCCCCAGCTGAACAACAACCTGCTCAACCTGGGAATCCAGAAGGAGGTCGAAGAGGCCCTGCGGAATTTCGGGATCGAGTCGCTGCAGCAGATCCTGGAGGTGGAGGAGGAGCCGGGGCTCGGCAACGGCGGCCTCGGCCGTCTGGCGGCCTGCTACATGGAATCCCTCGCCAGCCTGAAGATCCCCGCCACGGGATATGGCATCCGCTACGAATTCGGCATCTTCGACCAGCTGATCCGCGACGGCTGGCAGGTGGAGGTCACCGACAAGTGGCTGAAGGGCGGCTGGCCCTGGGAACTGCCCCAGCCCGATGAGGCCTGCTTCGTCGGCTTCGGTGGCCGCACCGAGAGCTACATCGACGACAAGGGCAGCTACCGCTCCCGCTGGATCCCCGCCGAACATGCCATCGGCATCCCCCACGACGTGCCCGTCCTGGGATATCGCGTCAACATCTGCGATCGTCTGCGCCTCTGGCGCGCCGACGCCACCGAAAGCTTCGACTTCTACGCCTTCAACATCGGCGATTACTACGGCGCCGTTGAGGAGAAGGTGGGGAGCGAAACCCTCTCCAAGGTGCTCTATCCCAACGACGGCACCGATGAAGGCCGGCGTCTGCGTCTGAAGCAGCAGCATTTCTTCGTGAGCTGCTCTCTCCAGGACATGCTGCGCAGCCTCGACAACCGAGGCCTGTCCGTGGAGGACTTCCCCAAGTACTGGACCGTTCAGCTCAACGACACCCACCCGGCCATCGCCGTGGCGGAGCTGATGCGCCTGCTGATCGACGACCGTCACATGGATTGGGAGAAGGCCTGGGACATCACCTCCCGTTCCGTCGCCTACACCAACCACACCCTGCTGCCGGAGGCCCTGGAGAAGTGGGACCTCAACCTGTTCAGCAGCCTGCTGCCCCGCCACCTGGAGCTGATCTACGAGATCAACCGCCGGTTCCTCCAGCAGCTGCGTCTGCGTTACCCCGGCAACGACGCCATCCAGCGCAAGCTGTCGATCATCGATGAAGACGGCAGCAAGGCGGTGCGCATGGCGCACCTGGCCACCATCGGTGCCCACCACGTGAACGGAGTGGCGGCGCTGCACTCCGATCTGGTGAAAACCGACCTGCTGCCGGAATTCGCCGAGCTCTGGCCCGAGAAATTCACCAACGTCACTAATGGCGTCACCCCCCGCCGCTGGGTGGCCCTGGCCAATCCCGAGCTGTCCACCCTGCTCAACGAGCACATCGGTGAGGACTGGATCTCCAACATGGAGAACCTGCGCAAGCTGGAGGAGCGTCAGAACGACCACGGCTTCCTCGAGCACTGGGGCGAAACCAAGCTGTCGGTGAAGCGCAAGCTGGCCGGCTACATCCACAAGAACACCGGTGTGCTGGTGGATCCCTCCACCCTGTTCGACGTGCAGGTGAAGCGCATTCACGAATACAAGCGCCAACACCTCAACGCCCTGCAGGTGATCACCCAGTACCTGCGGATCAAGAACGGTCAGGCCGACGGCATGGCCCCTCGCACGGTGATCTTCGGCGGCAAGGCGGCTCCCGGCTACTACATGGCCAAGCTGATCATCCGTTTCATCAATGGCATCGCTGACACGATCAACAGCGATCCCGACATGGACGGACGCCTGCGTGTGGTGTTCCTGCCGGATTACAACGTGAAACTGTCGGAGCGGGTGTATCCCGCCTCCGATCTTTCGGAGCAGATCTCCACCGCCGGCAAGGAAGCCTCCGGCACCGGCAACATGAAGTTCGCCATGAATGGTGCCCTCACCATCGGCACCCTCGACGGCGCCAATGTGGAGATCCGTGAGCTGGTGGGTGCCGAGAACTTCTTCCTGTTCGGCAAAACCGTCGAAGAGATCAAGGCTCTCAAGGAGCAGGGTTACCGTCCCGGCGACTTCATCGCCGCCGTCCCTGAGCTGCAGGAAGCCCTGCGCCTGATCGAGATGGGCCACTTCAGCAATGGCGATGGCGAACTGTTCCGGCCTCTGCTGGACAACCTCACCGGCAACGATCCCTTCTTCGTGATGGCGGACTTCGCCGACTATCTGCGCGCCCAGGAAGCGGTCAGCCTCGCCTGGACCGATCGGATGCACTGGAACCGCATGTCGCTGCTGAACACAGCACGAACCGGCTTCTTCTCCTCCGACCGTTCCATCGCTGAGTACTGCCAGAACATCTGGAACGTGGAGGCCCTGAACGTCGAAATCACCTGCGACGTGCGCTGATGGCCGACCTCTGCCTGGTCATCAATCTCGGCAGTTCCAGCCTCAAGGCGGCCCTGGTGGATTCCACCGGGACCGCCCCCTGGCACAGCAGCCGCAGCATTGCTGCGGATGAATCTCTCGACGAGGTGCTGGAGAGCTGGCTGGCACCGGAATTGGAAGCCCATCGCCAGGAGGTGAGCCTGATCGGTCATCGGGTGGTGCACGGAGGTGAGCGCTTCACAGCTCCGACCCGGATCACACCAGAGGTGGAAGCGACCCTCGAGGAACTGATTCCCCTAGCCCCACTGCACAATCCGCCAGCCCTGAAGGGCCTGGCCTGGAGTCGGCGCTGGGCGCCGCAGCTGCCTCAGTGGGCCTGCTTTGACACCGCCTTCCACAGCAGTCTGCCGGCGGCGGCCTACAGCTATGCCATTCCCCAGGACTTCCGCTGCCGTGGCTTCCGCCGCTTCGGGTTCCACGGCATCAACCATCAGCATGTGGCGGAAACCGCCGCAGAGCAGTGGCGCAGTCAGGGCAGGGACCCATCAAGGCTGCGGCTGATCAGTGCCCACCTCGGCGCCGGCGCCTCGCTGGCTGCCGTGAAAGGGGGGCGCTGCATCGACACCACGATGGGCTACACCCCGCTTGAGGGCCTGGTGATGGCCACCCGGTCGGGCAGCATCGATCCAGGCCTGCTGCTGGAGCTGATGCGAGAGGGTTACAGCGAGGACCAGATGGCCAGAATCCTGCAGAAGGAATCCGGACTGAAGGGGCTGTCGGGCCTCAGCGGCGACATGCGTGACATCCGTGAGGCCGCTGCCCACGGCCACAACGGAGCCATCCGGGCCCTCGAGGTGTTCCGTCACCGCTTGCTGCAGTTGCTCGGCTCAATGGCAGCGAGCCTCGGCGGAGTGGACGTGCTGGCCCTCACGGGAGGGATCGGCGAACACGACCGACAACTCCATGAGGAGCTGAGCGAGTCTCTTCAGTGGTGGGGAGCGTTCACCACCGTGGTGATTCCAGCGGATGAGGAGGGCATGATCGCCCGCCTCTGCCGACGCCACAGCGAAACGCCGGCGTCAGCTGCGGTCGGGTAGGTCGGGCGTCTGGTGAAGCAGGCGGTTCAGCCGCAGCCGATCCACATTCAGCGGATCGGGAGCCAGCTCACCCGCCAGTTCCCGGAATTTCTGCTCGATCTCTTCGGGAACGCGCACATCGAAGACCCGCTCCATCAGAGCCTCAATCGAGAACAGATGGGCATTGATGTTCTCCAGATCAGCCATCGCCTGCTGAAGCGCATCAGACGACTCCTCACCACCTCCAGCGACGGAGAGAGGCTGGGCTGACGCAGCCTCGGCCGCACGGGAGCCGTGCTGCTTCTGAAGGTCTTCGAGGACGCGACCGGACAGCGTTCGGAAGGATTGGAGGGCGGCCCAGCTGAGCTCTTGCTGCTGGCGCAGCGTCGGGAACTCACGGATCAGCCGGTCATGCTCCCGGTAGAACCTCTGACAGTCCGGGCATTGGCAGGGCTCTTCCGGCACCGCAGTCCCTCTTACACATTCCACATCATGGCATCCGTCAGGCCGCAAGGGGATCAGAACTGTCGTCGGCATCCTTCTCATCGTCCTCAAGGGTTCCAGGCAGGGGAATCTCGATGGACGACACCACCTGAATCACATCCCTGAGCCGCATGGAATCGGCGAACCAGCCCATGGCCTGTTCGGTGTCGCCGCGACGTTCTGCGTCGCTGGCCTGATCCTCATGGGCTTCAGCCAGAAGGGCAAGCCAGCACAGGCACCTGGCCTGGACCACTGAGAGATCGAGATCCGCCTGCTGGGAATCGGCGATCCGCTCACTTTCCTGCTGCACCAGCAGGCGAAGACGGAGATCGTGGAGCTGGGTCATGGCACCCACCTTGTTGGCCCAACCCTAGCGGTGGTGCGCGATCAAACCACCCCACCAGATGTAGCGGTGATTACAGCGAGACGAGGCTCGTGACGGGGCTGGCGGGACTCGAACCCACGACCTACGGTTTAGGAAACCGTCGCTCTATCCGGCTGAGCTACAGCCCCAGGGACCGATGGCCCTGGACCCTCAAATTATGCCCACGGGGCATGATGGAGAATGAAAGCAGGCGAGGTGGTTGCGATCGGATCCCACCGGATCCGGTTGAGGAAAGTCCGGGCTCCCCGATGGCCAGGCTTGCTGGGTAACGCCCAGTGCGGGTGACCGTGAGGAGAGTGCCACAGAAACACACCGCCGATGGCCCCGTGGGGACCTCCCCCAGGCACAGGCAAGGGTGCAAAGGTGCGGTAAGAGCGCACCAGCAGCATCGAGAGGTGCTGGCTCGGTAAACCCCGGCTGGGAGCAAGGCCAAGGAACGACGGCTGGCCATTGGCCCCGTTCCGTCTGAACGCGCCGCTCGAGGCCGGCGGAGACGTCGGTCCCAGATAGATAACCGCCCACCCTCCTTGGAGGTGTGAACAGAACCCGGCTTATGTCCTGCTTTCACCCAATCCGAACAAACCAAGAAGCACATCACTTAGCAACCAGGATCGTCTCTTCAACGACTTAGCTAAACTGAATTCAAGCTTCGACGGACAGCATTTCAGGAGACGACCGAGATGGCAGCGGACTCTGAGAAAGTTGCCGCGCTGTTAGACGCAAAAAATTATGCAGAGGCTGAAAAGCTTCTAAAAAGAGGCATTCGAGAGCTCCCTAACGACAGAGCTCTTCACAATCTCGCCTTCCGCTTATACAAAGCAACAAAGCGACCAAAAATCGCCCTGAAAACTGCACAACGCCTGATTGATCTTGAACCAGATCATTGGAAGGGATATGCACGTGCATCCAGATGCCTAGACGACCTGGGCTCAACACAAGCAGCGATTGCAATCCTGGAAAAAGGGCTTAAGCAACAGCCCAAAAACAGGCGCCTGACAAAAATTGCGTTCAGATTATGCAGCAAATTAAAACACAGGAAAGCCTTTCAATACCAGCTAAAACTAGCCTTTCTTTGCCCCAAAAAGATCAAATTACAAACTCAAACGATTCTCAATTTGATCCACATGGGAAAAACAAAAAAAGCCAAGAAATTACTCAAAAAAGCGATTTCATCTTCTCCTGCCTGCAATCAACTCATTGAGCTTGAGAAAAAAATGAACCACTATATGTCTACCAACCAGGAAAGATTCAGTCCTAAGCAAATGCCGCCTTCAATCTGCATCGCAGGCAACTGCCAAATTCAAGCAATTTCTGAATGGCTGGAAGAAAGCTTTCCATTTTCCCAAATCAAATGCCTTGAACCGTATCACTTGATTGAGCACCAATCGACCATTGACAATTGGCTTGAAGATGTAAAAAGCGCCGATATGATTTTCATGATACCAGTCAAAGAGGGGTTTAATGGATTTCGCTTTGGATCTGAAAAGGCATCTAAAGAGTGTCACCAAGAATCACTATTCATCAGCTATCCCTCTTTTCACTTTGAAGCATTTTACCCACTCTTTGGATACGTAAAAACAAAAGCAGGAGCAACGCTCAGAGGAAAAGACCTTCAACACTCAGACCACCTTTATGGCGATTACCATGACTTTCTTGCCATGCAACTAAGCCAGGAGACCGATGGCAGGATTGAAAAGTTTTTTCATGCCATTTATCTCACCGAAAAAGATCACTACAAGGGATCTACGGTGATTCACAATGTAGCCGTGAATTCATTTCTACAATTCTCAAAGAGGTATCCAAATTATGCCGATATTCTACAAGACAACCTCGAGGCAGGAACTGGCCATACATTCAACCATCCAGGCAACCAGTTTCTCCAAAAAATGTATTTAAAAATATGGACGAAGGCTTTAAAGTGCGATGCTGCATACTACATACCCTACACAAAAGATCCACTCAATCAACTACAACTTCCCATACCATCCTTCGTAACAAGGTCACTCACCTCAACGCATTTCCAACACCCATGGGAAGCCTCTGGGCAGATTGAGGCACGAACGTCATTACAAGACTACGTGCCTCAAATCAAGACAAGCATTAACTTATACAAAACCAATCCAAGCATCTTTGATCACAATGCAAGCCACCCCAAACTTACAATAGCCCGAAATTTCATCAACGAAATGCTTAAATAAGCAGCTTTATTGAAGGCTACGCCATGCGATCAAGCGAAAGATGATCGCTTGGCGGATCCGTCAGCACTCTCACTTTTTAGCCACGAAAAAGCTGAGTGGGCGCCCAACATAGCCATACAGTTCAGAGTGCACCAACAAAACATAGGCATCTTGAAAGCCGATATTTCGCAAGTGATCAAGTACATCCCAGCCAAAGTAACGAAAGCAGAGAACACCATCAGGCTTCATCGGATCCCCGTGATACTCCGGTGGCATGAGATGAACAATCTCACCGTCCTGAACGACAGCACGCACTGTATTTTGCTTTCTCCCGGAATCAAACGGTGCTGTCCAGATGAATGTTCCTCCGCCATCCAAGCAGCGAAAAACCTCCTGCATCGAACGGTGAGCGTCCACGACATGCTCAAGCACATCAAAACTCATAACGAGATCAAATGATTGGTCAGCAAAACTTAATCGTTCGAGATCTTCATGCCGAACACCCTCTGCATTGACCATTCCAGGAGAAAAGTTCTCACCAAGGTATTCACTACCAACACAGTCGGGGTATTGCCGTTGCACGGCACGAAACAGCGATGTGACCTGTTCAGTGAGATAAATACGAGAATCGGGATACAAATCAGCCACAAGATCCATCAGATGAATCGAGGCTCTCATCCTGTTATTCAACCCTGTTTTAGGGCACACAAATGATTCTCTGTCGTTCCTGATCCAGCGTCCTTCAACCTGTTGCCGGTTCACAATCATTTGAACCTTGCGACCAGCAGGATAGGAAAAAGCCTTGAAGCGCGTTTGATTCTGATCGTCAACCCATGCAAGAGCATCATTGACTCTTGCGAAATGAGCCTCCATCTGCGGTGCGTAACGATGGCAATAGTCATGAAATTCATCAAGACTTCTGAGTCGGTTCAACCGGATGGACATCGATCAATACTTTTTAAGCCAATTTAACTTGTTTGCATGCAGCTGCATCGCAACAAACTAAAATCGTCAAGCCAGCTGGTGCTGTCATGTCCTCACCGGAAGTGAACAAAGCTGACAAGCTGCTGAAATGGCTGAATCAACAGGCGCTGGATGTCATCAACACAGAACCTCTGCAGGAAGCTCTGACCCACACCTCTGCTGGTCGATCCAGCAATCACGAAGAACTGGAGTTTCTTGGAGATGCCGTGCTGCGGCTGGCGGCAACGCAATACTTACGTCAACACCAGGGGGAACTCAGTGTCGGCCAGAAGTCCGAGCTGCGGGCATGGCTGGTCAGCGATCGCTGGCTTGCGATCTTCGGTGATCAGATCGGTTTGCTGGAGCTGATCGACATGGGTGAGAAGGGGCGTCATGACACCACCGCCACCAACACGATCCTGGCGGAAATCACCGAAGCGATGATCGGCGCTGTGTTCACCAGCTCGGGGATCGATACCGTCCTCACCTGGCTCACTCCTCACTGGAACAGCTCAAGTGCGGAGATGCTGCGCCACCCGGAACGGTTCAACAGCAAATCGAGCCTTCAGGAATACAGCCAGGGTCTCGGGCACGGCCTCCCGGTCTATGCCACTGAGCAGATCAGCCAACACCATGGCGACCCGCAGCGGTTTCGGAGCATCGTCTCCGTGGCCGGGGAAACGAGCGCCGAAGGATTCGGAAAATCCCGTAAGGATGCTGAGCAGCAGGCCGCCAGGGAAGCACTGGCTCTGATCCGGCATCAGAGCTCAGCAGCAACATCAACGTCGAGCGATGTCCCGCAATGATCACAATGGCTCGCATCAACACGGTGTCCACGCCGTCCACAGGCCACGCAGGCTTCTGGGCGGACGGCCTGACGGCTTTGATGGTCCTTCAGGCCGGAGACCGTCAGAAGTCCGGTGGGGATCGCGATGATGCCGAATCCGAGCAGCATCACCACCGAAGCCAGCAGCCGCCCTAGAGATGTCTGGGGAACGTAGTCGCCGTAGCCGACGGTCGTCATGGTGACGATGGCCCAGTACACGCCATTGGCCACAGTCTTGAACTGGGTGTTTGGGTTGACACTTTCAATCACAAAAATGAAATAGCCCAGCACCACCTGCAGCATGACGACGAAAAACAGATACACCGCAATCGTGCGGGCATTGGTGCGCAAGGCTTGCCCCATTCCCCGTGCTTCATCGACAAAACGGAGCAACTTGAAAACACGCAGAATTCGGCCGAATTTGAACACCCAGAGCAGAATTTCACTGCGCACCTGCGGCACGAAGAAGAACAGAACTGCAGTGAAATCAACCAGCCCGTAGAAGCTGAAGAAATACCGTTTCGGCCGTTCACTCACATACAGATGCAAGAAGAAGTCGACCGAGAAAACAGCCAGGCAGATGTTCTGAATCGCATCGATCCAGGCCACATTGGTTTGCCGCAGGGCGGTGTTGCCGAAAGGATCCGGTTCCAGCATCAGAGCCAGAACACTCAACAGAATCGCCCCGAAAACAATGATGTTGTAGAGCTTTCCTGCCGGTGTGCCCGCTTCCAGAACGACCGTTCTCAGTCGGGAGCGCAAACGTCGCGGAACGGGCATATCGATCAGGCGGGCTTCAGATCCCTCAGCCGAAGCGTCACCAGCTTGTCCCAGTTACCACCCTCGAACAGCACTGCAGCTCGATCACCACTGATCCGCTGAACGAAGCCGGTGTAACCGTTGTAGATCGACGTCACATCCTCAACGGTGACCGTGGAGCCAGGGAGGATCGGGGCTGCAGCGCTCGCCATGGATCGGGCACGGTTTGGTCTGACGCCATTATCAGCAGAGCGATCGACCACTGCATGGATGACAGCGAGGACTGGCTCATGGTGGGACGGGTTGTCGGGGCCCAGGGACTGCAGGGAGACCTGAGGATCAATCCCAGCAGCGACTTCCCGGAACGCTTCACCCGCCCTGGCCCCCGCTGGCTCAAGGCAGCTGCAGGGGGCCATCGCCAGGAAGTCGCCCTGGTCCGCGGTCGCCAACTGCCGGGGAAGTCGTTGTTCGTGGTGCATTTCGAAGGAGTGGACGATCGCGCCGCCGCGGAGGCCCTGGTGGGGCGTGAGCTGCTGGTGCCTGCTGACGATCGGCCGGAGCTGGAGGAGGGGGAATTCCACCTGCTCGATCTGGTGGATCTGGACGCCCGCCTCGACCCGCAGGGGCCAGCGATCGGTCGGGTGACGGATCTGATCAGCGGAGGCAACGATCTGCTGGAAATCGAGCTCAAGGATGGACGCCGGGTGCTGGTGCCGTTCGTGGAGGCGATCGTGCCGCGCGTGGTTGCGGAGGAAGGTTGGCTGCTGCTGACGCCGCCGCCGGGGCTGCTGGAGCTTTGAACCCGTCCTGCCAGTCGACAAAGCACCTGCCATCAGGCGATCCTTGAGCCCTGGATGAGCGGATGTCTTGGCTGCCACCCCACTGATCCCCGTCATCCTCTGTGGCGGAACCGGGACCCGTCTCTGGCCGCTGTCGCGCGCCAGCTACCCGAAGCAGTACTGGGCTCTCAGCGGCGATGGTGAGTCGACCCTGCTGCAGCAGACCCAGCAACGACTGAATGGCCTCGACGGCCTCGGATCGCCGCTGCTGATCTGCAACGAAGACCACCGGTTCATCGTGGCCGAACAGATGCGGCAGATCGATGTGGAACCGAACGCGATCCTGCTGGAGCCGATGGGACGGAACACGGCCCCGGCGGTGACCGTGGCGGCCCTGCAGGCGACGGCGGATGGCGCGGATCCGTTGCTGCTGGTGCTGGCCGCGGATCACGTGATCCGCGATGCCAGCCACTTCCGTGCAGTGGTGGAAGCCGGCCGGCGACCGGCGGAGGAAGGACGACTGGTGACCTTCGGCATCGTGCCGACGGCACCGGAAACGGGTTATGGCTACATCGAAGCCGCCCAGCCCTTCTCCGGCGGCCCGCTTCAGGATGTGCCGATCGCCCGCTTCGTGGAGAAACCCGACCGAGCCACGGCGGAAACCTTTCTCAGCACGGGACGCTTCACCTGGAACAGCGGCATGTTCCTGTTCCGGGCCAGCGCGATGCTGGCGGAGCTGGAACGCCTGTCACCAGAGGTGGTGAGCTGCTGCCGGGCAGCCCTCGAGCAGGACACTGCGGATCTGGACTTTCTGCGGCTCGAGCGAGAAGCCTTCGCGAAGTGTCCGAACATCGCCATTGATGTGGCGGTGATGGAAAAAACCGAACTTGGGACGGTGCTTCCACTCGATGCCGGCTGGAGTGATGTGGGCAGCTGGAGTGCTCTGTGGGAAACCTCCGACCGGGACGGGAATGGCAACGTGCTGCAGGGCCGGGTGATCAGCGAAGGCAGCCGCAACTGCTACCTGCGCAGCGAGCACCGACTGGTGGTGGGTCTGGGCGTCGAGAACCTGGTGGTGGTGGAGACCGATGACGCTGTGCTGATCGCCGACCGCTCCAGGGCACAGGAGATCAAGAAGGTGGTGAAACAGCTGGAGGCCGATGGCAGCCCGGAAGGCAAGGCCCACCGCAAGATCTACCGCCCCTGGGGCCACTACACCTCCGTGGTGGAAAGCAGCCGCTGGCAGGTGAAGCGCATCTCGGTGAAACCGGGGGCCAGCCTGTCGCTGCAGATGCACCACCACCGCGCCGAACACTGGGTGGTAGTTCGCGGCACCGCCGTGGTGGAACGCGACGGCGAGCAGCAACTGCTCGGTGAGAACCAGAGCACCTACATCCCCCTGGGGTGCCGTCATCGCCTTTCCAACCCAGGCAAGATCCCTGTGGAGCTGATCGAGGTTCAGAGCGGCACCTATCTCGGGGAGGACGACATCGTTCGCTTCGAAGACCGCTACGGCCGCAGCGATCAGCGCATCCCGGTCCAGTCCTGAAACCAGCCGCGTTTCCAGAACCAGCTGATCTGAACCACCGACAGACCGAACATCACCGCCAGGCAGATCGGGTAGCCGTAGCGGGCATCCAGCTCCGGCATGTTCCAGGGGGATGACTCCGGATTGAAGTTCATGCCGTAGACCCCGGCGATGAAGGTGAGTGGCACGAAGATGCTCGAAATGATCGTGAGCACCTTCATCACCTGATTCATGCGGTTGCTGATGCTGGCCATGTAGCTGGTGGTCACACCGTCGCACTGATGCCGCAGCAGTTCGGTGGTTTCGAACAGCACATCCACGTGGGTGTTCACCTCCCGGAACCCGCGCAGAGCCTCACGATCCAGCAGGCGTTTCCCCTGACGGATCAGCACGATCAGCTGACTGCGCAACGGCCAGATGATGGTGCGGATGCGGCGCAGCGTGGCGCGGATGGCATAGGCCCTCTGCAGCACCCGCGGCGACGGTCGCCGGAGTGATGCTTCCTCAAGATCGTCCAGGTGGTCCGCCAGCGTTTCCAGAAGAGGCAGCACGTCATCGAGCACCTCATCCAGCAGAAAGAAGAAGATGTCGTCCAGATGACCGCGGGCCGGCGACTCCGGCAGCTGCTTCAGCCACTGCGTGAGTTCCGGGAAGGAGACCGGCCGGGGGACCTCCTCGACGGACAGCACAAGATTCGGCAGCAGCACCACCCCCACCTGTTCGCTGATGACCCGACCATTCGCGCCCATGTGGAGGCGATGGGTCACCACCTGAAGACACTCGCCAAGGGCATCGACTCGGGTGCGCTGCGGTGTCTCGAGCAGCACGGGATGCAGATCGTCGGGAATCTGCAGCATCCTGAGCACCTCCGCCAGCAGGAGCGGATCTCCGAGCCCCTTGATGCGAACCCAGAGGGGAACGCCCTTGTCCACCAGGGCACTCAGCTGATCAGGTGTGAGGTGCTGATGGGTGGAAACGGCCTCGGGATCGAAGCGCAGCGCCGAGAGCACGGTGGGGGCGATGCCGCCATGGACGAACAGGGGCCCAGGCAGATCCCCTGGACGCTCGCTGAGGCGCCTCGGGCGAACGGCATCACTGCTGCGCCGGACCTGGCGACCGTGGAGGCTTCGATTCAGCTCCACCGACATGCCGCCAGCCATCGGATCGCATCACTCCACCGTCACACTCTTAGCCAGATTGCGGGGTTGATCCACATCCAGTCCGCGATGGGCGGCGATGTGATAGCTCAGCAGCTGCATCGGAACCACCGTGAGCAGCGGGCTGATCCACTCGCTCACCTCCGGGACCGGAAGCAGCTCATCGAAGAGGTCCGTGTCCGGACCCTGCGGAGCCACGCCGATCAGCTGCGCGTCACGGGCCTTGGCCTCCTGAGCGTTGCTGAGCACCTTCTCGAAGACGGCACCCGGAACGGCGATGGAGACCACGGGGACATGGGCATCCAGCAGGGCGATCGGACCATGCTTCATCTCCCCGGCCGGGTAGCCCTCGGCATGGATGTAGCTGATCTCCTTGAGCTTCAACGCGCCTTCAAGGGCAATCGGGTAGTTGATGCCCCGGCCCAGAAAGATCACGTCCTGGGTTTCAGCAAACCGATGGGCGAGGGCTTCGGACTGGCGATCATGGAGCTCTACAAGCTCCTGCAGCTGCTGTGGCAGCTGGCGCAGCTCGTTGGCCATGGCCTTGATCTCATCCGGCGAACGGCTGCCGCGCTGGGCCGCAAAAGCCATCGCCAGGCCATAGAAGGCGAGCAGCTGTCCGAGGAAGGTCTTGGTGGCGGCGACACCCACCTCGATGCCGGCACCGATGTCGAGGATGTGGGGCACCTGACGGGAGAGGGAACTTTCCGGCCTGTTGGTCACACCCAGCTGTCGCGGTGCGAAAGCCGGGTCACCGTGAGCCGTCCGCCGTTCCGCCTCCATGGCAAGAGCCGCCAGGGTGTCGGCGGTCTCGCCGGACTGGGTCACACCGATCGTGAGGGTGTGCGGAGCCAGCGGAGGCGGTGCATAGCGGAATTCACTGGCGTAATGGACCGCCGTGGGAATCCCGGCGTACTGCTCCAGCAGATAAGCCCCCACGAGCGCGGCATGGCGACTGGTGCCGCAGGCGAGGATCTGAATACGCTCGAGGCCGGCATAGAAGGCATCGTCGAAGGGAAGCGCCACAGGCGTCTCCGGTGCCAGGCCTTGCGGCAGATGACGGGCCACCCAGAGCTCTGCCGTCTCCGGCTGCTCATGGATCTCCTTGAGCATGTAGTGGCGGAAGTGGCGCTTGTCGGCCACATGATCAGTGCCGGACAGAACCGAAGGCATGCGCTGCTGCCGCTGCCCCTCGGCGTCGTAGAGCTCCACCCCGAGAGGGGACAGCAAGGCCACCTCGCCGTCCTGCATCGGCAGGATCGTGCGGGTGAAACCGGCCAGGGCCGGCGTGTCGCTGGCACAGAGAAACTCCCCCTCCCCCAGACCGATCAGCAAGGGCGCGGCGCGCCTGGCCACCACGAGAGCTCCGGGAGCGTCCTGCCAGATCACCGCCAGGGCATAGGCCCCCTGCAGCTGAGGCAGAACCACCTGCACAGCCTGCAGCAGCAGGGGGCCTCCGGCCTGACCACCACCCGCCTGGAGCCGCTTCAGCTCGGCAGCCACCAAATGAGGAATGACTTCGGTGTCGGTCTCCGACTGGAAGACCACTCCGGTTGCCTGCAGCTCATCGCGCAGGCTGCGATGGTTTTCGATGATGCCGTTCTGCACCACCGCCACACCGCCATCGCAGCAACGGTGGGGATGGGCGTTGCGCTCTTCCGGCTTGCCATGGGTGGCCCAGCGGGTGTGGCCGATGCCGCACTGTCCTGGAGCCCCCTGCTCGTCGAAACGAGCCGTGAGATTGACGAGCTTTCCCTTGGCTCGCAGGCAGTGCAGCACGCCGCTGCCTGAATCCAGGGAACTGGAGTCGACCGTGGCGATGCCGGCGGAGTCATACCCCCTGTATTCGAGCTGGCGCAGGCCCTCCAGCAACAGTGGGGCCGCCTCACGGGAACCGACCAGCGCAACGATTCCGCACATACAAAAAAGCCCGGCTGTGGCCGGGCAGAGCTTATGGGGTTTTCAAAGGGAGGTTGGGACGATCAGTACGCCAGACCCATGCTGCGGGTGGTCTCATCGCCCAGGTAGACGCGGATGCTGAGGAAGTCGGTGGGGCAGGCGGTTTCACAGCGCTTGCAGCCGACGCAGTCCTCGGTGCGCGGCGAAGAGGCGATCTGACCGGCCTTGCACCCGTCCCAGGGCACCATCTCGAGCACATCGAGAGGGCAGGCACGCACGCACTGGGTGCAGCCGATGCAGGTGTCGTAGATCTTGACGGCGTGGGACATGCCCGGTGCTGATGGAAGGCTTGGCGCCAAACGTACCCGCCAAGACACCCTCCCAGAGCTGGGCCGTCACCGTTGTTAACGCCCGGCTCTGGCGCCCCAGAGGCGTGCCCGTAGGATGCAGCGTCCCGTTGCCACGGCCCATGTCCCAGGAAGCGATCCTCGAGAAAGTGCGTTCGATCGTTGCGGAGCAACTCAGCGTCGATGCTGGCGAAGTGAAGCCGGAATCCAACTTTCAGAACGACCTCGGCGCCGACTCGCTGGACACCGTGGAGCTCGTGATGGCCCTTGAAGAGGCCTTCGATATCGAAATCCCCGATGAAGCCGCCGAGGGCATCACCACCGTTGGTGACGCCGTCAAGTACATCGAAGACAAGCAGGCCTGAGGAGCGGCATGGTGGAGGGTCTCCATCGCGTCGTGGTCACCGGTCTCGGCGCGGTCACACCGATCGGCAACACGGTTGAGGAGTACTGGAGCGGCCTCACAGGAGGTCGCAACGGGGTCGCCCCCATCACGCTCTTCGACGCGTCAGCTCACGCCTGTCGCTTTGCGGCGGAGGTGAAGGCGTTCGACCCAACGGGGCTAATCGAACCAAAGGAAGCCAAGCGCTGGGATCGCTTCTGCAAATTCGGCGTGGTGGCGTCCAAGCAGGCCCTTGCTGATGCAGGCCTCGAAATCACCGACGCCAACGCTGACCGCATCGGCGTGATCATCGGCTCCGGCGTCGGCGGTCTGCTGACGATGGAGACGCAGGCCCACGTGCTGGAAGGCAAGGGACCGGGACGGGTGAGCCCGTTCACGGTGCCGATGATGATTCCCAACATGGCGACGGGCCTGGCGGCGATCGCCCTCGGCACGAAGGGACCCAGCTCAGCGGTGGCAACCGCCTGTGCTGCTGGTTCCAATGCCATCGGTGATGCCTTCCGGCTGCTGCAGCTGGGCAAGGCGGACGCCATGGTCTGCGGAGGAGCGGAGTCGGCGATCACCCCCCTCGGGGTTGCCGGGTTCGCCAGTGCCAAGGCGCTGTCCTTCCGCAACGACGACCCCGCCACCGCCAGTCGTCCCTTCGATGCCGAACGGGATGGCTTCGTGATCGGCGAGGGGGCCGGTGTTCTGGTGCTGGAGACCCTGGCCCACGCGGAAGCGCGCGGCGCCACGGTGCTAGCGGAAATCGTCGGCTACGGCATGACCTGCGACGCCCACCACATCACCTCTCCCAGCCCGGGTGGCGTGGGGGGTGCCGAAGCGATGCGTCTTGCCCTCATGGATGGCGGCATCGATCCCGCCGATGTGGATTACGTCAACGCTCACGGCACGAGCACCCCAGCGAACGACAAAAACGAAACCGCCGCGATCAAGAGCGCCCTCGGGGATCGGGCCCTGCAGATCCCTGTGAGCTCCACCAAATCAATGACCGGCCACCTGCTGGGTGGCTCCGGCGGCATCGAAGCGGTGGCCTGCGTTCTGGCCCTGCGCCAGGGGGTGGTTCCCCCCACGATCAACCACAGCAATCCAGATCCCGACTGTGATCTGGATGTCGTGCCCAACACCGCCCGGGATCAGACACTGGGCACGGTGCTGTCCAACTCCTTCGGTTTCGGCGGCCACAACGTCTGCCTGGCCATCCGACAGATGAGGTAACCGGCGACATCGACGTCATCGGTCAAACTCATACGCATTTCTTACGCACTCCCTCCTACTCACCATGGTCGCTGCTCCCGCTTCTCTCGACACGCTCTGCATCAACAGCATCCGCTTCCTGGCGGTTGATGCGGTCAACAAGTCCAAGAGCGGGCACCCCGGCCTGCCCATGGGTTGTGCCCCGATGGGATACACCCTGTGGGACAAGTTCCTCAAGCACAACCCCAAGAACCCCAAGTGGTTCAACCGCGACCGCTTCGTGCTGTCCGCCGGCCACGGCTGCATGCTGATCTACGCGCTGCTGCACCTCACCGGCTACGACTCGGTCACCATCGAGGACATCAAGCAGTTCCGTCAGTGGGGCTCGAAAACCCCGGGCCATCCCGAGACCTTCGAGACCCCCGGCGTTGAGGTGACCACCGGTCCCCTGGGAGCCGGCATCTCCAACGCTGTGGGTCTCGCGATCGCCGAATCCCATCTGGCCGCCAAGTTCAACAAGGCTGACGCCGAGATCGTGGATCACTACACGTACGTGGTGATGGGTGATGGCTGCAACCAGGAGGGCATCGCTTCGGAAGCCTGCTCCCTGGCCGGCCATCTGAAGCTGGGCAAGCTGATCGCCCTCTACGACGACAACCACATCACCATCGACGGCCGCACCGATGTGTCCTTCACCGAGGACGTGCTGAAGCGCTACGAGGCCTACGGCTGGCATGTGCAGCATGTGGCGGATGGCAACACCGATGTGGATGCCATCGCCAAGGCGATCGAGGCCGCCAAGGCTGTCACCGACAAGCCTTCGATCATCAAGGTGACCACCACCATCGGCTACGGCTCCCCCAACAAGGGCGACACCGCCGGTGTGCACGGCGCACCGCTGGGCGAGGAAGAGGCTGAGCTCACCCGCAAGCAGCTGGGCTGGAACTACGGCCCCTTCGAGGTGCCCCAGGAGGCCTACGACCAGTACCGCCAGGCCATCGACCGTGGCGCCAGCCTCGAAGCCGAGTGGAACCAGTCCCTGGCGGCGTACCGCACCAAGTACCCCAGCGAAGCCGCTGAATTCGAGCGGATGCTGCGCGGCGAACTGCCCGAGGGTTGGGACAAGGATCTGCCCACCGCCGGCCCCGAAGAGAAGGGACTGGCCACCCGCAAGCACTCCCAGATCTGCCTGGGTGCCCTGGGCCCCAACCTGCCCGAACTGATCGGCGGCTCCGCCGACCTCACCCACTCCAACTACACCGACATCAAGGGCGAAACCGGCTCCTACCAGCCGGAAACGCCTGAGAAGCGCTATCTGCACTTCGGGGTACGCGAGCACGCCATGGCGGCCATCCTCAACGGCATCGCCTATCACGACAGTGGCCTGATCCCTTACGGCGGCACCTTCCTGGTGTTCGCCGATTACATGCGCGGCTCCATGCGCCTGTCGGCCCTGAGTGAGCTGGGTGTGATCTACGTGCTCACCCACGACTCCATCGGCGTCGGTGAAGACGGCCCCACCCACCAGCCGATCGAGACCATTCCCTCCCTGCGCGCCATGCCCGGGATGCTGGTGTTTCGTCCGGGTGATGCGAACGAAACCAGCGGCGCCTACAAGCTGGCCATTGAAAACCGCAAGCGCCCCAGTGCACTGTGTCTGAGCCGCCAGGGCATGGCCAACCAGGCGAACTCCTCGATTGAGAAGGTCGCTCTGGGTGGCTACATCCTGGAAGACTGCGACGGCACCCCCGACCTGATCCTGATCGGCACCGGCACTGAGCTCGACCTCTGCGTGCAGGCCGCCAAGCAGCTCAGCGAAGCAGGCAGCAAGGTGCGCGTGGTGTCGATGCCCTGCGTGGAACTGTTCGACGAGCAGAGCGACGCCTACAAGGAAGAGGTGCTCCCCATCGCCGTGCGCAAGCGCATGGTGGTGGAGGCCGCTGAATCCTTCGGCTGGCATCGCTTCATCGGCCTCGATGGCGACAGCGTGACCATGAACCGCTTCGGCGCTTCAGCTCCCGGTGGAACCTGCCTCAAGGAGTTTGGGTTCACCGTGGAGAACGTAGTGGCCAAAGCCAAGGCGCTGCTGAGGTAAGTAAGTCCGTCAACCTCAGGCTAAACCGACTTAAAACCCGACATAAAATATGTCGGGTTTTCATTTAAATACCAATTCACTCTTCGATCTATCTCGAATAATTTTTGCAGGAGATCCATACACCAACACCGAAGACCTTATTGACGACAAAACATTAGACCCACTCCCGATGACAACATCGTGCTCTATTAAAGTACTATCTTTCACCAAGGAACCCAAACCTATAAACGAGCGCTTGCCAAGAAATACGTTTCCACCAATGACAGCTCCTGGAGCAAGCGAAGAAAAATCGCCCAACTGACAGTCATGCTCTACAACTGCCGAAGTATTCACTACGCAGCCAATTCCAATCTCGACGTTGGGACCAACATAAGCAAATGCCCCTACGTAAGAACCCAGACCAATACGCGCCGAAGGGCTCACAACAGCTGAAGAATGCACAACAGGATCCATAAGCGAGGCGCGAGCAAATCGAGACTTAAACCTACGAAAAATAATCTCTCTAAGGAAATTCTCGCCAATAGCAACATGATAAAGAAAACTATCTTCTTGACCTAAGTTTTCATAGTCAATTACGGGAACGCTTTGCAGGCAAAGGCCGGGGGTTATATATTTACTATCAAGGGTTACCTTCAGTTCATCCGCTCTGACACCCTTATACCCAGCAACAACATCAAATACACTATTGGCATGACCTCCCGCGCCAAAAATTACCAAACTGGCCACGACTAACAGCGAAAAGAAGTTATTGACTCTACAACCCTAGATATATCGCTTTCGGAAAGGTCAGGATAAATAGGAAGGCAAATAACTTCAGCCGCAGCCTTGGTGGCATTTGGCAGGGGATAACGCTCTTTGTCATGATAACCACTAAAATAAGGGAAATCATATACCAAAGGATAGAAGTACTTTCTAGGGTAAACCTCGAAAACTTCTTTCATGTGCTCAACCAAAGAATCACGCATCCCAAAAGCATCTAGGCCTACTCGAACAGGAAAATAAGCAGTATTGTGAAAAATGTTTTCAGGATAGCAAGGAAGAGATAACCAGTTAACTCCCGCAAGCAATTCACAATACACCTTTGCTATATTTCTACGCATCTTAATACATTTATCAACATAATTCAATTGACATAAGCCCAATGCCGCAGAAAATTCTGACATTTTTGCGTTGATCCCATTTGATGCCACAACTGACTCACTAACAAATCCAAAATTTTTTAATCTATCCAGTCTCTTCTTGACGGATAAATTTGGCGAGACGACTGCCCCCCCCTCAAAGGTATTGAATACCTTTGTTGCATGAAAAGACAAAGTTGAAAATTCACCAAAATTCAAAATTGATTCATTATCAATCTCAACACCGAATGCATGCGATGCATCGTAAACAACAGGAAGATTATAGTTTTCGCCTAAAGCCTCGAAAGCTTTAACGTCGCAAGGATTTCCGTAGCAATGTACTGGAAGTATCGCACATGTATTAGAGTTAATCCTTTTTTCTACATCAACAGGATCAAGATTGAATGTTATTGGATCAATATCGGCGAACACAGGAATTAAGTTATTCCAGCAAATTGAATTTGCAGTAGCAATGAATGTAAAAGGAGTCGTAATTACTTCCCCAACAAGCCTTAGAGACTTTAATGCGACCAAGAGCGCTAAGGTGCCATTAGAAAATAGTGAAATATTTTTTATTCCTAAATATCGAATCAAATCAGCCTCGAGAAGCTGATGATTTGGACCTGAATTTGTTAGAATTTTCCTGTCCCATATTTGCCTTAATAAAGGTGAGACTTCCTCAAACGGAGGGAGATATGGCTTGGTTACATAAATTGGATCCATTAGAGTAGCAAGAAATGTAAGTACAATTTAGCTTGCATCGGAGGAAAGCGTGAAAGAAGAATCCAGAAAATAGTTCAAGTAATCCTTCGCGAATATATGAGATGAATTCTTCAGACGTTGCAATACATTGAACTGGTTTGCAGCAATGAACTTAGCATATGCTGAAGATTGAATAATTTTTCTTGCTTCGATCACATGTCCATCTGCATCACGGGTGATACCCAATGCACTTTTAGTTGCATTCGTAGAATCAATATAGTTAAGCGCAGATGATTCTCTGTTCTCAGGAGTGTCCATAATTAGACAAGGCACATGAGCAAAAATGGCCTCAAACATTGTATTGCCAGACCCACGCGGAAAACTGTCTACATACAAATCCAAAACATAGCACCATGCTTTCGTATCAACCCATCCAAGATGCTTGATTCTGTCCCTAAAAAGAGATCGGCTTAAGTAATCTTGGATATTCAGAGGTATATCCTGAGAAGCAAATACAAATACAGCTTTATTAAATTCAGAAAGCAACTCTTCGATTACCCTCCAATAGCCTATGTTGTGAAGTTTTTCACTTCTGACAAAGCAGCCCATAACAAATGAAGAATCTGTTATACAAAACTTTTTCTTTGCACACAGGCAAAATTCATCATTCTTGGATTTTAGGCTTAAATGAGGAAATGCTCTTCCTCTGAACCAATCTATCGTATCAAAAGAAAATGCAACAGAAGACGAGCCAATACCTGCGTATTTTTGTATGGTAGGCATGATAATACTATGATATTTCATGGATAAGTATGCCTGAGAAGGACAGGTTTGCATGCCCATATATAGAGTAAGATTCTGAACACACGCTACCCAGCAAATGCTATCAAAATCCTGCATACAACAGTAGCTTCTATACTTTTTAAGCTTATCAAATGTGGATTTAATCTCGGAAAAAGAAACGACCTGAATGCCTGAATGCCTAGCAGAATTCTTGGTTGCATCCAACAAAAGCAAATGGACCTCTATTACAGAGGAAAAGTAATTTGAGCCATGCAATAAAGCATTTAAAAATTCTACATGAGCCAATTCATAAGGGCCTTTCAAAATAAAAAGAATTTTTTTTAAAGATTTATTGTTATTAAGTAGCTTGCTAGGCCGTGGCTCACTGGCTTCTGAGCCTGCGACCCAATGGTCATGGAACCTTGAGGACAAAACTTGCGCATATGAGTTTACATTCCAAAAGGCTGTTCTGAATCTTTCTGGATTTTCAACTCTTCTAACATAAGGAAGAAACAACTCATGATCCAGGCTTGAGAACCAATCAACAGTGTCCTTAAGAGATTGACTCAGGCTGTTGGTTTTTATTACCCTCTCAAGAGAAAGGCGTATGATAGTGTTAAACACATGATCATCCCAAAGCTGAGAGTGAAGGCCAAATTCATATTTATCTTTTAAAATTGCTATCCCCTTGCAAGGCGACTGAATCAAGGCACTAATAATATATTCAGACTCATGTTGAAGCTGAGAAGCTTTCCTAGAAGAAGGGTGCCACTTTAAAAATTCTGCACAGCCCATAAAAGTTTTGTCAATCTGATACTTTTAATTTACAGCAGCTTGATCAACTTTTAGAACTTGTTCTAATGCTTCAAGATCCTCATCCGTAATCTTCGTCTGCATCGGGCAGTGCTTCGGTCCGCACATTGAGCAGAACTCAGCCTGTTTGTAAATGTCGGCTGGAAGCGTTTCATCATGATATTCCTTGGCGCGCTCAGGATCCAGCGACAACTCGAACTGCTTGTTCCAATCGAAGTTGTAACGCGCTCGGCTCAGTTCATCATCTCGATCGCGAGCACCGGGACGGTGACGGGCGATATCAGCCGCGTGAGCAGCAATCTTGTAGGCAATCAAACCCTCACGCACGTCTTCCGCATTAGGCAGACCAAGGTGCTCCTTAGGGGTCACATAGCAGAGCATCGCTGTGCCATGCCAACCGGCCATGGCCGCACCGATGGCTGAGGTGATGTGGTCGTAACCGGGGGCGATATCAGTGACCAGAGGACCAAGCACATAGAAGGGTGCCTCATTGCACTCCTCCATCTGCTTCTTCACGTTGAACTCGATCTGGTCGAGGGGCACATGGCCAGGGCCCTCGACCATCACCTGCACATCGTGCTTCCAGGCCCGGCGTGTCAGTTCACCCAGAGTGTGAAGCTCAGCCAACTGCGCTGCATCGGAGGCATCGTGCTGACAACCAGGTCGGAGCGAATCGCCGAGCGAGAAGGTGCAGTCGTAGCGCTTGAAGATCTCACAGATGTCGTCAAAGCGCGTGTACAGCGGGTTTTGGCGGTGGTGATACAGCATCCACTGAGCCAGGATCCCGCCGCCACGACTCACGATGCCAGTAATGCGACCCTTCACCTTGGGCAGGTGCTCAATCAGCAAGCCCGCGTGGATGGTCTGGTAATCGACACCCTGCTGGCAATGCTTCTCAATGATGTGCAGGAAGTCGTCTTCATCGAGCTTTTCGATCGAGCCATGAACACTTTCCAGTGCCTGATACACAGGAACGGTTCCGATCGGAACCGGGGAAGCGTTGATGATCGCGGTGCGCACCTCATCTAGGTTCACGCCACCGGTGGAGAGATCCATCACCGTGTCGGCACCGTATTTCACCGCCAGCTTCAGCTTGTTCACTTCCTCGGCTGCGTCCGAGGCATTGGGTGAAGCGCCGATGTTGGCATTCACCTTGCACTTGCTGGCGATGCCGATCGCCATCGGCTCGAGGTTCGTGTGATTGATATTCGCGGGGATGATCATGCGGCCCCGGGCCACCTCTTCCATGATCAGCGATTCCGGCAGGTTCTCCCGCTTCGCCACATGGGCCATCTCTTCGGTGATCACCCCCTGGCGGGCGTAATGCATTTGCGAAACATTGGCCTGGCCCTGACGGGGAGACACCCAGGAAGCGCGCATGAGTCGATCGTGCGAGGGAAAACCTAGGGGTTGGCTCTGGCCGGTGCGATCACGCTGGGCACTTCCCTTCGCCGGCATGACCCGGTTCAGGTTCGGAGGGTGTGATCTCAGCCCGGGATCGTTCAGGAACGACCGGGCACCCCTAGTGGTTTTTAAAAGCTAGCAAGCGTTCGGTTAAGCGAGTGAGCGATGAGGCTCGGATACATGCGACCTGGGACAATCTTGCGATTCAGATTTTGCTGTTCCTTTCGAGATGCTGAGGCTGAACCCATCCACGCTCAGCACTGCCTTCGGTCGGCAACTGTTAGAGGGAGGAACCCATCTCAAACCAACGTTTGAGATGACCTTGCTGCCCTTGATCAGCCAGCGATTGCTGGACCCCACCCTGCAGCGGACCAATTCCGGCAGCATCGGCCTAGGCAGTGCCCTCAGCCTGTTTCTGGCCAGCCAGAAGCGCGCGCCGAAGCTGATCGCAGAGGTTGGCACCTACATCGGCAACAGTGCTGCTGCCATGGGCTGTGGCGCAGGACTCATCGGCCAGGCAGTGCAGCTGATCACCTGCGACATGCATCCCTGCACCCAACAGCCATTTGCAGGCCTTCAGCTGCCTGAAGGCAGCAAAGCGCAAGTGGTGCAAGGAAGCAGCACCCAGATGTTCGAGTTTCTCGCCTCCAAAGGAGCCAAGCTCGACATGCTCCATCTGGATGGTCGGCTGATGAAGGAGGACCTTCAGCTGCTGGGCAAGCTGCTAAAACCCGACACCTTGATCGCTCTCGACGATTGCGAAGGCGATGAGAAAGGGCACATGAACCTGGATCTGCTGCGCCGAGCGGGCTTAATCCAACAACACGCATTCGTTGAACCCTTTCCTCGTGAACTGTTCAGGCTCTGGGGCCTGGAAACAAGGTCTGTCACAGGCTTCCTGCTGCCGCAAAACTCGATCAACTTCACCCGGCAGTGACGCTCAAACCCGCTGCAACCCATTCAGCGCCGAAGCCACCACCCGGTGATCAACATCCTGCTGGAGGGGTTGAAGCAGGGTGCGGGCCTGATCACCCAAGGGCTGATCAGCACCATCCCGAACGACACGGCCGAGGATTTCAGCCCCGCTGACCCGCACGGTGCCATCGGCATCCCTGATCGCCATCGTTGCCAGTTCCAGCAGCCAGTTCAGATCGATCTCCGGTTGTTCAGCCAGCGCCGAAAGGATGCTGCAACGCACCAACCAGGCGTCATCCGCTTCAAAGGAGGAGCGCAGCAGAGGCCAGGACCGCTCCACGCCATAACTAGCCAGGGCATTGGCCGCTTCCGCCCGCACGTTCGAATCCTCGTCGTCCACCAACAGGCGGCTCAGCACCTGCCAGCCCTGCTCCGTGCGCTTGTAGCCGAGGCCACTGCAACTGAGGGAACGCACCAGGAACGGTTTCTGTTCGGTACCCAGCACCAGCAGCGGCACCGCCTCCTCATCGCTGCAGAACCGCAGCTGGGTCAGGGCCGGCATCGCCCGGACCGGATCACCACTGGAGATGGCATCCCTCAGGGCGGGAAGATCGGGGCGCTGGTCGTCGGGAGCGGACGTCATCGGAATCAGTCGGTTTCAGCCCGGCTGGTGCGCAGAGCTGACAGCAGCCTGGCGCGCCGACGACGGCGACCGGCGGCACTGCTGACGATCAGCCAGGAACCCACCAGCAGCGCCGGCAGGGCGTGGGATCGATCGGTCCCCTGCCGCTGCTGCATCGCCACCACCGCCACAGCGATCAGCAGCGGCGCCCCGAAGGACATCAGCACAGGCATCAGTTTCCTCACGGCGTCTGACGCTCCAGCATCCAGGCCTGCAACGTTGCCGTCAGCACCTCGATGCCAACCGGCAGAGAGGCCTCGTCCGGATCAAAGCGACAGTGATGCAGGGGTGCACAACCCTGCGGTCCGGCCACCCCGAGCCGAAGCATGGTGCCCGGCACATCCCGCAGCAGTTCGGCGAAATCCTCGGCCCCCAGGGAGGGTTGCTCCACGGCCACAACCCTTGAGCATCCCAGCCGTTCCACGGCGCAGCGCTCCATCAGAGCGGTGAGTTCCGGATCGTTGTGCACCGGAGGCGCAATGCACCGGTACCGCACATCCGCATCTCCCCCGGCGGCTCGGCAGATGCCCTGAACCGTCTCTTCGATCCAGCCCGGCAACCGCTCATGCAGTGCCAGATCCAGACAACGGACGGTTCCCAGCAGCCGCACGCGATCCGTGATCACATTGAACGCCCGGCCGCCCTCAATCCGTCCAAAACTGACTACCACCGGCTGCAGTGCATCCAATCGGCGAGCGATCGTCTGCTGCAGCTCCGTCACCACCCTGGCCGCGATCCAGATCGCATCCACCGCCTCATGGGGACGGGCGCCATGGCCCCCCTCCCCGTGCACCGTGATCTCCAGCTCCCCGGCAGCCGCCGTCAGGCAACCGCTGCGGATGCCGACCGATCCGGCCGGCAGGTTGGGCACGACATGCACACCGAACAGAGCATCCAGCCCCTCCACCGCTCCGGCATCGCGCATCCAGACCGCCCCCTGGGCGAGTTCTTCGGCAGGCTGAAACAGCAAACGAACCCGGGTGGCCAGCCCGTCGTCGGCCGCCAGCAGACGGGCCACCCCAAGACCGATGCAGGTGTGCAGATCGTGCCCGCAGGCATGCATCACCCCCTGATGCCGGGAGGCATGGGGCAGCCCGGTGCGTTCCTCCACCGGCAGAGCATCCATGTCAACGCGCAGACCAACGGTGGGGCCATGGTCCGGACCGAGTTCCGCGAGCACACCCGTGCGGCCGACCCCTTCACGCACACGCCAGCCGATGCGCCTCAGTTCACCAGCCACCAGAGCAGCGGTCTGGTGCTCTTCACCGCTCAGTTCCGGATGGGCATGCAGATGACGCCGCAGCTCGATCAACTCGGGAAGCGCCTCGGGCAGCAGATCGAGCACGGTCATCGGCTGTCAAGCGCCAGGAAAGCCATCAGATCCGCTGTGGGAACAGGGGGCCAGCGCCGGATCTGCAGCAGCCATTCGCCATCCCGGTAGCGGTTGTCAAGACCGGAGGCAGCGGCCCAGTGGCTCTCCGCTTCACCAGACGCTCCGCGCTGCCACAGCAGAGCACTGAGGGCAGCACGGGCATCGGCGAACAGCGGATAGCGCCGGATCAATTTGCGCAGCTCCGCCTCGGCCCAGACCTGGTCACCCTCCTGCCAGGCCGCCAGTGCCTCACTGGAACGGGCCATCGCGAATCCCGGTCTGGCCTCTGACGCACGCCCGTAAAGCGAACGTGCTTCAGCCCAGTCCCCTTCGGAGCCACGCACATTGCCCAGGTTGTAAAGGGCGGAGGCCTCCATGGGATCGCGATCCAGAATCCAGAGGTAATCCGCCGCCGCCGCAGACCAGTCCTGCAGGGCTTCCTCCGCGGTGCCCCGATTCAGATGGGGATCGGCTTCCTCAGGGGCCAGGGCGATGGCACGACTCTGATCGTCGATGGCACCGGTGGCATCACCGAGGGCCAGGCGCACATTGCCGCGGTTGCTGAGGGCGGCGGGATCCTCCGGCAGAACCTCAAGAACGCTGTTCCAAAGCGGCAGCGCCCGCACGAAATCCCCCTCACGGCTTGCGCTCAGAGCCTGCCCGTAGAGCAGCTCCCCCTCGAGAGCCACGGCCGGGAACGCACCGAACAGCAGCAGGCTCAGCACCGCCAGCGTCAGCACCGCCTTCATGCAGCCTCCACAGATCCCAGGTGCCGACGAGCGGCATCGGTGACCATGCGACCACGGGGGGTGCGCAGCAGCAGACCCTGCTGCAGGAGGTAGGGCTCGATCACGGCCTCCAGCGTCGCGGGATCCTCGCCGAGAGCCGCCGCGAGCGTCTCCAGACCGACGGGCCCGCCGTCGTGATGATCCAGCAGCAGGGAGAGAAGCCGGCGGTCGCTGGCATCCAGTCCGCGGTCATCCACCCGGTGCAGGCTGAGAGCCTGACGGACCAGCGGCTCATCCACGGCTTCGCCGGCACCCTGAACCGTGGCCACATCGCGGACCCGGCGCAGCAGGCGGTTGGCGATGCGCGGGGTACCGCGACAGCTGCCGGCGATGCGAGCACAGGCCTGTGGGGTGAGGTTCACCCCCAGCAGACCGGCCGTGCGCGCCACGATCGCTTCGAGATCCTCCTGGCCATAAAACTCCAGGCGCTGAATCAGGCCGAAGCGGTCCCGCAGCGGTGAACTGAGCGATCCGGCACGGGTGGTGGCCCCCACCAGGGTGAACGGAGGCAGATCAAGGGAGCGGGTGCGTGCCGTGCTTCCCTTGCCGACCGTGAGATCCAGACGACGGTCTTCCATCGCCGGATAGAGCAGCTCCTCCGCCACACGGGTCAGCCGGTGGATCTCATCGATGAACAGGAGCTCCCGCGGCTGCAGATTCACCAGCAGCCCGACGATGTCGCGGGGGCGTTCCAGTGCGGGAGCACTGGTGATCCGGCAGCTGACCCCGAGTTCCTCCGCCAGCACCAGCGCCATGGTGGTCTTGCCGAGGCCTGGCGGGCCGTACAGCAGAACATGATCCAGGGCTTCGCCGCGGCCCATGGCCGCCTGCACAGCAATCCCCAGCACCTGCTTGAGCTCAGGCTGGCCGATGTAATCGTTCAGGCGGCGAGGCCGCAGACCGTCGTCGGGTTTTGCCGCAGCCTCCTCCGGCAGCGGCTTGGCATCGAGCATGGCCTCGCGACGCGGTGCCCGCCCGCCGGCATTGGAGGAGACGATCGCCATGCAGGCAGGGTACCCAGCTCTGGATAGGGTCGGGAGAAGGAGGCGCAGGTATGGCGAAAGGCGGGACCAAGAAAGCCGCGGCGGCAGCGGCACGGGCAGCGGCCAACCGACTTCTGGCGGACAACCGTCAGGCGCGTCATCAATACGACATTCTGGAAACCCTGGAGACCGGCATCGAACTGGTCGGAACGGAAGTGAAATCGATCCGTGCCGGCAAAGCCAATCTGCGGGACGGCTTCTGCCTGATCCGCAACGGAGAGCTGCAGCTGCACAACGTGCACATCTCGCCCCACAGCCATGCGGGCAGTTATTTCAACCACGACCCATTGCGCACCAGACGGCTGCTGGCCCACCGGCGCGAGATCGACAAACTGCGCGGCCAGCTCGATCAAAAAGGACTGACCCTGGTGCCCCTCAACATCCATCTGAAGGGCTCCTGGATCAAGCTCACCATCGGTCTCGGGAAGGGCCGCAAGCTGCACGACAAGCGCGCCGCCGAGAAAGAGAAGCAGAGCAAGAAGGAGGTCCGGGCTGCGATCGCCCGGCTCTAATCCATCGGGTTGAAGTCGCTCTCCTGCATGGGAGCGCCAGGGGGCCTGGGAGCAGAGGAGGGTGCCTCCGGGGTTGGGCGATCGTCGGACTGCACGGAGGGTGGACGGCCAGGCTGCGGCTGGGGGTTCGGGGTCGCTGGCGTGCTGGGCGCTCCTGTGGCGGGATCCGGGAACGGATTGGGATCAATGGCCGGAAGAGGGGGCCGTTCGGCGCGATCGGCCCGGCAGGAGAGCGTCAGCAGACCCGCAGACACCCCTTCGTTGGTGACCAGCACCTGCACGGGTGAGCCGGCCGCCGCCGGCAGGGTGACCACCCTCAGGGGGCCGCGCTGCTTCTCCACCTGACCCTGCGCTCCAAAGATGGTCATCTGCATCAGCGGCGTGCCGTTGATGCCCAGCACCAGATCATGGCCAGCTGGAACAGTCACGGAGATCAGTCGGGCGCCGCCCGACGGCACCCGCAGCGAAAGATTGGTGGCCGTGCCTGGTTTGGCCGTGACGTTCTCGATCGTCACCTCCGAAAGGCTCTGAATCGCGGCGGCATACCAGAGCTGGCGATAAGGCTCTTCAGGCCTGCGGCCCTGGATATCGCCGGGCAGCAGGTCACGGGCTCCGGCACTGACCAGCTGCTCCACCACCGTGCCGTTCACACCCTGACTGACCAGGTCCTGCCGCTGCTTGCGCCAGTCCGTCTCCTTCAGCTGGCCAAGCCTGGAGCGCATCCCTGGCGGGAGCTGCTCGATGCGGGCGAGCCACTCCTCCGCCAGATCATTCCAGACGCGGCGCAGCGGGGCGTCCTCCAGGGAATCGGACGGCAGCCGTCCGCCCCGTTCCGGGAATCGAGCCAGCAGGCTGCTGTCCACCAGCTTGAGAAACCAGGTTCGGTCAACCTGCAAGGCCCGCAGACGACTGAGCAGCTTCTGCCGTTCATCCACCTCCGCCGGCGGCAGACTCATGCCCTGGGAACGGCCCACCACATCGCGACTGGTGGAGGGAGCCGTGTCCCGGGAGGCTCCCCGCGTCAACACGTACCAGCCGATGGCTGTGCCGGCGAGAGCGGAGAGAGCGAGGGCCAGCACCACTGGCCAGAGGCCTCCCTCGGCTCCCTGCTCCCG
The DNA here is from genome assembly GCF_000737575.1 of Synechococcus sp. KORDI-49. Lineage (NCBI taxonomy): Bacteria > Bacillati > Cyanobacteriota > Cyanophyceae > Synechococcales > Synechococcaceae > Synechococcus > Synechococcus sp. KORDI-49. Next base: position 1,741,707 of record NZ_CP006270.1, on the reverse strand, counting down.
TGCTTCGGCTCGACTGCGGCGCATGGATGTGGGATCCGCGGCGGGAACAGGGTCAGCCGGGCTCCTGAGCGAGGGCAGATCCGGAGCCGGACGGCCCGCGGCCCGGGGAGCGAGCACCACGGTCCGATCGGCTCGGGCGATGGGGCCGGTGCTGTCCGGCATCGGCAACGGCTCGAGCGCGGCCAGAACCTGGGCAGCTTCGGCAAAGCGCCTGTCCGGGTCTTCGAGCAGCAAGCGCTCAAGCACGGCCCGAAATTCAGGCTCCAGCTCGAGCTGATCCGGCCATGACCAACCTCCTCCATCCGAGGCGATCAGGCTCTCAGGGGTGCGGCCGCTAAGCAGCACCAGCGCGGTGACCCCGAGGCCATGCAGATCCATCCAGGGCGCGCAGGGTTCCGAACGACCCTGGGCACGGGGGGCATAGCCCGGCGTTGCACCGGCCAGCGGAGCCTCTCCTCGGATCTGGACCAGACCGAAATCCAGCAGCACCGGCAGACCGTCACTGTGACGTCGCAGCAGGTTGCGGGGATTGACATCCCCATGCACCAGCCCGCGACCGTTGATCACCGCCAGCAGTGGCAGGGTCTGACGCAGCAGCAGCAGGACCTCCCCTGCACCGAACACCATCTGACGCTCGCTGCGCTGGCTCAGGATCAGGCTGTAGGCCTCGCCCTCCTGCCAGTCCCGCACCGTCCAGAGGCTGCCGTGGGACTCCAGCAGTTCACCGCAGCGCGGCAGCTGGGGATGCAGCAGAGACTGCAGCCGCGGCCAGATCTGCTGAAACCGCTGGCGGGATTCGGAACTCTGAACCTGGCGGATCACCAGGGGGGTGTCTCCGGCCAGGGTGTCCAGCGCACGCCACAGCCGACCCTGGATGGGATCGCCCTCGCTCAGGGGGTCTTCCAGGCGGTAACGCTGCGCCAGGACGGTACCGGCACCCAAGGCGCTGGATTCGCTCACAAGCCGACGCTGCTTCAGTGGGCTGGCTGATCGTACCGACGGTTCGGCCGTTGACATTGCCTCTTAGGGTCCGGGCCAGCGCATCCCTATCTCGTGCTGCTCGAGACCCTTCTGGAGGTGCGGCGTCGAAGCGAAGCCCTGATCTCACCGCTGGAACCGGAGGATCTGGTTCTTCAGGGCATGGAGGACGCCAGCCCTCCGAAATGGCATCTGGCCCACACCACCTGGTTTTTCGACACCTTCCTGCTGCAGCCGCATCTGCCGGGCCACACCGCCTGCGATCCACGCTGGAGCTATCAGTTCAATTCCTATTACGAGGCTGTCGGGGAACGGCATCCCCGGCCGCAACGGGGGCTGCTGAGCAGACCCACCATCAGGGAGGTGCTGGCCTGGCGCCGCCGGATCGATCTCGGACTGGAACAACTGCTCGACCGCTCCTGCCTGGAGCTGCATCCGGTGGCTGAACTGGGGCTGCATCACGAACAGCAGCATCAGGAGCTGCTGCTGATGGACCTGCTGGACGGATTCAGCCGTCAGCCGCTGGAACCGACCTACGCAGCGGACGCGGATCTGACCCTCCGGGTGAGCGACGCGGGTTGGCTGACCTGCGATGGGGGACTGATGGAGATCGGTCACAGCGGCACAGGCTTTCATTTCGACAACGAGGGGCCACGACACCGGGTGTGGCTGGAACCGTTCGAGCTGGCGACGCAGCTGGTGAGCAACGCCGACTACCGGGCGTTTATCGCCGACGGCGGGTATGAGAGACCGGAGCTGTGGATGAGTGAGGGCTGGGGGCTGCGGCAGCGACTGAACTGGCAGGCCCCGCGTTACTGGCGCGGCAGCGGGGAAGCGGCCGAATGGCAGGACGAATTCACCCTGGCCGGACGCCAACCGCTTGATCCCGCTGCACCGGTCCGCCATCTGAGCTGGTTTGAAGCCGATGCATTCGCCCGTTGGAGCGGGGCCCGTCTGCCGGTTGAAGCGGAATGGGAAGTGGCCGTGACGCAGCACGGCGAGCGAATCGCCGCTGCTCACGACACTCTCTGGCAGTGGACGGCAAGCCCTTACCGCCCTTACCCGGGCTTCACACCACCGGACGGCGCCATCGGGGAATACAACGGCAAATTCATGAGTTCCCAGTTCGTGCTGCGGGGCAGCTGCTGGCTGACGCCCCACGGCCATGCCCGCGACACCTACAGAAATTTCTTCCCTCCCGCCAGCCGCTGGATGGCGTCGGGAGTGCGCCTGGCCCGATGAGTGTCGAGCTGATCGATCTGCATCCTGCGCCGGCCGACCTGCATCGGCTGGTAGAGGCAGGCCTGGCCCAGCAGCCGAAACAGCTGCCGGCCTGGCTGCTCTACGACGCCGAGGGATCACGGCTGTTCGCCGAGATCTGCGAACAGCCGGAATACACCCTCACCCGCACGGAGATCACCCTGCTCGAACAACGGGCGCCAGAGATCGCCTCAGCCGTGGGTGAGGGCGTGGTGATGGAATTCGGGATCGGCAACGCCCGCAAGGTGGATCCATTGCTGACGGCGCTGCGCCCCCCTGCCTTCATCGCCCTGGACATCAGCCGGACGGCTCTGGAGGACTCCCTCAGCGCATTGGCGGAGGGGCATCGGGACACCCCGATGCTTGGAATCTGCTGCGATCACAGCACTCTGGACGCCCTGCCGCACCATCCCCGCTTGCAGGGAGAGCGACGCATCGGTTTTTTCCCAGGCAGCTCGCTGGGGAATTTCCAACCGCAGGATGCCGTCTCCGTTCTGGAACGCTTCCGGCGACTGCTGGCCGGTGGCCCGTTGCTGCTCGGGCTGGACCAACCCCGCGATCCCAGCCTGCTCGAAGCCGCCTACAACGATGCTGCCGGCATCTCAGCCGCCTTCGCCCGGAATCTGCTGCATCGGCTCAACCGGGAGCTGAACGGAAACGTCCGACCCGAGCAGTTTCACTACAGGGCCCGATGGCAGCCGCAGCATCAGCGCATCGAGATGGCACTGGTGAGCCGCTGCGAGCAGACCGTGCAGCTCGCGCAGCAGAGCTGGGCATTCGCCGAGGGTGAAGCCTTGATCACGGAACACAGCGTGAAATACAGCCCCGAGGCCGCCGCTGAACTGGCCTCCAGAGCGGGCTGGCGGATCCGGCAGCGCTGGCATGACCCGAACGACACGCTGTCGCTGCACTGGCTGGAACCGGCAGACTGATCCGTGACCTCGGCAGCGTTATGAAGCAGGACGAACGGCGTGAAGCGATCCGGTCCCAGCGCGAGCAGCTGATCAGCGAACTCGAAGCGCTCTACATGAGAGCCTTCGATCGCCTCGGGCAACTGGAAGGCGATGTCGGCGAAGTGAAGGCGGCTCAGCTCACGCAGATGATCCTGAACTCCAAGACGCGAGCCATCGAACCGTTGCTCAAGGAGATCGAGAAGCCCCTGATCACCACTCCCGCCGACCAGCCATGAGCACCTGGTTGGAGCAGCTGGAACGTGAGCTCGACAAACGTCTGTCGGAGTTTCTCCGCAACAACCCGGTCCAGGACCAGCTGTTTCAGGACCAGCACCAGCAGGATCGGGCCTCAGCCCTGAAGCGGCAGCGACTGCAAATGCAGCAGGACGCTAGGGAACAGCGCCGGCAGCTGCTGGCACTCGCCGACCAGGTGAGGGACTGGCGGGAGCGGATTCAGCGGGCTGACCAGGCCGGGGCGACGGATCTGGCGGATCGGGCCCGTCGGCACATGGATGAGCTGATGACCCAGGGACGCACCCTCTGGAGTGACCTCGAGAATCTCGGACGCCGCTTCGAGGAAGTGGACGGTCAGCTCAACGCGTTGAGTCGTCAGCCTGAGTCAGCGAACCGGAAGGATCTGGACCGCGACTGGGCTCTGTTCGAAGCGGAACAGGAGCTGCAGCGCATGCGCCGGGACGCAGGCTTCAGCGACTGACAGCTCAGGCCTTCGGTGCCGGAGGTTCAAGACTGACGCCCTCGGGGGGAGGGGTGGGATCAGGATCGGCGATCAGCATGTGCTGCAGAACGATCTCAGGGCGCTCACTGTCGCGCCAGCGGATCCGATAGGCCGGCATCTTCGTGCCACGGCTGGTGGTCTGCTCCACCGGCTCCATCACCCAACCCCGGCGGGAACGGCCCTGGGGGTTGCGCTTGACTACCGCATCGGCGTGTTTGAAGCGAAACCCTACGCGCTCACCACTCATGGGATCTGGACAATGCCACTGTCCTAATTATCCACTGTGGTGGGGCCATCCCCCTTCGCTTCGGGCCTGAGCAGCGGGAAGGCGATCACATCACGGATCGACGGGCTGTCGGTGAGCAGCATCACCAGCCGATCGATGCCGATGCCCAGGCCCCCTGTGGGAGGCATTCCCACCTCCAGAGCCTGGACGAAATCCTCATCCAGCCCCTGCGCCTCCAGATCACCGGCCGCCTTGCGGGCCTGCTGGGCTTCCAGCCGCTGACGCTGATCGACGGGATCGATCAACTCGCTGAAGGCGTTGGCGGTCTCGCGCCCGACGATGAACAGCTCAAAGCGCTCCACAAGGCCGGGTTTGCTGCGGTGCTTGCGGGCCAGCGGGGAGATCTCGATCGGGTAGTCGGTCACGAACGTGGGCTGGATCAGCGTTGTCTCCACCCGTTGTTCGAAGGCCTCGTTCAGCAGACGGCCGATGCTGTCTGCCTTCTCCGGCACCTCTAGCCCCGCCTCGGCCATGGCGGCAGCGGCCTGATCACGGCTGCTGAAGGCGGTGAAGTCCAGACCGGTGGCGTCCTGCACCAGCTCATGCATGGTGGCGCGCCGCCAGGGTGGCGTCAGATCCACGTCCGTGCCCTGATACGTGAGGCGGGTGCCTCCACACACCTGCTCGGTGACCGAGGCGAGCATCGACTCGGTGAGATCCATCATGGTGATGTAGTCGGCGTACGCCTGATACACCTCCACGGACGTGAACTCGGGGTTGTGACGGGTGCTCACCCCTTCGTTCCGGAAGATGCGGCCCAGCTCGTACACCCGCTCGAACCCACCCACCACCAGCCGTTTCAGGTGCAGCTCGGTGGCAATCCGGAGGAACAGCGGCAGATCCAGAGCGTTGTGATGGGTGATGAACGGGCGGGCATCCGCTCCCCCGGCCTCCGACTGCAGCACCGGCGTCTCGATCTCGAGGAACTGACGCTCGTCCAGCCAGCGGCGAATGCCACTCACCGTCAGCGCACGGCGTCGGAACGTCTCCCGGGACTGGGGGGACACCACGAGATCCAGATAGCGCTGGCGATAGCGCTTTTCCACATCCGCCAGGCCATGCCACTTGTCGGGCAGCGGTTGCAGCGCCTTGCTGAGCATGCGCCAGTCGCTCACCTTCACCGACAGTTCCCCGCGATCGGTGCGGCGCAGGATGCCGGTCACCCCCAGCCAGTCGCCGGCATCCACCAGCGAGGTGATCTGCTTGAACCAACCCTCCTGCTGGGCCTCAAGGCAGGCCTTCTCGAGAAACAGCTGAATGGTTCCGGTCTCATCGGCGAGGGTGAAGAAGGCGAGCTTTCCCATCACACGGCGGGTCATCACCCGTCCTGCAACGGACACGGTCACATCCCGCTCCTCACCCTTGGGCAGATCGGCGTGCTCCTGCTGAAGAGCCGCCATCCGATGGCTGGGTTCGAAGGTCAGGGCATAGGGTCCCTGATCGAGCTCCTGAAGGGCTTGCGCCTTCTCCAGGCGGGTGTCACGCAGATCAGACACGACGGCAGGGGCAGACGGGCGCCATCCTGCCCGCCCGCGTCGCTGGATGTCCCGCCTCAGGCGCTGGCGACGGCTCCCTGATCTCCGAGGCGCTGGGAGGCGTAACCGATTCCTCGAACCGTGAGGATCAGCTCAGGATTGCGGGGATCTGGTTCGAGTTTGCCCCGCAGTCGCGCCACATACACGTCCACCACCCGAAGATCCGCTGATCGCCTCGGCGGGTAGCCCCACAGCTGCTCAAGGATTTCAGCCCTGGGCACAATCCTGCCCGGCTCCCGGAACAGCAACTCGAGCAGGCTGAATTCCGTGTAGGTGAGATTCACACGCTCACCGCCCTGCGTCACCTGACGACGGTTGGTATCGACCACCAGCTCTCCGACCCGCAGAATGCCCTGGCCGGTCGGCAGTTCGCGGGTCTCAACGACGGCAGCACCACGACCGACCCGTCGCAGAATGGTGGCGATCCGTGCCTCCAGCTCCTTCGGACTGAAGGGTTTCGGGAGGTAATCGTCAGCGCCCAGATCGAGGCCGGCAACGCGTTCCGAAATCGCCTCAACAGCGGAAAGAAAAATGATCGGAACGCACGATTCAGCGCGCAGACGTCGACAGACAGCAAAGCCATCCAGCTTGGGGAGCATCACATCAAGCACCACCAGATCCGGTGCTTCACGGTGAAACAGCTCTAACGCCTGTTCTCCATCTTCAGCACAGACGACGCGGTACCCGGCGAGCTGAAGACGCATCACCAGCACGCGACGGACGGCTGCCTCGTCGTCGACCACAAGCAGTGTGGCCTTCGGTTGCGAGGGCTCTCCGCCCGCCATTGGCTACATCTGTTAACGACTTGCAACCCTACCGGCAAGGGTGTTGAAACCGACGCAAACAAGCTGTTACAGGAAAGGTTTACGGATTGCCTTAAGAATTGACGTCATGGCCAACGTGACCGCGAGTACCGGTCCCACTCATCAGCCGCCATGGCCAGCGCCACATCGCTCTCGATCTGGCCGAGCATCGCGCGTTGCAGCTGGGTGTAGACGATCTTCTGCAGCCGTTTGATGCCGGGCAGAGCGGGCACCAGAACCCTGGCCTGATCAAGGATCCGGGCGGAGAGAAGACGGGCGGTTCGAATCTGCGCCTGCTCCGCTGTATCGGGCTGCTCCTGGTCGAGGGCCGTGCGCACCTGCTCAAGAGCCTCCTGGGATGAGGGCAGGACCCTGGCCTCCCTGGCGAAACGGGCCTGATTGGCAGCATCGGTCAGAAACAGGGCCAGGGCCACGGCCTCGGCGGGATGCCGGCTCTGGCGCGGAACAGCCAGCGTCATCAAGGCGACATTGGCTGTGCCGTCCTCTCCGGTGAGGGGCGGATGGGGTTCGGTCACGGCCGCCACGCCGGGGGCGTTGGTCTGAATGCTGCGCAGAAATTCCGCCCCGGTGGCGGCGAGAGCCAGATCACCGCTCTGGAAAAGCTCGATCGCCCGTCGCTGGCCCTGACTGACCACCTCTCGCGGCAGCAGACCCTGCCGGTAGAGATCCGTCCAGAAGCGGAAGGCGCGCCGACCGGCCGGGCTGTTGAACGCAGCTCGCCTCTGCCCATCGAGCAAGACCACGCCCATCTGCACCAGCGACTCCAGCATCTCGGCGGAGTCATCAGGCACCACGGTGACGAACAATCCATAACGACCGGTCCGTTCCCGGATTCGGCGGGCGAACTCGGGCACCGCATCCCAGCGCCTGGGGGGAGACTCCAGCCCGGCCTCCTCCAGCAGGCGGCGGTTCACCAGGCTGAGCCTGACGGTGAGATACCAGGGGATGGCGATCTGACCGGCCTCCGGATCCCGGCAGGCCCGCCAGACCGACGGCAGATAACGCTCCGCTGCACCGGAGGGCAGCAGCGGCGTGAGATCGCTCAAGCCTCCCTTGCTGGCCAGATTGGCCGCGAACGGTGGGTTGAGATTCACCACATCCGGGGCAGTGCGTGCGTAGACCGCCGCCAGCAACTTGCGCTCCACAGACCCCCAGGGCAGGTCGGTCCAGCGCACGGGGAGCTGCGGTCGCCGCTGTCGCCAGACCGTCAGCAGATCAGCGAAGTAGGGGTTGAACTTGGGAGCCAGCTGGAGAGTCCAGAGATTGAGCTCATCGGCTCGCGAGCCGCCCCGACCGCAGGCGGCCAGGCCAAGGGCAGCGGCTCCGAGCAACAGCTCCCGTCGCGTCACCGGCCCGTTCATGACGTGCCTCTTTTGCGCCACAGCAACAACTGCATCGAAACCAGCATCGGTGCCAGCAGCGCCGTGACAAGGGTCTGACAGAGCAGGGTCTGCAAGCCCCAGCTGCGCATCCAGGGATCAAAGCTCCAGCCCTCCTGGATCAACAGCTGCAATAACTGACTCAGCCCCACCGTCACCGATCCGATCCAGGCCAGCAATCCGAGATTGAGCGTGCGCTGAATCGTGGGGGGGCGTCGACCCAGTCGTCCCCACCACCAGCCCAGCAGCAGCAGCGCGGGAATCTGACTCACTCCTCCCAGGCTGAGGCCATCCAGCACAAGGCCGAGAGCGATCCCCGCCACGGCGCCCGACACCGGTCCATCCACCAGCGCCCAGGGCAACAGCCAGAGCACGGCCCAGGCCGGAGGCACCCCATCGAGTCCGAGCCAGGGCGGGCTGGCAAGGCTCAGCACCGGCACCAGCAGAGCCGTGACGACGCAACCCGGTTGACGATGCAGACGGGCCATCGCTCAGTCGATCCGCACCTGAACCCAGTCGATCGCCTCCGGCGCCGCAATCAGCTGAACCACCGCCCTGGGAGCGGGAACCGCTCGCTCATCCACGGATTGGATCACGCCGACGGGAACATTCGGAGGCAACAGCGTGCTGGCGGGAGAGGTGCTCACCAGATCGCCGGCCCGCACGTCGAGATCCTTGTCGATGAAGCGCAGCTGGGGACGGTGGGTGCCAAGCCCCACCAACAGCCCATGCCGTCTGGAGCGGGGCAGCCAGACCCCCACCTCACTGCCTGGAGCTGTCAGCAGACGAACGCGGGCTGTGGTGGGGGTCACACTCTGAACCCGTCCCACCAGTCCGCCCGGCCCGAGAACGGCATCCGCAACGCTGATGCCGTTCAGGGATCCCTTGCCCAGCTCCAGCTGCTGCCACCAGCCGCGTGGCTGGCGGGAGATCACGGCAGCCGCCACGGTGCTGTCGGCCCCGCTGTTCCTCTGCAGCTCCAGAAGATCACGCAAGCGCTGATTGTCCTGCTCCAGCAGGGACAGACGGGCCTGATCCTCCAGAGAAGCGGCGGATGACACCCATTCGCGCTGAGCCGGACCTGGCCAGAACGGTCGACTGAGCAGGGCATAGGCATCGGCGAAACCCGCTCCCTTGCTCAGCCGCACCATCAGCAGTCCAAGCAGCAGAGCAAGCCATGGGGCGACCCGCCCGAGGGCACGCCAACGGCCGTTACCGGGCCAGAGGGACGCCCCCATCGGATCAGGCGCCAGCCGCGGATCGGACGAATTCCGGTGTGTCGACCACCCGTTGCAGACGCTTCCAGTCCTCGAGGACCTGACCGCAACCGTTGACCACACAGAGCAGCGGATCCTCCGCCACATGCACGAAGATCCCGGTTTCGTGGCTGATCAGGTCACTGATGCCACGCACGAGTGCTCCGCCCCCGGCCAGCATGATGCCGCGATCGACGATGTCAGCGGCCAGTTCCGGTGGCGTGCGCTCGAGAGTCCGCTTCACGGCCTCGACGATCACGTTCAGGGGCTCAGCGATCGCCTCACGCAGATCACCCGCCTTGAGGTTGATGGTGCGGGGAAGACCGGACAGCAGGTGCAGTCCGCGCACATCCATGGATTCCTGGTCGAAGGCGTCATCGGGGAAGGCGGAGCCGATGCGGATCTTGATGTCCTCGGCGGTGCGCTCACCCACCACCATGTTGTGCACCTTCTTCAGGTAAACGCCGATCGCATCACTGATCTCATCTCCGGCGACGCGGACGGATTCACTCAGCACCGTCCCGCCCAGGCTGAGAACGGCCACCTCGGTGGTGCCACCCCCGATGTCCACGATCATCGTGCCGACCGGTTCGGTGACGGGAAGTCCGGCACCGATGGCGGCGGCCACCGGTTCATCGATCAGATGCACCTCCCGGGCGCCGGCCATGCCGGCCTCACGCACGGCGCGCCGCTCAACCCCGGTGACGCCGCTGGGAATCCCCACCACAAGCCGCGGCGCCATGATGCCGCGCCCTTCATTGCCCTTGGTGATGAAGGTCTTGAGCATCTGCTCAGCCGCATCGAAATCCGCGATGACGCCATCCCGCAGCGGACGCACGGCTCGGATGTTGCCGGGGGTGCGGCCCAGCATCAGCTTGGCCTCATCGCCAACGGCCAGGGTGGCTCCACGCTCGAGATCGAGCGCGACGACGGAAGGTTCCTGGAGAACGATGCCGCGGCCGGAAACGTAGATCAGCGTGTTGGCCGTGCCCAGGTCGATGCCGATGTCACGGGACAGCTGAAAACGTCGGAAAAGCACGTCCACGGATCAAGTCGCCGAATCTTAAGGGCGTTCTGCGAGTCAGCCTGTGACGGACGCCGGCCACGGTGGAACTCCTTGAAAGCAGCCACCTGAACCGTGGCGCATCATTGTTCTCAAGACTTAGGAGACCTTTTTTATGGGCGTCAATTCCGTCACCCTCGTCGGTCGAGCCGGCCGCGACCCCGAAGTGCGTTACTTCGAATCCGGAAGCATGGTGGCCAACCTCACCCTTGCCGTGAACCGCCGCAGCCGCGACGACGAACCGGACTGGTTCAACCTCGAGATCTGGGGCAAACAGGCCCAGGTCGCCGCGGATTATGTGAAGAGAGGCTCCCAGCTGGGCATCATCGGCAGCTTCAAGCTCGACCGCTGGACGGACCGCAACAGCGGTGAGGAGCGCAGCAAGCCCGTGGTCCGCGTGGACCGACTGGAGCTGCTCGGCTCCAAGCGGGACAACCAGGAGGCTGCCGGCAACTTCGGCGGCAGCCAGGCCTCGGATGAAGAGATTCCCTTCTGATCCGCACCCCGGCGCTGCGGTCAGTCTCCGGACTTCCTGCGGCGCCAGACGCGCAACCCCAGCCAGATCCCACCGGCCAGCACGGCGATCACCAGCAACAGCTTCACCAGCTTGGAGACGGGATCGATCCAGACCTCAACATTGCTGTACCCCTCACCGAGCACCATGCCGGCGACGGTGAGCAGCAGGGTCCAGATCAGGCTGCCGGCGGTGGTCCAGATCAGAAACGGGGCCATCGGCATCATCTCGATTCCGGCGGGAACCGAGATCAGGGTGCGGATCCCTGGCACTAGACGGCCCCAGAACACCAACGCGGTGCCGTAACGCGTGAACCAGCGACGGGAGCGGGCCAGCTCCTCCGGGCTGATGCCGATCCAGCGACCATGGCGGGCCAGCCACTGCTCGATCCGCTCTTCATTGATCAGTCGACCGATGCCGTACCAGGGCAGCGCCCCCAGCACTGTTCCCAGCAGGCCGGCGATCACCACGGGGATCAGCTGCAGCTGGCCCTGCTGCACATAGAACCCACCCAACGGCATGATCAGCTCTGATGGGATCGGGGGAAAGAGATTCTCCAGAAACATCGCCGCGAAGATCGCGGTGTAGCCCAGCCACTGATTGGCTTCCACAGCCTGTCCGATCAGCTCCGGCAAGCGGGTGATGACATCAGAAAGCCCCATGGAGCCTGCGCGGGATCGCGCAAGTCTTCCATGGGGCAGAGGGGTTGAGGACCCTGCGGTCGATCAGTAGCGGTAGTGGTCGGGCTTGAACGGACCTTCCACGGGCACATTGATGTAATCGGCCTGGTCCTTGCTCAGCTCGGTGAGCTTGGCGCCGATGCGGTCGAGGTGCAGACGGGCCACCATCTCATCGAGGTGCTTGGGCAGCACATAGACCTCCTTGCCGTATTCGCTCCCTTTGGTGAACAGCTCGATCTGAGCCAGCACCTGGTTGGTGAACGAATTGCTCATCACGAAACTGGGGTGGCCGGTGGCGCAGCCCAGGTTCACCAGACGGCCTTCCGCCAGCAGGATGATCCGATTGCCGCTGGGCAGGGTGATGTGATCCACCTGCGGCTTGATGTTGTCCCACTCGTAGGACTTGAGGGAGGCGACATCGATCTCATTGTCGAAATGGCCGATGTTGCAGACGATCGCCTCGTCCTTCATCTTCAGCAGGTGCTCGTTGCGGATCACCTGGTAGTTGCCGGTGGCGGTCACGAAGATGTCCATCTCCTCGACCACGTCCTCGAGACGCACCACGCGGTAACCCTCCATGGCCGCCTGCAGGGCGCAGATGGGATCCACTTCGGCGATGCAGACGGTGGCACCGAGACCGCGCAGGGACTGGGCTGAGCCCTTGCCCACATCGCCGTAACCCATCACCAGCGCCTGTTTGCCGGCCACCATCACATCGGTGGCGCGCTTGATGCTGTCGACGAGCGACTCGCGGCAGCCGTAGAGATTGTCGAACTTGCTCTTGGTGACCGAGTCGTTGACGTTGATGGCAGGGAAGGGCAGCTCCCCGCTCTTCTGCATCTTGTAAAGACGGGCCACACCGGTGGTGGTTTCCTCGGTCACGCCCTGGATCTGCGCCTTGGTGCGGCTGTAGAAGCTGGGATCCTGAGCCAGCTTCTTCTTGATGGAAGCGAAGAGGTAGGTCTCCTCCTCATTGGCAGGGTTCTCCAGAACGGTGATGTCCTGCTCCGCCTTGCTGCCCAGCATCACCAGACCGGTGGCATCGCCGCCGTCATCCAGGATCATGTTGGGGGAACCACCATCGCCCCACTCGAGGATGCGATGGGTGTAATCCCAGTACTCCTCCAGGGTTTCACCCTTGACCGCGAACACCGGGATGTTCTGTGCCGCAATGGCGGCAGCCGCATGGTCCTGGGTGGAGAAGATGTTGCAGGAGGCCCAGCGCACCTCGGCACCCAGTTCGACAAGGGTTTCGATCAGACAGGCGGTCTGGATCGTCATGTGCAGAGAACCGGCGATGCGCGCCCCCTTCAGGGGCTTCTCAGTGCCGTATTTCTGACGCAGCGCCATTAGACCGGGCATCTCGGTCTCGGCAATGTCCAGCTCCTTGCGGCCGAACGCGGCCTGGGTGATATCTGCAACGACGCAGTCGGTGCCTAGCTTCAGCTCAGGCGCGGTTGTGGGCGCTGCCACCATGACGTAAGGCTCCCTGGGGAATTTGAATGTGAATCTCTGCGGAGACGCCGAGGCTTCGGGCTCGCCAGGCGCGGACTCTACACAGTGTCTCTGGGAACTTGAGACCCTTGAGACCACTCGAGCCCTCGGGCGGGGGCTGGCACAACGCCTGCCGAAGGGCGCCATTCTTCTCCTTGAGGGTCCTCTGGGCGCAGGCAAGACCTCTCTGGTGCAGGGCCTGGCCCTGGCCTGTGGCATCAACGAACCGATCACCAGCCCGACCTTCTCGCTGGCCCAGCACTACCCGGACGGCAATCCGCCCCTCGTGCACCTGGATCTCTACCGGCTGGACACCCCCGGATCAGCGGATGAGCTGTTCCTGCAGGAGGAGGAGGAAGCCCGGGCCATGGGAGCCCTGATGGCCGTGGAATGGCCGGAGCGACTCAGGCTGGTGCTCCCTGAGGCCTGGCAGCTGGATCTGGCCTACCAGGGAGAGGGGCGGCAGGCCCGACTCACGCCACCTCATGCCCCGGCGATGAAGGCCTCCACCTCCGGCGCACTGGGTTGAGGATCGATCCCTCCGGCTCCGCTGCAGACCAGAGCACCGCAACCGGCGGCGAAGCGCACCCGGTGTGCAGGGGGAAGATCCCAGCAATGCAACAGGCCCGCCGTGAAGGCATCTCCAGCACCGGTGGTGTCCACCACGTCCGACGGACGGAACGCCGCAAGGGAACCGGAGGCACCCTCCATCCACCAGGTCACCGGCTCGGCTCCATCGGTCACCACCACATCAGGGGCCTGGGGCAACAATCCACTGATCACCTGCGCTTGCGCTGAACCGAAGAACCAGATCGCCTCCTCGCGAGCGAGCTTGATCAGGGCCGCCTGCTCGAGCAACGGCCGGATGGCCGCCAGCGCGGAAGGCGGCGGCCCTGCGGACGGATCAGCATCGGCATTCCAGAAGGTGGGTCGCCAGTTCACATCAACAGCGATGGCCATGCCGCGGACGCGCGCCTGATCGACAGCGCCTCTCAAGGCAGCAGCGGCAGCCGGTGTCGCCAGGGGGATGGTGCCCACGAGGAGCCAGCGGGCGGATCCAGAGAGTGTTGGCGCTTGCAGCGCCTGATCAGCGAACCCCTGGCCCCGGTCACCGGCAAATCCCTGAAACTGTCGCTCACCTCCAACGGTGCGGCGCACCAGCACGATCCGCGACGGCCGCTCCGGATCCAGCTGAACGCCGGAGCTCTCGATGCCGCGCTGTTGAAACAGTCGGAAGAACTGATCGCCAATGGCATCTCTCCCCAGACGACCCACGAACGCCACCGGCGTGCCGAGCCGGGCCAGGGCGCAGGCGACATTGGCAGGAGCCCCACCGAGGCGATCGTCCACCGGCTGATCCAGCGCGGGGTCCCCTCCGGGAGGACCGAGCCGGTCCACCAGCGCTTCCCCTAGACAGAGCACCCGGGGATCAGCCACCAGCCGTCTCCGGATGCGCAAGCAGAGCATCGATGATGCGGCTGTTGGCGGCGGGGAAGGGATAGGTCCGGAGATCACCGGGCTTCACCCAACGCACCTGCTGACTGGCCAGGGGTTTCGGCTCTCCGGACAACCAGCGGCAGACATGCACCACGAAGCGCAGCCGCTTGTGGCTGTAAGCGTGATCAACGCTGATCAGTTCCTGACCCACCGTCACCTCGATCGTCAGCTCCTCCTGGAGCTCCCGGGTGATGCAGGCCTCGATCGTCTCTCCAGGCTCCTGCTTGCCACCGGGGAATTCCCAGAGACCACCCAGCAACCCCTCCTCCAACCGCTGGTCGATCAACACTTCACCGTCGGCGTTGAGCACCACGCCGACGCCGATCACCTGAAATGGAACCGGTTTGCGTTCCTCACTCACAGGCCAGCGGCTGGGCTCGCCGGCAGCGTAGGCAGCGCAGTGCCGTTGCCAGGGACACGCGTCACAAAGCGGTTGACGCGGGGTGCACAGGGTTGCCCCGAGATCCATCAAGGCCTGATTGAAATCTCGCGGGCGCTGCGGATCGAGAAGCGCATGGCTCCACTGCCAGAAGAGGGCCTGATCCCTGGCGGGAGGTCGGTCGTGGGCCCTGAGGCGAGCCAGAACGCGCCGCACGTTGCCGTCCAGAATCGGCACGGGTGCATTGAAGGCACTGGACAGGATGCTTCCGGCGGTGGTGCGTCCGATCCCCGGCAACGCCATCCATTCCTCGAGATCCTCGGGCCAGGAACGCCCTGAGATCTGCTGAGCCGCCTGATGCAGACGGCGGGCCCGGGAGTAATAGCCAAGGCCTTGCCACAACAGACGCACCTGCTCAAGCGATGCCGCCGCCAGAGCCTCCACGGTTGGAAACATGGCCATCCAGCGATGCCAGTAGGGGAGCACCACCGCCAGCGGGGTCTGCTGCAACATCACCTCGGCGATCCAGATCGGATAGGGATCCAGGGGCTGATCAGGAGCAGGTCGGTCCCCGCTGGAGGTTCGTTTCCAGGGAATGTCGTGGCGACCGTGGTCGCTCCACCAATTCAGCAGCAACGGTCTGAGCTCAGCCTCGTTTGAACGACATCCGTTGCTGCGTGTTGGCGTCATGGACATCAACCGATCGTCGCCAGCGTTCCTTTAAATGTTCAGCACAAGTCGTCTTCGCTGCGTGGTCCGCTCATTTCTTTTGCCAGCGCCTCCCAGGTCATTCCAGGCATGACGGTGCAGGAAGGTCTGTGGTGCTGGGGGGATCGCAACATCGGATGGACGCTGATGGGGAATCCCGAGGCACCCCTGGCCGTGCTGCTGATCCACGGTTTCGGCGCCAACACAGGGCACTGGCGTTTCAATCAACCGGCCCTGGCTGCGCTGGCTCCGACCTACGCCATCGACCTGCTCGGCTTCGGTCGCAGCGACCAACCGCGGGCGCGACTGAAGGACGAACCGGAGCAGCCAGGGTCCGTCCTCTACGGATTTGATCTCTGGGGACAGCAGGTGGCGGACTTCTGCCGGACGGTGATCGATCGGCCGGTGCTGCTGATGGGCAACTCGATCGGCGGGGTGGTGGCCCTGCGTGCAGCACAGCTGCTGGGCGACCGCTGCTGTGGCGTGGTGCTGATCGATTGCGCCCAGCGCTTGATGGACGACAAGCAGCTGGCGACACAGCCCGCCTGGATGGCCTGGATCCGGCCAATGCTGAAAACCATGGTGCGCCAGCGATGGCTGAGCACCACCCTGTTCCGCAATGCGGCCAGACCAGGGGTGATTCGCAGCGTGCTCAAACAGGCTTACCCCAGTGGTCAGCATGTGGATGATGCCTTGGTGGAGCTGCTGTTTGAGCCCACTCGCCGGAATGGTGCCGCCGAAGCGTTCCGAGGCTTCATCAACCTGTTCGACGACCACCTCGCACCACAGCTGATGCAGCACCTGGCGGTGCCGGTGGATCTGATCTGGGGCGAGCAGGACCCCTGGGAACCGTTACCGGAGGCTCAGCGCTGGGCTGAACAGATCTCCTGTGTGCAATCCATCAGCGTGATCGGTGGCGCCGGCCACTGTCCCCATGACGAAGCACCGGATCAGGTCAATCCGGTGCTGCTCAGACTTGTGGAAACAACCAACCGGCCTCAGCAGGCCACGTAGGCCTCCACCTGGTCACTGATGCGACGCAGACCGGCCAGTCCGTCGCGCTCAAGATTGCGGACCCGATCACGGCTCATGCCGAGGATGCGACCGATGCCCGTGAGGCTCATCGGATCTTCGCCATCCATGCCGTAACGCATGCGGAGCACCTGCTCCTGCAGATGGGGCAGCTGACGCAGCAGATCGCGCAGATCTCCCTTGAGGCAGTCCTCTTCCACCTGATCACTGGGGAGGTCTCCATCACCCGCCAGCAGTTCCAGCAGCTCGGTGTCATCGCCATCGCCCACCTTCATCTCGAGGCTCACCGGCTGACGGGCCCGGCACATCAGATCCTTGACGTCGTCTTCCGGCAGCTCGACGAACTCCGCCAGCTCGGTGACCGTGGGCGTGCGACCGAGATCCTGACTCAGCTCTCGCTGCCCTTTCTTGAGCTTGTTGAGCATCTCGGTGATGTGGATCGGCAACCGGATGGTGCGGCTTTTCTCAGCGATCGCTCGGGTGATGCCCTGACGGATCCACCAGTAGGCATACGTGGAGAACTTGTATCCGCGGGTCGGGTCGAACTTCTCGACGCCGCGCACCAGACCGATGGTTCCCTCCTGGATCAGATCCAGAAGTTCCATGTTCCGCTTGGTGTATTTCTTGGCGACGCTCACGACCAATCGCAGGTTGGCCGCCACCATCCGCTCCTTGGCGCGCCGGCCGTGCTGAAGCTTGCGCTTCAGCTGCATGGCGGACATCCCGGAAGCTTTGGCGAGAGCGTCCTGAGAGGGCCTGCCGCCGTCGCGGCTCTCGATCTCCTGTTCCAAAGTCTCCAGATCCATCAGCTCCTGAACCTGTCGTCCAAGGGTGATCTCCTGCTCATGGGTGAGGAGGGGAACACGACCGATGTCACGCAGGTAGGAACGGACCAGATCGACGTCAACGCTGACGCTGCGGGCCGCCGAAGCGGGCTTTGTTGCAGCGGCGGTAGCCGGTGTCATGGCGCTTCATTGAGTTATGTAAAGCGTACTCCTAAGAAACGTAAACGAACTTTCAGAAAGCAGAAGCCAAGGCGATTTGGGTAGAAATACCTGTCGCCTGGAGCAGCTCCGGCAGGTTCATCAGCAGCCACTCCGCCGTCTTGAGATAGATGAGCGTGCCGGCCACGTCCGTGCAGGTGGTGATGAACGGCGTCGACATCAAGGCCGGATCCAGACCCATGCGGTCGAACAGCAGCGGAAAGGCTGCGCCGGCGGTGGCCGCCAGCGTGGTGATCGCCAGCAGGCTGATGCCCACCGACAGGCCCACTAGGGCGCTTTCTCCACGCCACCAGGCAAAGGGCACCACCAGGATCATCATCAGGACCCCCAGCAGAGCTCCGGCCAGCGCTTCCCGCACCACGGCCTTCATCGGTCCCAGCGCCGTGATGCTCTGGGTGCTCAGGCCCCGGATCACCACGGTGGAGCTCTGAGCACCGACGTTGCCGCCGGTGCCCCCCAGCAAGGGAATGAAGGCGGCGAGCAGCACCACCTTCTGCAGCACGTCCTCATTGGCAGCGATCACTTCGGACGTGAAGAAACTGGCCACCACCAGCACCGCCAGCCACACCACCCGACGACGGGCGACGGTGAACAGATTGCTGCTGAAGTAATCGTCTTCATCGCCGGCCTGCACGGCGCCGGCGGCGTACAGATCACGGGTGGCCTCCTGCTCGATCACATCGATGACGTCATCCACCGTGACGATGCCCACGAGCCGCTGCTCGAGATCCACCACCGGCACGGCAAGGAAGTCGTACCGCTGGATCGTGCGCGCCACCATCTCCTGATCGGTGTCGGTGCTCACGCTGAGCACGTCTGCCGTCATCACATCCCGGATCTGGTCATCGGGATCAGCGGTGACCAGATCCCGCAACGACAGGATGCCGGTGAGACGCCGCTCGGTATCCGTGATGTAGAGCGAATAAATGGTCTCGGTCTCACGGGCCCGGCGCCGGACGATGTCGAGCGCCTCGAGGGCTGTCTGGTTCTCCTTCAGAGCGATGTATTCGGTCGTCATCAGACGACCGGCTGTCTCCGCCTGATAGCCCAGCAGCTCGGCCGTGACCTTGCGTTCCTCCGGACTGAGCTGATCGAGCAGCTGACGCACCACCTTCGCCGGCAGCTCCTCGAACAACCGCGCCCGGTCATCCGGAGACATCTC
Source organism: Synechococcus sp. KORDI-49 (assembly GCF_000737575.1). NCBI lineage: Bacteria > Bacillati > Cyanobacteriota > Cyanophyceae > Synechococcales > Synechococcaceae > Synechococcus > Synechococcus sp. KORDI-49. The sequence goes on along the minus strand of NZ_CP006270.1, from coordinate 1,722,967 downwards.
CTCCATCACCTCCTGCATCTCACCGGAGCGCAGCAGGTTCAGCAGGTTCTGCTGGGTGGCTGTATCCAGGTACTCGTAGACACTGATCGCCTCGTCCTTGCTGAGCAGACGGAAGGCAATGGCCTGCAGGTTCTGCGGCAGGTTGCCGATCGCCTCCGCCACATCCACCGGCTGGACCGGCTCCAGCAGCAGCTTCACAGCGTCGTAGTTGCCGACGCTGAGCATGGCCTCAAGCTGACGGGTCACCACCTCCGCCAGGAGGTGGTGCTCCACGGTCACGCCTCCGGCGGACGCTGCAGCTACCTCGCTCATGGACGACCGGCAAGGGCCCCAAGTGTATGGGCAGTTCCATTGGGTAACGTCGCGGCGAGCAGGGCTTTCAGACGATGACGATCAGCATCAGCAACGTGTCCGTCCTCAGCGCGGATGGCAGCGAGAAATCGCTCGGCGACTACGCCGGACGCGTGCTGCTGATCGTGAACGTGGCCAGCCGCTGCGGCTTCACCCGCCAGTACTCCGGTCTGCAGCAGCTGCAGGACCGCTTCGGCGACCAGGGCCTGTCCGTGCTCGGCTTCCCCTGCAATGACTTCGGGGGTCAGGAGCCCGGCAGCCTGCCGGAGATCCAGAGCTTCTGCTCCACCACCTACGGCGCCAGCTTCGAACTCTTCGGGAAGGTGCATGCCATGGGCAGCACCACCGAGCCGTTCACCACCCTCAACCGGATGGAGCCTGCCGGTGATGTGGGCTGGAACTTCGAGAAATTCCTTGTGGGGAAGGACGGCACCGTGATCGAACGGTTCAAGAGCGGCGTGGAACCGGAGCAGCTCAGCGAGGCGATTCAGGCGGCTCTGGCGGCCTGATCGCCCCCTCGAGAAAACGTGCGACGACCGCCTCTCTCCATGGGGTCTCCAGCAGAGCTGCCCAGAACTGCAAGGCCTCCGGCGAACGATTGCTCCAGCCCTTGATGTCCAGGATGCAATCACCCCCGGTCCGCAGCAGAGCCAACCACTGCTGGGACGAGGGGTGATGCTCCAGCCGATCCGAGGCAATCAACGGAAAGGGCATGGGGCGGCAGGAGTGCGCGAAAAATCGATTGAACAGCGACTGCTCCAGCAAGCCACAGGCAGGAAGGCTGGCTCGAAGACTTGAGGCTTCCAGGAGCAGATCACGCCGACCCTCCTGAAACGCGTTGTTGGAGCGAATCATCTCCAGATCCATCAGGGTGCACCCCATGCGGAAGTAGCGGTTCCAGGGAGTCCCCAACCAGACGTGATAGTCCTCGGCATGGGGTCGGCCTCGAAGAACAGCTGCCAAGACGCATCCCTCGAGAGACATCTCCCAGACGCGAGCAAGATCCAGCCGCACCAGCAGATCGCAATCGAGAAGAAGACAGCGATCCAGCTGCGGGAGGTACTCGGCGATCCAAGCCCGCCAGATGATCGCTGGCGAGTAATCGCCATCGAGCTGACAGGCGAGATCGGCTGCCTCCGGAAGAGAGGCCGCCTCCACGAATGTGATCTCATCACCACCACGCAGGCTGGCGATCAGGCGCTGACGGGTCATCGCTCCAACGCTCTGATCCGTCACGACATGAAGCCTCAGAACGGCATGCGTGCGCTGACGGATGGACACATAGGCCGCAGCCAAGGCCATGGCGTAGTGATCGAGGTGATTCCGTTGATGGAGGGTGAACACGAGCTCGACCCTGCTCATCTCCTCCACATCCGACCCAGCATCAGTCCGAGCGCTGCAGCTCCCAGGCCCAGCCCCAGGGTGAGAACGATCAGGCCGACCGCTGACCCCCACTCCCCGCGACTGAGATCACGCATCGCCGCCAGCATCCAGCTGCTGAAGGTGGTGAGCGACCCGCAGAAGCCGATGCCCAGGAGCAGCTGACGCCGTGGTGCCGCCGGCAGACCGGCCAGCAGGCCAAGAATCGCGGCGCCCAGGGTGTTCACCAGAACATTGCGATCCTGCAGCTGAACAGCCCATTGCCAGCGCAGCAGGGCCCCCGGCACGGCACCCAGGGCCACCAGCAGGAGCTCCTCCAGTTCAATCCTCAGGGGGGGTCTTGATTCAGGCATGCATCCCCAGTCCGTATCCGGCTGCGGAAGCCAGCAAACCTGCCAGCACCGAGGCTGCCGCCAGAGCAGCAGCGGCCAGGGCATGGCCGGCCCGCAGCTCATTCAGCAGTTCCACCACGAAGGTGGAGAACGTGCTGAGGCTGCCGAAGAAGCCCACCCCGATCAGCAGCACGATCCCGGTGCGGGCGGAGCAGGTTTCCTCCAATGCCAGCACCAGACCGAGGGCGAAGCAGGCGAGCACGTTCACGGTGAAGGTGCCCCAGTGCTTCTTCGGAACCATCGGCTCGAAATGGTTCACCATCTTCAGGCGCAGCCAGGCTCCTGGAACAGCACCGATCGCCACCAGCAGAGCTTCAGGCACGGAGCCAGCCTCGTGGACAGTCGCCGCTGAGCACCTGCACCTGAAGCCAGTCCTGTCCGTCGTCCCCCGGCCAGCGGCGCAGCAGCCGACAGGGGGTTCCGATGGCGAGAGTGCTCAGGCTCGGTGCCACCGCCAGCGGACTGAGCCGCAGCGGGCAGTCGGAACCGATGTGCAGCGGACCGCTGCCGGAGCGACGACGGACCTGAGGCTGACGGAACTCACCGCCACCAGCCGGCAGGGCTGCCGGCACCATCAACGCCACCCCCAGCAGCCAGCTCCAACGCAACACACCTCCCATCGGAACAGTCCCCATCAGATGTCCAGAGCCGCCATATCGAGTTCAGCGCTGTGGGTTTCGATGAATTCCCGACGGGGCGCCACTTTGTCGCCCATCAGAATCGTGAAGATGCGATCCGCTTCCAGTGCATCTTCAATTTCGATGCGCTTCATCATCCGCGTGCTGGGATCCATGGTGGTTTCCCATAACTGCTTGGGCATCATTTCTCCAAGGCCCTTGAACCGCTGAATGGTGTAGTTGGCTTTTTCGCCAAATCCTTTCAGGGTTTTCTGCAGATCCGATTCGTTATAACAATAGGTGTGATTCTTGCCCCGCTCCACTTTGTAGAGCGGCGGACAGGCGATGTAGATATAACCCCCTTCAACCAACGCTTTTTGGTAGCGATAGAAGAAAGTGAGAATCAACGTGCGGATGTGAGCGCCATCAACATCCGCATCAGTCATGATCACAATGCGGTGATAGCGGAGATTCTTTTCATCGAAGTCTTCTCCCTTGATGCCAAGCCCGAGCGCCGTGATCAACGCCTGAATCTCGGTGTTCTTGTAGATCTTGGCGTCGTCGGTCTTCTCGATGTTGAGGATCTTTCCGCGCAGCGGAAGGATGGCCTGGAAGCGTCGGTCACGCCCCTGTTTCGCTGACCCGCCAGCGGAATCTCCCTCCACGATGTAGATCTCAGATTCGCCCGGATCACGGGAACTGCAGTCGGCCAGCTTGCCGGGAAGCGTGGAACTCTCCAGCACACTCTTGCGGCGCACCAGCTCCCTGGCCCGCCGAGCCGCTTCGGCAGCATTGAAGGCCTGGATCGCTTTCTCCAGGATCAGGCCGATCACGGAGGGGTTGAATTCGAGGAACTGACTGAGCGACTCACCGACCAGATTGTCGACGATGCCACGCACCTCGGTGTTGCCCAGCTTCGTCTTGGTCTGACCCTCAAATTCCGGCTCCGGCACCTTCACCGAGAGCACGGCGGTGAGCCCCTCACGGATGTTCTCTCCGGCGAGGTTGGAATCGGCTTCCTTGCGCTTTCCGAGCTTCTTGGCGAAGGCGTTGAGGGTGCGGGTGAGCACCGTCTTCAGGCCTTCGATATGCGTGCCACCATCCACGGTGCGGATGTTGTTGGCGAAGCCGAGAATGCTGTCGGAATAGGCATCGGCGCACCACTGCAACGCGGCCTCCACCTGAACGCCATCCTTCTCGGAATTCACATAGATGATCTCAGGATGAAGGGCTTCCTTCTCCTTGTTCATGTAGGAGACGTATTCCTTGATGCCACCCTCGTAGAAATAAATTTCCTCGTGGGCAGATCCATCGGCTTCGCGGGCTGATTCACGCTCATCACGGAACACGATGCGGACACCGCCATTGAGATAGGCGAGCTCCCGCAACCGTGCCGAGAGGGTGGCGTAATCAAAGATGATCCCGACCGTGAAGATCTCCTGATCGGGCTTGAAACACACGCTGGTGCCGGTGCGGTCCTGTTCCCCGTCGGGGAGCGGTTCCGACGCAAGGCTGCCGATGGGCGCACCCCGCTCGAAGCGCTGACGGTGCACCTGGCCCTGACGCCGCACCGTGACCTCCACCCATTCACTGAGGGCGTTGACGACGGAGACACCGACACCGTGCAGACCGCCTGACACCTTGTAACCACCGGAGCCGAACTTGCCCCCGGCATGCAGAACGGTGAGCACCGTCTCCAGGGCGCTCTTGCCGGTGCGGGGATGCACATCCGTGGGGATGCCGCGGCCGTTGTCACTGATCGAAGCGGAGCCGTCCTCCCCCAGAACCACCACGATCTGATCGCAGTGACCTGCCAGAGCCTCATCCACCGAGTTATCCACCACCTCGTAGACCAAGTGATGGAGACCCCTCGGCCCTGTGGAGCCGATGTACATGCCGGGGCGTTTCCGGACGGGCTCCAGCCCTTCCAGCACCTGAATCTGCTCAGCGCCGTAAGCGTTCTGGACCTTGGAAGCGTCGCTCATGCCGCAGCTCTTGAGCCAGGAGACAGGGTTCTAAAAGGCTGTAACAGCCTGAAACCTCGACCTGGCAGGCTCAATCTACCACCGGCCGTCCATAGAGGCTTCCAGAGGCCTCTCACGCGCCGTTTCATCCAGGGGTGCACCCCCCGGCCCGCTGCTGATGCCCTCAGACCCGCTGGTGATCGTGCTGCTCGGGCCCACCGCCAGCGGCAAGACGGCCCTCTCCCTGGGGATCGCCGAGCGGCTCGGACTGCCGGTGATCAACGTGGATTCCCGCCAGCTGTATCGGGAGATGAATCTGGGCACCGCGAAGCCCACCGCCGCCCAACAGGCGCGGGTTCCGCACCATCTGCTCGACCTGCGCCCGCCGGACCAGCCGATCACCCTCCAGGAGTTCCAGGCGGAAGCCAACCCCTGCATCGACGCGGTCCTGAAACGGGAAGGGATGGCGCTGCTGGTGGGCGGCAGCGGCCTGTACCTGAAAGCCCTCACCAGTGGCCTGCGACCGCCTGCCGTGCCGCCGCAACCGCAGCTGCGCCGGCAGCTCGACGCGCTCGGCCAGACCATCTGCCACCCGCTGCTGCAAGCCGCGGATCCCGCCGCCGCCGCCCGGATCGCCCCTGCGGATGCCGTGCGCACCCAGCGTGCGCTGGAGGTGCTCTACGCCTCCGGACAACCGATGAGCCGTCAGGCCACGGCGGAGCCGCCGCCGTGGCGGGTGCTCGAGCTGGGGCTCGATCCGGTGGACCTGCGGGGGCGCATTCAGCAGCGGACCGAACAGCTGTACAGCGACGGGCTGGTGGAGGAAACCCAACGCCTGGCAGAGCGTTACGGCGACAACCTGCCGCTGCTGCAGACCATCGGCTACGGCGAGGCGTTGAAGGTGTTGGCAGGGGCGATGCAGACGGCGGAAGCGATCCGGATCACCAGCCAGCGCACCCGTCAGTTCGCCAAGCGGCAGCGCACCTGGTTCCGGCGGCAGCACAACCCCCACTGGCTGGAGAGCAACGATTCCGAAGCGGAGGCGATGACGCTGATCGAGCGACACCTAAGGTGAAGGATGCAGGCCACCGTGAGTCACCCGCTGTCTGCTCCTGTCCCCTTCTCCTCCTGAATGCCCCCACGTCCCCGTTTTGATCGTCGTGCTCCTGTGCGGGAGCTGCCCAACATCAACGACCGGATCAATTACCCCCAGCTGCGGGTGGTCGACTCAGACGGCAGTCAGCTCGGCGTGATCAGCAGGGAGGAAGCGCTGGATGTGGCCCGGGACCGGGAGCTGGATCTGGTGCTGGTGAGCGAGAAGGCTGACCCGCCGGTCTGCCGGATCATGGATTACGGCAAGTTCAAGTTCGAGCAGGAAAAGAAAGCCAAAGAGGCCAAGAAAAAGTCGCACCAGACCGAAGTCAAGGAGGTCAAGATGCGCTACAAGATCGACCAGCACGACTACGACGTGCGGATCGGTCAGGCCCAGCGCTTTCTCAAAGCCGGCGACAAGGTGAAGTGCACGGTGATCTTCCGAGGCCGGGAGATTCAGCACACGGCCCTGGCGGAGACGCTGCTGCGGCGGATGGCCAAGGACCTCGAGGAGAAGGCCGAGATCCAGCAGGCACCCAAGCGGGAGGGCCGCAACATGATCATGTTCCTCACTCCGCGCAAGACCCCTCTCCTGAAGAAGGATGAGAAGGAGGCGGCTCCCAGCAAGGCCGTCCGCACCATCCCTTCACCGCCGCGTCCCACCGCCGCCAAGCTGGCCGGCCGCCAGGCCTAGGCAAGGGAACGCTCCAGCAGCTGCCATCCGAAACGGGCCGCCTCTGGGTTGTAACTGCTGCGCGCGTCGCACATGAAGCCATGGTCCGCCCCCTCCAGCTCCACGTAGCGAAGGCGATTTCCGTTCGGGTCGCTCTCCCGCAGCGCGGCCTGAATCGCCGCCCGATCCTCAGCAGGGATCAGAGGATCCGCCGTGCCGCACAGACAGGTGAGCTGCCCCTGGATGCTGGGCAGCAGTGCGAGGGAGGGCGGTCCACCGCCGGGCCGCATGCGGCTGACGCCGGCACCGTAGAAATTAAAGCTGTGCTTCACCGCCGGCAGGGTGGCCGCCAGCAGAGCGGCGTGGCCCCCGAAGCAGAACCCCACCACACTGACTTCGGCTCCAGGACAGATCCGGGCCAGCCAGGTGATGGCCGCTGAAAGATCACTGAGAATCTGATCGGTGGTGGTGGCGTCCTTGTGACGCCGTCCTTGAGCCAGATCGGACGTTTCATAGGCGAGATCCAGCTCGGGGGCTGTGCGGGCGAACAACGGCACCGCCAGAGCCGGCACTCCTGCGGCGGCGAGACGATCAGCGACACCACGCACCCAGGCATTCACACCGAACACCTCAGGAAGCACGATAGCTACACGTTTTTGTGTAGTTATCGCATCAATATCGTGCTGACCAGCAACGGGGGTCGCCCACCAGCATTGCAGCGGCACCGGACCGTCCACCACCTGAACCCAGTCGCTGTATCGGGAGTTGGAGATTGTCACAGGTCCGCAGGACACACACCCAATTGTCACCGCGGGTTCCGGTCCTTATGGTGGCCGCATTCCGACCTGGCCCACCGGCGTGCGATTCCACATCCAGCAGGAAAGCGACATTCCGGCATCAACCCAGCTGTACAACCAGATCTGCTTTGCCATCGCGGCCCGGCATTACCCCCCCGGCCACCGGCTGCCCAGCACGCGCCAGCTGGCGATGCAGACCGGCCTGCACCGCAACACGATCAGCAAGGTGTACCGGCAGCTGGAAACCGACGGTGTGGTGGAAGCGATGGCCGGATCCGGCATCTATGTGCGCGATCAGCAGAAACCACGGGAGATCCGCACCCCTCCCCACATCCGCAACCGCGGCGTCACCGACCTCGATCGCGAGGTGCGCAAATGCGTGGACGGTCTGCTCAACGCCGGCTGCACCCTGCAGCAGACACGCGAGATGCTCACCCGTGAAATCGACTGGCGGCTGCGCTGCGGCGCCCGGGTGCTGGTCAGCACACCCAGAGAAGACATCGGCGCGTCGATGCTGATCTCCGAGGAACTCGAGCCCTGCCTCGATGTGCCCGTCGAAGTGGTGCCGATGGAAGAGCTGGAAAGCGTGCTGGAGAGTTCCAGCAACGGCACGGTGGTGACCAGCCGCTATTTCCTGCAGCCGGTGGAGGACCTGGCCAAGAAGCACGGGGTGCGTGCCGTCGCCGTGGACCTCAACGACTTCCGCCAGGAACTGGCGATGCTGAAGGAACTCCGCCCCGGCAGCTGCGTGGGCCTGGTGAGCATCAGCCCCGGCATTCTGCGGGCCGCGGAGGTGATCCTCCATTCGATGCGCGGCAACGAACTGCTGCTGATGACCGCCACCCCGGATGTGGGCAGCCGCCTGCTGGCGCTGCTGCGGGCCTCCAGCCACGTGCTGTGCGATCGCCCCAGCCTGCCGCTTGTGGAGCAGAGTTTGCGCCAGAACCGCTCGCAGCTGATGCGCATGCCCCAGGTGCACTGCGCCGAGAGCTACCTCAGCACCGATACGATCGAACTGCTCCGAAAGGAGATCGGCCTGCAGACCCCAGCAGCCGCCAGCTGACACCCCCGCGATGTTCGATCACATCCGCGCCGATCTCGCGATCATCCGCGAGCGTGATCCGGCTGCCCGCGGCTGGCTGGAGATCCTGTCCTGCTATCCGGGCCTGCATGCGCTGACGCTGCACCGTTTCAGCCATTCGCTGTGGCGCTGCCGGCTGCCGCTGAAACTGCTGGCCCGCTGCATCAGTCAGCTGGGTCGCGCCCTCACCGGCATCGAGATTCACCCCGGCGCCCGCATCGGCCGCGGCGTGTTCATCGACCACGGCATGGGTGTGGTGATCGGTGAAACCGCTGAGGTCGGCAACCGCTGTTTGCTGTATCAGGGCATCACCCTGGGCGGCACAGGCAAGGAGCACGGCAAGCGCCACCCCACCCTGGGCGAGAACGTGGTGGTCGGTGCCGGCGCCAAGGTGCTCGGCGCGATCACGATCGGTGCCAACACCCGCATCGGAGCCGGGTCGGTGGTGGTGCGCGATGTGGAATCGGACTGCACCGTGGTGGGCATCCCGGGCCGGGTGATCCACCAGAGCGGGGTGCGGATCAATCCCCTGGCCCACTCCGCTCTGCCCGATGCCGAGGCGAATGTGATCCGCAATCTGATGGAGCGGATCGATGAGCTGGAGAGCACCGTGCTCAACCTGCAGCGCTGTCTGCAGGAGGTGGCGGCCGGGCGTCAGGTGCGGGAGGTCTGCCGCGGCGAGGCCCAGAGCCTCAAGGACCGGGAAATTCTTGAATTCCTGGGGGAGAACACCGGCTGAACCTGATCAGCCCCACTCCCAGAAATGCTTGATCTGAGGATGACTCAGCTCATAGCGATGGTCGTCGGGGTCGCGCAGGCTGTGGATGCGATCCGCTCTGGCCAGTCGCCCATCGAAGTAGGCGTCGATGGCCTCGGCCTGAATGTTCACGCGGTTCCCATGCCAACCCCGGGCCAGATCCTCCTCACTGAACACCCGCGGCAGATATTTGGCCCGAGCGGATGCACGGCTGAGAACGATGAAATGTCTGAGCACCAGATCAACAGGAAACAAACGCCGCTCCACGCCCCTGAGCTGATGACCACCGGCCGCCAGATTGCTGAGGCCTGAATCCCGGCGCCAGATCCGCATCAGCCGCGGATAGGTGGGTTGAAAGAAGTAGTAGTCGAGGTGGTCGCCACAGAATTCCGGTGCCCCGAAGCGCTCACGGCCTGGCGGGGGGAGAAACACCAGCTCATGGAAGTTGATGCAGTTGCAGTTCTGTTCTGCCGCTGCCGCCACGGCATCGATCACCCGCTCAAACATCGGAGCCGCCACGGGCAGCTCATCCGCATCGAAATGAGACACCCAGTCGTGACGACTGGTCTCGACAATCGCCTGCTTGGCCCGCAGCTGATCGCTGAGGCTGAAACTGCCGGTCCAGGGAAGCGTTTCAATCCGAATCAAACCCTGCCCCAGGAAATCCTCGGCGATCGATCGGGTGGCATCGGTGGAGCCATGGTCCAGCAGCACCACCTCGAAGCCCTCGGCGATCAACCCCGCCAGGCAGCGACGGATCTGCACTGCCTCATCACGGGCACAGACGATGGCCAGCAGGGAGGGAGATGGCATCAATCAGATCAGCGCAGGGTGACCGTCCGCCTCCCAGCGGCGGAACGACGCTGCGTAATCCGGGGCCGGTTCCACCCCATCCGGTATGGGAAGACCGAGCTGCCGGTAGATGCCGTCCTTGCCACAGCGGTAGCAGACGCTGGTGATGTCGAGATGCCGACGCGGCAGACCCGAACGACGGACGTGATCCAGCATCACCCGATCCCCGATCAGGTGGGCATAGGACGGCATCAGAACCCAGTGCTGCAAAAGGGGGAACGCCGGACGGGCGAAGGTCATGCAGTTGGTGTCAATGAAGCGGTCAGGGTCGGTGTTGGGACAGTCAGCGAAGTAGGTGCCGTCAGGAGCATGCAGACGACGGGAGGTGGACAGGAAGGCCGCCCCGCTGCTGCGGACCGCCTCCAGAACGGTGGCGCAGTGATCCGGCTGCAACCAGTTATCGGCATCGAGAAAGGTGATCAGCTCACATCCAAGTCCGATGGCGTGGATCGCTCCGATCAGCCGGGGTGTGGATCCGATGTCGCGGTGGGAGCAGGGAAGACGCAGGTGATCAGCCGTCCACGTGTCCAGCTCCGGCTGGGGGTGACCATCAGCCACCAGCACATGCAGGCAGGGGGTGGTCTGAGCCTGCACGCTGGCGTGGCACTGCTCGAGCAGCGACGTGCGTTCCTGGTAATACGGCGTGATCACCGCAATCGGTGGAATCCTGCTCATGCTGTTCGCCGGGCCAGTCCCGGCAGCGCCGCCTCCTCGACCAGATACAGGCGGTCGTCAGCGCGGGGCACCAGCGGATGACAGTCGTGCAGCTCGAGGCCCCGGCTTTCCGCAGCCAAGCCCACAAACACATCTTCCAGCTGCACGGCCGGACGGTTGAAGAAAGCCTTCATCGACAGGTACATGTACTGGCAGGCCTCCAGCGACTGAGGACCGAGCACGTAGCCGAAGCCCCCATCGGCGTAGCTGGCAGGGAACGGACATTGATAGCCCATGCCATCCAAGTGCGGCTCTGAGCACTTGCCCACATGCCAACCCTGTTCCTGCTGGTAGTGACGTGCCCGCAACAGGCGACCGGAGTACTGCACGTTCTGCTGCTGAAGCAGCTCGAGATAACGCTGGAACACAGCCGCATCCACGAGTCGATGGTCGTCGTCGAGCTTCACCACCATCCGCGGCTTGGCCACCAGAGCCAGAACGGTGTAGGCGTAGAACACCTTGTCTGCGAGTCGCTCGTAGACATCCGGCACCGGCAGCCTCAGCCATCCGTCCTGCAGACAGAAACCGAGACGTTTCGGGGGCCTTCGGCGACCATTGCCGGTGAGGCTGAGATGCACCACGGCATCCCCGAGGGGAGAGAAGGAACGGATCGACTGCTGCGCCAGGTTGCGGCGGGGTCGGCAGGTGAGATGCAGCATGACGATGCGATCCCGGCACAACGCTTCCAGCTCACGGCAGCCTGCCGGAGCCACCTGATGCAGCAATTCGGTGAGATAGCGCTGCAAGGCGCGGTTGCGTGGGCAGAGGGAATAGGCATCCCGAAGCTGCGGAAGGCGTCGAGCCAGTCGCTCCGGCTCCGGGTTCGCCTTCAGAAGATCTTTCAGGACCTTGAGATGGGTCCGCGGGCCCTGAAGGATGTGCTCCAGGTTGCTCTCATAGAGGCTCTCCCGACCCGGAGGAACCATGGGCATGAGGGCCCGTTTCTCCGCCTCGAGGCGACGGACCATCCGCCGGGTTCGCTTCAGCAGAGTGGAAGCCTCCACGACGCCCGCTGGCCTCAGGCGGACTGCGCCTGAGGTGGGGCCGGCTGGAACATGAACATCGAATAGATCACATTGCGGCGCATGTTGGTCATCATCTCGAGGAACATGTCGTAACCCTCGTTCTTGTATTCGATCAGCGGATCCTTCTGGCCGTAGCCCCGCAGGCCGACGGACTCACGCAGGGCATCCATCGCCTGCAGATGTTCCCGCCAGAGGGTGTCGATCTGCTGGAGGATGAAGAACCGCTCGGCCTCCCGCATCAGGCCGGGACGCTGCTGCTCGATCTGACCTTCCTTGAGGTCGTAGGCATTGCGCAGCTGCTCCTGAAGGAACGCTTTGAGTTCCTCCATGCCCAGGCCCTGGATCTGATCCGGGGTGAGATCCTCCAGCAGGTTGATGAATTCCTTCACCTTGCTCACCAGCTGATCGAGATCCCATTCCTCCGGCGGCAGATCCGGATTCACATAGGCCTCCACGATCTCGTTCATCGTGCGCTCGCCGTAGCCGATCACCTGTTTCTTCAGGGCGCGGCCATCCAGCACACGCCGGCGTTCGGAATACACAGCGCGGCGCTGGTTGTTCATCACCTCGTCGTATTCGAACACCTGCTTGCGGATGTCGTAGTAGTACGTCTCCACCTTCTTCTGAGCCCCCTCCAGAGAGCGGGTGAGCATGCCGGACTCGATCGGCATGTCCTCCTCCACCCGGAAAGCGTTCATCAGGCCGGCGACCCGGTCGCCGCCGAAGATGCGCAGCAGGTTGTCGCCAAGGGAGAGGAAGAAGCGGGTGGAGCCCGGATCTCCCTGGCGGCCGGCACGGCCACGCAGCTGGTTGTCGACGCGGCGGGATTCGTGCCGTTCCGTGCCGATCACGTGCAGACCTCCCGCCTCACGCACCCGCTCCTCCTCCTGCTTCACCACCGCGTCGTATTCCGCCCGCACCCGGGCGATCGACTCCCGCAGGGACTGGATCTGAGGGTCGTCGGTGGGAGCCTTCTCGGCGGCTGTGGCGATGCGCTCCTCCAGCTCGATCACCGTGAGGGCGCGATCCCCCCAGGCCGCCACCAGATCACGGGCCAGCTGACCCAGCAGCTGATCGGTGTCATCGGTGAGGGTGCAGGGGAACAGGCTCTCGCTGCTGCGCGCCGGCGCTTGGGGGGCCTCCGAGAAACCGGCCGCTGCGCTGCGCTGCAGCGGCACCGGGGGCTTGTGGCCATCCTCGGGGCGCACCAGGCGGGGCAGCAACACCTCCCGCAGCTTGAGGCGGGCCATGTAATCGCTGTTGCCGCCCAGGATGATGTCGGTGCCGCGGCCAGCCATGTTCGTGGCGATGGTGACGGCGCCGGCACGGCCGGCCTGGGCCACGATCTCCGACTCGCGCTCCACGTTCTCAGGCTTGGCGTTGAGCAGGTTGTGGGGAATCTGCTGCTCCGCCAGCAGGGAGCTGAGCAGCTCACTCTTCTCCACGGAGGTGGTGCCCACCAGCACCGGCCGGCCTTTGCGGTGAATCTCCGCGGTTTCGTTGGCGACGGCGCGCCACTTGGCCGGTTCTGTCTTGTAGACCTGATCCGCCCAGTCCTGACGGGCCCGGACCCGGTTGGTGGGCACGATCGTGGTTTCGAGTTTGTAGGTCTTCTCGAACTCCACCTCTTCGGTCTTGGCCGTGCCGGTCATGCCGGCCAGACGGGGATAGAGCAGGAAGAAGTTCTGGTAGGTGATCGAGGCCAGGGTCTGGGTCTCGGGCTGGATCGGCAGAGCTTCCTTGGCTTCGATCGCCTGGTGCTGGCCATCGCTCCAGCGGCGACCCGGCATGACGCGACCGGTGAACTCATCGACGATCACGGCCTCGCCATCGCGGACGATGTAGTTCACATCCTTGACGAACAGCTCCTTGGCCTTGAGGGCATTGGTGATGTAGTGGGCCCAGGGGTCCTGGGGATTGAACAGGTCCTGCACCCCCAGCATCTGTTCCGCCTTGGCATAACCCTCATCGGTGAGGGTGCAGCTGCGCTGCTTCTCATCCACCTCGTAATCCCCCTCGGGATCGATGCCGTCCTTGCCCATCTCGGCCGACCGCTCCAGGGATTCGGCCACCTGAGCGGCCTGCTGGTACTTCTCCTGAGGGCGCTCCACCTGACCGGAAATGATCAGCGGCGTGCGGGCTTCGTCGATCAGGATCGAATCCACCTCATCGATCACGCAGTACTGGAACTGGCGCTGCACCACCTCGCTGATGTCGGCCGCCATATTGTCCCGTAGGTAGTCGAACCCCAGCTCGGAATTGGTGGCGTAGGTGATGTCGCAGGCGTAATTGCGGCGGCGCTCCTCCGGTCGCATGTCCTGCTGAATCAGCCCCACCGACAGGCCCAGAAAGCGGTGCACCTGGCCCATCCACTCGGCGTCGCGGCGAGCCAGGTAGTCGTTCACCGTCACCACATGCACGCCGCGGCCGGTGAGGGCATTGAGGTAGCTGGGCAGTGTGGCCACCAGCGTCTTGCCCTCGCCGGTCTTCATCTCGGCGATCTGGCCTTCGTGCAGCACCATGCCGCCGATCAGCTGCACATCGAAATGGCGCATGCTCAGCACGCGCTTGCCGGCCTCACGGACGATCGCGAAGGCTTCCGGCAGGATCTCATCCAGCACCGGCCGCTGGTTCTCGAGCGTGCCGGCATTGTCCAGCCGCTCGCGGAATTCGGCCGTGCGGCGGCGAAGATCGTCGTCGCTGAGAGGCGCGATGTCCTCTTCGAGGACACTGATATCGGTGACGATCGGCTGGTAGCGCTTCAGCTTGCGGGCATTGGGGTCACCCAGCAGGAGCTTGAGCATGGTGTCGGCAGCTACCGGAACGGTTGGGGAAGCCTACCGAGGATCCCCGTGGCACTCGAACAGCCTGAGACGATGACCCGATGATCATCCGGCACGATCTCGAGACCGTTCTCCTGCACGTGCCCAAGTGCGCCGGAAAATTGCTGCGCATGGTGTTCCTGCGGGGAGTGCCTCCGGACGCGTTCACGGCACTGTGGGACTACGGCTGGTGCCCGCGGCTGCGCCGCTATGTGGACCATGCCCACCTGCCGATGCAGGACCTGCGGATGTTCGAGGAATTCGACTACCTGGAGCGCTACCGGGTGGTGGCCTGCGTGCGCGATCCGTACCGGCGTCTGCCCTCCGCGGTGAACGAGTACTACCGGCAGAAGTCGAAACGGCTGGAGCGGCGCGTGCTCGCCGGCGGCATCACTGCGGAGATGAAGCGCCGCTACTACAAGCAGCTGCCGTCACGGCACGCCCAGCTCGATCCCCGCTTCATCCATTCCCTGCCGATCCATCACTTCACCCACTTCGGCGATGAACCGAAAGCAGACCGGCTGCTGCGCTGCGAAACCCTGCGCAGCGATGTGCTGGCGCTGGCGGTTGAACTGGGCTGGCCTCAGATGTTCATCGACGATGCCGCCGCCAGGTTGAAGGATGAGGAGCCGGCGGCCTCGGAAGCCCTGAGCCCTGAGGAACTGGCCCTCGCCAACCGGCTGTACGCCGTGGACTTCGCCACCTTCGGCTACGCCCGGCAGCCCTGCACGGATGAAGGGAGCACCAGCGCCATCCGCAAAGCCGGCCGCATCGATGTGCTGAGGGACGCCCCCGAGGTGCGCTGGCACTGGGGCCCGACGGCCCATCGTTGCGATCAGGCCCTGCAACCGGTGCGCCGCTGATGGCCGCAGCACCGCAGCGGCTGCCGGATTTCCTGGTGCTGGGCACCCAGAAGGGAGGCACCACCAGCCTTCAGCAGCTGCTGGGGCATCACCCGGAGGTGTTCCTGGCCGCCGGCAAGGAGGTGCACTACTTCAGCCTCCACCACGACCAACCGCTGAGCTGGTATGCCGCCCACTACGCGACTGCCGCGGCGGATCAGCGCTGCGGGGACATCACTCCCTTCTATCTGTTCCACCCGGAGATCCCCGGCCGCATCCGGGCGCTGCTGCCGCAGGTGAAGCTGATCGCCCTGCTGCGGGATCCCGTGGAACGGGCCCTGTCCCAGGTGTTCCACGCCCGGCGCCTCGGATTCGAACCGCTAGAGCCCGCGGAAGCGCTGGCCGCGGAACCGGCCCGACTGGCCAGCGGTGATCCCTTCAGCCTGCAGAAGCACAGCTATGTGGCCCGCAGCCGTTATCTCGAACAGCTGCAGCGCTACGAAGCCCTGTTTCCGGCGGACCAGCTGCTGGTGCTGCGCAGCGAGGACCTGTTCCAGGACACCGCCAGGGTCTGGGGGCGGATTCTGCGGTTTCTTGGGGTTGCGGCCATGCCGCTGCCGATGACGCTGCCGCGGGCGAATGCCGGCCGGGGCGAAGCCGATGCGGTGCCTGAAGCGATCCGAGACGACCTCAGGACCGCCTTGCGGCCCACCGCCACAGGCGTGAGAGCGCGCTACGGGTTCGGCTGGGACTGGGCCTAGCCGTCGGCTCGCCGATGGGGCGGCCCCGCACCCGCAGCAGCAACGGCACGGTGAGGGTGGCGGAGTGACTGATGCCGTGTTCCCACAGCCCGTCCTCTCCCCAGCAGTCGCCGTGATCGGCGCAGAGCAGCACGGTGCCGGGCATGAACCGGTTGAGCAACGCCGACAGCTGGCCATCGACCCATTCCAGACAGGCCCGCTGGCGCTTCGCACTCTCCGCGGCGCTGCAGTCCGCTCCACCGAAGGGCCGGCAGGGACTGGGAAACCGCGGCCAGGGTGCCCCCTCATGCCAGTAGGGCACATGGGTTTCACCAACGTTGAGGAAGAGGAACACCGGCTGATCGGCAGGCACGGTCGCCAGCTCCTGCTCGATCCAGGCCAGCTGGCTCTGCAGGCTCCAGGTGTTGCCGGCGAAGTGAAAGCGTTCAAAGGGCGCTCCAAGCACCGCCCCGGTCTCGGAGCCGGGATCGAACCAGTCCACGGCGCCGCTGCCGATGGTGCGGTACCCCTGGCGGCGGAAACCCTCCACCAGATTCGCCCCCTCGAGCTGAAAACCGTCCGTGTCCCGACCGGCCGCACCGGCGTAGGCCATCCGGAACAACTTGCCGGCCTTGGGATTCAGCCACGGCTCACCGCTGCCGCTCACCCCTGGGGTAAACCCCATCCAGAAGGCGGCGTGGCTGCCGTAGGTGAAATAACTGGGGGCCTGGGCGCGATGCAGGGGTCCGACGGCACTGAGATGCGGTAGCGCTCCGCAGCCATGGGCCGCCGCAAAGGTGTCGAAGCGGCAGGAATCGAGGCTGATCAGCAGCACATCGGTGGCAGCCATCACCCGGAACCGCAGCTGCCGAAGCGTATGACCAGGCTTCTGCACAATGCGAAGAGCAGCCGGCCCGACGGCAGGATGACCCAACTCAAGGGTGTGTTCATCAACCTGGATGACCAGCGGGAACGGCGCTCCCGGCTGGAACAGCATCTTGGGCAGCTGGGGCTGGAGGGGCGCTACCAGCGGTTCTCCGCCGTTCGCGGTGATCCGGATCGGGCCCGTGAACGGGGCCTCAATCCCGGTGAGTTCGGACTCTGGCAGTCATGGCTCGACCTGCTGCAGAGCGCATCGGCCAGCGAGGGCTTCGATTACCTCCACATCGTCGAAGACGACGTGGAACTGAGCCGTGAATTCGTGGTGTTCAGCGAGGGGCTGAACCCCGATGGCGGGGCCTTCGACCTGCTGGTCACGGACATGTACGTGAACCCCTCCATCCATCGGGCCCTGGCGATGCAACACGACCAGCAGCGTCGCCAGCGAGTCATCGATGTGCGCAGCGACCTCTACACCGGTTGCCTGGCCTCGGTGCTGATCCATCGCCAGCGGATCGGCCCTTTGCTGGAGCAGCTGAATCAACCGTTCGAAGCCGGCTGCCGCCTGCTGCCGCTGGACAACGCCCTGCGCCAGCTGCAGCAGCAGGGCAAACTGCGCATCGCTCGCACTCTGCCCTTTCTCACGGGAGTGCAGCCGGACAGCATCACCCGCAGCTCCATCCAGCCCCGGCAGCAGCAGGATGCGGAGGTGCTGCTCACCCAGAGGATCTGCAGCAACCTGCGCCGCCAGCTCAGCGTGCTCTGCCACAACAAACTCACCGCGGAACTGGCCGACCTGCTGGAGCAGCTGGCCAAGACCCGGGGCCCCGACCAGGGCTGGTCCACCCGGATCGGCATCAGTCAGACGCTGATGGATCTGGCCGACCAGCAGGATCTGCTGCGCTTCGCGAGCGACCCGCGCCTGTTGCATCAACCGGACAACCCTCAGCAGGCCGGCTGAATCACCCGAGGATCTCCTCCTCCTGCAGGCAGAGGTAGCGGATCGCCAGTCGCCCGGCCCAGGAGTAGGCGATGTGCAGCTCGCCTGGCAGCCCCTCCACGATGGAGGGATAGGCCAGGGCACCGTTCAGCGGCCAGTTGGCATCACCACAGAAGCCATCGCCATGGTCGATGCTGCGGATCCAGGGCCAGCTGTCGCCATCGTCGTCACTCAGCGCGATCGCCAGGGGCCAGCGGCTGCGGGGCCAAGCCGCCTCACCCCAGGGGCCGCTCACGGGCTCCGGATGCAGCGCGAAACGGTTGAAGATCATCGCCAGCCGGCCACTGCTGAGCCGCAGCGCCTGGATCGAACTGTTGTTGTTGGGCAGCTCAGTGGGCGCTGGCGCGCTCCAACTGGCTCCCTGATCACGGCTGTGGGAGCGGTAAATGCGATCAGCACGGCGGCTGCGGAAGAACTGCAGCAGCGTTGTGCCGTCGGCGGCGGCCACGATCGAGCCATGCACGCGGCCGATGCAGGAGGGCACCGCCACCGCAGCCGACGCCGGACGGCCGCTGGCGTTGAGCGGCAGCACAAGGCTGTGGTCATGCCCGAAGGCTCCACCCTGCTCGAGGCTGCGATAGATGGGCAGCAAGGCACGGCCGTCCGCCAGGTGGTGGGGAGGATGGCGGCAGAAAGCCGGCTCCGGCAGCAGGTCATCGCAGGGCTGCCAGGCACCCGCCGCCCAGCTGGCGGGCTCGGATGCAGCGATGGCCGCCACGGCCAGCTGCTGCTGTCGCAGCCGGGCGGTCCACTGCATGGTGAAGGGAGAGCCTGCTGGCTCGGAAGCGGCGGGATCGCGCACATCCTGAGCGGTGTGAATCAGCTGCAGCTGATCACCGGCCAGGAACAGCAGCGGGTTCTGTTCGGAGCGGGCTGGATCACAGGAGATGGTCTGCGGAACCGTCCAGCTGCCGCAGCCGGCCTCCAGCAGGCTGAGCTGGATCGCCATGCCTGCGGTGCCCTCGCCGCCGCCGGCCATCCACACGCAGGCCAGCAGATCCGGCCGGATCCAGCAGAGCTGGGGAGCGTGGTTCTGATCACCGCAGGGCTCCAGCAGCGACCAGATGCCCTCCTGCAACGGTGTTTTCAGCAGACGTCCCCAGCTCAGCTGTCCACAGAGATCAAGAGCCTGGGCGGCAGGCGTCAGCATCCCAGCTGAGCTTCCCAGCGGGCCATGGCCGATGCCACGCTGGCCTGCATCGCAGCTGCTGAATAGCGCTGCCGCACGGTATCGGACGCCTGTTGCAAGGCCTCCGCCACCTCCTCTCCTTGCTTGGAGAGAGATCGATGGAAGGCCGCCACGGCATCCACAAAACCAAGCCAGTCGCCGTAGGCCACCTCCACGCCGATGCTGTGATCCGCCGCCAGCTGGAACAGCTCGCGGCCACCGAGGCCGGAATAGCCCGCCACTGCACAGGCGCTGGCCAGCGCCTCCGCCACCGGCAAGCCGAACCCCTCGGGATGGCCGAAGCTGAGAAACACCAGGCTTTCCCCCAGAACAGCCGCCACCTGCTGCTGCGGCAGGTTCTGAATCACGGCCAGCTTCCATCCCCCGTCCCGCCACCAGGGCTGCGCACGGAGCAGCTGCATCACCACCTCAGCATCTGCACCGTTCTTTCGGGACATCAGGGCCACCTGCCGATGCTTGCGGGCAGCGGGCTGAAACAGCTCCGCCTCAATGCCGTTAACCAACCGACTCACCCTGGCCTCCCCCAAACCGAAGCCACGGGTGAACAGCTGCTGGTTCTGCTCTGAAACGCAGAGCACATGCAGCAGCTCCGGGTGGCGATAGAGCGCCAGCACCTCCTGCGGCGGCGGAAAACGACGGCCGCTCCCCAAACCGAAGCTGTAGGCGCCGTTCTGGTTGAAGAGGATCTTGGGCAGGCCAGGGGCGTAACTCAGCAGATCCGGAAGAAACGTCTCCGGAAGGATGAGCACATCCCGCGTCGGATCGAGATCGGTGCGAGAGCGGAACGCCGCCACGCTGGTGGTGGTCACCTCACTGCGGAACCAGCCGGGATGGAAGTCCTGCTGCTGCTGGATCAGCGTGGCCTCGCGACCACAGGCTCCGAGAGCCTCTGCAAGCCGGTGGATCTGTTTCACCCCACCGATGGGACGGCTGACATCCGGATGAACCGCCAGCCAGTAACGGACGCTGCGGGCGCTGGTGGTCATCACGGCTGTGGCCACTGGGGCAGGAAGGCGTAAGGGCTGCCGGCCAGGGACTGACGTCGTTGGGCCAGGTTGGTGCGCAGGTTGGCCAGGTGAGGGTGGCTTGGATCGAGCCCCGCGGCCTGATCGAGGTAATGGGAGGCCAGGGTGAGGTCCCCGCGCAGGCTGGTGAGGCTGACCAGATTGATCAGCTGATTGATCCCCGCTCCCCCGATGCTCACGGCCTGAAGCAGGCAGATTTCGGCTTCCTGAAACCGACGCAAACCGATGTACGCATCCGCTGCTGTGGCGTACAGCTTGGCGTTGGCACCCACCCCCGTCAGGGCCTGGCTGCAGAGCTTGAGAGCAAAGCTGTGGTTTCCTTCTTCCACGGCCTTCTCGGCAAGCTGCATCTGCTCGGAGGCCATTTCCCGCTGCTGAGGATCGGGAAGGTCCGAGGCAAGAGCGCGACCCGCGGACGACCCCACTCCTCCAGCGAGTTTCACCTCCTCCTCCGCGAAGGCCAGCATCAATGGATCTGCAGGAGACCAGGTCGGCCGAGCAGCCGCTTCCGCTGATGCGGGTCCCGCCGGCGTTGCGCTGGCAGGTTGCTGCCTGAACTGCAGCCTGTTGAGGTTGGCCCTCGCATCCTGATAGTCCGGTTCTTCTGCCAGCACCTGTTCCAGCAGCCGCCGTGCTTCCTGATCACGGCCCAGATCAATCAGCACATTGGCGTAGTTGTTGCGCACGGCCATCGAGCCCGGATCCAACTGCAGAGCACGAGCCAACAGCTGCTCAGCTCGCTGCAGCAAACCAAGGCGGCGACAGGTCGCCCCGTAGAGCGAGAGATAGTCACGGTCCTGGCCGAGGGTGGCTTCAAGGGCTTCCAGCAAGGAAGCGGCCTGGCCGAACTCCCCCAGCTGAAACAGCGACGCTGCCAGCACATTCGCCGCCAGGGGCTGGGTCTGGGGTTGCACCTCCAGCTGACGAGCCTGCGCCACCACCTCGTGGTGACGACCTGCCTGAAACAGGGGCAGCAACTGCTGTTCTGCAGCGGGCATCGAACTGGATCAATCAGTCGCTACCCAAGCACAGGCTCAGGCCAGGGCTGATGCTCTGGTGTGCACTGGCCCTGTCGGCAAAGGGCAGCCCTGTTCCAACCAGTGGCGCGCCTGATCGAGTGCCGGTTCCCATCCCTGCTGCTCCTGTTCACGCGCGATTCCCACCGAGGGGTACCAGTAACTGCGGTCGACCGCTGGATCGGTGAACCAGCGCCAGTCGTGGTGACGGCTGAGAAGACAGAGCGTGGGGAGATTCAGGCCTGCCGCACCATGGATGGTGGTGTTGGCGACACTGAGCACGGCATCACAAGCCGCCACCTGGCCCAGCCACAGATCCATGTCCTTCAGGGGGTTCACCCGGGGGTCGTAGATCACATCAAGACCTTCCGCTTGCCAGGCCTGAACGATCGGCTCCGCCTTGCCGTACTGCAGGCTGACGAAGCGGACACCGGGCAGATCCCGCATCAGGGGGTGAAACTGCTGCGGCTTCAGGGACTTCTGCTTGATCCGCACCCCCGTGCCGCCCCCCTGCCAGCTGAGTCCGATCAGTCGCTGGACCGGCGTTCTTTGGTTCAGGTACTCCGAACGGAACTGATCTGTCGCCTCAGGCGGAGCCTTGAGCAAAGGCAGATGCCGGCCGTATCGCATCACATCCGTGAAGCGGTACTGGCAGATCGATCCCACAGGTGACTGAAGGTCGTACTCCTCTGGATTCAGCTCAGCGCTGGCAGCCTGTTCATAACTCCAGACCTGAACCCGGCCGGCCGCGATCCACTCGTCGAAGCTGCGGCGGTAGATCGGCAGCAGGCGGTCACTGACCACCAGTCCGAGTGCTGCCGCTTCATCCAACAAGCCCGGCAGCAGGGTGATGAACATCATCGCGTCGCCGATGGCCTGTTCCTCGAGCAGGAGAAGACGGCGGCCGCTCAGGGATTCACCGCGCCAGAGGGGGAGCTGATCAGCGCTGAAGGGTTTGCGCAAGGCGCGCTGCCACCGCTGAGGGCCGTCCGCCGGCGTGCGCAGACCGTGTTCAAACAACTGCCAACCGCGCTGGAGCTGCTGCTGCTGCAACAGGGTGCAACCCTGATTCCAGCTGTGGATGTCGATCAGTTTCTGGGCCTGGCTGAGTTCATCCACCTCGGCACTGCTGAAGTTCCGAAGCGTGTCCATGCCCTGCCCGAACAGGCGCTCCGCCTGATCAAGGCGTGCCTCACCCAAGTAATGGGTGGCCAGGCTGAGCTGCACTTCGGCGCGTGCCAGCGGTTGGCAGTCCTCCAGCTGGGCTTCGAGGCGCTGGCGCAGGCGATCCGATCGCTGGCCATCAGCAGCCGCGTCGCTCTGTTGGTGTCCGTCCTGCAGCAGCAGGCATTGCAGCAACAGGCCGGCATCCGGCCCCGCCCAGTGCAGGGCCTCCTGAGACAGAGCCAGAGCCCACTGGGTCATTCCCAGCTGACGCAGATGGCTGATGGTGTTGATGAAGGGCTCGGCTGGAATCCGTTCCGCTGATTGGTGCCGCAGCAGACGCAAGGCCCGCAGATGACAGGCCAGAGAAATGGCAGGGTTGCTGTCACGAAGCAGATTGGCGCGGTTGGTGAGGATGCCGATCTGATCGGGATGCAAGGCCAGCCCGCGGACATACATCGCATCGGCTTCGCTGAGTCTGTTGCGTTTGCGCAGCAGAGCTCCATAGTTCTGGAACAGGATCGGGTCCTGGCTGCCCTGATCCAGAGCGCGTTGGTAATGCTGTTCCGCCGTCTCGAGATCGCCATCACCATGGGCTTTCAGCGCACGGGGCAATCCCATGGGTTATCTCAAAAGCACTGTCAGTTCAGCATGGTTGACCAACGGAGCAGCTGAACGTCATGCGCTTTCTGTTCCTGCATCCCAACTTCCCGGGCCAGTTCAAGTACCTCGCCGCCGCCTTCGCAGAATCGGGCCATGAGGTGAGGTTTCTCTGCCAGACCCACTACGGCCGTAGCCTTCCTGGCGTGGAGCGGCTCTGCCTGAAGGGTGGCGGCGGCCACGAGGCGCTGGAACAACTGCAGCTGGATCAACACCAACGCAGCCAGAAAGTGGCCGAGCAGTACCGCGGCGGCCTAGAGCAGCTCAAGGCGGCGGGTTGGATACCGGATGTGGTGATCAGTCACAGCGGCTGGGGGTGCGGCTTGACGGTGAAAACCATCTGGCCCGACTGCCGTCACATCGCCTATCTGGAGTGGTGGTTTGACCCGGGCAGTGCTCTTCTGCATCACGATGCCTCTAATCAGGAACTGGGGCTGACACCCGCCTCCGGTTCCAACCTGTGGCTGCGCAATCAGGCGCTGGCGCTGGAACTGGTCGCCGCTGATCACATCGTTTCCCCCACCCCCTGGCAGCGGGCTCAGTTGCCGCCCTCACTGCAACATCGCTGCCAGGTGATCTTCGATGGGGTGGATCTGTCGGTGTTTCAACCGGAGCCAGCCCATCGCTCGCCCACCCCACTGCTGACCTACGGCACCAGGGGAATGGAACCGATGCGCTGCTTCCCGCAGTTCATCCGTGAGCTTCCAGGGTTGCTGGCCGACCAACCGCAGTGGCGGATCGAAATCGCCGGCACCGATGAGATGAACTATGGCGGCGCCAAACCTCCCGAGGGAAGCTGGGGGAACTGGGCCAGGGCATTTCTCGAACGTCAGGGCGTCAGTGGCTCTGTGAGCTGGCTGGGTTACCTGCCCCTGGAACGCTACGTGAGATGGCTGCAAAGCAGCTGGTGCCACGTCTATCTCACGCAGCCGTTCGTGGTGAGCTGGAGCCTGATGGAGGCCCTCGCCTGCGGCTGCCCGTTGCTCGCCAGCGACGTCGCCCCGGTGCGTGATTTCTGCGGCGAGGGCAGTGCCGAATTGGTGGATCATCGCCGTCCGGGATTTCTCAGGACGAGCGCAGCGCGGCTTTTGAGCCCGATCAACCGAACCCCCAAACTCTCAGCCGATATTCAGAAGCAACTGGATCGCAGGTCCAGCCTGGCCTTCTGGGCGGCTGTGGCTGGTGCGGATCTGACCACTTCTGATTGACTCGTTCATCTCTTTTTCTTACCCTCCGGCCGGAGCTTTTTAGTTATCTCTTCCTCCTCCATGGCGAACTTTTTGATCACTACCCCCGGTCAGGTCACCAGGGGGACGACTGAGAACGACACAGTCGTCTACGAAAAAGGTGGCATCAGCGCTTCAACGCTGATCGGTAACGACGGCAACGACACGATCACTCTCGGCAGCGGCGGGACCTACCAGTCCACCGATTTCATGATGAATCGGGGCAATGACGTTCTGAGCGTTGACTTCAGCGGCAGCACCGTCAAGAGCAGCAACTTCTTCGGTGGCGGCGCTGATCACGACGAAGTGATCCTCAGCAACGCAGCAGGCGTCAACGTTTTTGTGGCCAAGGGTGGATCCGGCAAGGACACCATTCAGCTGCACGCCATTGCCGGTGATCAGATCAGCGTCGGCGGCAACGCTGGCCACGACGCCATCACCATCTCCGGTGGCACATGGGGTGGCAGCAGCTACATCGGCGGCGGCAAGGGCCTCGACACAATCACCGTTGTAGGCGGCGCAGATCTGGGTGAAGTCGACATCTTCGGTGGTGACAAAGCTGACGTCATCAGCCTGAGCGACTCGCTGGGCGCCAAGAGCACCGTCAACGGTGACAATGGCTACGACGTGATCAGCGCTGATAGCATCAAGACCGGCAGCTACATCAACGGCAACGCTGGCTTCGACACCATCACCATCAACGGAATGCCTGGCACAGGCTCCACGATCGGTGGCGGCAAAGGTGCTGACAAGATTTTCGTCTCTGGCCTGGGTGAGAATGTCATCGCAGGTGGCAAGGGCTTCGACAACATCACCGTTTCCGGTGTTGGCGGCGGCACGATCATCGGTGGTAACGCTGCTGACACGATCAAGCTTGCTGCAGCAGGTAGCACGCTGAAGTTCAACACAGCAACCGAATCCAACTACTTCAACACTGACGACGTCACTGTTGGTGGTAACACAACCCTGCTGGTAAATTCTGCAGTGTCGGTTGTAGCCAACTTCAAGCTTGAAGTTACTTCAGGCACTAGTGTAACAACCGGCATTGAAGTTACTGATGGCAAAATCAGTGCCATCAACAAAGTTCTCAGCGGAGGCGCATTTACTGCAACCGTTGAAACTATTGACAAACTTGAACAAGTCACTGGCAAAGGTAAGGCTGTTGCTTTCGATTTCGCAAACGACTCCTACGTCTTCATTCAAGGCGGATCTGCTGGCTTGGATGATGACTTGATCGTCAAGTTCAACAGTGGTTCCAATGTCGCTTCCCTTGCTGCGGCAACAACAACTGGCGGTATTAACGTCATCATTTGATTCATTAGTCTGAAGCTTGCATCATTGATCGAGCTTCATTTTCTCCCCCACCTGTAAAAGGTGGGGGTTTTTTAATATCAGCCAATTCTTTAAGACGAGCCCCCATGCCATGAACAGAGATAATGCTCAAATTCACCCAACGGCTTCAACAACCGAGAACCGAGGGGTTTCCATCAACAGCACTGGGCAGTTTCGCCCATTTTTCTATCCATAATGAGTGAAGCTTTTATTTTTTGACTTGGCTTCGATTTTCCCTCCATCTTTTCAGACAGAGGGTTTAACGCCAGCTAATAACTCGAGATGGCCCGATTCCATGAGCAGAGATATTGCTAAAGCCCGCTAAAGAGATGCAATTGCAGGGGGGGGCTTGAATCACAGCAATGGAAAGCCCTGCCTTTTTCTGATAATCACAAAAGGCTCCAGCCAGTCATACCCTCCTGAACAAAAATCACTAATTCAATAGTGCGTCTACTCCCCTTGCTGCTGATACAACGCCGCATAGCGCCCATTCAATTGCATCAAGTCGCCATGGGAGCCTTGTTCCACTAGGCGAGACTGGTGCATCACCAGAATCTGGTCGCTGTTCTTGATCGAACTGAGACGATGGGTGATGAAAAACACCGTGCGACCCGCCGCCCACTCCTGCAGATTCAGGCATAGCTGGCGCTCAGTATTGTAATCAAGCGCACTGGTGGCTTCATCCATCACCAGCAATTGCGGGTTCGCCAGAATTGTGCGAGCAATGGCAATCCGCTGGCGCTGTCCGCCGGACAGGTTGCTGCCCCGTTCTGCCAATGACGTCGCATAACCCTGGCCCAAGGCCATGATGAACTCGTGGGCGCAGGCGATCTTTGCAGCGGCAATGATCGCATCGGTGCTGGCCTGGGGATCATTCAAAGCAATATTTTCAGCGATCGTTCCTTCAAACAACAGTGAATCCTGAGGCACGATGCCGATCTGACGACGCAGGCTGGAAAGATTCACCTTGGCGATGTCGTAATCATCGATGTAGATCCCTCCCTTATCCGGGTCATACAGCCGCGGCAGCAGTTTCATCAACGTGCTCTTGCCGCTGCCGCTCTGGCCCACCACACCCACAAAACTTCCCGGCACGATCCTGACGGAAACATCTTCCACCTGATAGGGGCCACTGCGCCCGAAGCGAAAACTCACCTTCTCGAAACGCACCTCACCGGCAATCGCCGGCATCGCGATCTGATCGAGATCATCCGCCCGCGCCAGTTCCGGATTTTGATCAAGGATGTCGCTGAGGCGTTCCATCGCCAGCTGAACCCCCTGGAAGCCCTGGTACAGACCAGCCAACTGCAACAAGGGACCGGTGACGTTGCCGCTGATGATGCGGAAGGCAATCAACATGCCCAGGGTGAGATCGCCCTGGAGCACCAGCCACATGCCCACCCAGAGCACCATCAGGCCGCTGAGTTGATTGAGGAAATTACCCACTTCCCCGGCGGTGGCACCAAGCGCCACGCTGCGGAATCCCTCATCCACGAAGTGGCGATAACGGTCTTGCCATTTCCAGCGGGCCGTGAGCTCGAAATGCTGAGCTTTCACCGTTTGAATGCCGCCCAGCACCTCAATCAGGTGGCTCTGGGTGCGGGCCTGGGCAATCGCCCGTTTGCGGATCAGGTTCTTGTAGATCGGTGCCACACCGAACACAATCAGCAGATACAGCGGCAAGGTGCTCAACGCCACGGCCGTGAGCAGCGGCGAATAAAGCAGCATCACCACCAGGTAAAGCGCCGCAAAAATGATGTTCAACACACTCACCAGCGCCGTGCCGGTGAGAAAGCTGCGGATCGTGTTCAGTTCCCCTAAGCGCTGACTCAGTTCTCCCACCGGACGTTTCTCGAAATACGTCAGCGGCAGCGCCAGCAAGCGATCGATCACCGCCGACCCCAGCGTGAGATCCATCCGATCGGTGGTGTCCACAAAGATGTAGGTGCGCAGAGCCGTGAGCACCCCCTGGAACAGGGCCATCAGGATCATCACCGTGCCCAGCACATTGAGGCTGCTGAGGTTGCCCTGACTGAGCACTTTGTCGATCAGCTGCTGGATCATCAGCGGCACACCCAGCCCGAACAACTGGGCCAGCAGCGAGGCCACAAACACCAGAATCAGAGCATTGCGGTACTTCCCGAGCATCGGCGTGAACCAGCTCCAGCCGAAACGGCTGGTGGGGGTGCTGGCCACCCGTCG
Source organism: Synechococcus sp. KORDI-49 (assembly GCF_000737575.1). Lineage (NCBI taxonomy): Bacteria > Bacillati > Cyanobacteriota > Cyanophyceae > Synechococcales > Synechococcaceae > Synechococcus > Synechococcus sp. KORDI-49. Next base: position 1,695,175 of record NZ_CP006270.1, on the reverse strand, counting down.
CGGCAACACGAAGCGGAAGCGATCCCCCAGCTGCTGCTGCACCTCCGCGATCGGCCGCCGCAGCAATCCCTTGTGGGGGTGTCCGAGCAGGACGGCGTCCTTACGCAATCCGTAGAACACCACGGGGATGCCCTCCAGCAACAGCAGCGCCGGCATCTCCACACCCACCAGATGGCGAGCCTCGGTCTCCGCCAGCTGGCTGTTCAAGCCCAGCAGTTCACACAGGCCGGCAAGCAGCTCCAACGAAAGCGCCTTGTCGCGCCGGAACTGGTCTTCCAGCACCTTCTGAAGCGCATCGCGCCGGAACGGCACCCGCTGCTGCAGCGCCACCATTTCGCACACCGCCAAGGCTTCCGCCAGCTGCCCGCGACCGCGCACGATCGGCACCCGGTCCGCATCCTCAAGGGCATCATCCTCAAGAATCCCCAGTTGCTGCAGGCTCGCCGGTGCGCTCTCCTCCTCCACCGCCACCGCACTGCTGGCCAGGGTCACCAACTGCTCGGAGGCAGGCAGCAGACCCTGCTCCGGCAGGCCGACGCAGCGATAGGCCAGTTGGAATCCAGGGCGATCCGGCAGCACCGTGCCCTCCGAAACCACCGCCCCCACCGGCCAGCCCGGCACCCCCTCGCTGCTCAGATGCCAGATCAGATCAGCGGCGGATCCGGCCTGCGGTGGGGAAAAGGGCACCCCGGGCGACAGGCTGCAGGCCTGGGCCTGCTCGAGGCGCTCGTCCAGATCCTCCTGCCAGCCCTCCGGCCGCCGGGGCAACAGGGCAACAGACGCCAACGCGATGCGATGGCTTTCCTGCAAAGACCCCATCGAGGCAAAGAACCCGGCGAAGGCGGCCGACTGCTTCACCGCCTGAATGAAACCCTCCGCTGGCAAGGCGAGCACCACCACCTCGCTGCTGGCGCTCACCCATTCACAGGCCGCCCCCCGCAGCAATGAACTCCAGCCCAGCAGCTGCCCTTTTCCCTGTTTCTCCAAGGTGATCGGACGCCGATCGGTGGGGTCTTCCACCAGCAAGCGCACCTCCCCCTTCACCAGCAGCAACACCTGCTGGGGCAGCTGATCCGGCCGCAACAGGCGTTCACCGGCGACCAGCTTGAGAAGACTGGCGCCAGCAAACCAATCGGCCCGTTGCTTGGGATCCAGATCCGAAAAGGGCGACTGCCGTGCCACCTGCTGGAGCAGCTGATCCAGCGGGCTGGTGGAGGCGACGCTCAACGGTTCAGGAGGCGAGACGATCGATGGAGATTAAGTGAGCCTGCACAACGGGAAGCATCTGCTTGAGCCACTGCTGCAGCTCCTGCTGCAGCAGCTGCGTGCGGGTGGCTGCATCGAAACAGGCGGCGCGGAACTCCACCAACTGCACCAGGGCCACCTGGTCTCCCAATCGCAACGGCATCGTGAGCTCCCCAGGCGTCAGCTTCTCGAGCAGCGGCCCCAACCCCGCCGGCATCCGCCCGAGCGGCTGCAGCTTCAGCAAGCCGCCCTGCAGCCGCTCCGGCCCCTCCCCATGCTCAGCCGCCACATGCTCAAAGCTGGCCTCTCCAGCCCGCACCTGGTGATACAGCTCCATGGCCAGCGGTTTGCTGCTGAGACGCAGCAGCCGGCAGCTGGCCTGATCCAGCTGTTGCTTGCGCTCGAGGAACAACGTTTCCAGACGCCGGCCCCACTGCCATTCAACCCAACGCTGGCAACCCGGTGCCACGGCAAGCTTCAGTCGTAGCTGGGCATCGCTGAGACCGCGCTCCGCCGGATCGATCTTCTCCCGCCAGGCCGCTTCGAGCGCATCCAGCTCCTGCTCGCAATCCACCCAGGCCCCAGGCTCGGCCATCAGTTCCAGAGCGGTTTCCTTGCGCAGCCAGTAGTCGAGGGTTGGCGATAACTGACCACTCAGCGCCAGAAAGGGGGCGGACCCTCCGAGATCATCCTGAAGCCGTTGCAGACGCTCCGGCAGCAACCACTGATCCGGACGCGGATCCAGCAGGGATGGGGTGGAATCAGCCATGGGTGAGAGGATCGCACCTCATCGGCAGACGACAAGGGGTCAACAGGTCATGGCAGAGCTGATCAGCGACCACCAGCGCCAGCTGAACCAGACCCTGCATGCTCAGGACGAGAAATACGGCAACCGGGCCGATGCCAGCGGCTTCGCCACCCATCTGCCCACCGCTCTGGTGCGCATGCATGAGCTCGGGGTCTGCGATTCGGTGCTCGACTACGGCACTGGCAAAGGAATGCTGGTCGAACGGCTGCGCCGGGAGTTGCCGCCATCCATCAGCGTGAAGGGGTATGACCCCGCGGTGGAGCAGTACGCCCAGCTGCCGGCCACACCGGTGGATGTGCTGACGTGCCTGGATGTGCTGGAACACATCGAGATGGACAGCATCGATGCCGTGCTGCGGGAGATTCACGGCCTCACCCGCCGTTTCTGCTATCTGGTGATCGATCTGCAGCCCGCGGTGAAAACGCTGGCGGATGGCCGCAATGCCCACATCCTGCTGGCACCACCGGAGTGGTGGACCACGCGCCTGGCCCAGCTGTTCCCGTGCCTGGCCACCTTCCCGATCCTGCACAAAGCGGGGCCGGCCCAGAAGCTGGTGGTGGGCGCCGCCCACTCCCCGCAGGTGCTGCCGTTGATGTACGGCTTCCTCAACAAACTGAAGATCTACAACCTGCAATCACTCGGGGGAGTGCTGGAGGGGTTGGTTGAGCGCGGTTGAGAGCTACTGCTGGCGGATGCTGCGGACGCTGTCGGTCTGATCCACCAGCAGATCGCTGATCAGACTGATCACCCGCTTCTCCCGCAGCTTCAGGTTACTGGTGATCGCCATGCCCGCCTGCAAGGGGATCGTCGTCTCCTTGCTCTCCAGGAAGGACCGGTTGAGCCGCAGCTTCACCGGGAAGCGGTAGAAGCCGAGTTTGTCGTCCGGCGGCAGGGCATCAGCGGCGATCTGGCTCACTTCCCCATCCAGTTCGCCGTAGCGGCTGAAGGGGAAGGCATCCACACGCACCTTGGCTTTCTGGCCCGTCTTCACAAAGCCGATGTCCTTGTTCGGCACAAACACCTCGGCATACAGACCCTGCTGCGGAACGATCGAAAGGATGCGCTCCCCAGGGGCAATCACCCCCTCAGCCCGGGCCTTGGGATCGAACACCACGCCGGCTGCCGGGGCAAACACCGTCTGGTACTGCAGTTGCAGCTCCGCCTGGCGAAGGCTGTTGCGCATCTGATCGATACTTTTGCGGCTCTCAAGCTTCATCTGATCGGCCTCGAGGCTGATCTGGCCCTTCTGCTCGTTCACTTCCGTGAGCTGACGCCGCAGCTCGTAGAGCTGGTCCATCTGCTCCAGCAGCGTCAGACGCTGATAGCCACCCTGTTCGGCCAGCTTGGAGAGCTCATCGGTGATCGTGATCTTGGTGTCCAGTTTCTTCTGAAGCACCGCTTCACGCCCGTCGAGCATGGTCAGCTGACCCGCCAGCGTGTTCAACCGGCTGGTGAGCTCCTGCTCTTCCAGAGCGATCAGGCGGGTGAGGGTGGCTTTCTGATCCGCGGCCTGACGGGTGTCGAAACGCAGCAGCAACTGCCCCTTGCTGACCAGGTCTCCGTCTTTGAACAGCACCTCAGCAACCCGGCCACCGGCGGGTGTCTTCACCTCGACGGTGCCGCCGATCGATTTCAGCTGCCCCTGCACCGACACGACTTCATCGATGCGGAAGACGACGCTGCCGATCACCACCACCGTGCCCAGACCCACCATCAGGGCCGCAAAACCCTGGGCCCAGACCGGAGTCTGACGCAGCACCAACGAGCGGTTGCGGGCCAGCCAGCGGTTGGCCGCGTCCCCGGCCTGCTGCTTCAGGGTGAGATCCGCCGGCTGGGTGGTGGCCAGCTCGCTGGAGCCGGAGCCGTTGCGGGATTTATCAGCCAGAGCCAGGGAAAGGATGCGCGCCAGCGACCTTAGGACGCCCATTCCGGCGCGCTGGAAAGATGGACGGATGACACGCTTCCGCCTGGTCCGTCATGCCCCCGGTGCCCCCGGCCTGCGCTGGCTGGGCCTGGGTCCGGGCCTGCGGCCGAGCCGGGGGCTGCTGAAACTGCAGCGCCTGTTCAATAAGCACGCCTTCTGGGCCCGTCAGCGCTCCAGCGGCGATCTGCGCCGGATGCTGGCCGGCAGTCCGGTGGTGGTGAGCCTCTGGCGCGGCAAGCGGCTGGTGGGCTTCGGGCGGGCCGCCAGCGACGGGCGCTACCGCGCCGTGCTCTGGGACATCGTGGTGGCCGGAGATCTTCAGGGCCGCGGCCTCGGGCGCCGCGTGGTGGAAGCGCTGCTGGAAGCACCAGACCTGCAGGAGGTGGAGCGCATCTACCTGATGACCACCAACAGCGCCGGTTTCTACCAGCAGCTGGGGTTCAGCAATGCCGAGCCTCAGCAGCTGCTGATCCGGCGGCGTCAAACAAGCGGATGAAGAGATTCGAACTCTCGACCCTCTCCTTGGCAAGGAGATGCTCTACCACTGAGCTACATCCGCAGGTCGCCTGTGCGGGGTGTGTTCCCTGCGACCAGAAGATCATGCACCACGGCGGGGCCGCTGGTCAATCAGCCGCAGACAGCGACGCCATCAGGGATCCCATCTCCAGCGCCTGCAGGCCGTAGGACCAGCCCAGGTTGCTCTTGATGCCCGCCCGCTCCAGGGCCTGCTGCATCGTGTCGGTGGTGAGCACCCCGAAGATCACCGGCACCCCGGTGTCGCGCGCCACAGCGGCGATGCCCTTGCTCGATTCCGCCACCACCACATCGAAGTGGGGGGTATCGCCGCGAATCACCGCTCCGAGGGTGATCAGCACCTGGTAACGGCCGCTGCGGGCCAGCTGCTGAGAGACAACAGGCAGCTCGAAGGATCCGGGCACCCAGGCCACATCCAGCTGGGAGCTCGTCGCCGACGTATCCACGCCATGACGGGCCAGGCAATCCAGGCAGCCACTCAGCAGCTTGCCAGTGACCAGATCATTGAAACGGGCCACCACGACGGCGATGCGCAGTCCCGACGCATCGGTGAAACGTCCCTCGAAGGTGGCCATACGGTCCTCAGACGACGAAGAAGCTCACTCCCCAGTTGAGCAGAACGAGGGCCACCCACACGGCACTGCCCAGAAGGATCAGCCGATTGGAACGGCCGCTGTCCTCACTGGAGGCATACAGCACCGGCACCGCAACGATTAGAGCGAAGGACGCCACCACGAGGGCAAACACGGTGAGGGTGTTGAGGTACTGCATGGGTGAACCGGTCGTGGGGCGATTCTCACATGACGGACCCGCGGCCTGAGAGCGGTTTCGGCAGTCTTCACAAGCCGACGCCCCTACGATCGGGCCTGCGTCCGAGCAACCGTGCCGAGATCCGCTGATCCCCAGCCGGAACTGGCCCTGCAGGGCAGCCTGTTCGGCGAACCGGAACCGGCTCAGGCCGCAGCGGAGCCAGCCTCTGACGCCGCCGGCGACCTCAGCGACGCGGCCCTCGGGGCCGATGCCGCCGCCAGACCCCGCAGCCGCCGGCAGCCGGAGCCGAGCGCCCCCAGCCCGGACACCGCTGGCACGCCGGACGAGAACGAAGAAGACGACGACGACCTGCCCGCCTGGGCCCACCACAGCCAGGTGGATCCGCAGCAGCTGACGCCGATGCTGCGCCATTACGTGGAGCTGAAGGCGGCCCACCCCGAGCGGGTGCTGCTTTATCGCCTCGGGGACTTCTTCGAGTGCTTCTTCGAGGATGCGATCCAGCTCTCCCGCCTGCTGGAACTCACGCTCACCGGCAAGGAGGGGGGCAAAGCCATCGGCCGTGTGCCGATGGCGGGCATTCCTCATCACGCCGCCGAGCGCTACTGCGCCGAACTGATTCGCCGCGGCTGCTGCGTGGCCCTCTGCGATCAGCTGGAGACCACCCCGGCCAAGGGAGCCCTGCTGAAACGGGACATCACCCGGGTGCTCACCCCCGGCACCGTGCTGGAGGAGGGGCTGCTCAGTGCCCGCCGCAACAACTGGCTGGCGGCCGTGGTGGTGGAGCCGGCCACCCGGCAGACGCCGTTCCGATGGGGGCTGGTGAGCGCCGATGTGAGCACCGGCGAGGTGCAGCTGATGCAGCGCCACGGCAGCGACAGCCTGCATCAGGAACTGAGCCGGCTGGAGGCCTCCGAACTGCTCTGGAGCGAACCCGGCGAGCGACCGGCCTGGTGCCCCGATCGGCTGCAGCTCACCCCGATGCCCAGCACGCCCTTCAGCCGGCCGGAAGCCGAGCAGGCACTGCTGCAGCACTACCAGCTGGCCACCATCGACGGTCTGGGCCTGCAGGAGCTTCCCCTGGCGCTGCGGGCCACCGGCGGCCTGCTGGCCTATCTGCGCGACACCCAGCCCCTCGAGGAAGCCAGCCGGGTGCCGCTGGAGCGGCCTCACATCGTGCACAGCGGCGACGCCCTGGTGCTGGATGCTCAGACCCGCCGCAACCTGGAACTCACGGCCACCCAGCGGGACGGCCAGTTCCAGGGCTCCCTGCTCTGGGCGGTGGACCGCAGCCTCACCGCCATGGGAGGCCGCAGCCTGCGGCGCTGGATCGAGGCACCCCTGATGCAGCGGGCTGCCATCGAAGCCCGCCAGCAACTGATCGGCCGGCTGGTGGAGCAACGCCGTCAGCGGCAGGCGATCCGCCGGTTGCTGCGACCGATGGGCGATCTCGAACGGCTGGCGGGACGCGCCGGCGCAGGCCATGCCGGTGCCCGTGATCTGGTGGCGATCGCCGATGGCCTCGAACGCCTGCCGCGGCTGGCGACGTTGCTGGAGAGCGATGCCGCTCCGCTGCCCGACGGCATCGCGCTGCTGCAGGCCCTGGATCCGGCGCTCTCGGCATTGGCCAGCAGCATCCGGGAACAACTGCTCGAGACACCTCCTCTCTCCCTCAACGATGGAGGCCTGATCCACGACGGAGTCGACCCGCTGCTGGACGGCTTGCGCAATCAGCTCGACGACCAGGACGCCTGGCTGGCGCAGCAGGAGCAGCAGGAACGCCGCCTCAGCGGCAACAACAACCTCAGGCTCCAATACCACCGCACCTTCGGCTACTTCCTGGCGGTGAGCAAAGCCAAGGCCACCGCCGTGCCGGACCACTGGATCCGCCGCCAGACCCTGGCCAACGAGGAACGCTTCATCACGCCAGACCTGAAGGAGCGGGAGGGGCGCATCTTCCAGCTGAGGGCCCGCGCCTGCCAACGCGAATACGACCTGTTCTGTCAGCTGCGGCTGCAGGTGGGGGCGGAAGCGGAAGCCATCCGTCGCGCCGCCCGGGCCGTGGCGGCCCTCGACGCCCTCTGCGGCCTGGCGGAGGTGGCCGCCACCAGCGGTTACTGCTGCCCGCAGATCAGCGACGACCGGGTGCTGAAACTGGAGGAATCGCGCCATCCCGTGGTGGAGCAGCTGCTGGTGGAGCGAGCCTTCACCCCCAACGACGTGACCCTCGGGGATGGCCAGGACCTGGTGGTGCTCACCGGCCCCAATGCCAGCGGCAAAAGCTGCTATCTGCGGCAGCTCGGGCTGATCCAGCTGCTGGCCCAGGTGGGCAGCTGGGTGCCGGCGCGGTCGGCGCGCATCGGCCTGGCGGATCGCATCTTCACCCGCGTCGGCGCCGTGGATGATCTGGCGGCCGGCCAGTCCACCTTCATGGTGGAGATGGCGGAGACCGCCAACATCCTTCACCACGCCACAGACCGCTCCCTGGTGCTGCTCGATGAGATCGGCCGCGGCACCGCCACCTTTGATGGTCTCTCGATCGCCTGGGCCGTGAGCGAGCACCTGGCGGGCGATCTGCAGGCCCGCACCGTGTTCGCCACCCACTATCACGAGCTCAACGCCCTCTCACGGGAACGGAGCAACGTGGTGAATTTCCAGGTGCTGGTGGAGGAGACCGGCGATGACCTGGTGTTCCTGCACAAAGTGAGTGCCGGTGGCGCCAGCCGCAGCTACGGCATCGAGGCAGCCCGACTCGCCGGTGTGCCCCCCAGCGTGGTGCTGCGGGCCCGGCAGGTTCTCGATCGTCTCGATCAGGACAACCTGCCTGTGGCCGCCTGACGCTTCAGACCTTGCCCGCCATCTTCTGACGCAGCTGCTTGATGCGGTCGCGCAGGTTGGCGGCGTCCTCGAAGTCCAGCTTCTTGGCCGCCTCCTTCATCTTCCCTTCCAGCTGTTCAATCAGCTCCGGCAGCGCCTCCAGGGCCATGCCGGCATCGGGGTCCTCCTCCAGGGCCTTGGCGGCCTTGCCGGCCACCTGCACCAGATCGGCATCGGGGCCGTCCTGCTTCAGCTTGCGGCTCAATTCCAGGAAACTGAGAATCGAATTGCTGGCCTTCTTGCCGGCGGCGGTGGGCACCACACCGTGCTTCTCGTTGTAGGCCTGCTGAATCGCCCGGCGGCGCTCGGTCTCCGAAATCGCCTTGGCCATGGAATCGGTGAGGTTGTCGGCGTAGAGCAGGGCCACACCCTCCACATGGCGTGCCGCCCGGCCGATGGTCTGGATCAGCGAACGCTCCGCCCGCAGGAAGCCCTCCTTGTCCGCATCGAGGATCGCCACCAGGCTCACCTCCGGCAGGTCCAGCCCCTCCCGCAGCAGGTTCACGCCCACCAGCACGTCGTATTCACCCAAGCGCAGGTCCTGAATGATCTCGATCCGCTCGATCGAGTGGATCTCCGAATGCAGGTAGCGCACGCGCACCTCGTTCTCCGCCAGGTAGTCGGTGAGGTCCTCCGCCATGCGCTTGGTGAGGGTCGTCACCAGCACCCGCTGCTGCTTCGCGGCCCGGTCGCGGATCTCTCCCAGCAGGTCATCCACCTGACCGGTGGTGGGCCGCACCTCCACGATCGGATCGAGCACGCCGGTGGGGCGGATCACCTGCTGGGCCACCTGTTCACCGCTCACCTCCAGCTCCCAGTTGCCCGGGGTGGCACTCACAAACACGGTCTGACTGGCCTTCTCCCAGAACTCCTCCCCCTTCAGCGGCCGGTTGTCGGCAGCGCTGGGGAGGCGGAAGCCGTGCTCGATCAGCACCTTCTTGCGGGCCTGATCGCCGTTGTACATCGCCTGCAGCTGCGAACAGGTGACGTGGCTCTCGTCCACGATCAGCAGCCAGTCCTTGGGGAAGTAATCGATCAGGCACTCCGGCGGAGAACCCTCCTCCCGGCCGGCCAGATGACGGGCGTAGTTCTCCACGCCGTTGCAGTAACCCACCTGCCCCAGCATCTCCAGGTCGTACTTGGTGCGCTGCTCCAGGCGCTGGGCCTCCAGCAGCTTGCCCTCGGCATTGAGCACCTCCAGCCGCTCCCGCAGTTCGCTGCGGATGGCGCCGATCGCCGACTCGAGACGATCCTTGGGCGTCACGAAGTGCTTGGCGGGGTAGATGTTCACCGCATCGATGCTCTGGAGGATCTCACCGGTGGTGGGGTCCACGTAGCGGATCGCCTCCACCTCGTCGCCGAACAGCTCGATGCGCACCAGCCGGTCTTCGTAGGCCGGGCCGATCTCCAACACGTCCCCCTTGATCCGGAAACGCCCCCGGGCGATCTCCACATCGTTACGGCTGTACTGGTTGTCCACCAGCTCGCGCAGCTGACGGCGCACATTGAGCGTTTCCCCCACCTCGAACTTCACCGCGGCCTTGAGGTATTCACTGGGGATGCCCAGGCCGTAGATGCAGCTGATCGAGGCCACCACGATCACGTCGCGGCGTTCGAACAGGGATCGGGTCGCCGAGTGACGCAGCATGTCGATCTCCTCGTTGATCGACGCGGTCTTGGCGATGTAGGTGTCGCTGACCGGAACGTAGGCCTCCGGCTGGTAGTAGTCGTAGTACGAGATGAAGTATTCGACGGCGTTCTCGGGGAAGAACTCCCGCAGCTCATTGCACAGCTGCGCGGCCAGCGTCTTGTTGTGAGCGAGCACCAGCGCCGGTCGTCCGGTCTTGGCGATCACATTCGCCATCGTGAAGGTCTTGCCCGTGCCGGTGGCTCCCAGCAGGGTCTGATAACGCTCGCCGCCGTTGACGCCTTTCACCAGCTGCTGGATCGCCGTCGGCTGATCCCCCTTGGGGGAGTAAGGCGCCGTGAGATCGAAGGCAGGCATGGACGCCGGCGTGGCGGTCGCTCAGCTTATGGGCAATGCCGCACGAGTGAAGTCCACATCCGCCAGGCCGAGGGCGTTGATCACGATGGCGCTGATCACGCCGTAGGCCACGGCTCCGAGCACGGCGCTGGAGAGGCCGTTCTTCAGGCTGAAGCCGTTGATCATCCGCGCCGCCATGGCAAACAACACCACGGTGATCAGCCAGTTGAACAACCAGGTGATCGGTGCAATCAGGCCCCCCAGACTGGCCACAGCCCAGGGCAGAGCGAGGATCAGCTTCAGGGGCAGGATCAGCAGCGTGCCGAGCAGGCCGATCACCACGGCCGACGAGAGCGCCGTGCCGAAGCTCGCCATCTCAACACCGAGAGGGAGAGCCCCCACAAGCAGCAACACCAAAGCCCTGACGGGCCACTGCAGCAACCAACCGATCATTTTCGAACCGTGGGGGAGGACTCGACGCTCAACGTAGAAATCAAGCCCTCCGCTGTCAGCAACCGGGGCGACTCAGACACGGCTGGGGACGGCCTGCAGCAACGCTGCCCGCAGACCGCGAACCACGGCCACCATCGCCAGCTCATCGCTGAGGCGGTTCACCGCAGAACCGACACCGACGCCTGCGGCACCAGCGGCAATCGCCATCGGCAGGGTGACCGCCGAAAGTCCCGACGCACAGAGCACGGGCACATCCACGGCCCGGCTGATGCTGTGCGCCGCCGCCAGGGTGGGAGCCGCCTTCTCGATCAGGCCGAGGCTGCCGGCACTGAAGGGCCTGGCACTGGTGCCGCCCTCGGTCTGGATCAGGTCGGCTCCGGCCGCCACCAGATCCACAGCCAGCTGCTCCTGCTGGTCCAGCGGCAGCACATGGGGCACGGTCACGCTGAGCACCACCTGCGGCAGCAGCTCCCGGGTGCGACGGGTGAGGGCCAGCACCTCCTCAGCGCCGAACACGCGGCCCTCGGGATAGAAGGCATCGAAATTGCCGATCTCCACCATCACCGCACCGGCTGCGACCGCCGCTGGAAACTGCTCGGGCTCCACCGAAGACACGCAGACCGGCACACCACCCGACTCACGGATCGCCAGCGACACCAGTTCCGGATCGCAGGCCACGTCGATCAGATCAGCCCCGCCATGGCCGGCCGCACGAGCCACACGCGCGACGCTGGCCGCATCGAAGTTCATCAGGCCGGCGATCACCTTGAGCGCCGAACGCTGCTCGAGGCTGCGCTGCAGAGCGACGGGCAGCTGCTGGAGACGGGACATGGAGACTGGACAGCGATCCGTTGATTCTCACACCGTGGAGGAACCCTGTCCGCCACCGTGAGCTAAGACCGTGAGCTGGACTCCCTGGCACGATCGACTGCATCGCCGCTTGCTGCAGCAGCCGGCCTTGCTGCCCAGCGGAAGCCGACTGCTGCTGGCGATCTCCGGCGGCCAGGATTCGATGGCGCTCTGTGCCCTGCTGACGGAGCTGGTGCCGTTGCACCGGTGGGACCTGACGCTCTGGCATGGCGACCACGGCTGGCATCCGGACTCCGGGCGGATCGCAACGGAACTCAGCGACTGGGCCCGCAGCCATCAGCTGGCGATCCGGATCGAACGGGCGGAGCCCACCGCAGTCGCCAGCGAAGCCGCTGCCCGGAGCTGGCGTTACACCTGCCTGATGGAGCAGGCCAGCGCCGAACAACGCGATGTGGTCACCGGCCACACGGCCACCGACCGGGCCGAAACCCTGCTGCTGCAGATGGCCCGCGGAACGGACCTGGCCGGCCTCGGCAGCCTGCGGCCGCTGCGGCCCCTCTCGGCCGCCGCACCCGAGGGGCCCTGGCTGCGGCGGCCGCTGCTGAGCTTCAGCCGCCATGACACCGGCACCATCTGCCGCGACCTGACGCTGCCGCTGTGGCTCGACCCCAGCAATGCAGACCCCGCCTACGCCCGCAACAGGGTCCGCCTGGAGCTCCTGCCGGTGCTGGAGGCCCTGCATCCCGGGGCGGAGCGGCGGATGGCGGATCTGGCGGAGCGACTGTCCCAGGTGCAGGACACCCGCCAGGAACTGGCGGAGCTGGCGCTGCAGCACCTGCAACGCCCCGATGGTCTGGACCGCCGCGGCCTCGGTCGTCTGAGCGGTTCCAGCCGACGACAGCTGCTGGCCCTCTGGCTGGACCAGCAAGGGGTGACGGGCTGCGATGCCGAACTGCTGGAGGAGCTGAGCCGGCGACTCGCGCTCGGTGCCGCCGGCGGCGGCTGTGATCTGCCCGGGGGCTGGCGCCTCAGCTGGCAGGGGAATGATCTGACGCTGCTGCCGCCCGCAGCAGCGCGTTGACGGCCGCCCCCACCAGACCCGCTCCGCCGCGGCTGCTGTCGAGCCGGATCTGGGGCAGATCACTGCAGGCCAGATGACGCTTGCTGTCCTCAACGCCAACGAAGCCCACCGGCATGCCGATCACCAGACTCGGGGCTGGCTGGCCAGCCGCCACCTGATCCAGCAGCAGCTCCAGGGCCGTCGGCGCACTGCCGATCAGCACCAGCGGTGCTGGGGCGACGGCACTCAGCTCCCTCCAGGCGAGGGCCATGCCGGCCGCCGTGCGGGTCGAACCCGCGGGCGCCTGGTCAGGCGCCCAGTCCAGAACACAGTGCACCGGCGTGCCCAGAGTGCGGCCGGCCATCGGTGCCACCGCCGCGGCCGCCATCGCTGTGTCGGTGAGGATCGCCGCGCCACGCCGCAGCGCCTCCACCCCCCGCTCGCAGGCGCCTGGGCTGAACCGCAGCAGAGGGGCCAGCCCTGGATCGCCGCTGCTATGCACCAGACGTTCCAGCACCTGCTGCTGCAGTGGATCAAGTCCGGTGTTGCCCAGCAGAGCACGGATGCGCCGGATGCTTTCGGTGAAGATCGGGTGGTCCTGGGCCATCAACGCCATCATCAGCGCATGCCCATTCATTTGATCTGGGGAGATGACGCCGCGGCACGGGACCGGGCCATCGATGCGCTGATCAAAACGCTGGTGGACCCCGCCTGGAGCAGCATCAACCTCAGCCGCCTCGACGGTGCCGAAGCCGGGCAGGCGGCTCAGGCCCTGGAGGAGGCCCGCACGCCGCCGTTCGCCAGTGGCAGCCGCGTGGTGCTGCTGCAGCGCAGTCCGTTCTGCAACGCCTGCCCCACGGAGCTGGCGGATCGCTTCGAGGCCTCCCTGGAGCTGCTGGCCGACGACGCCCATCTGGTGTTGGTGAACCCCGCCAAACCGGATGGCCGCCTGCGCACCACCAAGGCGCTGCAGAAGCGGATCAAGCAGGGACTGGACCATGAGCAACGCTTTCAACTGCCGGCGGTCTGGGACGGCGCCGGTCAGCGCCAGCTGGTGGAACGCACCGCCGATGCCCTTGGACTGCAACTGGACCGCGATGCCATCGACCCTCTTGTGGAGGCGATCGGCAACGACAGCGCCCGCCTGGAATCGGAACTGCGCAAGCTGTCGCTGCGGGCCACCACCATCAACGCAGCGCTCGTGGAGGAGCTGGTGGGCGGTCTGGCCACCAACGCTCTGCAGGTGGGGGATGCGCTGCTGGAGGGGAATGCGGGCGAGGCGATCGCCCGTTGGGATGCCCTGATCGATGCCGGTGAACCGGCCCTGCGCATCGTCGCCACCCTCACCGGGCAGATCCGTGGCTGGCTTTGGGTGAGCCTGCTGGAGCAGCAGGGAGAGCGGGATGTGGCGGTGATCGCCAAGGCCGCCGGCATCGGCAACCCGAAGCGCATCTATGTGATGCGCAAACAGCTGCAGGGGCGGCCTGCCAAGCGGTTTCTCTCCCTGCTGGGACGGCTGCTGGAGGTGGAGGCACGACTGAAGCGAGGATCGCCACCGGAGGATGCCTTCCGCGACGGCCTGCTGGGGTGAGAAACTCCAGCGTTACTGGGATCCCGCGCATGGCCCTGTTGGTGCAGAAGTTCGGCGGCACCTCCGTCGGCAGCGTCGAGCGCATCCAGGCCGTGGCTCAGCGCATCGCCCGCTGCCGGGAGGAAGGCCACGACGTGGTCGTGGTGGTCTCCGCCATGGGGCACACCACCGACGAACTCACCGGGCTGGCGGCAGCGATCAACGCCGACCCGCCGCGACGGGAGATGGACATGCTGCTGGCCAGCGGCGAGCAGGTGTCGATCGCACTGCTGGCGATGGCTCTGAACGCTCTTGGGGTGAGCGCTGTGTCGATGACCGGCCCGCAGGTCGGCATCGTCACCGAATCCACCCACGGCCGTGCGCGCATCCTCGAGATCCGCACCGACCGGGTGCAGGGTCGGCTGGCGGACGGCTCCGTCGTGGTGGTGGCCGGGTTTCAAGGCACCAGCAGCGGCAGCGGCGGAATCGCGGAGATCACCACCCTGGGCCGCGGCGGATCGGACACCTCGGCCGTTGCTCTTGCCGCGGCGCTTGGCGCCGACGCCTGCGAGATCTACACCGATGTGCCGGGTGTGCTGACCACGGATCCCCGCAAGGTGACCGATGCCCAGCTGATGACCGAGATCAGCTGTGACGAGATGCTGGAACTCGCCAGCCTGGGAGCGTCTGTGCTGCATCCCCGGGCGGTGGAGATCGCACGCAACTACGGGGTTCCCCTGGTAGTGCGCTCCAGCTGGAGCGACGCTCCAGGCACACGGCTCACCAGCCGCAGTCGCCGCCCGATCGGCCGGGACGGCCTCGAGCTCGGCAGTCCCGTGGACGGCGTGGAACAGCTGGATCAGCAGGCGGTGCTGGGGCTTTCAAGAATTCCCGATCAACCCGGCATCGCCGCCCGTCTGTTCGAGACGCTGTCCGGGGCGGACATCAACGTTGATCTGATCATCCAGTCGACCCATGAGGGCAGCAGCAACGACATCACCTTCACCGTGGCGGAAGCGGATCTGGAGCGGGCCAAGGACGTCTGTGCCGGACTGCTTCAGAGCCTCGGGGGCGATCTCTCGGCCGAAGGAGGCATGACCAAGCTGAGCATCAGCGGCGCGGGGATGATGGGGCGCCCCGGCATCGCCGCCGGACTGTTCACCTGTCTGTCGCAGCAAGGCATCAACCTGCGGCTGATCGCCACCAGCGAAGTGAAGGTGAGCTGCGTGATTGACGCCGCGAACGGACGCAAGGCACTGCAGGCCGTGCGCGAGGCCTTCGAAGTGCAGGATGCACAGGTTCAGCTGAATCCATCCGTCTGCGACAGGGGCGAACCGGAGGTACGAGGGGTCGCCCTCGACCGGGATCAGGCGCAGCTGAGTGTGCGGCACGTGCCGGACCGTCCGGGGACGGCGGCAGCCCTCTGTTCAGCCCTGGCCGAAGCCGGCATCAGTCTTGATGCGATCGTCCAGTCCGAGCGGCAGCACGGTGATGGGTCGCGGGACATCAGCTTCATCCTGCGCAAGGAGGACCGGGACCGAGCTGATGTCGCCCTGGCCCCCCTGCTGGCGCAGTGGCCCGGAGCCGCCTTGGAGGAAGGGCCCGCGATTGCCCGGGTGAGCGCCGTCGGGGCCGGCATGCCGGCCACCGCCGGAACCGCGGGCCGCATGTTCCGGGCCCTGGCGGAAGCCGACATCAACATCGCCCTGATCGCCACCAGCGAGATCCGCACCAGCTGCCTCGTGGCGGACGCCGCCGGCGTGGCTGCTCTGAAGGCGGTCCACGCCGGATTCGAGCTGGGCGGCGGGGAGCATCATCAGGCGCAGGGAACCGCCTCACCCCTGGACAGCGACTGATGGACGGCGATTTCCAGCAGCGATACCAGGCAGCCGAACAGGCGTACGGGGAAGGGCGGTATGCCGATGCCGACACGCTGGCCACGACTCTGCTCCAGCAGCTGGAAGCCACCCCGGACACGCCCGAAAACCGCGCAGCGAAACTGGGCTGGCGGGCCATCGTCGGCCTGTTGCTGGGCCACATCACGCTGTACGGACAGCAGCAGCCCGACCCGGCAGCGGGCTTCTATCAGCTGGTTCTGGACAGTGATCCCCAGGAGACGCTGGCGGAACTCGCCCGTCAGGGGCTGAACCGTTGTCAGGCACAGCTGCCCGGCGAAGCGCAGCAGCCGGACCTGCTGCAGGATCCGTTCGTCAATTCCGGCTCGGCAGCAGCACCGTCCGCACAGCAACAACAAGCCCGGCCCACCGCCATGCCTTGGCTGGATGCACCGATGCCTGTGGAGCCGGAGCCTGAACCAAGTCCGACGCCAACACCAAGCCAGGAACCTCTCCAAGCCCAGGAACCCTTCCAAACCCAGGAAAGTCCCGCAGAGGCTGAGCAGGTGCTGAGCAGCGCCCTGCTGAGAGTTCGGCTGGACGCCATGCAGGAGGCAGACCCTGAGCAGAGAGCCGATGACAGTGCATCAGCCTCTCTGCTCCAGCGGCTACGACGACAGCTGAGGCGTTCAGACCGCCGCTGAACGACGGCGACGGGTGCGGCCGGCAGGAATCTCCGGTTCCGGCTCCACCTTGGGCTCCACCTTCTCGGCAACTGCCGCCTTGGCCGCGGTGGGAGCCACCTTGACGGGCGCTGGCGCAGGATCACGACGGCCATTGCTGGCACTGGCGGGGCGCCCTGCGCGACCACGGGGAGCGGGACGGTCGTCCTTCTCCTCCATCGCCTTCGACTTGTAGGCAGGCGTCCCGGAAGGAGCCGGCTGCACCAGGCAGAGAATCAGCGGCTCCACCTGCAGCTCACGGCGCATGCGCCGACCGAGGCCCACTTCCACTTCCCGCTGCACACCCATCCAGTCCACTTCCGGTGCCTTGCCGCCGGTGTTGCGGCAGAGCTGCTTCCACTTGTTCTCGAGCACCCAGGTGATCTCGCGCTCGGTCCACATCGACATCTTGCGGGCATCGGCGGTCGTGACCACACCGCGCAGGTTGACCCGAGGCGGCGCCACCATCTGACCGTCGGTGCTGATGGCCGCGAGGATCGTGATGATGCCGTCCTCCGCCAGCTGCTGACGCTCCTTCAGCACCCTGGCGTCGACGATGCCGTTGCGGGATTGATCGAGCAGCTCGATGCCGGCCTTCACCGGATCCCCCTTGCGGATCGAATCCGGAGTGAGCTCAACCACATCACCGTTGTCGATGATCAGCGTGTTGTTCTCTGGCACACCCATGGAGTGACCGGTCTTGGCGTGCTGAACAAGCATGCGGTGCTCGCCGTGCACAGGCACGAAGAACTTCGGTTTGGTCAGGGCCAGCATCAGCTTCTGGTCCTCCTGGAAGCCGTGACCGGACACATGGATGCCTTCGCCCTTGCCGTAAACGACCTTGGCCCCGAGCATCATCAGGCGGTCGATCGTGTTGACCACGGAAATCGTGTTTCCAGGGATCGGGCTGGCGGAGAAGATGATCGTGTCGCTGGGCTTCACCTTCACCTGGGGATGCTCCCCACGGGAGATGCGGCTCAGAGCAGCCAGCGGCTCACCCTGACTGCCGGTCATCAGCAGCAGCGTCTCGCGATCGGGCACATCATTGATCTGCTTGATCGGCACGAACAGATCATCCGGAGCACGCATGTAGCCGAGCTCGCGGGCCTTGGCGATCACGTTGAGCATGGAACGCCCGAGCAGGCCAACCTTGCGGCCGTTCTTGAGAGCCAGTTCGAGGATCATCGAGACCCGGTGGATCGAACTGGCGAAGGTGGTGATGATCACTCGCCCCTCGGCACTGGCCATGTGGCGATCGAGGTTGGGGAACACCGAACGCTCCGGCGGGCAGAAACCCGGCACCTCTGCGTTGGTTGAATCGCTGAACAGGCAGAGGACACCCTGTTCACCGTGGTGCGCCAGGCGGGCGATGTCGAAGAATTCGCCATCCACCGGTGTGTGATCGAACTTGAAGTCGCCGGTGAAGATGATCGTGCCCACCGGAGTGGTGATGGCCAGCGAATAGCTGTCGGCCATCGAGTGGGTGTTGCGGATGAATTCCACCGAAAAGTGCTGACCCACCTTCACCACTTCCCGCGGGGTGACGGTCTGCAGCGTGGTGCGGTCGGTGACGCCCGCCTCTTCCATCTTTCCGGTGAGCATCGACAGGGCCAGGCGCGGCCCGTAGATCACCGGAATGTTGAAGTGCTTGAGGTGATGGGAGATGCCACCGATGTGGTCCTCATGCCCATGGGTGACGATCATGCCGCGGATCCGCTTCTGGTTCTCGCGCAGGAAGCTGGTGTCAGGCAGCACCACATTCACGCCATGCATGCCGTCGCTGGGGAAAGCGAGGCCGGCATCCACCAGCATCAGGTCATCGCCGTACTCGAACACACAGGTGTTCTTGCCGATCTCGTGCAGGCCGCCGAGGGGGATCACCCGCAGGCAGGGCTCCTGGCCTTTCGCGGATCTGGAACTGTTGGTCATGGAAAAAAGGGAACGAAAGAGAACTTGTGTGCGTAAGCCTTTGAACCGGACCTAGGTCTGGCGTAGGGCGGACAGGATCTGGGACAGGGCATCTCGCATGGCGTCAGGCAGAGGGTTGAGGGGAAGACGGGGATCGCCGACGGGGAAGCCGCTGAGCTGGAGAGCTGCTTTCACCGGGATCGGATTGGTTGTGGCAAACAGGGCCTTGAAGAGGGGCTGCAACTGTTCGTGGTGGCCGAGCGCTATCGCTCCCTGACCACTGAGGTGAGCTTCGATCATGGCGCGGATGCGACGCCCTGCGATGTGGCTTGCCACGCTCACCACACCGACGGCGCCCACGGCGAGCATCGGCAGGGTGAGGCCATCGTCGCCGCTGTAGATCGCCAGGCGCGGACCACAGGCCAGACGCAGCTGCGTGACCTCCTCCGTGGTGCCGCTGGCCGCCTTGAAACTGGTGATGTTGGGGCAGTCCATCAACCGAGCCGCCGTGGCGGGTTGAAGGCTGCAACCGGTCCGACCGGGGATGTTGTAAAGCATCAGGGGCAGATCCGGTGCTGCAGCCGAAACAGCCCGGAAATGAGCCTCCAATCCATCCTGAGGCGGCTTGTTGTAGTAGGGCGCCACCACGAGAGCACCGTCCGCTCCGGCCTCGGCAGCCTCGCGGGTGGCCGTCACCGCTTCGGCGGTGCTGTTGCTGCCGGTGCCCGCCAGCACCTTCACTCCAGGACCCACCGCCTGCCGCACGGCTTCCAGCAGTTGCCGCTGTTCCTGCCAGCTGAGGGTGGGTGACTCACCGGTGGTGCCGCACACCACAAGGCCATCGGACCCCTCATCCACGAGATGACGGGCAAGACGGCCGGCCAGCGCCAAATCAACGGCTCCAGCCCCATCGAAGGGGGTGACCATCGCCGTGACCAGACGGCCGAAGGGAGTGGGGGATCGTTCAGCAGAGGGACTCATGACCGCACCAGCAGCTCAGCGATCTGAATGGCATTCAGCGCAGCACCCTTGCGGATCTGATCACCGCAGAGCCAGAGCTCCAGAGCGTTGGGGTCACTGATGTCCTGGCGGATGCGACCGATGGCGACGGGATCGCGCCCGGTCACGTCCGTCGGCATCGGGAAGCGGTTGCAGCCGTGATCCTCGATCAGCTCCACACCGGGCGCCTTCTCCAGCAGGGAACGAGCGGTTTCCACCGGGAACGGTTGCTCGAACTCAATGTTCACCGCTTCGGAATGGGCCCGGAGCACGGGCACCCGCACACAGGTGGCCGAGAAGCGCAGATCCGGCAGACCCATGATCTTCCGGGTTTCATTCACCATTTTCATCTCCTCCTCGCAGTAACTGTTCTCCTGCAGAGGTGAGTTGTGGAGGAACAGATTGAAGGCCAGGGAATGAGGGAGCACCTCACTGGTGGGTGTTCCTCCATCCAGAACGGTCTGCGAAAGGGTTTTGAGTTCCTCCATCGCCCGGGCTCCTGCACCACTGGCGGATTGATAGGTGCTGACGAGCACCCTTCGCATCGGCTGATGCGCCGCCAGAGGCGCCAGGGCAAGCGTGAGCAGAATCGTGGTGCAGTTGGGGTTGGCGATCACGCCCTGATGCAGGAACGCCGCATCGGGATTCACTTCCGGAACCACCAGGGGGGACCCCCTCCTCCATGCGGAAGGCGCTGGAGTTGTCCACCATCACCGCGCCGGCCGCCGTGATCGCGTTACGCCATTGACGGGAAATCGATCCACCGGCGGAGGCCAGCACCAGATCGATGCCCTCGAAACTGGAGGCATCGACTTCCTGCACGGTGAGGGAGCGGCCGTTCCAGGTCTGGGTCTGACCGGCGGAGCGGGCTGAAGCCAGAAGTCTCAACTCGGCGACAGGAAATCCACGCTCCTCGAGAAGAATCAGAAGCTCCTGCCCGACAGCGCCGCTAGCGCCGAGAACAGCAACGTTCAGGGGTCGATCTGGAAGGGATGGAGGCAAGCGTGCGGTCTGGTCTGAACAGAAAGCGGGCCGAAGAAGTGCCGGATGGCGCGCCGCATTGCAGGGGGCTGGCGCGTCCGGTTCAGCGATGGTCCCACCCTACTGGGGAGTGGCGTGGCCAACCATTTCTTAAAGTGATGGGCTGCCCTGTGATCCAACCGACCCGCCATGAGCGCAGCAGCCCTGAAGGTGAGCACCGAATCCAAACCGGGCAGTCGACTGTCGGTGAAGGTCACGGTGCCGGGGGAGCGCAGCAAGGCCAGCTACGAGGAGGCGATCAGCAGCCTCAGTCGCAACATCAACCTGCCGGGCTTTCGCAAGGGCAAGGTTCCCCGCACGGTCGTGATGCAGCAGCTTGGAGCGGTTCGCATCAAGGCCACAGCACTGGAAAGCCTTGTGGACACGGTCTGGCGCGAGGCGATCAAGCAGGAAGCTCTGGAACCGCTCAGCCAGCCGGATTTGAGTGGCGGCTTCGAGGGTCTGCTGGCGACGTTCGAACCCGGTTCGGAGTTGATCATCACCCTGGAAGCGGATGTGGCCCCAACACCGAAGCTGAAAACCACCCGAGGGCTGACAGCGGAATTCGAACCGGTGGCCTACGAGGCCTCGAAGATCGACGACATGCTCGAGGACTCGCGCAAACAGCTGGCCACCGTGGTGCCTGTGGAGGACCGGTCCGCCGCCAAGGGCGATATCGCCGTGCTGGGCTTCAAGGGCACCTACAGCGACGACGGCAGTGACATCGAGGGGGGCAGTGCCGACTCGATGGATGTGGACCTGGAGCACGGCCGCATGATCCCCGGCTTCATCGAAGGGGTGATCGGCATGAGCATCGGCGAGATGAAAACCGTTGACTGCCAGTTCCCGGAGGACTACCCCAAGGACGACGCCCGCGGCCGCAAAGCGTCCTTCGAGATCGAGCTGAAGGATCTCAAAACCCGCGAACTGCCGGCGCTCGACGACGCTTTCGCCCAACAGGCCAGCGAACAAGACACCCTGGCCGATCTGCGCAAAGACCTCGAACAGCGATTGAAGGATGACGCCGAGCGTCGTCAGACCAGCAACCGCCGCGATGCCCTGGTCGGGGCCCTGGTGGAGCAGCTGGAGGTGGAGCTTCCGGAAGCACTGATCCAGCAGGAGAGCCGCAATCTCCTGGAGCAGACCGCTGCTCAGTTCGCACAGCAGGGCATGGATGTGAAATCACTGTTCACACCCGAGCTTGTGCGCAATCTGATGCAGAGGTCCAGACCGGAGGCCGAGGAGCGTCTGCGCCGCAGCTTCGCCCTCACCGCACTGGCCGAAGCGGAAGGCATCAAAGTTGATGAGCCGGCTGTGGAAGCCAAGCTCGAGGAGGTGAAAAAGGAACTCTCGGCTGACGCCAAGATCGATCCGCAACGTCTGCGTCAGGCCGTGATGGATGACCTGATCCAGGAGCAGCTGATGAGCTGGCTGGAGGAGAACAGCACCCTCACCGAACGGGCAGCCACGACGCCATCGGAGGCCTCCGACGCCAAGCCTGCTGGCAAGAAAAAGGCTGCCAGCAAGAAGACATCCGACGAGTCCGGGTCCAAGGCGGACTCCGACGCGTGAGCACCGCCCATAGATTGATCCCACTCAGACAGGCAACGAGCGCGTGATCGACGCCCGCAGTCACCACCCCATCCAGAACCGCTGGCGGGCCGAAATGCCCATCTCGGCACCCGGTCCTCTACCGACCGTGGTTGAGCAGTCCGGCCGTGGCGACAGGGCCTTCGACATCTACTCCCGATTGCTGCGCGAGCGGATCATCTTCCTGGGCACCGGGGTTGATGACGCCGTGGCCGATGCCCTCGTGGCCCAGATGCTGTTTCTGGAAGCCGAGGATCCAGAAAAGGACATCCAGATCTACATCAACTCGCCGGGAGGCTCCGTGACGGCGGGACTGGCGATCTACGACACGATGCAGCAGGTGGCTCCTGACGTGATGACCATCTGCTATGGGCTGGCGGCCAGCATGGGCGCCTTCCTGCTCAGCGGCGGCTGCAAGGGCAAACGCCTCGCCCTGCCGAACGCCCGGATCATGATTCACCAGCCTCTGGGGGGAGCCCAGGGACAGGCCGTCGATATCGAGATCCAGGCCAAGGAGATCCTGTTCCTCAAGGAGACCCTCAACGGACTGATGGCGGAGCACACCGGTCAGCCCCTCGACAAAATCTCCGAAGACACCGACCGGGACTACTTCCTTTCACCCTCAGACGCGGTTGAATACGGCCTGATCGACCGTGTGGTGGACAGTTCCAGGGACGGAGGAATCGTTACGGAGGGCTGACAGCGCCTCGCCGACTCACGATCCTTGGTGTTCAGGGAGACCCTCCTCCGGTCGTGCTCTGACCACCCCTCGTTGAAGTGAACGGCGTTCGATGGCCAAGTTCGATGCCCACCTGAAATGTTCCTTCTGCGGGAAGTCGCAGGACCAGGTTCGCAAGTTGATCGCCGGCCCTGGCGTCTACATCTGCGACGAATGCATCGACCTGTGCAATGAGATCCTCGACGAGGAGCTGGTGGACAGCCAGGGCAATGCGCGTCAGAGCGCTGAGCAGCACAGGAAGTCCGCTCCCGCCACGCGCAAGAGCGGCAAGCCGGCTCCGACCCTGGCCTCGATCCCGAGACCGCAGGAGATCAAAACCTTCCTGGATCAGCAGGTGGTGGGTCAGAACTCCGCCAAGAAAGTGCTCTCCGTGGCGGTTTACAACCACTACAAACGCCTGGCCTGGCAGGGTGACGGCAACGGTGAGACCGAGCAGACCGCCACGCGACTGCACAAATCCAACATCCTGCTGATCGGCCCCACCGGCTGCGGCAAGACCCTGCTGGCCCAGACCCTGGCGGAACTGCTGGACGTGCCCTTTGCCGTGGCGGATGCCACCACTCTCACGGAGGCCGGCTACGTCGGTGAAGACGTGGAGAACATCCTGCTGCGGCTGCTGCAGAAGGCCGACATGGATGTGGATCAGGCCCAGCGCGGCATCATCTACATCGACGAGATCGACAAGATCGCCCGCAAGAGCGAAAACCCTTCGATCACCCGTGACGTCTCCGGAGAAGGGGTGCAGCAGGCTCTGCTCAAGATGCTGGAAGGCACCGTGGCGAACGTGCCTCCCCAGGGAGGCCGCAAGCACCCTTATCAGGACTGCATCCAGATCGACACCAGCCAGATCCTGTTCATCTGCGGCGGTGCCTTCGTCGGCCTTGACGATGTGGTGCAGAAGCGGATGGGCCGCAACGCCATCGGCTTCATGCCCAGCGACAGCCGCGGCCGCAGCCGCACCAACCGGGACCTGCAGGCGGCCCAGGTGCTGCGCCATCTCGAACCGGATGATCTGGTGAAGTACGGACTGATCCCGGAATTCATCGGCCGGATGCCTGTGAGTGCCGTGCTGGAGCCCCTCGACGAAAGCGCACTCGAATCGATCCTCACCGAGCCCCGCGATGCGCTGGTGAAGCAATTCAGCACGCTGCTGAGCATGGACAACGTCCAGTTGGACTTCGAGCCCGCCGCGATCGAAGCCATCGCCCAGGAAGCCCATCGCCGCAAGACCGGCGCCCGGGCTCTGCGCGGCATCGTCGAAGAGCTGATGCTCGATCTGATGTACGACCTGCCCTCCCAGACGTCGGTCTCCTCGTTCACCGTGACCCGAGCCATGGTCGAAGAGCACAGCGGGGGCAAGGTGCTGCCGCTGCCGGGCGCGGACCAGCAGAAGACCGCCTGACGCCTTGGCCACCGCAGACCACCTGCAGGTTCCGCGGCAGCACGGACTGTTCAACCATCACGGCATCGACCTGGGAGACGGCACCGTGGCCCATTACCTCGAGGGCCGCGAAATCCTTCGCAGCCCCGTCGAGGAGTTCTGCCAGGGTCAGCCCATTGCGGTGATCGAACACGAGCACGCCTCCCCATCGGGAGTGACCCTGAGACGGGCGATGGGCCGGATCGGGGAACAGAACTACAACCTGTTGTTCAACAACTGCGAACACTTCGCCACCTGGTGCAAAACCGGTCGGCACCGCAGCGGCCAGGTGGAATCGGTTCTGGAACGGGCCCGCCACTGGAGCCAGCTGATGCCGGCGGCCCTGATGAGCGGACTTGAGCTCCTGGTCCAACGCGGACTGCTGGATGACAACGCCCGCCGGATGGCCCGTCAGGGGGTGGCCAAGCTTGAGAAGCTGCGGGTGAAGCTTCTCACCAGCCTGGAGACCCTGCTGCAGCAAGCCGGTGACGGCAGCAACCGCCAGCTGTTGCTCTCCGGCCAGAGCCTCGCCGATGAACTGTCCGCGGTGGAGGATCTCAAGGAACGGATTGATGCCCTGCTGGATCAGCCTCCGGCCCTGCCTGAGGCCGGCTCACCTGAGTACCCTCGCAGCAACGCCGGCGGCGCATGAGTCCGGGCTATCAGCCGCTCCACCACAAATATCGTCCCCAGCGCTTCGATCAGCTGGTGGGTCAGGAGGCGATTGCCGCCACCCTCGGCCATGCCCTCACCAGCAACCGGATCGCACCGGCGTATCTGTTCAGCGGCCCGAGGGGGACAGGCAAGACCTCGAGCGCCAGAATCCTGGCTCGCTCGCTGAATTGCCTCAACAGCGACGGGCCGACACCGGAGCCCTGCGGGCACTGCGAGCTGTGCACAACGATCGCCGCCGGAACCGCCCTGGATGTGATCGAGATCGATGCCGCTTCCAACACCGGCGTCGACAACATCCGGGAGCTGATCGAACGCTCGCGCTTCGCGCCGGTGCAGGCCCGCTGGAAGGTGTACGTGGTGGACGAGTGCCACATGCTCTCCACCGCCGCCTTCAACGCCCTGCTCAAGACCCTCGAGGAGCCTCCGCCACAGGTGGTGTTCGTCCTGGCGACAACAGACCCGCAGCGGGTGCTGCCGACCATCCTGAGCCGCTGCCAGCGCTTTGATTTCCGGCGGATCCCACTCGATGCCCTTGAGACACATCTGAGCTGGATTGCCCAGCAGGAAGCGATCGACATCCGGCCGGATGCCCTGCATGTGGTGGCACAGCGAGCCCAGGGAGGTCTGCGCGATGCCGAGAGCCTGCTGGATCAGCTCAGCCTGCTGCCGCCCCCGATCGAAGCCACAGCGGTATGGGATCTGCTGGGAGCAGTCCCTGAACAGGAGCTGCTTGAGCTGGTGAAGGCGATGACCGCCGCCGCACCGGTGGAACTGCTGGAGGCGACCCGCAATCTGCTGGACAGGGGCCGTGATCCTGGAGCAGTGCTCCAGGGCCTGGCCGGGATCCTGAGAGACCTGGTGCTGACGGCTGCCGCACCGGATCGACCGGAACTCACCGGGGTATCGCCCCAGTTCCGCGATCAGCTGCCCGATCTGGCCAGGGCCCTCGGTCGCCCGCGACTGCTGCAGTGGCAAAACCAGCTGCGTGGGGCGGAACAGCAGCTGCGTCAGAGCGTCCAACCGCGCCTCTGGCTGGAGGTGCTGCTGCTGGGGCTTCTGGCAGAGCCGGCATCGTCGAAGGACCCCGTTGTCGCTGCGCCAGCCACCAGGCCCGTGGCAGCCGCGATCAGTCCACCTCCTCCGACCTCTCCACCGGCAGCGAGTCCTGAACTGCCCTCCGTGAGCCCACCGGCACCGCCGGAACCTGCTCCCGTCGGCGCCAACCTGCCCGAGCTCTGGCAGCAGATCCTCGGCAGCCTGGAGTTGCCATCAACCCGCATGCTGCTTTCGCAGCAGGCTCAGCTGGTGCGCCTGGATGCCAACCGTGCCGTGGTGCAGGTGGCCGGCAACTGGATGGGGATGGTGCAGAGCCGAGCCAGCCTGCTGGAAAAGGCCGTGGCTGCGGCTCTGGGCGGCAACCGCCAACTGGTGCTGGAAGCCGGGGGCAGCACGATGACGGCCCCTGTTGTCGCCGCTCCGCCTGCTCCAGTGGTGACGCAGCCGACCGGTCCGGCTCCAACACCCGCTCCACCGTCACGACCAGCCCCCGAACCAACGGTCTCCGTCAAGCCAGCAGCTCCTCCGCAACCCACATCCAGCCCGGCCGGTCCGACCACCACGGCGCAAACCCCACCGGAGCTTCCGTCCGGACTCGATCGCAACGCCCGACAACTGGCTGATTTCTTCAACGGACAGGTGCTCGACATCGAACAGCCCGTCGACAACCCTCAGGCCTGAACGGGCTCCTGCTCTCCATGACTGGTCTTCGCCCAGACCAGACGCTTCGGGAGAACAGCCATCTTGAGAGCCACCCAGGGGATCACGACGAACCAGTGGGCGAGATAGAAGATGGCCAGAAGAAGCTGCAATGGACCAGCCGATGGAATCGGTGGACCTTCACTGCTGATGCGACAGCCGCGCCAGTAAGCCAGCCCCGATACGCTGAAGGCCACAAAGGTCAACGGCCAGTAGCTCGGCGCCGTGCGCGTCACCAGGCTGGTGCTCAGATCGGCGAAGGACACGACGGGTAGGCCGTACTGCAGCAGGAAGAAACAGGCGAGATCCCAGCGCTGGCTAAGGCTGAGCTGGCCTGAGGTGAGCGTGGGCCAGTAATCGAAGAAGCGCTGCAGTCCACCTTCCGCCCAGCGCTGACGTTGCTTCCAGAGAGCCGCCAGACCCGGCACCGCCTCCTCCTGCACCGGCGGATCCCAGAGAATCCCCACCAGAGCTCCGTGGGTAAGCAATCGGAAGCTGAGATCCAGATCATCAGTGACCGTGTCCTCGTTGAATCCCCCGGCCGCCTCCAGCACCGAGCGGCGGATCAGCTGACCGTTGCCGCGAAGCTCCGCCACGCCGCCGCCTGAGAGCCGACCCTGCTGAATGACAGCGTCCAGTGCCATTTCCATCGCCTGGGCCCGGGTCAGCCAGTTGCGATCGGCATCGATCACGGCCTTGCGCAGCTGAACAGCGGACCAGCCACCGTCGAGGGCATAGGGGATCAAATGCTCCAGCAGATCCTCCTGAAGCTGCGCATCCGCATCCAGCACCAGCAACCACTCCCCACGAAGCTGCTGCAGTGCCGTGTTGAGAGCCCCGGACTTCCCACCGCCCGCATCCCGGGGCCGGTGGATCACCCGCAGCGAAGCATGGGTGGCGGCGAGGTCGTCGAGCAGCTGCGGCGTGCGATCCAGACTTCCGTCATCGATCACCCAGGTGGACAGTCGTCCGGATGGGTACCGCAGGGCCGTCAGACGCTCCACCAGGCGGGTCACGACACTTTCCTCGTCGCGGGCGGCCACCACCACATCAAGGGTGGGCAGATCGCCTGGGGTGCCGGCCGGAAGCCGGCGGGAGGGTTCGCCCTGCAGCACAGTGCGCAGGCCATATCCACCCAGCATCAGCGCCAGGCTGATCGCCGGCCAGAGAGACCGGGCCGGATCGAGCCAGTGGGGTGCTGCGCCGGCGCAGCCGCAGGCGAACAGGAACGCTGCCGACTTCACCCTGCGGTGATCTCCAGAGGCAGCGATCGGAGCCATGCACCATTTCAGGTGGGCAGGACTCTAAGGGGACTGAGTCTGGGGCGACAGCGGTCCATAAAGCGTCCCCGGGTAGTAGTGGCTGAGGATCCGTTCCGTCGACCAGCCGCGCCAGGCCAGATCGATCGCACCGGCCTGGGAGAGTCCGGCTCCATGGCCGAAGCCACCGCCACGGACCAACCAGCTGGCTTCGCCCTGGGGCTGAAGCACGAACAGGGTGCTGGGAAGAGTGCGGAAGGTCCGCCGGATCCGGTCGAGCCGCAGCACCACTGGACTGGCCGATCCAGAACCCTTGATCTGCAGCGCCAGAACCCGTCCGCTGGCCCCCCGTTGAAGCACGGAAAGACGGATCGGAGCACTCAGAGCAGCTCCGGCTGAACCGAGGGCACTCCGGATCCCTGCCGTCGTGAGCGTTCGCGTCCATCGGAAGCGGGGATGGTTCCTGCCATAGGCGCCGGCTCCATCCGCCAGAAGGGCATCCACCCCCTCAGTCGCGATGAGCGGCAGAGGATGGCGCTTCAACCAGCCGGCATCTCCATCGGCCTCCGCACGGAGATACGGCTGGGGCTCCATCGCCCAGGCCTCGGTGCCGCTGGCCATCACACCGCCGTTGCTGGCGTGGTACACCGCGCTGATCGGGCTTCCGTTCCAGCTCAGCAGTCGACCACGGGTGGCAGCAATCGCCTGAAGCACCGCAGAGCCCGCCTGACGCGGGTCGCTGTACACCTGGCACTGGGTGTCGCTGCAGAGGTGGTAGCCATCGATCCGGAAGCGATGACTATTGGCCAGAGCCCAGGTGCGGGCAAGCACCGTCTGAGCCTGCAGAGCCGATGGCGGCGAGCCAGCCCCGATCTCATGGGGAACCACGCCTTCCAGGTAGCGCTCCAGAGGCACCTGCTCGATCAGTGTCCAGCTGCCGTAGGCATCCCGCTGCAGGCGGAATGGCCCCCCGTAGCGCCCGCCCTTCCACTTCAGACCCTGAGGGGCGTTGATCCGGATCGGACCCTGGAGTGTGAAGCCTCCTTCAGCCGTCTGAAGCACAGGCACCACCACCGAGTCGATGCTGCCGTGCCAGTCACGCACCGCCAGGCCGTCCGGCAGCGGCGCTCCCTTCGGAGCCCAGACCTCCCAGTCGTCAGGATGAGCCACAACAGCTGCGACCCCGATCTCCCGCCAGCGTTTGGCCACCCGTTCCGCGGACTCGAAGCTGGCGAATGGACCGGCCACGCGACGCGAGAGCGTCAGCGGTGTCTCCCGCGGCACACGCCGCCAGGTGATCGTCAGGACCGAACCGCTCCAGTCACGGCCACTGGCATCGCTCAGCGACAGCGGACTGCCGGCTCCATGCAGCGTCAGCGGGCCGCTCTGATCAGGCCGACCGAGATGGGCCTGCAGAGAAACCCACAGCCGATCCTCCGGACCGTTGACCGGCGGTGGCGGCGGCACAGACGGATGGGTCACGGCCATGGGCACCTGAGAAGGAGACACCGGTCCCTCCGCCTGGATCTCCCTGGCCCGGCAGCCCGTCGACGACCAGACCAGCACAGCCACCGACAGCAGCCGGATCAACACGCTCATCGTGCGAGAGCCCTCATCATCGGTTCAACAGAGGAAGGTGCACGTGGCGTCGTATCCTTATTGTTTGTGCCCGAACGAGCAGACATGCCCAAGCTGAAGACCCGCAAAGCTGCCGCCAAGCGGTTCAAGGCGACCGGCAGCGGCAAGTTCATCCGCCGGCGCGCCTTCCGCAATCACCTGCTGGATCACAAGACTCCCAAGCAGAAGCGCCACCTGGCCACCAAGGCCGTGGTTCACGAAACGGACGAACTGCGCGTGATCCGGATGCTCCCGTACGCCTGAATTGCTTCGTTCCGTTCTGACCTGATTACACCCTTCCAACGTCATGGCCCGCGTCAAGAGAGGCAACGTCGCCCGTAAGCGCCGCAACAAGATCCTGCGGCTGGCCCGTGGCTTCCGCGGTGGCAACGGCACCCTGTTCCGCACCGCAAATCAGCGGGTGATGAAAGCCCTCTGCAATGCCTACAGGGATCGCCGTCGCCGCAAACGCGACTTCCGTCGCCTCTGGATCGCCCGTATCAATGCCGCTGCCCGCATCAACGGTGTGAGCTACAGCCGCCTGATGGGTGGTCTCAAGAAGGCGGATGTGCGCCTCAACCGCAAGATGCTGGCTCAGCTGGCGGTGGTTGACCCCGGAAGCTTCACGAACGTGGTCACCGCTGCCAAAAGCTGATCCCACGCGATGAACCTGCTGCCCCAGACCTACCTGCTGGGCCTGGTCGGCCTGCTGTCCATTGTGGCGGTGGTTGTGGGTCGTCAGTTGCTGCGCGTGCGACGCGATGAAGCCCGCCTGATCGAATTGGAACAGGCGGGCGCAGCGGGATCCCGCCAGGCATCCGACCTGTATGAACTGGGATCGGTTCAGCTCCGCAAACGGCTCTATCCCCAGGCCGCCGCGTCGTTGAAGCAGGCTTTGAAGCGTGCCAACGGTGAGCCGGATGAAGCCAGGGCTCTGATCGAGAATGCCTTGGGCTTCTCACTGGCCGCCCAGAAGGATTACGAGGGAGCTGTGCGCCACTACAAGTTGGCTCTCAAGGCGAAACCGGACTATCCGGTTGCCATCAACAATCTCGCTTTCGCCCAGGACAAACTGCTCAAAAGCGAGGAAGCAGCCGATCTCTACAGACAGACTCTGGTTCTCGATCCCGGAAACACCACGGCCCGGAAACGTCTCAAACAGCTGGAGCGACGTCTGGGCTGATCAGTCGATCACCAGAGAGGCTGCACCGGAACACTCTGTTCACAGCTGCTGTCGAGAGCGAGACGGCCTCCGACACCAGTGGAGGGGTTCGCCATGTTCACCAGACGCGGAGCCTGCCAGGCCGTTGGACTGAAGCCCTGCAGTCCGAGAAAGATGCCACCGGGCTCCAGACCGGGAATCAGGGCATTGCCGAGAGGAATGAGATCCAGCTGATCCGACTTGGCATGCAGGTTGCCCTGGACAGGCGCCGTGGTTGTGCCGAGATCCATGGTGCCCCGCAGATCCACCATCTGACCCATGGGGGTGAGCGACGTCAGGTTCAGGGTGACGTCGACGGTCGGGTTGCCGTCGAACGGCTTGTAGGTGCCGCACCAGCGGCGGGGGAGCGTTCCAGCGAGATCACTCGCTCGGGCAACAGGATCAAAACTTTCGACACTCCCCTCGTCCACCTTCAGAGGGACCGCCAGCTGGATCGGATCCAAGGGGAGCTGGGGATTCATCCGGAAGGGCACCTGACTGCCGATCGAAAGATCCATGGCAAGCAGGAAAGGCATCAACCGCGCATCATGATGAGCGCAAGGTAGGGCGTTTTGCTCATCTTCGACGGCAGAGCGATGCCGTTCCCTCAACCTCACCACGCGTCATGGTTCCGACGTCCTGTGCCAACGACCAGCTGGTCATCGGCGGTCGCCCGTTCCGAAGCCGTCTGTTCACCGGAACGGGCAAATATCCCGACCTGACCACGATGCAGCAGAGCATCGAGCACTCCGGCTGCGAGATGGTGACGGTGGCCGTGCGTCGTGTTCAGGCCGTTGCCGCAGGCCATGCCGGCCTGATGGACGCCATCGACTGGACGCGCATCTGGATGCTGCCCAACACCGCCGGCTGCCGCGATGCCGACGAAGCGGTGCGGGTGGCACGGCTGGGCCGTGAACTGGCGAAGCTGGCCGGCCAGGAGGACAACAACTTCGTGAAGCTGGAGGTGATCCCCGACAGCCGTCATCTGCTCCCGGACCCGATCGGAACCCTCGAGGCAGCGGAACGCCTTGTGCAGGAGGGTTTCGCCGTGCTCCCCTACATCAATGCCGATCCGCTTCTGGCGAAACGCCTGGAGGATGCCGGCTGCGTCACGGTGATGCCCCTGGGCTCACCGATCGGTTCAGGACAGGGACTCAACAATGCGGCGAACATCGCCCTGATCATCGAGAACGCCAGCGTTCCCGTGGTGGTGGATGCAGGCATCGGGGTTCCCAGTGAAGCGGCCCAGGCGCTTGAGATGGGGGCTGACGCCGTGCTGGTGAACAGCGCCATCGCTCTGGCCGGGGATCCAGCGGCCATGGCGGAAGCCATGGGTCTGGCTGTCGCCGCCGGTCGCTCCGCCTTCCGGGCCGGCCGCCTGCCGAAACGCGATCAGGCGGCCGCCAGCTCTCCCACCACGGGACTGGTGCAGGAGCAAAGCACCGGCAGGTAACGACAGATGAAGACCAGTGAATCTGGCGATACATTCCAAGCCGCTAAGCAATTGGACTCATAAGGTCCAGGCACTCGCAGTTCCACCATGCAGGTCACGACGGAAGACGGCGGCCGCCTGAACGCTTTCGCCAAGGAGCCCCGCATGGAGGTGATGGATGCGGAGACCAGCCGCAGCCGCGGGCGAGGCTCCATGCTCATGACCCTCGGAGGCACTGTGCTCGTGCTGGCCCTCGTGGCGATGACCGTCGCGATCAGCTGAAAATCCCTGTAGTAACTTGCCTCAACTGAGCGTTCCGCTCGTTCCTGCAGGAGTCTGAGTTGAAAGTTCTCGTCCTCGGCGGTGACGGCTTCTGCGGCTGGCCCTGTGCGGTGAACCTGGCCGATCAGGGCCACGAGGTGTTGATCGTGGACAACCTCAGCCGCCGCAAGATCGACATCGATCTGGAGGTGGAATCACTCACCCCGATCACCACCATCGGCGAGCGGCTGAAGGCCTGGGAGGAGATCGGCGGCAAGCCCATGCGCTTCGTGCACATGGACATCGCCCACGAGTACCAACGCGTGCTCGATCTGCTGCTGGAAGAGAAGCCGGATGCCGTTGTTCATTTCGCTGAGCAGCGGGCAGCGCCCTACTCGATGAAGAGCAGCGCCACCAAGCGCTACACCGTCGACAACAACGTCAACGGCACCCACAACCTGCTCGCCGCCATCGTGGAGAGCGGCCAGGACATCCATGTGGTGCACCTCGGCACCATGGGTGTGTACGGCTACGGCTCCCACCGCGGCGCCACGATTCCCGAGGGCTACCTCAAGGTGGAGGTGCCCCAACCGGACGGCAGCCGCTTCGAGGAGGAGATCCTCCATCCGGCCAGCCCGGGCAGCGTCTACCACATGACCAAGACGCTCGATCAGCTGCTGTTCCTCTACTACAACAAGAACGACAAGGTCCGCATCACCGACCTGCACCAGGGCATCGTCTGGGGCACCAACACCGATGCCACCGACCGCGACCCGCGCCTGACCAACCGCTTCGATTACGACGGTGACTACGGCACCGTTCTCAATCGCTTCCTAATGCAGGCTGCGATCGGCTACCCACTCACGGTGCACGGCACCGGCGGCCAGACCCGCGCCTTCATCCACATCCGCGATTCGGTGCGCTGCGTGCAGCTGGCCCTTGAGAATCCTCCGGAACCGGGCGAACGGGTCAAGATCTTCAATCAGATGACCGAAAGTCATCAGGTGGGAGAACTGGCCAAGAAGGTGGCTGCTCTCACCGGCGCGCAGGTGAACAACCTGCCCAACCCTCGCAACGAAGCGGTGGAGAATGATCTGATCGTTGACAACCGCTGCTTCATCGAGCTGGGTCTCAACCCGACCACCCTCGATGACGGTCTGCTGAAGGAAGTGGTGGAGATCGCCACGCGCTACGCCGACCGCTGCGACCGCGACCGCATCCTCTGCACCTCCGCCTGGACCAAGACCCAGGCGCAGGCCATCGGCACCGCCTCCTGACATCAGACTTCACCCTTGAAAGTCGCCTTCTTCACTGAAACCTTCCTTCCCAAG
This sequence comes from Synechococcus sp. KORDI-49, assembly GCF_000737575.1. Taxonomy (NCBI): domain Bacteria; kingdom Bacillati; phylum Cyanobacteriota; class Cyanophyceae; order Synechococcales; family Synechococcaceae; genus Synechococcus; species Synechococcus sp. KORDI-49. The sequence continues at coordinate 1,661,378 of NZ_CP006270.1, read as the reverse complement.
GTCGACGGCATCGTCACCCGTCTGACCAAGACGGTCCGGCATCTCGTGGAGGCCGGGGATGAGGTGGTGGTGTTCTGCCCTGAAGGCTGCCCGGAGGAGTACATGGGAGCCCGGGTGATCGGCGTGCCGGCCATGCCGCTGCCCCTTTACCCGGAACTGAAACTCGCCTTGCCGCGACCGGCGGTCTCCGAAGCGATCGACAGCTTCCAGCCGGATCTGATTCACGTGGTGAACCCGGCCGTGCTCGGTCTAGGGGGCATCTGGCTGGCGAAGACCAAAGGGATTCCCCTGGTGGCGAGCTATCACACCCACCTGCCCAAATACCTCGAGCATTACGGGATGGGCATGCTCGAACCCCTGCTTTGGGAGCTGCTCAAGGCTGCCCATAACCAGGCACTGCTCAACCTCTGCACCTCCACGGCGATGGTGCAGGAACTGAGTGACAAGGGCATTCAGCACACCTCGCTCTGGCAGAGAGGAGTGGACACGGAGCTGTTCCGGCCCGAACTGCGCAGCCCGGAGCTCCGGCAGCGGCTGTTGGGCACCCACGACGACCGGGGCGCCCTGCTTCTCTACGTCGGTCGACTGTCGGCAGAAAAACAGATCGAACGGATTCGACCGGTGCTGGAAGCACTGCCGTATGCCCGCTTCGCCCTCGTCGGTGACGGGCCGCACCGCCAGCAGCTGGAGAAGCACTTCGAGGGAACCGCGACCACCTTTGTGGGCTATCTGGCCGGCGAGGAACTGGCCGGTGCCTACGCCAGCGGTGATGCCTTCCTGTTCCCCTCGAGCACGGAAACCCTCGGGCTGGTGCTTCTGGAAGCCATGGCTGCCGGTTGCCCCGTGGTGGGCGCCAACCGCGGCGGCATCCCCGACATCATCACCGACGGTGTGAACGGCTGCCTCTACGAACCGGGTGGGGAGGATGGCGGTGCCGCCAGCCTGATCGAAGCCACCAAGCGACTTCTGGGGAACGACGTCGAACGACAGGCCCTGCGCAAAGCGGCGCGCAACGAAGCCGAGCGCTGGGGATGGGCGGGGGCCACCGAACAACTGCGGGGCTACTACCGCCAGGTGCTGGATCAGCCTCAGCTCACCGCCGCCTGAACGGATGCCTTGGGCGCGTCAGCGCTGACGCGTCTTCTCCCAGGCAGCCAGAACCGTCTTGGCCATCGGCAGGGCATGGACAGACCCCCCTCCCGGTGTGTTCTGGGCGAAAGCCACCACAACGATCTCACCCTCCGGATACGGGGCGTAGGTGCCGAACCAGGCATGGTCGGCACCACCGGTGCTGTCTTCTGCGGTTCCTGTTTTGCCCGCAGCAGGAGGAATGCCCGGCCCGTTGAGGCCAAAGCCTGTGCCTGCGGACACCACCTTTCGGAGACCCTCGCGGATGGTCTTCAGCGTGGAGGGCTTGATCGCCACCTTGCGTCGGTGCTCGGCATCCAGCCAGTTCGTCTGGCCCTTGGCCAGGTGCGGCGTCACCAGCCAGCCACCGTTCGCGAACACCGCGTAAGCGCGGGCCAGCTGCAGAGGCGTGATCTGTACAACCGACTGACCGATGGAAGCACTGGCCATGTCCTCCGGAATCCACGGCACTGAACCGGGTGCAGCCCAGCCACGTCCCTTCGCCGCCCAGCGTTCATCACCGACCAATCCGACGCTCTCCTCCCAGCCGATCTCGATCCCTGTCTTCTGCTGAAAACCCAGCTGATCGGCCGCCTGTTTCAGCGCCAGGGAGCCCACGCCGACACCCACCTGGTAGAAAAACGTGTTGCTGGAGAAACGCAGCGCGTCCGCATAGCCGATGGTGCCGAAACCGACCCCGTTGTGATCGGGAAAACAATGGCCGCCGTACGTGATGCAGGCCGTGGTGTGCAATTTGGTGTCCGGAGGGAACTTGCCGGATTCCATCCCTGCCATCGCCGTGACCGGCTTCCAGGTGCTCCCGGGGTCGTAGGGGTTCATCGCCCGGGACAGCAACGGCTTCTTCGGATTGGAGAAGAGCGCGTCGTACTCCTTCTGCGTGGTGATCAGCTTCGAGAAGAAGTTGGGATCAAACCCAGGCTTGCTGGCCAGGGCGAGGATCGAACCGTCTTCAGGATCCAGAGCGACCACAGCACCCCCCGGCTTGTCCGCCAGGGACAGCTCCGCAGCCCGCTGCAGATCAAGGTCGAGCGTGAGGGTGAGATCTTTCCCGGCCACCGAAGGCCGATCGCCAAGGTTCCGCTGCACCTCACCCATGGCATTCACCTCCAGCATCTGGCCGCCCCACTTGCCGCGCAGATGCGTCTCGTACGCCGCTTCGACACCCGTACGGCCGATGCGATCGCGGATCTTGTAGCCCTTCTCTGCCAGCGCTTCGTATTCCTGTTCCGTGATCGGCTGGGTGTAACCCAACGCATGGGACGCCAGGGTTCCATGCGGGTAGTGGCGCAGGATCTCCACATCCACCTGGGCACCCTGGAGCGTGCTCGCCTGTTCACGGAAACGCAGCACCTGTTCCGGCTTGAGATTCAGGGCGAGGGTGGTGCGGTAGCCATCCCGATCGACGCCACGGTCGCGGCGTTGATCCAGCACATCGGGCTTGAGATTCAACAGCGCAGCAAGCCTGTCGCGTAAGCCGGGCCAGGCCGAATCGGACACGAGGCGGGGCTCGACGTACAGGGTGTAACTGAGTTTGCTGGTGGCGAGCACCCGTCCCTTGCGATCCAGAAGGCGACCGCGGATCGGCGATCGCGGAACCAGTCGGATGCGGTTTTCATCCGCCAGTTCACGAAAACGGGCGCCCTCCAGCAGCTGCATCCAGACCAGGCGCGCGACCATGGCACTGCAGAACAACAGCACCACCACCAGAAGCACAAGCGGCTGCTGACGCAGACCGGTCTGACGCTGCTGGCTGGTCACGGCCATGACCTACACCTGCCCTTTCGGAGGCAGCAGAGCTCTCAGTGTCTCCAGACGACCCGCAATCCGCTCGAGCATGGCGTTCAGCTCCTGCTCATCCATCTCGGCAGTGTCCGGGTCCTGCACCGACACCGTGACCGGCATCACAGGATTGCCGAGTCCTGGACTCACCTGATCCAGCTGATCGCGGAGGGAACGGGCAGCCGGTTCACCCTCCTGGCGAAGCTCACCGAGAGGATCGGCAGCCCCTGCGGTGAACAGCTCGGCGACCCTGGCCGGACCGCCTTCCCGCGCCCGTTCAACCATCGCCAGACCGACCGGCAGGACCTCCTGCATCAGGGTCAGGCGCAGCTGGTCGAGGGGATTGGAGGCTGCGGGTTCGTCGGCCATGGGGCCTGGGTTCAGCGAATCCCAGTCTGTCCTGACGGCAGCGAAAGTGTCGGGCAGACGGACTGGCGCATGCCCATCGACCAGCCGGCGAAACCGCAGAGCACCATCAGCATCACCATCGGCACCAGCGCCTTCTGAGTGGTGTCGAGAACGATCCACTCCCGCCAGGCCCGCCAGAAGCGCGTGCGCTCGAAGCGCCGATGCTCCCTGGTCTCCTCACGGCTGCGACGACGCAGTGCCTTGTCCACCCAGCGCTCGAAAGCCCGTTTCTTGGTGATAGTCATCTTCCGCTCCACCTCCAGCAACTGACCGGAGCCCAGCTCGGGGTGGAAGGTGCTGATCAGCTCCAGGCTTTTCAGGAACATCTCCACCGCTCCATCGCGCACAGCGATCTGCTGATCATCCAGCTGGCTCCAGTCCACTTCCGGATAGAAGCGGCATCGGTTGGCGGTGATCTGATCCTCCGTCAGCTGACCGGGCTCCCGCAGCCAACGGTCGGTGTTGCTGTCGAACCGACGCCAGTACAGGAAAGGATTGAGATAGATCGTGCGCCCACCCAGCTGAATGCTGTCCTGCTGCAGACGCCGCTGCAGCTGAAGATCCTGCTGTTGTGTCGCCGTCACGGATTCAAAGCCGGTGGCCCAAGGTATCGATCCCGGTCGGCCCCCACCAGCCCTCAGACGCTCATTCCCACTCAATCGTGCCGGGCGGTTTGCTGGTGATGTCCAGAACAACCCGATTCACTCCCTTCACCTCATTCACAATGCGGTTGGAGATGGTCTCCATCAGGTCGTACGGCAATCTCGACCAGTCGGCGGTCATGCCGTCCTCACTGGACACGCAGCGCAGCACCACCGGCCACGCATAGGTGCGCTTATCGCCCATCACACCGACGGATCGCACCGGCAGCAGCACCGCAAAGGCCTGCCAGATGTCGTGATACAGCCCCGCCTCTCGGATCTCCTCCCGCACGATCAGATCCGCATCACGCAGGCAGTTGAGCTTCTCGTCGGTGACCTCACCGAGGATGCGGATGGCCAGCCCCGGTCCAGGGAACGGATGCCGCCGGACGATCTCCTCCGGCAATCCCAGAGCTCGGCCGACTTTGCGCACCTCGTCCTTGAACAGCTTGCGCAGCGGTTCCACAAGCTTGAACTGCAGATCCTTGGGCAGACCACCCACGTTGTGGTGGCTCTTGATCTTCACGGCCACCCGTTCACCGGTCTTGGGATCAACGTTCGTGCCGGCGCTCTCGATCACATCCGGATAGAGCGTCCCCTGAGCGAGGTAATCAAAGGGCCCGAGCCGTCTGCTCTCCTCCTCGAACACCCGAATGAATTCGGTGCCGATGATCTTGCGTTTCTCCTCAGGATCGGTGATTCCTTTCAGCTTGCCGATGAAACGCTGACGGGCGTTGATGTATTCAACGTGAATATTGAACTTGCGGTCGAAGAAATCCATCAGGAATTCGGGTTCCCCTTTCCGCATGAAACCCTGGTCAATGAACATGCAGGTGAGCTGATCACCGATCGCCTTCTTCAGAAGAAAGGCGAGGGTGGAGGAGTCAACACCGCCGGAAAGAGCCAGAAGCACACGCTTCTCCCCCACCTGACTTCTGACCAGACGAACCGCTTCATCAATAAATGTCGTAGTGGTCCAGTCGGGATCGCAATTGCAGATGTGATAAACGAAGTTGCGGATCAGAGCCATGCCGCAGGTGGAGTGAACCACCTCCGGATGGAACTGCACGCCGTAGAGCCTGCGCTGAAGATGAGCAACAGCGGCTTCCGGGGTGTTAACGGTGTGCGCCAGACGCACAAAGCCCTCCGGGAGGGCTTTCACCGAATCACCATGACTCATCCACATCGTTGAGCCACTGTCGACATTGGTCAGCAGATCCGTCGGGTCGTCCACCTCGAGCGGCGCCTTGCCGTACTCGGCCTTGCCGGTGGCGGCTTCCACCACACCCCCCAGCTGCTGCACCATCAGCTGCATGCCGTAGCAGACGCCAAGCACTGGGATGCCCAGCTCCCAGATCGAGGGATCGCAGAGAGGGGCGCCTTCGGCATAGACCGAACTGGGTCCGCCACTGAGGATGATCCCCTTCGGCGCGATCCGGCGCAGCTCCTCCGCCGTTGTGCTGTACCCCAGCACCACCGAGAACACTTCGGTCTCCCGCACTCTGCGGGCGATCAGTTCGGAGTATTGGGAGCCGAAATCAAGGATGACGATGGCCGGCTGACGCTGACCGTCGGACGAAGGCTGGGACATCGATCCTGAGTGGTGCCGCTCACAAAGGAGCGTCAATCCCTCAGCGTAAAGAAGCGGTCCTCCGCCACGGGCCCACGCCAGCGCAGACTCCTGCCGCGATCAAACAGAGCGGCACCGATGCGCATGGACCAATCGCCGTAGCGAGCGATGTAGGCCCGACTGCGCTGCTCCACCGTCGCCGCCAGGTGACGACCGAGCCTCTCTCTCGCCTCGGGCTCCAGCCCCTGCAGGGCCTCCTCGACGGAATGCGCGTGCCGCAGCCGCTGAAGCTGCTGCGGCGACAGATCCTGATCCAGTCCCAGCGCCGTGAGCACCTCGAGACGGCCATCCGCCAGGTGGTGGTGGGTGTGGAAAATCCCGCCCGCCAACTTGACGAGCTTGCCGTGGTAGCCCAGCAGCAGCAGATCCTGAACGCCGGCCTCTGCTGCGGCCACCAACACCGGTCCGATCCAGTTGCCCACCTTCAGCAGAGGCTGCCAACCCGCGCGTCGGGCCAGATCGAGGCCGTTCTCACCGATCACCAGCACCAGTTGGCCGGCGAAGGACGCATCCGTTGCGAGAACCCGCAGTTCCGCAAGCACCATCTGCAACTGATCGGGATCCGCACTGCGCTGCACTTCTGCCTGGGTGCCGATCAGGGCCAGGCCATCCACAACCCCGAAGGCGGCATTGCTGGTGCGCTCCGCCAGCTCCCGCCCCCGTGGAAGCACCACCTCAACCCGCAGGCCACGATGCGACGGCACCAACGGTTCGAGGTTCACCGACAGCAGAGTTCTGGCAAAGGCGGAGAGACAGGGTTCTCCGTCGCTCTGCATGCGCCCCACCCCCTCTCCGGCCACCAGAACGATCGGGACCGCATCACGCTCGCACCATTCCACAAAGACCCAGATCTCCAGACCTCGTGTCAGATCCAACCCCTCTCCCGGTTCACAGCGGCTGATCGCCAGGGCGGAATCGCCCCCTGCCAGTGGAGCTGCCGAAAGCACGGGAACTGCCACAGGGGCATCCCGATCGGGAAGCTGCAACGGCTGCTGACCCTGAAACGGGCGATGCAGCAGAGCACACACAGCGGCACGGGCCGCGGCTGTCACCCACACCGGCAGAGTCAGTCCGGAAGCGGAGACGTTGATGGGCAGGGGAGCGGCTGTTTTCTAGAGTCGCTGATTGGCATCCTCCAGAGCCGTGCAGGACAAGCTCACCCTGATGATTCCGGGCCCGACACCGGTTCCCGAAACGGTGCTGAAGGCCATTGGCCGCCATCCCATCGGCCATCGCAGCGGCGACTTCCAGGAGATTGTGCGACGCACCACTGATCAGCTGCAGTGGCTGCATCAGACCAGCGGGGATGTGCTGGTGATCACCGGAAGCGGCACCGCCGCCATGGAGGCCGGAATGATCAACACCCTGAGCCGTGGTGACCGGGTCCTCTGCGGAGACAACGGCAAGTTCGGTGAACGCTGGGTGAAGGTGGCACGCGCCTACGGCCTGGACGTGGAGGTGATCAAGGCGGAGTGGGGCCAGCCACTGGACACCGAGGCGTTCCGCAGCGCCCTGGAAGCTGACACGGCCAAGCAGATCCGTGCCGTGATCCTCACCCATTCGGAAACCTCCACCGGGGTGATCAACGATCTTCAGACCATCTGCGGCCACGTGAAAGCCCACGGAACCGCCCTGACCATCGCTGACTGCGTCACCAGCCTCGGCGCAACGGATGTGCCCATGGATGCCTGGGGCATTGATGTCGTCGCCTCCGGCTCCCAGAAGGGCTACATGCTGCCTCCGGGACTGAGCTTCGTTGCCATGAGTGATCGGGCATGGGAGGCCTACGACCGCTCCGATCTGCCGAAGTTCTATCTGGATCTTGGACCGTATCGAAAGACAGCAGCGAAGAACAGCAACCCATTCACGCCAGCAGTGAATCTCTATTTCGGCCTGGAAGCCGCTCTGGAGATGATGCAGTCGGAGGGGCTCGAGGCGATCTTCACCCGTCATTCACGTCACCGCGCCGCCGCCCAGGCCGGCATGAAGGCGATCGGCATGCCTCTGTTCGCTGCCGAAGGCCATGGCAGTCCGGCGATCACAGCCGTGGCACCGCAAGGCATCGATGCGGAGTTGCTGCGCAAGACAGTCAAGGAGCGTTTCGATATTCTTCTGGCAGGCGGACAGGATCACCTCAAAGGCAAGGTTTTCCGCATCGGCCATCTCGGTTTCGTCTGTGATCGGGATGTACTCACTGCCGTCTCAGCCATCGAAGCAACGCTGCAATCTCTCGGACTGCATCAGGGCAAGATGGGTTCAGGCGTGGCTGCGGCCGCAGAGGCTCTGAACTGAGCAAAACCAATGAGCGAGAGCGATCTCGCTCTATTGCGGGTGTAATTCAGTGGTAGAATGTCAGCTTCCCAAGCTGAACGTCGCCGGTTCGAATCCGGTCACCCGCTTGTTGAAGATCTGGATCAGGCTCTTGGTTTGATCAGCTGCATGACCTGTGGACCTGCGCATCCGGCGCGGCGCTCACGATCCAGACCTTTGAGAATCAGAGAACTTGCTTCGGCGATCTGTCCTGATTCAGCAACAGAGCGCGCTTGTTCGAAATAACCTTTCGCCGCCAATGTGTGAGCTTGCCGTTGCTCAGCCGCGAGAGCTGATGCCTTGGGAAGTGTGAGCGTCAAATTCCAGATAATTCCCTTGGTTAATATCTTACCGCGGTGGATCAATTTCTCCAGTCCTGCGGAGAAGTATCAAGAACTTTGATTGCTGATTCAGTTCAGGTGCCGGGCTCTTCTGCGTTTCCGCCGAGATCTGTGATCTGATCACGCAGAAAACTGCAACGCTCACTGTCACCGCGAGCTTCGGCGACAGCCAGAGCGAATTCGAGCTTCTCGAGCTGATGGCCACCTTCAACGAAGCCCGATCGCGTCATGACCGTCAGACCGTGGAGGGTTCGGGATGAATTGGGTGAGGTGCAAGCACCTGAGGCAGGGATGGTGGAGGCCATAGTTGCCTTTCTTTTCATTTTGGCATCAAGCGCCACCCTTATGCGGCGATGTCCTGACCGTGGTGCGACGCATCGAGGGACGAACCATCCTCACGCCAGCCCTCTGCCGCCGTCTCCGTGCTGAGCAGGTCGCGGGTCTCACGGAGCATCCGTTCAATCCCATCGAGCATCTGTCGCTCCTCCTCGGGAACCGTCTGACCGTCCTGACGTTGCTGACGCAGCTGAAGCTCCATGGCCTCGACGCGCTGCTCGAGGGTCAGCAGCCTCTGGGAGAGGGTGGTGATGGTCTGGGCCAGATCCTCGGCAGTGCGCGTGATCCGAAAGGACACCGATGAGCTCATCCGGTCAGGTCTCGACTGGCCCGATGACAGCACATGGGTTGCTCAGCCTCAAGTTCAGACTGACGAAGCCTGATGATGCGAACGATGCACCCAGTCGCCACGCTGTTGATCTACCTGGCTGCCGGCACCGCAGTCGGGCTGCTGGCTCTGCTCAGCCGCATTCCGGCCGCTCCGCTGGCCGGTGCCCTTCTGGGAGCAGGCCTGTTGAGCATGAGCGGTCGACTGGACAGCGCGGACTGGCCCAGCGGCACCAGGACCGTGCTGGAGATCGGCATCGGCACGGTGATCGGCACAGGGCTGACGCGCGCTTCCTTCGAACAACTGCAGGCACTCTGGCGGCCTGCCCTGCTGATCACCGTCACCCTGGTGCTCACCGGCATCGTGATCGGGCTGTGGAGCAGCAGGCTGCTCGGCATTGATCCCGTCGTCGCCCTGCTGGGCGCTGCCCCGGGGGGCATCAGCGGCATGAGTCTGGTCGGTGCGGAATTCGGCGTTGGTGCGGCGGTGGCAGCCCTGCACGCGGTTCGACTGATCACGGTGCTGCTGGTGTTGCCTGTGGTGGTGCGACTGCTGACTCCGATGACCCTTGGAAACTCCTGAGACGCCTGGACACCGCAGCCCGGATCGATACCGTTGGCCCAGTTTCCGCAGCATCGGTTCATGCGAGGTTTCGCTCCCTTTCCGGCCCTGGTCAGCCTCGGCCTGATCGGTGTCTGCGCTGCCACCGTGGCCGATGCTGCGGAACGCAAGCAGGACAAGGGCGCCAAGATCTACTGCTACATGCGCTCCAGCGGCAATGACCACGCCGTGAGCTGGAATGCGGCCTACGCCGTGATCAAGCGCCAAGGAAAAGGACCCTTCAAGACATCGCCGCAGCACGCCTCTGTGATGATCACCGAGTCGGTGGTCAACGACCCCGGCAATTTCCCCGACTGTGGCCAGTTCCTCGGCGATCTGTTCGGAGGCAGCTCGCAGACCTCCATCTCCAGTGGCCGACCTTCCCCTGCACCAACCAGCAACACTCCCAGCGGTTCCGAGACATTCGACGAGAACCGATACAGCTACTGAGAAACGGGGAATCCTGCTGATTCCGATCGCCGCATGCCTCCTGATCAGCTTCGGCTGCCGGGCACCGGAGCCCCCGGACACAAGGTCGTCAGCTCAGAACAACGCTGCAGCACCAGGCTGTCTTGAGGCCTTCAGGGCAGATCAGCTGGAAGCCGTCCTTGATCGCTGTGATGCTGCCGTGAATGAGACACCGGAGGACCCCGCTGCACGAAGCGACCGCGCCCTTGTGCTCAACCTGCTCGGCAGGACGGCACAGGCCTGTGAGAACGTCGCGCAAGCGATCCAGTTGCAGCAACGACAGGGTGACGCCGTTGAGCCGATGCTCCGTCATGAGCTGAGTGTGCGTCAGGCAGCCTGCAGGCAGGAACGCACCATGGCAGGCAGGGACTGACGCTCGAGGGCGATGCGACGTGGTCCAAGCAAGACATCGATCCGCTCGGCCTTGCTGGCCACCAGACCATCCACCAGCTGGTCAGCAGGACCGAGCTGCAGCCAGTGGCAGGTCAGCCCATCCCCCATACCGAGCCGATGGCAACGATCCTCCGCCTGCTCCAGATCTCCTGGAGTCCAGGGACGTTCCAGAAGCACCACATGTCTCGCCCGATGCAGGGTGAATCCAAGCCCGCCCGTGCCGTAGGTGGCGAGCAGCAGATCGCAGTCCTGCTGCTGAAAGCGATCCACAGCGCGCTGACGATCCTGTGGACGCTGACGTCCGGTGAGCAGCTCTCCGCCGACCCGCTGATGCAGCAGCACCAGCGGATCAACGAAGCCACTGAAGACCACCACGGCTTGCCCGTCTGAGCGCAACCGTGACAACAGAGCCTCCAGGGCGGGGAGCTTGAACTCCGAGGCGATCCGACGAAGGGAGGTCAGCACCGCCAGAGGCTCGGCATCGGAACGCACCTGACCGAGCCTGACCCGGTGTCGATAGTCCTCCACAACGAGATCGACCCGGTGATCGAAGCCGAGCGCCTCCCGCTCCGTGAGCTCGACAGGATGCAGTGCACGCCGCTTGGGGGGAAGATCCAGCACCTGGGCCTTGCGGCGATGAAGGATCAGCGGACGGGTGAGACGCCTCAACCCCTCGAGCTCACTGGCACCATCCGCCTGCCAGCGCTGACGTCCCCGCTGTTCACGCCAATGGCCCTGGCAGAAGCGTTCCTCATAGCTGCGTCGGTCGCGGGCAATCGGGTGATCGATCGCAGCAAGGAGTGGATAAAGCTGAGCAGGACGCCCGTTCTTCATCGGGGTCCCGGTGATCATCCAGATCGCCCGCAATCGGGGATGGCGTGCCAGACGCAGCAGGGCAGCCGTGCGTTTCGCCCGGATCGACTGAGCGAAATGGGCCTCATCCACCAGCAGCACGGTGCCGGCAGGCGGCAGATCCCCGGGCAGCCTGGCCCAGCTGGCCAACGCAATGGAGAGACCGACGGCATCCGCCTCCTGACGCCAGTGGCGATGAAGCCCGACGGGCGCAATCACCAGAACTCTCACCTCCATGCAGCGGACCATGGCGCGGGCCGCCAACAGAGCCGTCAGCGTCTTTCCCAGACCCATCTCATCGGCCAGCAATGCACCCCGTCGCGCCAACAGCCAGCGCACACCGCTGCGCTGATGCCGCAGAGGCTGACGACCATCGGGCAGAACCTGCTGAAGATCGGCCGCCGCCACCAGATCCCTGTGGGACGGCATCGGCGGCAGAGGGTGACGGCTCCAGCTCAGCCATTGCTCCAGATCCGGAGCGATGTGAAACCGCTTGCCGAGTTGCGTCTGCAGGGCATCCGCCGCAGCCAGTGGGAATTCCCAGCCCGCGGCGGGGCCATGCCAATGCCCCCTGGGACGGATCCGTTTCAGCTGCGCCTGTGTGACCGCATCGAATGGACTGACGACACGGATCAGACCTGCGGGAGACAGACCTAGATAACAGTGAGCAGGTGACGATGGCGTCGTGAACGCCCCCCACAAACATTCACTTTAATGGTGTGCAGCTTGAGAGCAAGAGCAGAGATGAAGTTTTCCTCTGGAGCTGGAGAAACCTTTGTTTTTGCAGCGCTCGACACATTGACGGAGCATGCATTCGAGGCAAGATTCGTTCAGCCGATTGACTCGGATGCATAGCAGAGATGCCGTTTTTCTTGACGAACTCTGCCCGAAATTACGCGTCCGACGTTGGAGACAATCTCTCCATACTCACACCGGTCAAAGTTGTATTTATTGCGGCAAACCTTCCGAATCCATTGATCATGTCCTTCCTCGCAGCAGAGGTGGACTGAGCGTTACCGAAAACTGTGTCCCGGCATGTCTGTCCTGCAACGGTCACAAGTCTGATTCGGATGTCTTCGAGTGGTACCGGCGACAGCGCTTCTACGACCCCCGAAGGGCCATGGCGATCCGCGCCTGGATGGATGGTGATCTGCGTCTGGCTCTGAGGTTGCTGCAGTGGGCTCAGCCGAATCAGGCCCCATCCGCCGACCGGACAGGTGACAAGAACCTGACCTTCCAGACCATCTGAACCCTCACCAGACCCGACAGACCGGCGCCGGATGATGCCGCTGACAGATCGAAGCGTCGGCAACTGGATCCTCCGGAGCCAGCAGCCCAGCCACCAGGCAGAGAAGCAGAGGCAGAATGATGGAGAGAGGGACAGCGGCGGCCTCGCCGGTCGACACCGGACCGCATGACCGCAGACAGGACGAACTCATGACCACAACGAAGCACTGATACAGGTGTACTGATGCTCAATGAGCTTGTCAACCGCAGCCGGGCTCTGCCTGCCAGCGCGAAAGTCCTGATTCTTGGCGGGGGATACAGCGGCCGGATGCTCGCGGCACTGCTGCGGCGGCTGGGGAACACGGTGCTCTGCACACGACGCGATCAGTCAAGGCCCGATGCCGACCTGCTGTTCGACAGCGACCGCGACCTGCTGCCGCAACCTGATGCCCTACAGGGCATCACCCATCTGCTCAGCACCATTCCGCCGTCACCGGAAGGACAGGATCCCGCCCTGCACTGCCTGCGATCCCAGCTGGAATCAATGCCGTTGCAGTGGGTGGGGTATCTCAGCACCACGGGGGTCTACGGCGATACTCAGGGGAACTGGGTGCGTGAAACAGACCCGGCACGACCCGGGCAAGCCCGCAGCCGTCGACGTCTGAACTGCGAAGAGGCCTGGCGGGATTCCGGGCTGCCGATCCAGATCCTGCGTCTGCCGGGCATCTACGGCCCGGGGCGATCCGTCCTCAACACAGTGCAGGAGGGTCGGGCCCGTCGGATCGACAAAACCGGGCAGGTTTTCTGCAGGGTGCATGTCGAGGACATCGCCGGTGCCTGTCTGCACCTGATGCATCGCTCACAGGAGGGCGTGCATCCCGCCATCGTCAATGTCGTCGACGATGAACCGGCCGCCAGTACCGAACTGCTGGACCATGCCTGTGCACTGCTCGGCAGAAACGCGCCGGAGACGGAGACCTTCGAGCAGGCCAGTCTGCAGATGAGTGCCATGGCACGCTCCTTCTGGAGCGAGAACCGAAGGGTGAGCAATCATCTGCTGCGGGATGGTCTCGGTTATGACCTGCTTCATCCCGACTACCGCGTCGGATTGCAGGACTGTCTGAAGCAGGACGTCAGTCCTTCGTCGCCGGCGTAGCAGGGTCACCGATGATCAGGCGGTTGAAATCGATGGGTTCCTCCTCGGTGTCAGCGGCAGGCAACCCCATGTCTCCCAGCATCTTGTTCCAGTTCACCGTCAGCCACTGATTTCGAAACCCCGTGGCCAGCCCCACGAGCAGCAGACCCAACAGGAACAACCGCAGCACAGCGATGGAGACATCCGACCACGACGCTACCCAACGCCTTGTGATCGCTCTGGGGGATCCTGCGGGCATCGGGATGGAAGTGACGCTGAAGGCGCTTGCCTCTCCAGAGCTGCCGCAAGCGATGAAACCGATGCTGGTGGGCTGTCGCCGAACCCTGCTGGAGACCCACGACCGGTTGAGAAGGCTCGGCTGCACCGCTTTGGCCGATCCGGAGCATCTGACGATCGACGATCGACCACTGATCGCTCCCATCCAGCCGGGGCAAGGTGATGCACGCAGCGGCGAAGCGAGTTTCCACTGGCTCACCGTCGCCGTGGACCATCTGGTGAGCCGCGGCGCGCGCGCCCTGGTCACCGCACCGATCGCCAAACATCTCTGGCATGCAGCAGGACACATCTATCCCGGTCAGACCGAACGCCTGGCTGAACTGGCGGGTTGCCCGCACGCATCCATGCTGTTCACGGCACGTTCTCCCCTGAACGGCTGGCGGCTGAACACCCTGCTGGCCACCACCCACATCCCGTTGCAGCAGGTACCCGACGTTCTGAACGAAGAGGTGCTGGTCGACAAACTCGATGCTCTGCTGGCGTTCTGCCAGCGTTTTCATCCCAGACCTCACCTGGCAGTCGCCGGTCTCAATCCCCACGCCGGCGAGGAAGGTCAACTGGGAGCAGAGGAGAACGACTGGATCAGACCCGCCCTGGACCGCTGGCGGCTGGCGCACCCGGACGTGCGCCTTGATGGTCCGTTGCCGCCGGACACCTGCTGGCTGGCCGCCGGACGAGCCTGGCAAGCACTGGATGAAGACGCGGCACCGCATGGATACCTTGCCCTCTATCACGATCAGGGGCTGATCCCGGTGAAGCTGCTCGCCTTCGATGCGGCTGTCAACACCACCCTGGGCCTGCCTTTCCTGCGCACGTCGCCGGACCACGGCACCGGTTTCGATATCGCCGGACGAGGAATCGCCCGACCTCAGAGCATGATTTCCGCTCTGCAGGCGGCCTGGGAGCTGACGACGCCCTAGGCGGGTCGCACCCGCATCAGCACCTGTCCGAATTCAACGGGCGTGCCGTTGTCAACAAGGATTTCGACCACATCTCCACTCACCTCGGCCTCCAGTTCGTTCATCAGCTTCATGGCCTCGAGAATGCAGATGGTCTGGCCGACGTTGATGCGGTTTCCGACTTCAATGAACGGAGACTCTCCGGGGGCAGGAGCCCGATAGAACGTGCCCACCATCGGTGCAGTGATGTCCACCAGATCACTGCGCGTGGCAGCCGCGGCCGGAGGAGGGGACGCGGGAGCGGTCTCGCTCACGATTGGGGCAGCAGCGGCGACGGGAGTCGGAGCCACCGTGGTCATCACGGTCTGGGTGGGGAGATTGCGCCGGATCTCCAGCCGGAAATCGTCGCTCTCAAGACGGAATTCCTGAATGTCGCTCTCACCGAGCGCCTCAAGAAGCCGATGCAGTTGGTCGTGATCGAGCTGCATGATGATCAGTTGTCGCGGCCGAGGTAGCTGTCGTTGCGGGTGTCGACCTTGATCCTCTCGCCGACGGAAAGGAAAAGGGGAACCATCACCTGAGCTCCTGTCTCGAGGATGGCCGGCTTGGTGCCGCCGGTGGCTGTATCACCCTTCACTCCCGGATCGGTTTCGGTGATCTCAAGCACAACGGAATTGGGCAGCTCCACCTCCAGGGGACTGCCGTTCCAGGAGACGACGTTCACCTCCATGCCCTCCTTGAGGTACTTGCGACTCTCTCCGATCTGTTCGGCTGACAACCGGGTCTCTTCATAGGACGCCATATCCATGAACACGAAATCCTCCCCTTCCATGTAGGTGTGCTGCAGAGAGGACTTCTCCAGGATCGCCTGGGGAACCATCTCGCCCGCGCGGAAGGTCTTCTCCACGACGCTGCCGCTCTTCACCGCCTTGAGCTTGGAGCGGACAAAGGCGGAACCCTTGCCGGGCTTGACGTGCAGGAACTCCACCACGCGCCAGACCGCACCATCGAGTTCGATCGTGGTGCCGGTGCGAAAGTCGTTGCTGGAGATCATTCCGGCTGGACGGTTCAGGGGATCATACGGCTGTGCCAAAGTCCCGTCAGCACTGGGGTTCCCCTTGGCCCATCAGCGTTTTAAAGCCCTCCTGATCACCCTGATCACCACCGGACTGTTCCTTGTGGTGACCCCCGCCTGGGCGGGACTGCCGCAGGGGAATGCCGTGAAGGACCCGGCCGCGATCCTCAGGGACGCCCTGCCCTTCGATCAGCAGGACATCCGCACCCTGCAGCATCGTCTCGAGCTCACCAGCGATGACCTGCGGGCCAAGCGCTGGAGTGCTCTCGGCAAGGCCGTGAGCCGCAGTCAGGCGCTCCTGAACACACGTCGGAGCACCATCCTCAATGCGGTCCCGGAAGACCGGCGCAGCAGAGCCGAGGATCTGCTCGCACAGGTGGACACCGGTCTGGAGGATCTGCAGCAGACCGTTCAAGCCGCTGACAAACCGGAATTCATCGCCAATCGACGCAAGACCTTGCGCCATATCGGTGATGTGGAAGCTCTGCTGGTGGAGGACGGCTTCGAGCGCGCGATCCCTGCCGAATTCGATGCCCTGCCGCGTCTGCAGGGGCGCGCAACCCTCACCATCAGCACCACGCAGGGGGATCTCACCACCGTCGTGGATGGCTACAACGCCCCCCTGACGGCAGGTGCCTTCGTTGATCTGGCGTTGAAGGGGTTCTACGACGACCTGCCCTTCATCCGCGCCGAGGACTTCTACGTGATCCAGAGCGGAGATCCCGAGGGACCGGAGATCGGCTATGTCGATCCCGCCACGGGGCAAGAACGCCAGGTGCCCCTGGAGATTCGCGTGCCCGAGGAACCGGAGACCCTTTACAACGAAACCTTTGAAGACGTCGGCCTGTACAAGGCGACGCCGACTCTGCCCTTCGCCACGCTCGGCACCCTGGGCTGGGCCCATTCGGCCCAGGCCATCGACGACGGATCGTCCCAGTTCTTCATGTTCCTGTACGAAGCGGAGCTGACTCCGGCAGGGCTCAACCTGGTGGATGGTCGCAACGCCGCCTTCGGCTACGTCGTTGAGGGATTTGATGTGCTCGAAGAGCTCACCACCGATGACCGGATCCGATCGATCAAGGTGATCGATGGTGCCGACGGCCTCCGATCTCACGCATGATCGAAACCCTGGCTGACCTGGGTGAAGCGGAGCTGCTGCGGCGGCTGGCGGGCTTCGCACCGGTCGGCCAGCTGGATGACGACACCGCGTGCCTGGGAGCGGACCCGCGTCCGTTGCTGGTCAACACCGATGTGCTGGTGGATGGCATCCATTTCAGTGACGGCACCACCGCCCCCATGGATGCAGGCTGGCGGACCGTGGCGGCCAACCTGTCGGATCTGGCGGCAAGCGGTGCCGATCATGTCGACGGCATCACGGTCGCCCTGGTGGCTCCGGGAACAACACCGTGGAGCTGGGTGAATGGGTTGTACGAAGGAATCGCGGCCGCACTCGAACAGCATGGTGGGGTTCTGCTGGGAGGTGATTGCTCGACCGGCAGCCAACGACTGATTTCGATCACAGCCCTTGGCCGTCTCGGTCCGCTGCGACTGCACCGCAACGCGGCGCGACCAGGGGATGTGCTGGTGACGAGCGGGCCTCACGGCCTCAGCAGGCTTGGCCTGGCGCTGCTGCAGAACGATCGTCACCTGCCCGACGGCGACCTGCCCGAAACGCTCAAGGCCGCGGCCGTTGCTCAGCATCGCCGTCCGATTCCCCGCTTTGATGCCCTCAAGGCCCTGGTGAACTGCAAACCGGCGCAGCTTCCCTGGCTTGCCGGTGGCACAGACAGCAGCGACGGTCTGCTCGCAGCCGTACAGGCACTGTGCAGCAGCAGTGGTTGTGGTGCGGAGCTGGATCATGCCCGACTGCCGCGCCACGGGCAGTGGCCGCAGGGAGAACCCTGGGACCGCTGGTGCATGACGGGCGGCGAGGATTTCGAACTGGTGCTCAGCCTTCCTGAGGACTGGGCGGAAGCCTGGCTCAGTGCACTCCCCGGGAGTCAGCGATTCGGACGGATCACCGCCAATCCAGACAGCCTGATCTGGAGCGGAGATCACGCTGCCGTTGAACTGTCCGGGTCCGGCTTCGATCACTACCGATCGGCATGAAAAAACCCTCCCCGAGGGGAGGGAATGGCCTCAGACCGGAGCGCTGAGAATCACTTCCAGTTGCGGGCCACGACCTCGGCCAGATCAACCACACGCTGGCTGTAGCCCCACTCGTTGTCGTACCAGGCCAGGATCTTCACAGCCTTGTCGCCCATGGCATAGGTGAGATCGGCATCAAAAATGGTGGACTCGTTGGTGCCGGCGTAGTCGGTCGAAACCAACGGCAGATCGCTGTACTTGATGATTCCCTTCATGCCGTTCTCAGAGGCTGCCTTCATCACAGCCTTGACCTCATCGACGCTGGTGGCACGGGAAGGACCGAAGGTCAGATCAACCGCGGAGACGTTCGGCGTGGGGACGCGCATGGCGAAACCGGTGAGCTTGCCCTTCACCTCGGGGTACACGAGAGCAACGGCCTTGGCGGCGCCGGTGGTGGTGGGAACCATGTTCAGGGCCGCAGCACGGGCACGACGCAGATCGCGATGGCTGTTGTCCAGGATCCGCTGGTCACCGGTGTAACTGTGGATCGTGGTCATCAGACCCCAGTCGAGACCGAAGGTCTGATCGAGAACCTTGACGATCGGTGCAAGGCAGTTGGTGGTGCAGCTGGCGTTGGAAAGAATCTTCCAATCTTCGTGGCGGTATTCGTGATCGTTCACGCCCACGACGAAGGTGCCGACTCCAGGGCCTTTACCGGGAGCGGTGAGGATCACCTTGCTGGCACCTGCCTCGAGGTGCAGGCTTGCTTTTTCGTCGGTGTTGAAGACACCGGTGGACTCGAGAACCAGATCGACACCCCAGTCTTTCCAAGGGCAGTTGAGGGGATTGCGATCGGCGAAAAACTTGATCTCCTTGCCATTGACGATCATGGTTTCGTCAGTGGTCTCGATCTGGACGCTGGGGTCGAGCTTGCCCAGAATCGAGTCGTAGGTCAGCAGGTGAGCGCTGGTCTTCGGGTCGGATGTGGAGTTCATGCCCACGATCTCGATTCCGGTATCAGCGCCGCGGCTGAGCCAACCCCGCATCACATTGCGACCGATCCGGCCGAATCCATTGATCGCAACGCGCAGGGTCATGTCAGAAGCGGGATTGCCGCAGAAGGGTTTTGGCCGCAGATCATACAGAAATAAGAACAAAAACCTTGTTCTGGCCCCAGCCGGATTGGTCAAAGCAACGGTCGATCTGTCCCAAAACAATCAGGACGACGCTGAAGGACTGCCTTATCTTTCAAGCCTCTGACTGCGTTCCTTGGCTCTCCTGCTCGACAGTCGCCAGCCCGTGCACTTCATCGGGGTCGGTGGCATCGGCATGTCAGCCCTGGCCAGGATCCTTGCGGATCGCGGGCAACCGGTGAGTGGATCCGACCCGCGGGACAACCCAACGGTGCAGAACCTGCGCGGACTCGGGGTGCGCATCTTCTCCGAGCAGACAGCCGCATCCATCAACGCCCTTCTCGCGTCATCCGATCAGGCACCGATCGTGGTGATCAGCACCGCGATCCCCGATACCAATCCGGAACTGATGCGGGCCCGTGAAAAAGGTCTGGACATCTGGCATCGCTCCGATCTGCTCGCCGCCTTGATCTCCCGGCAGCCGTCGATTGCGGTGGCCGGCAGCCATGGCAAAACCACCACCAGCTCACTGATCACCACCCTGCTGCATCAGGCCGGTGAAGACCCCACTGCCGTGATCGGCGGGATCGTCCCCTGCCTGGGCAGCAACGGCCATGCCGGTCAGGGTCGACTGCTGGTCGCGGAAGCGGATGAATCCGATGGCTCACTGGTGAAGTTCCAGGCAAGCCTTGGCTTGATCACCAATCTCGAGCTCGATCACACCGACCACTACGGCGGTTTGGACGACCTGATCACGACTCTGCAGCGCTTTGGAAATGGCTGCGGCCGCCTGCTGGCCAACCACGACGATCCGATCCTCCGGGAACACTTCCGCGCCGATGCCTGGTGGTCGGTCCGCAACAGCGACGACGTCGACTTCGCCGCCCTGCCTCTGCAGCTGGATGGAGACCGCTGTCGTGCCCGTTTCTTCGAGAACGGCAACGCCGTCGGTGAGTTCACCCTGCCGATGCCGGGCCTGCACAACCTGAGCAACGCCACGGCTGCCCTGGCCGCCTGCCGAATGGAAGGTCTGAGCCTGGACCGACTGATGGGAGGCCTGGCTGTGCTGCAGACCCCAGGGCGTCGCTTCGATCTGCGCGGCACCTGGCAGGGGCGCCACATCGTTGATGACTACGCCCATCACCCCAGCGAAGTGAGGGCAACTCTCGAGATGGCTCGGTTGATGGTGGACAGCGGCCGCAGCCCTCTGCCCAGCCCGCCGCGCCGGTTGCTGGCCGTGTTCCAACCCCACCGGTACAGCCGTACACAGGAGTTCCTCGGTGAATTCGCCCTCGCCCTGCAGAACTGTGACGCGCTGATGCTGGCCCCGGTCTATGCCGCAGGTGAGACACCGATCGCAGGGGTCTGCAGCCGCACCCTGGCGGACCGTGTGCGGGCCCTGAGACCTGAGCTTCCCGTCCACGTGGCCGACAACATCGATGAGCTGGTCTCCCTCGTGCGGGACGCCAGCCGCCCTGAGGACCTGGTCCTGGCCATGGGAGCCGGTGATGTGAACGGCCTGTGGTCACGACTGTCCAGGACACCGGTGGCCGCCTGATCGGAATGCCTGGTCTCCCTTCCCGCAAGCAGGTTCCTCTCGCCGAGTTCACCACCTGGCGTGTAGGCGGACCGGCGGAGTGGCTGGCGGAACCCACCACCATCGAGGAGACGACCGCATGGCTGGACTGGGCGCATCAGAACGATCTGCCCTGCCGTGTGATCGGCGCCGGCTCCAATCTGCTGATCAACGATGAGGGCCTGAGCGGCCTCACCCTCTGCCTTCGCCGCATGCAGGGTGTGACGTTGGACGCGCGCAGTGGCCTGGTCCAGGCCCTCGCAGGGGAACCGATCCCGTCCCTGGCCCGCCGGGTCGCCCAGGCCGGTCTCCAGGGGCTGGCATGGGCCGTCGGCATCCCCGGCACGGTCGGCGGTGCCGCCGTGATGAATGCGGGTGCTCAGGGTGGATGCACAGCTGAATCGCTGGAATCGGTTCAGGTGATCCCGATGGCCGGTGGTGAAAGCTTCGAGCTCACACGCGACCAGCTCGCCTTCGATTACCGCCACAGCCGCCTGCAGAACGAACCCCTGCTGGTGCTTTCGGCCCGCTTCCGGCTGGAGCCCGGGCACGACCCTCAGGAACTGAGGCGCATCACCTCAGACAACCTCAGCAAGCGCACCAGCACTCAGCCCTACACCCAACCCAGCTGCGGCAGCGTGTTTCGCAATCCTGAACCCCTCAAAGCCGGTCGGCTGATCGAGGACCTGGGCCTCAAGGGAACGCGGATCGGTGGCGCTGAGGTGTCCACCGTGCACGCCAATTTCATCGTCAACACCGGTGCCGCCACAGCCATGGACATCGACCGGTTGATCAGTTTCGTGCAGGCACGGGTGCACGAACGCCACGCACTGTCTCTGCATCCGGAAGTGAAACGCCTCGGTTTCGCAACAGCGGCTTAATCTGCCGACTCCCTCAGCACCACGATGGCAGGGTTCGGACTACCCAATTTCGGTCAGCTGACCGAAGCCTTCCGCAAGGCCCAGCAGATCCAGCAGGACGCCCAGAAGCTGCAGGAGGAACTGGACGGAATGGAAATCGAGGGCAGCAGTGCCGATGGCCGCGCCAGCATCTGGCTTTCCGGCAATCAGCAGCCGCTGCGGGTGCGCCTCGATCCGGCGCTTCTCCAGGAGGGTCAGGACGCCTGCGAAGCCGCCACCCTGGAAGCCCTGCAGGCGGCCTACGACGCCTCAACCGCCACGATGAAGCAGCGGATGGAGGACCTCACAGGAGGACTCAACCTCAACCTGCCCGGGATGAGCGGCTGAGCTTCGAGAGTTCCTCCAGCCCTGTTGTGTAGAGGTCATAACGTTCCCAATCCCTCCGGATGCCACAGCCGGGCTCAGCCCGATGCAGGCAGTCG
Source organism: Synechococcus sp. KORDI-49 (assembly GCF_000737575.1). Lineage (NCBI taxonomy): Bacteria > Bacillati > Cyanobacteriota > Cyanophyceae > Synechococcales > Synechococcaceae > Synechococcus > Synechococcus sp. KORDI-49. The sequence continues at coordinate 1,639,371 of NZ_CP006270.1, read as the reverse complement.
CGGAAGCGACAGGGCCAGGGATCCAGCTGGTGACGCAACTCAGGAAACAGCAGGGCGAACTCCCTCGGTTCATCCGGCAGATCCGGTCGATTGAACCCTGGGGTGTCCGCAACGCGACATCCCTCAGCCAGAGGAAACAGCTCCACGTGCCGAGTGGTGTGACGACCCCGCTGCAGTCGTCCGGACACAGCTCCGACCCGCAACGCCAGATGCGGCATCAGTCGATTCAGCAAGCTGCTCTTGCCAACACCGGAAGGACCGCACACGACCGTCAGCGGCGAGGCTGAGAGTCTCTGCCGCACCCGGTCGAGCCCCTCATCAGTCCTGGAAGAAACCGCAATCGGCGCGTAACCCCAGCCCTGCAGACGAACCTGAAGAGCCTCCAGATGATCCCGGCTCACCAGATCGGCCTTGGTCAGAAGCAGTTCAACAGCGAGGCCGGTGCGTTCGGCGGTGAGCAGAAACCGACTGGCCTGATCCGGATCGAAACCGGGCTGTTCGACAGCGAGGGCCACCACCACGGTGGAGGCATTGGCCACCGGGGGTCGGCTCAGCAGGCTGCTTCTGGCATCCACCCGAGCCACAACGGCGCGGCCCTGAACGCTGTCGATCGCCTCGACAACCACCCGATCGCCGACATGCACCACTTCACCCCGATGGCTCAGACGGGTGCGTCGTGTGCAGAGCAGCCGCGGCGGAACTCCTTCTGGAGCCGAGTCCAGCTCCACCTCCAGATAATTCGCCTGCAACGCCACAACGATTCCGGTGGCATCGCTCACAGCTGATCAACCCCCGCAGACGACACGCAAAACGATCCAGCTGGAGGAGTCATCGGTGATCTCCACCCGGTGACCCGCTTCTCGCAATCCGGGGATCACCATCTCTTCAGGTTCGCCGCGATCCAGCTGGACATTGAGGAGATCACCAGGCTGCAAGGCTTCGAGAGCCAGTCGACAGCGGATGAAGTTCACCGGACAGGGCGTGCCCCTGAGATCCAGAGAACCGCTGCTCATCCCTTCTGACCGAACAGTCGGGCAAACAGCCCGCTGTTGTGGTGGTGATGCTGCTTGCCGCGGGCCGAATGATGACCGGCCAACTGCTCCAGCAGCCCTCGTTCGGCGTCCGAGAGGCGACTCGGAAGCTGAACGGTGACCGTGATGCGTTCATCGCCTCGGGCGACCGGATTCCCCAGCTTGGGGATCCCCTTGTTGGACAGGGTCAGAACCGATCCGGGTTGGGTTCCAGCCGGGATCTCCAGCTCGGTGGGACCGTCAACGGTCTCCACTTCGATCGTGTCACCGAGGATCGCCTGCAGATAGCTGACGTTCACCTCGGTGTGAATGTTGAGACCATCCCGCTTGAGACGGGGGTGGGGCCTCACGGTGAGAAACACGTAGAGATCCCCGGAAGGGCCGCCACGGGGGCCGGCATTGCCCTCGCCCGAGACCCTCAGACGGGTTCCGGTGTCGACACCGGCAGGGATGTTGATCCGCAGTTTCTTGCGGACCTGATGCACTCCCTGGCCACCGCAGGCTGAGCAGGGATCGGCAATCACCTGTCCGGTGCCTCCGCAGGTCGGACATTCCGCCACCTGGGTGAAACTCCCGAACGGCGTGCGGGTGGCGCGACGCACCTGACCGGCCCCTCCGCAGGTGCCACAGGTGGTGGGTCCGCTCCCCGGCTTGGCCCCGCTGCCACTGCAGGTGTCACAGGTTTCCAGATGAGGGATCTTGATCTCCTGTTCCTGACCGAAGACCGCCTGCTCGAAATCGATGGTGAGGTCGTAGCGCAGATCATCGCCCTGCTGAGGACCACGTCGTCGCTGACGCCCCCCGGCCTGTGCACCTCCGAAACCGCTGAAGAACGTCTCGAACAGATCGGCGAAACCGCCCATGTCACCCATGTCGGGCGCTCCGGCGGCACCACCGAGTCCTGCTTCTCCGAACTGGTCGTACCGGGCCCGGCTCTGCGGATCGCTGAGCACTTCATAGGCCCTGCCGATCTCCTTGAAGCGATCCTCCGCACCCGCTTCCTTGTTGATGTCGGGGTGGTACTGACGGGCCATGCGGCGATAGGCCCGCTTCAGGGTGTCGGCATCCGCATCCCGTGCAACACCGAGAAGCTCATAGAAATCGGCCATCAAGAGTCCTCCGACTGGGACTGTTCCGGCTGGGGCTGTTCCGAATGGCTGTCGGCAGCTGGAGCATCACCGGAAGGACCCGGTCCCATCGACACCTTGACCATGGCGTGGCGCAAGACGCGACCGTTGAGGTGATAGCCGCGCTGCAGCTCCTCGATCACCACATCCTCGGGGTGCTCCGTGTTCTCTTCACGAAGAACAGCTTCATGGAGCGTGGGATCGAACTCCTGACCCACCACCTCCATCCGGGCGACCCCCTGCTGCTTCAGGACTTCGACCAGCTGCTTGTAGAGACCCTGATAGCTGCGATGGAGGGCCTGAGCCTCTTCACCCTCAGGGTTGAGCTGCTGACGGGCGCGCTCGAAGTTGTCGACAACAGGAAGGATCTCGCTCAGCGTCGAGCAGACCAGCTGCTGACGGAGATCATCCTGATCCCGGCTCTGACGCTTGCGGAAATTATCGAAATCAGCTGCGATTCGCATGTACTGACTCTGCAGGGCGTCGTGTTCGGCACGCAGGGTCTGCAACTCCTTCTCCAGCTGCTGCAGGCGCTCGGCAGGATCGACATCCGTTCCGGTGGAACCGGACTCAACCGGCGATTCCTGAACGTCTGGGGACGCGACAGGCTCCATCGACTCGGCGTTCTGGTCCTGCGCTGGGGTGGAGGCGTCGCCGCTCATGCTGACCGGTCAGGAATTGCTGCCTAGACATGTTGAAGGGCGACGCAGACATCCCACAAGTTGCGGAAGCCCGCACCTTCCACTTCACCTCCCGCCCGTGACCCTGGCCCGGCCGATTCCAGATGCCGAAGAACCGGCTCAGCAACGGCTGGAACTGGAACTGTTGCTGCAGCAGACCGTCCCCGGGCCGGAGCAGCTCAGCTGCTCGCGGCAGCTTCTCGAGGACGGAAGCACGGGTCTGGACGCGGATCAATGGCGCGCACTTCGGGCTCTGCCGATTGCGATCGACGACGACCATCTCGACATCGCCGTCCCCAGCCACTGGGATGAACAGGATCGAAGCGAGTTTCTGGCGCAGCATCCCGGCAACGGTCGGCAGATCCGCCTGCATCGCTCGCTGGAAAGCGATCTGAAGGCCGCACTCCAGAAGACGGAGACCCGCGAATCCATCGAGCCGGTCCCGACGCCCTCCCCCTCGGTGGACCGGGCCGTCGAAGAGACGGCTGCCACCTATCTGGAGGAATTCACCGTCGATGGGGTGCTCGAGGAGGACCCTGAAGAGCAGGCCGAGCAGAGCAGCGGCACGATCGACCTGGAGGCGAGTCTGCGGGATGCCGACGCCTCACCGGTGGTGAGTCTCGTGGACAGAATCCTGCTGCAGGCGATGTCCGTCGGCGCCAGTGACATCCACGTCGAACCCCAGCAGAAAGGTCTGCGGCTGCGTTACCGACAGGATGGTGTGCTTCAGCAATACATCGAGCCGCTGCCGGGGCGGCTGATCCCTGCCGTCACCTCCCGCTTCAAGATCCTGGCGGACCTGGACATCGCCGAACGACGCCAGGCTCAGGACGGACGCATCCGCCGCAGGTATCGAGACCGGGTGATCGACTTCCGGGTCAGCACCCTGCCAAGCCGTTATGGCGAGAAGGTGGTGCTGCGTCTTCTGGACAGCGATTCAACGCAGCTCGGACTGGATCAGCTGATCTCCGATCCGATCACCCTCGACCTCGTGCGTGAACTGGGATCCAAACCGTTCGGAATGATCCTGGTGACCGGCCCCACCGGATCAGGCAAATCGACAACGCTCTACTCGCTGCTGGCGGAGCGAAACGACCCCGGCATCAACATCTCCACCGTTGAGGATCCGATCGAATACACGCTGCCTGGGATCACTCAGAGCCAGGTGAACCGGGATAAGGGATTCGACTTCGCGACAGCCCTGAGAGCCTTCATGCGACAGGACCCGGATGTGCTGCTGGTGGGGGAAACCCGCGATCTGGAAACCGCGAAGACTGCCATCGAAGCCGCTCTCACGGGCCATCTGGTGCTCAGCACGCTTCATGCCAACGATGCCCCGAGCACGATCGCGCGGCTGGACGAGATGGGTGTGGAGCCCTTCATGGTCTCTGCTGCCCTGATCGGGATCGTGTCCCAGCGTCTGATGCGCCGGGTGTGCACCGCTTGCCGGGAGCCCTACCGACCCAGCCAGATGGAGCTTGGACGCTTCGGTCTGATGGCAAGCGACGAAGCGAAGGTTACCTTCTTCCGGGCCCACCATCACACGCCGGGGACCTCCGTCTGTCCCCGCTGCAAGGGCAGTGGTTACAAGGGCCGGGTCGGTGTCTATGAAGTGCTGCGCATGAATGAGGACATTGCAACGGCAGTCTCCAAGGGGGCGACCACCGACGTGATCAGGCAGCTGGCCCTGGAATCCGGAATGAAGACGCTGCTCAGGTACAGCCTGGAGCTGGTGCGACAGGGCCACACCACCCTCGAGGAGGTAGGCCGCATGATCCTCACGGATTCAGGTCTGGAATCCGAGCGGAGAGCCCGGGCCCTCAGCACAATGACGTGCAGCGGTTGTGGCGCCGGCCTTCAGGAGAGCTGGCTCGAATGTCCCTACTGCCTGACGGAACGCCAGTGAGGAGATGGGTATGAATCTGATGATCGAAGACCTGATGGTGCAGCTGGTCGAAGCAGGCGGCAGCGATCTGCACATCGCCACCGGACAGCCTCCCTACGGACGTTTCAGCGGCGAACTGCGCCCGATGCTGGAGGAACCCCTGGAAGAGGAGGACTGCAACAGGCTGATCTTCTCGATGCTGAACAACAGCCAGCGCAAGACCCTCGAACAGACCTGGGAACTGGACTGCGCCTACGGACTCAGAGGCGTCGCCCGTTTCCGGGTGAACGTGTACCGGCAGAAGGGCAGTTATGCGGCCTGCCTGAGGGCCCTGGGAAGCAAGATCCCCAGCATCGAGGTTCTGAACCTGCCTCCGGTCGTGATCGAGACCAGCAAGCGTCCGCGGGGCCTGGTGCTGGTCACGGGACCCACAGGTTCCGGCAAGACCACCACCCTGGCTGCACTGCTGGATCACATCAATCACACCCGCAGCGAACACATCCTCACCATCGAGGATCCGATCGAATTCGTCTACCAGAGCGATAAGAGCCTGGTGCACCAACGCCAACTCAACGAAGACACCAGGAGCTTCGCCAATGCCCTGCGTGCGGCATTGCGGGAAGACCCAGATGTGATCCTCGTCGGCGAAATGCGAGACCTGGAAACAATCCAACTGGCCATCAGCGCTGCTGAAACCGGTCATCTTGTGTTCGGCACGCTGCACACCAGTTCGGCTGCCCAGACAGTGGATCGCATGGTGGATGTGTTCCCGCCAGGCCAACAGACCCAGATCCGTGTGCAGCTCTCGGGAAGTCTCGTGGCCGTGTTCTCCCAGACCCTCTGCCGCCGTCAGAATCCGGCTCCCGGTCAGTTCGGTCGGGTGATGGCACAGGAAATCATGATCAACACCCCGGCGACAGCCAACCTGATCCGGGAAGGGAAGACTGCTCAGCTCTATTCCCAGATCCAAACCGGTGGGGAACTGGGCATGCAGACGCTTGAAAAAGCGCTGGCGAACCTGGTGGCAGCAGGTGAAATCAGCATGGCTGAGGCCACTGCCAAAGCCAGCAAGCCGGCGGAGCTGGAACGTCTGGTCGGTGATCCCTGACCGGCCCCGTACCTGACCGATGGCCAGCTTTGTTGCCACCTACACCGGGTCAACCGGACAGCCACGCACCCTGACCGTCAGGGCCGCTGATCTGAGCGAAGCGCGGAAACAGCTTCGGCGACGGGGCATCCGCGCCACCGACGTGAAGCCGAGTGGCAATGACACACGTGGAAGCGAGAAGAAAGACGCTGGTGGAGGGATGTCTTTCGATCTCGGCCGTGCCTTTGAAAAGGCACCCGGGGTGAAGGAGAAAGCCGTGTTCGCCAGCAAGCTGGCGGCCCTTGTGGATGCCGGGGTGCCGATCGTGCGCAGCCTCGATCTGATGGCAACACAGCAGAAGCTGCCGATGTTCAAGCGAGCTCTGGTCAGGGTGAGCCTTGATGTGAATGAAGGCGTTGCTCTTGGAACCGCAATCAGAAAATGGCCGAAGGTTTTTGATCAACTGAGTGTCGCCATGGTGGAAGCCGGCGAAGCCGGCGGTGTGCTCGATGAGTCGCTCAAACGTCTTGCCAAACTTCTCGAGGACAACGCCAAACTTCAGAACCAGATCAAGGGTGCTCTCGGATATCCCGTCGCCGTTCTTGTGATTGCAATTCTGGTGTTTCTGGGCATGACAATCTTTCTGATTCCGACATTCGCTGGAATCTTCGAGGATCTCGGAGCCGAACTCCCAGCGTTCACCCAGCTGCTGGTGGACCTGAGCAAACTGCTGAGATCCGTGATGGCTCTCTACATCGTCGGCGCACTGCTGATTGCGGTTTGGATGTTCGCCCGTTATTACCAGACGCACAACGGACGCCGTCAGGTGGATCGGCTGATGCTGAAAGTTCCTCTCTTCGGAGAGCTGATCATGATGACGGCAACAGCGCAGTTCTGCCGGATCTTCAGCTCACTCACACGAGCAGGCGTGCCGATTCTGATGTCTCTTGAGATCTCCAGCCAGACGGCAGGAAATTCCATCATCTCCGATGCAATCCTCGAATCGAGAGCTCTTGTCCAGGAGGGAGTTCTGTTGAGCACAGCGCTGATCCGTCAGAAGGTTTTGCCGGATATGGCACTGAACATGTTGTCGATTGGGGAAGAAACCGGTGAAATGGATAAAATGTTGAGCAAAGTTGCTGATTTCTATGAGGACGAAGTCAGCGCAATGGTGAAAGCGCTGACCTCAATGTTGGAACCAGCCATGATTGTCGTTGTGGGTGGAATCGTCGGCTCAATTCTTCTGGCGATGTACCTGCCGATGTTCACCGTGTTTGATCAGATTCAGTGAGGGCTTTCGAAATCGCCTGACCTGCCAACCAACCGCCACTCCAGCAGGCCTGAAAGTTGAAGCCGCCGGTCACCCCGTCCACGTCCAATAGTTCACCAGCCAGATAAAGACCGGGACAGCGTCGGCTCTCCATCGTGGCCAGGTTGACATCCCCCAAAGCGACACCGCCAGCGGTGACGAACTCCTCCCCGAACGGCCCACGCCCCTTGATCGACAAACGCTGCGCGCAGAGCAGCTCCACCAGTTGACGCTCCGCCTTCAACGGCAGATCGGCCCAACGGCGATCCGCCTCCACCCCAGCCATGGCCAGGAAAGCCTGCCAAAGCCGCCGTGGCAGATGCTCGAAGGGCTTGGCTGCTGAAAGAGTTCGCCTGGCCTGGTCCTGCCGCCATTGCTGGAGCCGTTGCTCCACCCCTTGACGACCCAACCCAGCACTCCAATCCAGCTTCAGCTCACCCCGATAACCGCTCTGATGCAGGGCCCTGGCCGCAAAGGCCGAGAGGCGCAACGTGGCCGGCCCGCTCAGACCGCGATGGGTGATCAGCACCCGCCCGGTCTGGCGAAACCGCTGGCTGCCCAGCTTCAGATCCAGGCCCACATCGTCGATGGCGATGCCGCTGCAGGCAGTCAGTTCCGGCGCCTGCAGCGCAAGGCTGAACAGCGATGGCACCGGCGGCACCACCTGGTGCCCGAGGGCTTCCACCAGTTTTCGGCCACTGGGATGCCCTCCCGTGGCCAGCATCAAGCTGCGCGCATGCAAAGGCTCCAGGCCGCGGCCCTCGAGCACAAAGCCCCTTTCAGGGTGAACGCGCACCCGCTGGACCATCGCCTTCGTGCGCACTTGTACACCCGACGCCCTCGCCGCCTTCTGCAGGCACTGGATCACCGCCTCGGAACGGTTCTGCAGCGGAAACATCCGTCCATCGGGTTCCTCCACCAGGGTGAGCCCGTGCTCGTCAAACCAGGCAATCGCATCCCCGCAGGCGAAGTGGCTGAAGGGACCCCGCAACGGTCGACTGCCCCGGGGGTAATGGGTGGTCAGTTCGCGGGGGTCCCAGCAGGCATGGGTCACATTGCAGCGACCGCCACCGCTGATGCGCACCTTCTGGAGCGGCTCAGGGGTGCCCTCCAGCACCAGCACCTGCTGAACCCCCTGCTCTGCAGCCGTGATCGCTGCCATGTATCCGGCGGGTCCACCGCCAACGACGATCAGATCAAGCGGGCTGGAAGCGGAGGGCGACGCCGTTGTTGCAGTAGCGCTTGCCGGTGGGACGGGGTCCGTCATTGAACACATGGCCCTGATGACCACCACAGCGACTGCAGTGATACTCCGTGCGGGGGAGGATTAATTTGAAATCTAATTTCGTGGCGACGGCACCCTGCAGCGGTTGCCAGAAACTGGGCCACCCGGTGCCGCTGTCGAACTTCGCCTCAGAGGAAAAAAGGGGGAGATCACAACCGGCGCAGTGATAGGTCCCCGTCCTCTTCTCGTTGTTCAGGGGACTGGTGAAGGGCCGTTCGGTTCCCTCGTCGCGAAGCACGTTGTAAGCCGCGGGAGACAACCGCTGACGCCAGGTTTCCTCTGACAGATCCCACTGGGGATCATCAGCCTTGGACGCCGCCAACACCTGCCGAGGTGTCCAGAGGGAGCCCACCAGTCCTGCGGACACCGCAACCAGAAGCGATCGTCTCGAGACAGCGAAGCTGCTGAAGGACATCATCACCGGATGAACAGAGCCGGTTCTAACCGGAGTGGGCCTTCACCGGCAGGCAGCATGGATCCATGAACACCGTCGCCACAGCGGACATCACAGGTGCCTTCCGATTCAGCGTCGCACCGATGCTCGACTGCACCGATCGCCACTTCCGGGTGCTGATGCGGCAGATCACCCGGAGGGGACTGCTCTATTCGGAAATGGTGGTGGCCCAGGCGTTGCATCACACCGATCGACGGGACAGGTTGCTGGACTTCGACCCGGTGGAACACCCGATTGCCCTTCAGGTGGGCGGGGACGACCCGACCCTGCTCGCGGAGGCTGCCCGTCTCGCCAGCGCCTGGGGGTACGACGAGATCAATCTGAACGTGGGATGTCCCAGCCAGAAGGTTCAGGCTGGCAATTTCGGTGCCTGCCTGATGGCGGAACCCGATCTGGTGGCCCGCTGCGTCGAGGCGATGCGAAACGCAACCGATCTGCCTGTCACGGTGAAACATCGCATCGGCATCGATGATCTCGACAGCGATGCTCTGCTGACCGCTTTTGTGGATCGTGTGGCGGCAGCGGGTGCCAGCCGCTTTGCCGTTCATGCGCGAAAAGCCTGGCTGGAGGGACTGGATCCCAAACAGAACAGGACGATTCCACCCTTGCAGCATGAACGCGTGGTGGCGCTCAAGCGACGTCGCCCGGAGCTGGTGATTGAACTGAACGGCGGCCTGGAATCACCTGACGATTGTCTGGAGGCCCTTGAGATCTGCGATGGGGCGATGGTGGGACGCGCTGCCTATTCCCATCCCCTGCGCTGGACCAGCGTGGATGCGGTGATCTTCGATGAACGTCCCCGAACGATCCTGGCGTCGGATGTGGTGACAGGACTGATTCCCCACGCAGAGGCCCATCTGCAACGGGGCGGACGACTGTGGGATCTCTGCCGTCATTTGGTGCAGCTCGTGGAAGGGGTACGAGGTGCGCGGCACTGGCGCCGGGATCTCGGCAACCGGGCCCAACGACCTGGAGCCGATCTGCGGATCCTGGAGGAGGCCGGCCGCCAATTGCGAGACGCCGGCCTTTGAAGTCGAATCAGCCTTCGGCGCCGCCGTAACCGGAGTAGTCGTCACCGCCACCGCCGCCACCGGAGGAACCACGACGACGACGGCTGCGGCCATCGTCATAGTTGCCACCTTCACCGGCAGTGTCACGGGAACCGGCGCCGTAACTGCGATCTTCCCAGCCGCGGGCACCGGATCGACGGTCAGCACCGGCATCACCGCCGCCTTCACGACCGCCGCCGCCCCGGTAGCCGCCGCCACCGCCGCCGCCGTAGCCGCCGCCACCACCGCCGCCGTAGCCGCCACCACCGCCGCCGTAGCCGCCACCACCACCGCCGCCGTAGCCGCCACCACCACCGCCGCCGTAGCCGCCGCCACCACCGCCGCCGTAGCCGCCGCCACCACCGCCGCGCCGAGGTGCACTACCGCGGGGTTCTGCCTTGTTGATCCGTAACGGCCGACCCATCAGCTCGGCGCCCTGAAGGCCCTCGATCGCGGCTTCCTCTGTTGCTTCATCCGCCATTTCCACAAAGGCGAATCCGCGTTTACGGCCGGTGTCCCGCTCAAGCGGAAGGGCGCAATTCACAACTTCACCGAACTGGGCAAACAGTTCGACCACATCTTCCTGCTCAGCGCGGAAGGGGAGATTGCCAACGAAAATGCTCACGTTTGAAGTGGACCGGGTACGAAAAAGTGGACCAAAAGGACCTGAATCATCGCCATGGGTCCTTGACTTCTTAGAGAAGCGCGTACCTCTGGCATATCAAGCGTAGACCCGGCCATGCAGACGGGTCATCCCGCTGTTTGAGATTCATGCAAACGCTGAGACCAGATCTCAAGCTGTTCATCCACCCTGTCAAATGCTGTACCCCCCTCACTGCGCCGGGCCGCGACGACCGCCTGCGGCTCAAGGGCGGCATAGAGATCGGCCTCAAAGGCTGGATGCAGGTCCTGCCAGGCCGTGAGGCTGAGGTCTCGCAGCAGACAGCCATCCTCGAGACAACGCCGGACCACGGCACCCACCAGTTGATAAGCCTCTCGGAAAGGAACGCCGCGGGCAACGAGATAGTCAGCAACATCGGTGGCATTGGAGAAATCCTCTCCCACCGCTTGATGAAGCCGTTCGGGGCGGAACACGAGACCCTCCTCGAACAGGATCGCCATTGCCTCGACGCAGTCGCGCGTGGTCCGAAACGCATCGAACAAGGCCTCCTTGTCCTCCTGAAAATCCTTGTTGTAAGCCAGGGGAAGACCCTTGATCATCGTCAGCAGACCCTGCAGATGCCCGAACACCCGGCCGGTTTTACCCCGAACCAGTTCCGGAACGTCAGGGTTCTTCTTCTGCGGCATCAGGCTGCTGCCCGTGGCGCAGCGATCACTCAGGCGCACGAATCCGAATTCCTCGGAAGCCCAGGCGATCACCTCCTCCGCCAGGCGGCTGAGATGAGCCATCACCAACGACGCTGCCGCACAGAACTCCACGCAGAAGTCGCGATCGCTCACGGCATCGAGACTGTTGGCGTAGATCGCATCGAAACCCAGTTGTGCCGCCGTCCGACGGCGGTCGATCGGCACAGGCGTACCGGCAAGGGCAGCAGCCCCGAGGGGGGAGATGTTGACCCGACCTCGCACATCCTGCAGACGGTCCCGGTCACGCTGCAGCATCTCGATGTAAGCCAGCAGATGGTGAGCCAGGCAGAGAGGCTGAGCCCGCTGCAGATGGGTGTAGCCCGGGATCAGAGTGCGTCGGTGCTGATCCGCCTGGGACCAGAGAGCCCGCTGCAGGCGAACCAGATCGGTGTCAAGACCGTCCAGGCGACGGCGTAGCCACAACCTCAGATCAGTGCCCACCTGATCATTGCGACTGCGCCCCGTGTGCAGCTTCTTGCCCACCGGCCCCAGCAGAGCGATCAAGCGCCGCTCCACAGCGAAGTGAACATCCTCATCGGCGAGACCGGGCTGAAACGTTCCCTCAGCCGCTTCGCGGCGGACCGTCTCAAGACCCTCCACCAGCTGATCGCCCTCCTCCGCGCTGATCACCCCGCAACCGGCGAGCATCCGGGCGTGAGCGATGGAGCCATCCAGATCCTCCTGGAGCAGGGTGAGATCGAATCCGATCGAAGCATTGAATGCCTCGATGAAGGGGTGGAGCCCCTGCTCGAAACGATCACTCCAGGTTCCCGCTGCACCTCCGGTCACTCCAGCTGCCATTGGGCCAATCCACAGTGTCTTCAGCTTGTCAGGCGGATGTCAGCCCTCAGAGCTGCGGTTGGGAGCGGACACTCGGGAGAGACACAGCCTCCGGCACCTTGAGCACCACCATTGAGGCATCGTCCTCCAGCTGCCGGTCAGCCCCGACGAAACGATCGAGACGCTCGAACAACGTGTTGAGAATTCCCTGAGACCCCTCACCACTGCGACAGGCGCTTTCGAGAGCACGGATCAGCCTCGCCTCATCGAAGCGGTCGCCGGTGATTCCCGGGGCCTCAGTCACGCCGTCGGTGTAATACAGAAGTACGTCTCCGGGCTCGAGACGCACCTCCCCGAGCCCGTAGTCCGCCTCGGGCTGCAGCCCGATCAGCAGACCGGCCGCGTCGAGACGACTGATGCTGCGCCTGTCCGCGCGCCAGAGGAGCGGGGGATTGTGCGCCGCGTTGGCATAGCGGAGCTGACGGGTCCGGGGATCGAAATCCGAATAGAAGAGCGTCACGAACCGGTGCGACTGCGCCAGATCCTCCTGAGCGAGCTGATTGAGATCGTGAAGAATGCGATGGGGAGGCAGTCCGCTCAGCACCTCAGCCCGCAGCATGCCGCGCAGCATCGTCATCAGCAGTCCGGCAGGGACGCCCTTTCCCATCACATCTCCCATTACCAGAGCCCAGCGACCCCGCTCACGACGACGTCCGATCAGCTCAGGACGCGTCGGGATGAAGTCGTAGTAGTCCCCTCCAACCTGAAAAGCCGGACGGCAACGTGCCGCCAGCTCCACCCCCTCGATGACGGGACATCGATCCGGGAGAAGCTGGGCCTGAATCTCGGCTCCGATGCTCAGCTGCCGATCGACCCGCTCGTGGCGACGGGCTTCCTGAAGCATCTGGTCATTCTCGATGGCGACGCCTGCGAGATCGGCCACAAGTTGTGCATGACGGCGATGGACATCGGTCCAGACCAGATCACCATCCTGATCGAACACGTACAGACGTCCCCTGGGGCGACCTCTGGCAACAACGGATGTGGCGAACATGCCGGCCTTGGGCAACTGCCGCTGAACGAGGCGATCCATGGCGAGAAGCTGACTGTCTTCCGTTCCGAACCCGGCAGCCTGCCCAGGGGTGAATCCCGACAACCGGCGCAGCAACTCCTGACATGGCTCCAGAGGCACAGCCTGAAGCTGATCTCGCCAGAGCCGACCATCCGCCTGGAACGGCACGAGGACCGCCCCTTCCACATTCACCAGACGAGCGGCCACCACCGGAACCAGCTCAAGAAAGCGATTCAGATTGGTGAAACTGCGGAGAGCGAAAGCCAGGGAAACCAGAAGATCCTGATTGCGCTTCTGCTCGCGGCTGAGGCTGTCGAACAATTGCCGCAGCGATGCCATCGCCTGCGGTGTGGGGTTGACTCCTCGAACCGCAGGAGTCGGATGCCGACGGGGCGGCTTGCTGCTCACGGCTCAGCCCCCCAAGAGGCTGCAAGGTAGCAATGCCTCAGCGACCAGCCAGCAAAGCTTCCACGAATTCAAAGCTGTTGAAGGGCCTCAGATCCCGGATCCCTTCGCCGGCTCCAATGAAACGGATCGGCAGGTCTGCTTCTGAAGACACGGCCAACGCCACTCCACCGCGGGCCGTGCCATCCAGTTTGGTGATCACGACACCAGTGAGCCCGGCCGCATCGGCGAAGGCCATGGCCTGCCGCAACCCGTTCTGACCCTGGCTTGCGTCCAGCACAAGCAACGACTCCACCTTCGCCTCCGGCGCCAGACGATCGATGATCCTCCGCACCTTGGACAGTTCCTCCATGAGGTTGTGTTTCGTCTGCAGACGACCGGCGGTGTCCACGAGCAGGAGATCACTGCCGCGGGACCGGGCGGCACCGATGGCATCGAAGACAACAGCAGCGGGATCCGCGTTGCTGCTGGGGTTGGAGACGACAGGAACATCACTCCTCTGTCCCCAGACCTCCACCTGCTGAACGGCAGCGGCTCGAAAGGTGTCAGCAGCTGCAATCAGAGCGGTGTAACCACTGCGAACGGCAAGATTCGCGAGTTTGCCGAGGGTGGTGGTCTTACCGACGCCGTTCACACCGACCATCAGCCAGATGTTCAGGGTTCCCCGTTCCGGAGCCAGCAGGTCCACGCCGCTCGACCGGATCGGTGCATCAAGAAGGCCACGGAGCTGTTCCTTGAGGAAGCGGATCCCCTCGCTGGGGTCGACCACGTCCTGATTCATGCGTTGTCGGAGGGCCTCCAGCACCTGATCCGTCGCTGTGACCCCGGCGTCAGCTCGCAGCAGAAGTGTCTCCAGATCATCGAGCACCTCGGGAGTGAGAGGGTCATCCCCCAGGTTCTCGAGCAGCCCTGTGACAAATCCCTGGCGCGTCTTCTCCAGACCTTGACGCAACCGACTGAGCCAGTCGATCTCTTCGAGGGAGACCTGATCAGCGCGTCGTCCCTGCGCCGCGAGCACTTCCGCTGACCAGGTGAATGCATCGTCAAAGTCGCCGAGGCTTGGCTCCGCGGAGTCATCCGGAGAGGCTGTCGGCGCGGGCGTCGGCGAAGCTGTCGGCTCGATTTCAGCCGCACGGGCATCCTGATCCTGCTGACGCTGAAGGCGCTGAGCCGCGGCCTGCTCCAGCAGGGAGGGGCCTGATGTCGGAACCGGCGCAGAGGTTGGAACAGGACTTGGTGTTGGCGTCGGACTCGGCGTCGGGACCGGAACCGGCGCGGACTGCTCGGCGCTCTGTTGCTGTTTGAGACGCGCGTAAGCCTCACGTGCCCAGACGAGAGCGTCGTCTTCCTTGACCTGCGGCACGTCCGGCGGCTGCTCCATCGGCGTCTGCTCCGAAACCGGCTCCGCTGTTGGTTCCGGACCGACCGGCAACGGGGTGGGCTCCGGGGTCGCTTCGGGCTCTGGAGTCGGGGCCGCTTCAGTCCGACGTTGGAACCAATCGAACACCATCAGGCTGATGCGGTGGATGCAGCGTTCTGGAACCGCCTCAGAACACCATTGATCATGCGTCGGCCCTGCTCATCGCTGTAACGGTTGGCCAGTTCCACAGCCTCGCTGATCGCCACAGCTGCAGGAGTGCTGAGATCCGTCAGATCAACCACCGCAAGTCGGAGGATGTCGCGGTCGATGCGGGGCAGGCGGTTGAGCCTCCAACCCTCCATCACCTGATCCAGTCGGGTGTCGATCGCAGAACGCCGCTCCATCACCAAGCGAACCCTAGAAAGAGCGTCCTGGCGGATCTGCTCCTGATCGGCCAGAAGCAACAGGCGAGGAAGGTCAAGACAGGCGGAGAGACCGTTCAGCACCTGCTCTGCTGCGCTGATGGATGAACGCAGATGCGATGTCACCGTGGCGGTGGGCACCGACACATCCTGGTTGAGCTCACTGTCCAGCAGGCTCTGCTGTGCACGTTCGAGATCGGCCGCACTGCCGTCCAACGTCTCGCGCCAGAGGATCATGAGGCTGTCGAGAGCCTTCTGAAGCAGGCCATCCATCGCCGGCTGTTCCGCCAGAGCTGCATCGGTCTCCGACGTCTGCCCCAACACCAGCAACGCCAGTTCGCGGGCGAGGGATCTTGAGTGCATGGAATCAGGCGGTGGGTGAAACGGAGGAACGAAGCTGGGCGATCAGGCTGGAAAAACTGCGGTTTGCCTGGGTTTCGCGCTCATCGGGATTGACGATGCCAGCCGAAATGATCGTGCGGAAGGCCTCCTCCACAGAAATATCAAGCTCACGCACCGAACCTTCAGGCACAAGGGTGTACCAGCCGGTGGTCGGATTCGGCGCCGTTGGAATGAAGACGCTCAGCAGCGGCTGTTCGAGGTCCGATTGCAGAGACGGACCGACCTGACCGGTGACGAAGCCGACGCTGAACAGTCCTTCACGGGGGTATTCGACAAGGACAACGCGACGGAATCGGGTTGAGTTGTCGCGCAGAACGGTCTCGAGCAGTTGCTTGAGTGTTTTGTAGACCGACCCGGCAAGAGGGATTCTGGTGAGCGTGCCCTCGCCGAACTCGAGCAGCCATCGGCCGACGATGTTCCTGGCCATCAGTCCGATGAGCAGGATCCCCATCAGGGGGACGGTGAGTCCCAGCGCCAGGTTGATCAGATCCTGGAGCAGAGGGTTGAGGGTGATGAACGGGTTGAACTGCTTCGGGATCGATGTCAGGAAGGCCAGCACGAAGCGGCTGACGATCGTCGAGAGCCAGATGGTCGTGGCAAGAGGGATGACCACCAGAAGTCCGGCGATCAGATCGTTCTTCAGATCCTGCTGAAGCCTGGCGGTCAGCGGCTGATCAGGTCTGGGGTTGGACTGGACCAAGGAGCTTCTGAGCCCAGAGTCATTTATGCGTCCAACCTAACCAGCGCTCAGAGCACAGCGGCCAGGGCAAGCAGCGTGAATGAGATCGCCAGTACGACGGCACTGGCCGTGCCACCGATGGCACGCTGGCGACCCGAACGGCTCTGCTGACTCTCCAGCTTCTCGATCTGGTCATCCATCTGTGCGATCTGTGTGTCGATCATCGTTTCGGCCGCACGCTTCTTGTCCTCCGCCGATGCGTCGGACGCCAGCTGACCGGCCTGAGCGAGCTGTTCACCGAGCTGTTCCACCTCCTTGGGGTTCTCGCGGAAGCTGCGGGCATCCTTGACGGCCTGCCGTCCCTGCTCAAGACGTTCGGCAGCCGGACCATCGGCAGCGTCAGCTCCCAGGGAGAAAGGAACAGCCACGATCATCGCCAGGGCCAGAAGCGAGGAGATCGCACAGACCACGAGACGCAGCGGTGTGAGTCGACGTTCTGGAACGTCGACACGCGAACCGATCAGAGCGATCAGCAACCCCATCAGTCCCAGCGGAGACAAAGCCACCAACGGTCCGACGATCTGCGGTTTGGTTGTCTCGTCCGACCAGTCCACACCGACCAGAAGAGCCACCATCTGCAGAACGAGGATGACGACCATGGTGAGGCCGAGCCAGCGGAGCAGAGGCGTCAGCCGGCCGTTGGAGGGGCCTCCCATCTCGAACTCAGTCACGGGACGATGCAAAAGCGTCCAACTTTAGGGTTGATGTCCGTCGTGAACAGCGATCCTCAGATTGGCCTCAGCGTTGCCCTGAAGCAGCGGGCGCGAGAGGAGGGCTTCGAGCCTGTCGGCATCGCCCGTCTCCCAGGGAGTCCGAGACTGCAGATGCGGACAGCGGCTCTGGAGCGGTGGCTCGAATGCGGTGATCATGCGGACATGGGCTGGATGGCCTCACCGCGCCGCCGCGATCCGAACGTGCTCCTGCCCGGATTGGCCAGTCTTTTGGCCGTTGGACTGAACTATCACGTCGAGACAGTGCCGAAACCAGGACGACTGCGCGTTGCGCGGTATGCCTGGGGACGGGACTACCACCGGGTGGTGGATCAGCGGCTCAGACGCGTGGGCCGCTGGCTGTCAGAGCAGCGTCCGGATTGCCGATGGCGCGTGTGCGTCGATTCGGCCCCACTCCTGGACAAGGCCTGGGCTGAGGAGGCTGGTCTGGGCTGGATCGGAAAGCACAGCAACGTAATCAGCGCCCAGGAGGGGTCCTGGATGGTTCTGGGACATCTTCTGACCACCGAAGAGCTGACACCGGATGAACCCGCCCGCTCCCTCTGCGGACGCTGCACCGCTTGTCTGGACGCCTGCCCGACGGACGCGATTCGCGAACCCTTCGTTGTCGACTCAGGGCTTTGTCTGGCGTATCACACCATTGAAAACAGGTCCGCTCGTCTTCCTGAATCGATCAGCGAAGCGCTTGGCCCCTGGGTCGCCGGCTGCGACATCTGCCAGGAGGTGTGCCCCTGGAACCACCGATCACTCCCAAGCACCAGAGATCCTGAACTGCAGCCGAAACCCTGGCTGATGGATCTGACCCGGGACCAGGTGTTGAGCTGGGATGACGATCACTGGGACGAGCAGCTGAGAGGGTCGGCTCTGCGGCGGATCAAACCGTGGATGTGGAGGAGAAATGCGGCAGCTGCACGCATGAGTGAGCCCCCTACGATTTAAGGAACGACTCCACTCCATGGGATCCAGCCGAACGCCCATCAGCAGAGGTCTGCAAGCAGCGCTCGTCCTGGCAGGAACTCTGACTCTGGCTCTGCCGGCAAGGGCCATGGTTCCCTACGTCTACCTCCCGACATCCGAGGAACTGACGGGATCTGCCATGGGGATCGGGCGCACGGCCGCTCAGCTTCTGCAGTTCGATCAACCCCGTGAGGCCGCGAAACTTGCCGCGCTGGCGGTTCGCCTCAATCCGCAGGACGAAAGGCTCTGGTCCGTGCTGGCTGAAGCCCAGCTGCGCAACGAACAACTCGATCAGGCCAGTTTCTCACTGGCTCGCGCCAAGGATCTCAATCCAGAGAAGGCGGGTCTCTGGTTTGCGGAAGCCGCGATCGCCCTGCGGGCTGAACGTCCGGAAGAGGCGATCCCACTGATTGACAGGGGCCTTGCACTCGACCCCGACAACCACGCGGCCTACTTCGATCTCGGGAATGCCCGGATCATGCAAGACGAACTGCCGATGGCGCTGAAGTCATTTGAGAAAGCCACCGCGCTCAAGAAGGATTTCTGGGAAGCCCTGAACAATCAGGCTCTGGTGCTTTACGAGATGGGCAACCGGGATGAAGCGATCCGCCGCTGGCGTCGGGTGCTGAAGATTGAAGTCAACGCGGAACCGATGCTGGCTCTCGCTGCCGCTCTGTATCAACAGGGAAAGAGCACCAGCAGCGAAATCCTGACCTTGGCGCAGGACGCCCTGGCCAGCGATCCGAATTACGTTCTCGCACCGCATCAGGAGGAACAGCTGTGGGGCTATCGGATCCGTCAGGCAACAGCCAAATTGCTGGCTGAACCGGAATTGGCCGCCAGTGTGGAGCGGGCACAAGCCAACGCCACATGGAAGAAACGCCGCTGATCATCTGTAGGCTGAGCGCCTTCCGCCCAGGATTCAGCGGACGAGATGGCTGAGGAGCGCGTTCAACCGATCGCCCTGCATCAGGAGATGCAGCGCTCCTACCTCGAATACGCCATGAGCGTGATCGTGGGCCGGGCTCTCCCTGATGCCCGCGACGGCCTGAAGCCGGTGCAGCGGCGCATCCTCTATGCGATGCAGGAGCTCGGCCTCACTCCGGACCGGCCCTACCGGAAATGTGCCCGTGTCGTCGGAGACGTGCTCGGCAAGTACCACCCCCATGGCGACCAGGCCGTCTACGACGCCCTCGTTCGTCTGGTGCAGACCTTTGCGAGCCGCCATCCACTGCTGGATGGTCATGGGAACTTCGGATCGGTGGACGACGACCCAGCGGCCGCCATGCGGTACACCGAAACACGCCTGGCACCGATCGCTCACCAGGCCCTGCTCGAGGAGATCGGCGATGACACCGTCGACTTCGCTCCCAATTTCGACGGTTCCCAGCAGGAGCCCACCGTGCTGCCGGCGCAGCTCCCCTTCCTGCTGCTGAACGGCTGCTCCGGAATCGCGGTGGGGATGGCCACCAGCATTCCGCCCCACAACCTGGGGGAGGTCGTGGATGGTCTGATTGCCCTGATCCGCCAACCCGATTTCAGCGACGACAAACTGCTGCAACTGATTCCAGGCCCTGATTTCCCCACCGGTGGTGAGGTGCTGCTCAGCGCGGGGCTACGGGACACCTATCTGCACGGCCGAGGCAGCATCCCGATGCGGGGAATCGCCCATATCGAGGAGGTGCATCCAGGCAAGGGACGCCACAAACGCAATGCCGTGGTGGTGACCGAACTTCCCTATCAGCTCAGCAAGGCGGGCTGGATCGAGAAGCTGGCGGAATCGGTGAATGACGGAAAGATCGGTGGGATCGCGGACATCCGTGATGAAAGCGACCGCGAGGGAATGCGGGTGGTCGTGGAACTGCGCCGGGATGCCGACCCTCAGAACGTGTTGAGCGATCTGCAACGTCGCACCGCTCTCCAGAGCAACTTCGGAGCCATCCTTCTGGCGCTTGTGGATGGTCAGCCCCAGCAGCTTTCCCTGAGACAACTGCTCCAGACCTTCCTGGATTACAGGGAGCTGACGCTGATCCGAAGAACCAGCCATGCCCTGAGAAAAACCGAAGACCGCCTGGAGGTGGTTGAAGGACTGATCACAGCGCTGAACAGTCTTCAGGCTGTGATCACCATGATTCAGGAAGCAGCGGATGCCGCCTCGGCCAGAGCGAGTCTGATGGTGCGCCTCGATCTGAACGAACGTCAGGCGGACGCGGTGCTGGCCATGCCGTTACGACGTCTCACAGGTCTGGAGCAGGACAGCCTGCGCAAGGAGCTCGACGATCTGCGGAGCGAACGGGATCGTCTGAAGCTGCTGTTGGAGAACCGCGATCAGTTGCTCGACACCATGGTCGCGGAACTGAAAACACTGAAAAAGCGCTTCGCCACCCCTCGCCGAACCCGTCTTGTGGAGGGAGGTGATGCCCTGATGGCGGAACGAGCCGCCAGTCAGCGCCCGAACACCGAACTGCTGCGGCAACAGGCTCTGGCGGCCTTGCCTGGAGATGCGCGGTTGCTGATCCAGGCCGATGGTCAGGTGAAGGTTGTTTCGCCTCAGGTGCTGGGCCGCATGCACCTCAGCGAGCCCTGTCCTCTCGGGGATGAACCCTCACCGGCCAGGCTGATCCTGCCGATCGAACCTCCTCCACGCCTGCTGGGGATCAGCAGCAGTGGACGGGTCGCATCGCTGCGGTGGGAATTCGCCGGACAGCAACCCGGTTCCCTGGAGCGGTTTCTGCCCACAGGACTGGAAGGTGACCCACTGGTGTCCATCGCTGAACTGCCCGACGGCGATGGATCCGATCTCAGTCTTGGTCTGCTCAGCAGCGACGGGCGTTTCAAGCGCCTGCCGATGAGTGAAGTGCTGGATCTCTCCGGACGCGCCACCAGCGTGGTGAAGCTGAAGGAAGGCGTCGAGCTGGCATCCGCACTGATCTGCCGGGAACACAGCGATCTTGTGCTGGTGTCGGATCTGGGAAGGATTCTGCGACTTCCGGTGAATGAAACAACACTGCCGTTGATGGGTCGTCTGGCCCAAGGTCCGATGACGATGCGCCTGCTGCCGGGAGAACAGCTCGTCGGAGCTCTCTGCATCAACGTGGCGGAACAGGACCCGACTCTGTTCATGGTCAGCGGCAAGGGACGCATGACCCGCCTCGACATCACTCCGCTGCGCCGTTGTCAGCGTGGAGACCTCGGCTGCATGGGAGTGAACCTTGGATCGGATGACGACAGGATCAGGGGCATCAGCAACGGTGACGCCCTGATCGGACTCATCTCGGACCGGAGCCGTCATGGTCGACTGGAGACCGGTGAAACCACCCTCAGCTCGCTTGGAGGTGACTTCACCGATCAAATCGATCTACGCAGCGGCGAAGCCCTCAGCTCGGTCGTCCCTCTGACGCGCCGCTGATCAGCGACCGGCGATTCCAGCGGGCTCCAGCATCAGTTTGCTGTTGAGAAGCTGTTCATCCATCGGAATTGGATAATCGCCATCGAAACAGGCTGTGCAGAAATTGCCTGATTCAGCCTGAGCCGCCTCCACCATTCCTTCCTTGCTGAGATAAGCGAGTGAATCGACCTTGAGGTGTTCCTGAATCTCCTCGAGAGTGAGCCTGGCAGCGATCAGCTGATCCTGCGTGTCGGTGTCGATGCCGTAGAAGCAAGGATGGGTCACGGGCGGGGAACTGATGCGCATGTGCACCTCCGTGGCACCGGCGTCCCTCAGGGCAGTCACCAGTTTGCGACTGGTGGTGCCTCGAACGATGGAGTCATCGATGACGACCACCCGCTTGCCGGACAGCACATCCGGCAATGGATTGAGCTTGACCCGGATGCCGGCCTCCCGCATCGCCTGGGTCGGCTGAATGAAGGTGCGACCGACATAACGGTTCTTGATCAGCCCATCCCCGTAGGGAATGCCGCTCTCCTGTGAGAACCCGATGGCTGCGGGAATACCCGAATCCGGAACACCGATCACCAGATCGGCATCAACGCAGGATTCGCGCGCCAGAGTGCGGCCGATGCGCTGGCGATAGCTGTAAAGCGATTCTCCGAAGAACTGGCTGTCCGGACGAGCGAAATAGATCATTTCGAACACGCAGAGCCGATTCGGCTCAACACTCCAGCTCTGGCGTTCCGGAACGATGTCTCCAGCACGAAAGCGCACCAGTTCGCCGGGTTGAACATCATCGACGTAGCGGGCTCCGATGATCTCAAGCCCACAGGTCTCACTGCTCACCACCCAGTGCCCGGACTCAGGCTCGCCGAGATGACCGAAGACAAGCGGACGAATGCCGTACCCGTCGCGGATGGCGAACAGCCCCTGCGAGGTGCCGATCACCAGGCTGAAAGCTCCCTGGCAGAGCTTGAGCGCTGAACGGATGGCTTCGGGCCAGTCGAGACCGCGATCAACCGCCTGCTGAACGGCGAATGCGATCAGTTCCGAATCGGTGGTGGATGTGAACTCGGCCTGTCCGTCATCGACCGCCTGCCGAAGCTCCGCCGCATTGACCAGGTTGCCGTTGTGGGCAAGGGCGAACGCCCCCAGGCGGGTCATCAGCACCACCGGCTGCGCATTGCAGACCCGACTGCTGCCGGTGGTCGAATAACGGTTATGACCGATCGCCAGATCCCCTGGCATCCGGGCAAGCACCTCCTGGTCAAACACCTGGCTGACCAGGCCCATGTCTTTATGCAGACGGACCTTGTCCTGATTGAACACGGCAATGCCAGCCGACTCCTGGCCTCGATGCTGAAGCGCATAGAGGCCGAAGTAGGCCAGGTTGGCCACAGGCTGCTCCACCGCGAGAACGGCAAAGACTCCGCAGGCCTCCTCCATCCGATCGGGACGCTCCCCCACGAGCTGCTGCACAGGGCGCCTCGACTTCAGAAATCCTTCACAATTCTGCCCCACGCCCTGCCGCCCCCAAACGACGAGGCAACGCATCCTCATGGATTCGGCGCAGGCTCTCGACCGAATGATCCAGGACATCCCGATCCGCGAGACGCCAGTGCAGGCGAGCATCCTGCTGAACAAAACCCAGAGGGGTGACCGGACAGGCCGGCGACGAGAGAACCAGACGCTCCCAGGCCTCGAGAGAGGCCTGTTTGACGGACACCACTACACGCGCACCGCCTTCACCGAACAGCAGCCGCTGCACTGAACCGCTGAACGGCGAGAGATCCAGGGCAACACCAAGCCCCGAAGCGATGCAGCACTCCGCCACCGCCACGGCCAGACCACCATCACTGCTGTCATGCGCTGACGCGATCAGACCCTGACGGATCGCCTGTCGCAACAGAGTCTGAACAGACCGCTCCAACGCGAGATCAACCCGTGGCGGACGTCCGGCCAGGGTGCCGTTGACGAGCTGCTGATAACTGCTGCCAGCCAGGCCGACCCGTTCATCCTCACGCTCCTCCGGTGGAACCCCCAGAAGAACAACGGAGTCCCCGACTTCACACCAACCGAGACCCACCACCCGACGGATGTCCTCAACCAGCCCGACCATGCCCACCACAGGCGTGGGATGGATCGGCCGTGCCGACCCGTCATCCCCCCGGGTTTCGTTGTAGAGGGAGACATTCCCCCCCGTAACGGGCGTTTCCAATGCCCGGCAGGCCTCTGAGATCCCGCGGCAGGCCATGGCCAACTGCCAGTAGCCAACAGGTGTTTCAGGAGATGGGAAATTCAGGTTGTCGGTGACCGCCAGCGGTTCGGCACCGACACAACTGAGATTGCGCGCCGCTTCGGCGACGGCGGCCATCGCACCCCGCTCAGGATCAAGCGCGACCCAGCGGTTGGGGCAATCGACGGTGGCCGCGACGCCTCGCTGAACAGCCTGAAGGGATCGCTCTCCCTGCTGAGGCCGCAGACGCACCACCGCGGCATCCGCCGCACCGGACGACACCACGGTGTTGGCGAGCACCTGCTGGTCGTACTGGCGATAGACCCAGCGCTTGCTGGCGATCGTGGGGTCATCGAGGAGAGCCAGCAGAACGGAGCCCGGATCGTTCAGCTCTGGAAGATCCCGTTCCTGCCACTGCCAGAGCAGCTGCAGATCCGCAGGAGCCTCCTCCAGCAGATCGTGCTGTTCAACCGGTGTGTCATCCGCCAGGGCAGCTGCAGGCACCTCCGCAGCCACACCGCCCTGATGCAGAACCCGCACCAGTGGCTCATCCAGCACCCGTCCGACCACGGCAGCCTGAAGGCCCCAGCGATGAAAACGCTGCATCAGCCGTTCCTCGCAACCGCTCTTGACCACGAACAACATCCGCTCCTGCGATTCCGACAACAGGAACTCGTACGGCGTCATGCCGCTCTCCCGGGCCGGCACACGATCAAGGTCCAGTTCCACACCAAGACCACCCTTGGCAGCCATTTCGGAGCAACTGCAGGTGAGGCCGGCCGCTCCCATGTCCTGAGCAGCCACCACATCTCCGCTGGCGAAGGCCTCCAGACAGGCCTCGATCAGACCTTTCTCCAGGAAAGGATCCCCCACCTGCACCGCCGGACGGTCGTCCAGGGAATCCGCACTGAGTTCCGCACTGGCGAAGCTGGCCCCCCCCATGCCATCACGACCGGTGGTGCTGCCGACGTAGACGACGGGGTTCCCGATGCCGGCCGCACCGGACTTCACGATCTCACCGGTCTCCATCAGACCGAGCGCCATCGCATTGACCAGGGGATTGCCGGCATAGGAGGGATCAAAGGCAACCTCGCCGCCGACGGTGGGAACGCCGACACAATTGCCGTAATGAGCGATCCCGGCGACGACACCCTCCATCAGGCCGACATTGGCGGGATCCTCCAGAGGTCCGAACCGCAGCGCATTAAGCAAGGCAATGGGTCGGGCTCCCATCGTGAAAATGTCCCGCAGGATGCCGCCGACACCGGTGGCCGCCCCCTGGAAGGGTTCAACAGCCGAGGGATGGTTGTGACTTTCGATCTTGAAGGCAAGGCGATGCCCGTCGCCGAGATCCACCACACCAGCGTTCTCACCTGGCCCGACGAGAATGCGCGGTCCATCGGTGGGAAACCCGCGGAGCAGGGATCTGGAATTGCGATAGCAACAGTGCTCCGACCACATCACGCCGAACATGCCCAGTTCGGCTCGGTTCGGAGCTCGCCCCAGACGTTTGCAGATCTCCTCCCAGTCTCTGGGCTTCAGTCCCTCGGCCCGCACCGCTTCAGCAATGTCGTATCCAGGGGCATCGGGAGCAGCGACCACCAGTCTGAGAGCACCTTGCACCAGTGTTGCCGACCATGCGTCAGCCGCTCAGACCCAGGGATCCTCATCCCGGTCCTTGCGACGCGACGGCTGAGGTTGATTCCAGAGTTCATCCTCCCAATCCTCGAGAGGATCGGCGTCGTCCAGGCGGGACCTGGATGGTGCTGATGCCGGTGAACCCTCGTCCTGCCAGGGAGGCTCATCAAGCCAACCCTCAAGCCTGTCGCCGGCCCGATCTCCCATCTGACGCAGTTGATCACGCCATCGCTGCGTGCGTTGCAGCAGGTCCTGGCGAAGACTGGCCCGATGCAGAGGCAGATCCTCCAATGTGGTGAGCCCTGTGGAAACCACACCGGGACGCTGATCAAGAATGCGATCCGGAGTCAGCCGCCAGCGGGAGCTGCCAGGCAGGCGTGGATCACTGCGGGCAACGAGGTACTCGCGGATCGCTCCGGTTGCCGTTGAGAAACTGAGATCCACCAGAGTGCCCAGCCGATCACCATGACGGTTGATCAGATCCGCATCGATCAGCGTCGGAAGCCGATCAAGGGTGGCCTGATCACTGACGGAAGGATCCCCCCGCACGAACACCTGCTGATCTGTGAATCCACAGCATTGATCAAGCCTCCAGACATCACGGCTGAGCCGTAACGCCGATGGCCGGCTGACCCAGCCGAGCAGACGATGCACCGGTGGATGCATCCACACCATCACACCGGGGCCGTGATCAAGCCCACGATCACAGCGGACGGTGTGATTCAGAAGATCGCTGAGCAGAAGCTGGTCGGGAAGACTCAAGTCAGGAACGGATCTGAACGGGCATCACCAGATAGGTGAAGCTCTCAGTTTCACCTTCCGGCTTGAGCACCGCAGGAGTTGTCGGTGCATTGCAGTGAAGAACCACCTGATCAGTGCCGAGAGCCTTGAGACCATCCAGCAGATAGCGAACGTTGAAGGCGATCTGCATGGCATCACCGGTCAACGTGGCTGGAAGCGACTCGGATCCCCTGCCCACATCCTGAGCATCAGCACTGAGCTGGACCACTCCATCATCAGGTTGGGTACTGAATTTGACGACATTGTTGTGCTGATCCGCCAGAACAGCGATCCGCTCCAGGGCGGCGATCAGAGCACGGCGATCAAGACTGATGGTCCGCGTGAATCCATCCGGAATCAGCTGCCGGTAATTGGGATATGTGCCTTCCAGCGTGCGGCTGGTGACCATCTGATCAGCAGCCAGGAACACCACCTGCCCGCGATCGCAGAACAGACTCACCGGCTCCTCTGATCGCCAGCCTGCCATCAGTCGCTCCACCTCCCGCAGAGAGCGGGCGGGAAGAGTGACGGCGAAACCTTCCGACTCGGGGTCATCAGAGGGAGCAGCATCATGAAGGGCATCGTCCACCTCCAGAACGGCGAGCCGATGCCCATCGGTTGCCGCCGCCTCGAGGGACTTTTGGGTGAATCGGAGATGGACTCCTGTCAGCAGCTGCTTGGCTTCATCGGCACTGCTTGCGAACAGGGTGCCTTTGAGGGCCTGAACCAGACCGGATGCCTGCAGTTTCAGCGGCTGTCCGCTTTCGACCATCGGCAGATCGGGATAGTCGTCTGCCGGCATTCCCCGCATCTGATACGAGCCACTCAGGCTGGTGAGTTCCACCTGTTCCCCGGCGTCATCCGTGGCCAGGGTGATCGGACTGTCGCTTGAGAGGCGGGAGACGATCTCTCCCAGAAGCCGGGCCGGAAGGGTGATCGCGCCGCTGCTGTCGATGCTCGCTGCCAGAGAGGTCTGAATGCCGAGGTTGAGATCAAAACCTGTGAGGCTGAGGCGATTGCTGCCGGCATCGGCTGTCAGCAGCACATTGGCCAGCACCGGATGCGTCGGTCGCGTGGCGACCGCACGGCTGACCAGCTGAAGAGCGGCATTCAGCTCGGACTGGGAACAGACCACTTTCATCGTGCTGCAGGCCTGAACGTGTCGTGGAGGTGCCCCACCGTTTCACAGCGTTGAGGGAAGTGCAATGCCGTGATTCCATCCGCGTCCTCTTCGGCTGTTCTATTCAAAAAAGAAGAAGAACAAATGAAAAACAGCCGTCGTAGGGGCTGTGGGAATGGGGAAATCTCGGATTGATCGCAGTCTTCGTCTGGGGTTTTGGAGCTCAATGGCTGGTGAGAACAATTCGACGCCTGTGGGATGAACAGCGGTTTTCCACTTGTTCACAGGCCGTGAAAAAACCTCCGTTGAGCGGACGCTCCAACAGAGGTTCTCTTTCCCCAGGTTCTGAAGAGTGTTTTCGGCGGTTGTCCTCAGGCGCTTTGGCGATTGTCTACCGCTTCAGAACCCCATCACGTCGGCAACCGTGGCCAGATCAGGATCCAGATCCGTGTGGAAGGCAGCGTCGTTGTTGTTGATCGCGCAGTCGGGATCCTTGAGGCCGTTGCCGGTCAGAACGCAGACGACATTGGCTCCTGTCGGGACTTCATCGCGTCGTTTCAGCAGACCTGCCACTGAAGCGGCGCTCGCCGGTTCGCAGAAGATTCCTTCCTCTCCACCCAGCAGCTTGTAGGCATCAATGATTTCCGCATCGGTGACGTCCAGAAAGGCCCCGTTGCTCGCCTGACGGGCTGCGATGGCCTTGTCGCGGTTCACGGGATTTCCGATCCGGATCGCCGTGGCGAGTGTTTCGGGCTCTTTCACGGTTGTCCCATGCACAAGAGGGGCTGATCCACTGGCCTGAAAACCCATCATTCTCGGCAGCTTCCGGCTGTGGCCTGCCTGCTGGTATTCCTGAAATCCCATCCAGTACGCGGTGATGTTCCCTGCATTACCCATCGGGATGCACAACCAGTCGGGTGCTTCCCCGAGGGCATCGACGATCTCGAAAGCAGCGGTCTTCTGACCCTGCAGCCGGTAGGGATTGACGGAATTCACCAGGGTCACGGGGTACTTCTCCGCCGCTTCCCGAACGATGTCGAGGGCTCTGTCGAAGTTGCCGCGGATCGCCAGTACTTCTGCTCCGTACACAAGAGCCTGGGCCAGCTTTCCCTGGGCGACGTAGCCGTCAGGAATCAAGACGAATGCGCGCATGCCTCCCCGACGGGCATAGGCCGCTGCGGCCGCCGATGTATTTCCGGTGCTGGCGCAGATCACGGCTTCACAGCCGGCTTCCTTGGCCTTGCTGATGGCCATGGTCATGCCGCGGTCTTTGAAGGAGCCGGTTGGATTCAGGCCGTCGTACTTGACATGGACGGTCACACCCCTGCCGATGCGTTCGGCAACGGACGGCACCGGAATCAGCGGTGTGGCGCCCTCCCGCAGTGTGATCACCGGTGTCGACCTGCTGACCGGCAACCAGGCCCGGTAAGCCTCGATCAGCCCAGGCCAGTCCTGCATCACCGGCGTATCGGCGAATCGTCGACGGAGGTTCTGAACGAAGGTCACCGGATCGCTGATTACCTGAGCCGGAATCTAAGTGTCAGGGCTCAGAGACCTCAGGGTTTTCCATCCTTCAGACCGTCCAGCGGTGAGTCTGAGAAGAACTGCACGAGGCCAGCGATGGACTGTGCTTTCTCAATGACTGCAAACAGTGCCGGAAGATTCACAGCCATCACCTCGTTGGGATACGACTTCAGGAAATTGACAGCTGTCAGGCCGCCGTCTTCCTGCAATCCATTGATCACACCGGCACGGATGGCAGGGACGCTGACATCAGGAGACGGCGAATAGATCGGATAAATGATCTTGCCGACACGACGGACGATGGCATCTCCGATCCGGGTGTTGATCAGCCGGCTGGTCAAGACAAGTGGAAGCTCCAGTTTCTGATTGAGTAATTTCGCGACGTCCTCGGGTTTCTGTCCGGAGATCGTCAGCAGATCGTCCAGCAGACCGATGGCTTCACCGGTTTCGGCAAGATGCTCGACTTCCTTCACGGGAATCGAGCGTCGGAATCCTCCGGAAACAAGAGCAATGTCCACTGCGGCCATCGCCTTTGGCGTTGGACAACCGATTGCGAGACCGGTTGCTGCGACAAACCCGAACACGGATCGACGGCATCTCCGGAGGCTGACCATCACTGCTTTGTTTTGACGAAACCTAAGCGGGAACTCCAGCGGCGACTCGCACGAGGCGGACAACTCCCCGTTCGGCCAGACCCTGCGCCACCTGTAGGCCCATCCGGCGTGCGTCGGGCTCATTGATGATTCTGGGAAGGCGTTTCATCAGCAGATCAGGGCTGAACCCCGGTAGAGATTGCAGAACGCCGATCAGTTGACGGATCGGTTCGAGCTGGAGCAACGGATCGTTCTGGATCGACCTGTTGGCCGACATTCCAGGAGGCTGCAGACGTTTTGGCAGCCGTTGGCCCAGGCGCTGCATCGTGAGCCACCCGAAGTCGTCAAGACGTTGCACCGTGGCATCCACCAGCTGCTCTCGCAGCAGACCACCCTTCGACGAGAACAGGAAGTCGAGAAGTTGGTCGAGGAGTGTGTCCAGGTCGAGGTCGGTCTGACTGGCAGCACTGGAGACCAGGTTTTCGAGGCGTGTCCAGCGGAAGATCTCTCCATCGAAGAGCATTTCCTTGAGGCTCTGTCGCAGCTGAGGATCCGGATCTTCCATCAACCTGCGAGCGAAGTAGGGATAGGCGGCGCCGAGGATCTTGAAGTCGGGGTCCACGCTCAGAGCGATCCCTTCAAGAGTGACGAGTGAACGGATGATCAGCGCGTAATAGGGGGGAACTCGGAAGGGGAATTTGTACATCACACCGGACATATCGTCTGTCACGCTTTTAAAATCCATTCTGTTGACACCCATCTCTATTGCTTGACTGAAAACCGATTCAAAGGCGGGTACAATTGGCTCGAGATTGACATCTTCAGCAAGAAATCCAAGGGTAACAAAATCTTTCGAAAGTTTGTTGAAATTCCTATTAACAAGATGCACCACTGCTTGGATCAAGCCTGTTCTTGATTCACGACTGACTTCACTCATCATCCCGAAGTCCAGATAACAGAGTCGTCCGTCTTCGAGCGCCAGAAGGTTTCCAGGATGGGGATCAGCATGGAAGAAACCATGCTCCAGCAGTTGCTGAAGACTGCAGTTCACCCCAACTTCGACCATGTCGTCAGGGTTGACACCCATGTCGCGAACGGCTTCGAGGTTGGTGAGCTTGACTCCGTCGATCCATTCCATGGTCAGCACGCGACGGCTGGTTGCCTCCTGATGAATCCGGGGAACGGCGATGCGAGGGTTGTGGCTGTGAAGTTCACGGAACTGTTCAGCATTCGCTGCTTCGTTGAGGTAATCCATTTCCTCAAACACCCGCTTGCCGAGCTCATCAATCAAGGCGACCAGATCACTCCGGATCAGTCCGATGTTGCTGTTCAACCAGGAGGCGATGTTTCGGACGATGTAGAGATCGAGTGTGATCTGCTCGCGCAAGCCGGGGCGCTGAACTTTCACAGCGACCCGTTCTCCGTTGTTCAGAACGCCTCTGTGGACCTGTCCGAGGGATGCGGCCGAGATCGGTTCCCGTTCCAGTTCCAGGAACAGTTCATCGATCGGAGCCTGTAGGTCCTCCTCGATGCAGGCCATGGCCAGATCACTGTCGAAGCCGGGCAGTTGGTCCTGCAGTTGAGCGAGCTCCTCCAGCAGAACGGGTGGAACGATGTCCGGTCGGGTGGACAGGGCTTGTCCTGCCTTGATGAATGCCGGTCCCAGATCCACAAGCAGGGCTGCGCACTCCCGGGCGCGGGAACGGGCCTGCCGAGGGTCCTGCAAGCGTCGGAACAACCAGTCCCAGCCCACTCCGATCAGAAAAAGACCGATCGGCACCAGGGTCTGCCACAGGCGTCGGATCAGCCGTTGTGGATGGCCTGCATAGATCCGTGTGATGGCCGCAGGGTCGTACTCCAGCAGTCCAGCGGCTTCGATGAAGTCACCGAGCTCCTGCGCCATGGTTCCGGTCTGAAGGGACTCCCTTCTAAACGAACCGTGTCGCCGCTACGGTCAGCACGACCACAGGAGCTGACTGTGCTCACCGGTCTTCAGCTGCGGAACATCGCTCTGATCGACAGCCTCGAGCTTGTCTTTCAAGCCGGTTTCACTGTGCTCACAGGTGAAACGGGTGCCGGTAAATCGATTCTTCTCGATGCTCTCGATGCCGTTCTTGGTGGTGCTCAGGGCGCAGCAGGTCTGCGATTGCTGCGTCCAGGCTGTGATCTTTCCCGTATCGAAGCCAGTTTTGAAATCACCGAGCCGGTGGGTCGCTGGCTGAGCCGCGAAGGACTCGCTGACGATGGACAGGACGAACTGATCGTCAGCAGGGAATGGCGACGACAGCAGCCCGAGCGGGTCACCAGTCGATCACGCCTGAATGGCGTCGCGGTCAACCGGCAGCAGTTGCAGGATCTGCGGCCCTTGCTCATCGATCTCACCGTTCAGGGTCAGACACAGCAGCTGTCCCGGTCCGGTCAGCAGCGTCGTTGGCTTGATCGTCTCGGTGGGGCTGGTCTCGCCGAATGCTTTCAGGAGGTTCGTACGGCTTGGCAGCTCTGGCGTGAGGCTGCGGCTTCCCTGCTGGCCCTTGAAGACAAGCAGGAGGGCCTGGAACGGGATCGGGCCGAGCAGGAACAGCTGCTGGATCAGCTCGAGCAGGCCTGCCTGGAGGATCCGGATGAGTGGGACCGGCTGCAGCGCGAGCAGGATCGGCTGGTTCACGGGGTTCATCTTCAGCAGGGCCTGGCTGAGGTGTTCGGCCGTCTACGCGATGGAGCGGATCAGGCTCCGTCTCTCCAGGATCACTTCGCAGCGGTGAATCAGGAGCTGCAGGCCATGAGCCAGATGGATGCCTCGCTGATTCCCCTGCACGATCGGGCTCTCGATCTCCAGACAGGGGTCGAGGATCTTTTGCGGTCTCTGGATCAGTACGGGGTGGCTCTTGAGAGTGATCCTGAGCAGCTCGATTGCATTCAGGAGCGGCTCGAACAGCTCAAGCGGCTGCAGCGGCGTCATGGGCTGGATCTGGCTGGCCTGATCACCCGTCGGGATGAGCTGCGGGAGCAGCTCATGGAGGGGGGGGTGTCTGCCGATCTGGAGCGATGGCGTCAGAGGGAACAGCGGTGTCGATTGGCTCTTGATCAAGCCAATGCCTTGCTGCGTGCGGCGAGGCTGGAGGCTGCCGAGTCTCTGCAGAACTCGCTTCTTGATCTGCTGCCGCCCATGGGACTGGCGAATGTGCGCTTCGAAGTGGAACTCCTACCCATCGATCCCACGGAACACGGGTCGGATGCCGTGCGCTTTCTGTTCTCCGCCAATCCCGGACAGCCCCTCGCACCGCTGATAGAGGTGGCATCCGGAGGGGAGATGTCGCGGTTTCTGCTGGCACTGAAGACAGCTCTCGCCGCGGTGGATGGGTCCAGCACGTTGTTGTTTGATGAGATCGATTCCGGCGTGAGTGGCCGGGTCAGCGGTGCGATGGCGGAGCTGCTCCGTTCCCTGGCGCGGCATCGGCAGGTGTTCTGTGTGACCCATCAGCCCCTGGTTGCGGCAGGGGCTGATCACCATTTCCGCGTCAGCAAGGACGTGCAGGACGGCATCACCCGTTCACGGGTGTCCCACCTGCGGGACACTCAGCAGCGACAACTGGAACTCGCTGAGTTGGCCGGTGGTGATCAGGCCCGTGCCTATGCAGCCAGCCTGCTGGACCAGAAATCTGCCTGAAGTTTCGAATTCTTCTTAAGATTTCGTGCTTACCACCGGGGCGTCATGGGGCGATCTGCTGCCAACAACGCGAATCGCCCTGCTGCTGTGGACCTCGCCCGTACGGATCAGGACGATGAGATCCGGGTACGGGGGGCCAGACAGCACAACCTCAAAAACGTCGACGTCACGATCCCCCGCAACAAACTGGTGGTCTTCACCGGTGTAAGCGGCAGCGGCAAGAGTTCCCTGGCGTTCGACACGATCTTTGCGGAGGGTCAGCGCCGCTACGTCGAGAGTCTTTCCGCCTATGCCAGGCAGTTTCTCGGCCAGGTGGACAAGCCCGATGTCGACGCCATCGAGGGTCTGTCACCGGCCATCTCGATCGATCAGAAATCGACAAGTCACAACCCCCGTTCGACCGTCGGCACCGTCACCGAGATTCAGGACTATCTGCGGCTTCTGTTCGGGCGTGCCGGTGAACCCCACTGTCCCAAGTGCGGGCGTTCGATCCGGCCTCAGAGCATCGACGAGATGGTCGATCACATCCTGCTGCTGCCTGAGGGAACCCGATATCAATTGTTGGCACCGGTGGTCCGGGGCAAGAAGGGAACCCACACCAAGCTGATCAGCGGTCTGGCAGCGGAGGGGTTCGCACGGGTCCGGATCGATGGCGAGGTGCGTGAGCTGTCAGACAACATCGAGCTCGACAAGAACCACAGCCACAACATCGAGGTGGTGGTGGATCGTCTGGTGGCCAGGGAGGGTGTGCAGGAGAGGCTCACCGATTCCCTGCGCACTGCTCTGAAACGTGGTGATGGTCTCGCTCTTGTGGAAGTGGTTCCCAAGGCAGGAGAGGAGGTTCCGGAGGGCGTCGATCGCGAGCGTCTCTATTCCGAGAATTTCGCCTGTCCGGTGCACGGAGCGGTGATCGAGGAACTCTCACCTCGACTCTTCTCGTTCAACAGTCCTTACGGCGCCTGTGAGGCTTGTCATGGCATCGGCCACCTCCGCAAGTTCACGGTGGAACGGGTCATCCCCGATCCCAGCCAGCCGGTCTACGCGGCGGTTGCTCCCTGGGCTGAAAAGGACAACACCTATTACTTCTCGCTGCTCTATTCCGTCGGTGAAGCCTTCGGATTCGAGATCAAAACCCCTTGGAACGAGCTCACCGATGAGCAGAGGGATGTGCTGCTGAATGGCAGTCGTGAACCGATCCTGATCCAGGCCGACAGTCGTTACCGCAAGGGCAAGGGCGCGTACACGCGTCCGTTTGAGGGAATTCTTCCGATCCTGGAACGCCAGTTGCGCGATGCCAGCGGTGAGGCTCAGCGCCAGAAGCTGGAGAAGTTCCTGGCGCTGGTGCCATGTGAGGCCTGTCATGGGCAGCGGCTGAGGCCGGAAGCCCTGGCGGTGAAGGTGGGTCCCTTCCGGATTCCAGAGCTCACGGCCGTCAGCGTCGCTGAAACCCTGGAGAGGATCGAGCAGTTGATGGGCGTCGGGATCCATGAAGGTTCCGAGCCGCTGCTGACGCCGCGTCAGATCCAGATCGGCGATCTGGTGCTGCGGGAGATCCGTCTGCGGTTGCGCTTCCTTCTGGATGTGGGGCTTGATTACCTCAGCCTCGACCGTCCGGCGATGACGCTGTCAGGGGGAGAGGCTCAGCGCATCCGTCTCGCCACCCAGATCGGTGCGGGGCTCACCGGAGTGCTCTACGTCCTGGATGAGCCCAGCATCGGCCTGCATCAACGGGACAACGATCGGCTTCTGGACACGCTCAGGCGCCTTCGCGATCTCGGCAACACTCTGGTGGTCGTCGAGCACGACGAAGACACCATCCGGGCAGCGGATCATGTCGTGGACATCGGGCCCGGTGCCGGAGTGCATGGCGGCCACATCGTGGCGGAAGGCTCCCTGGAGAACCTTCTGTCCAGTGAAGAGTCCCTGACAGGTGCCTATCTCAGCGGACGCTGTTCCATTCCCACGCCTGCTGAACGCCGCACAGGTGGCAACCGTCGTCTGCAGCTGATCGACTGCAATCGCAACAACCTGCGCAATCTCACCGTTGAATTTCCGCTCGGTCGACTCGTGGCGGTGACCGGCGTCAGCGGAAGCGGCAAGAGCACCTTGGTGAACGAGCTGCTTCACCCAGCTCTGGAAAACGGCCTCGGACTGAAGGTGCCGTTCCCCAGCGGTCTGGGTGAGCTGCGTGGAATCAAGTCGATCGACAAGGTGATTGTCATCGATCAATCCCCGATCGGCCGTACGCCCCGTTCCAATCCGGCCACTTACACCGGTGCTTTCGATCCGATCCGCCAGGTCTTTGCCGCCACCGTTGAGGCCAAGGCGCGCGGTTATCAGGTCGGTCAGTTCAGCTTCAACGTCAAGGGCGGACGTTGTGAAGCCTGCCGCGGACAGGGCGTGAACGTGATCGAGATGAATTTCCTCCCCGATGTCTACGTGCAGTGCGATGTGTGCAAGGGAGCTCGGTTCAACCGTGAAACCCTGCAGGTGAAATACAAGGGCTACACCATTGCTGATGTCCTGCAGATGACGGTTGAGCAGGCTGCGGAGGTGTTCGAGGCGATTCCTCAGGCAGCGGACCGACTGCGGACGCTGGTGGACGTCGGCCTCGGTTACGTGAAGCTCGGACAGCCGGCCCCGACACTGTCCGGCGGTGAGGCGCAGCGAGTGAAGCTCGCCACCGAACTGTCCCGCAGGGCCACGGGTAAGACGCTCTATCTGATTGATGAGCCGACAACAGGCCTCAGCTTCTACGACGTCCACAAGTTGATGGAGGTGATGCAGCGTCTTGTCGACAAGGGCAATTCGATCATCTGCATCGAGCACAATCTCGATGTGATCCGTTGCAGCGACTGGATCATCGACCTTGGCCCCGAGGGTGGTGACCGTGGCGGGGAATTGCTGGTGACCGGCACACCGGAAGAGGTGGCCCAGCATCCGACCAGTCACACGGGGCGTTATCTGCGTCGTGTTCTCGATCAGCATCCAGCAGAGATTCCTTCTCTCGCCGCCTGATGTTCAGGTTCCGATGCCCGCGATCGCGTCTGGTGTCCCTGATGGCGGGACTTGCCCTGACGGGTGTCGGAACTCCTGCGTCCGCCCTCGAGCGGTTGGTTCTGCGGATGCCGTTCCTGGAAACCAGCATCACGATCAATCTGGGGGAAGCCGAGACGGTCGATCAACTGTTGCGGTCCAGTCCGGATCTTGAGGATCTGAGGGCTGCGAGCGGCGACAGGCTGTCCAACCTGCTGGAGGGGATTTTTCTTGCACCGCTTCCCCCTGAGACGCGTTCGTTTCTGGAGGGATCAACCGGTCAGCCACTGCTTGAGCAGGTCCTCCAGTCCGCCGTTGCTCTGGTGCAGCTCGAAGGGGTCGAGGCAGACACCTCCGGACGGATGCTCACCGATGCGCTGATCCGGGCGGAACGCAATGGGGAGGCGACTGTGCTCGGGCTGCTGCGTGAAATGCCAGGGGAAACGGCCACCATCGACATCTCGAGGGTCGCTTTCATCGCCTCCCGACTGATCCGTAACACGGAACAGGGTCGCAGTCTGGTGAAGGCCGCACCGGTCGAGCCGTTCAATTCTTCGTTGCAGGCCCGGCTGAGGGGCGCCTGGTCCCGTCGGGAGATACAGGTGTCGGTGCCCCATCGGCAGGAACCGCTGCGAACGCTGGTTCTGGAGCCGCAGCGGAATTCGAATGGACGCCTGGCTGTGATCTCCCACGGACTCTGGGATGATCCCGAATCGTTTGAAGGCTGGGGGGAGGTGCTTGCTTCGGCCGGTTACACCGTGCTTCTTCCCGATCATCCAGGCAGTGATTTCGAGCAGCAGAAGGCGATGCTGTCTGGGGACCGCCCCCCCCCGGATCCGGAGGAGTTGACCAGACGTCCCCGC
This sequence comes from Synechococcus sp. KORDI-49, assembly GCF_000737575.1. Taxonomy (NCBI): domain Bacteria; kingdom Bacillati; phylum Cyanobacteriota; class Cyanophyceae; order Synechococcales; family Synechococcaceae; genus Synechococcus; species Synechococcus sp. KORDI-49. Next base: position 1,602,380 of record NZ_CP006270.1, on the reverse strand, counting down.
GATGTCTCCGCTCTGATCGATGCCGTGGCTTCAGGTCGCATCCTGCGCAATCAGTCGCTCAACACCGACGCGGTGGCTGCGATCGGACATTCCTGGGGCGGCACCACGGTTCTTCAGCTTGCCGGTGCCGATCCAACCGATCGAAAGATGCTTTCCCGCTGCAGTGATCTGGAGGATCCAGAGGGGAACATGAGCTGGGTGCTGCAGTGCAGCTGGTTGTCCACCATCCGAGAGGCGGGAGCAGCCGATCCGCGTGTGCGTGCTGTGGTGTCCGTCAGTCCCCCGTTGCGTCTGCTGTTCGATCCCGCCAGTTCCAGGAGCCTCAGCGGAAAGGTGCTTCTGATCAGCGGCACCGCTGACTGGGTCGTTCCATCCGGTCCGGAGGCGATCTCGCCGATGCGAGAGACGAAGGCAGCACGCCATGGACATCGTCTGGTGCTGTACGAACGGGCCAATCACTTCACGCCCCGCAGTTTCAGGGGTGATCCGCAACCGGCGGCGATCGGTGCCCTTCTGCTCGCCTGGCTCAACGAGCAGCTCGATGTGTCCGGTTCCGTCACATTCTCCGGTGGTGGTTGGGGTGATCCGGAGCAGCGTCTGGTTGATGTCAGTGACCGTCTCTGAGATTGCTGTCTGTTTACAAATTCGTCGCATCCAGGGATGTCTCGAAAGGGGCGACATCTCTGTCCAGGTCAACCATCTGTGGGTCTGACCCGGCAGCAGTACTTGTTTTCTAATCTTTTTTTCATCTTCTCAGGCTCTTTGTTTCTCTAAACAAAAAAGAAGCCCTTCCAGGCTTTTGCTGTCTGTTGATGCCACGAATGGGTCTGCGTCTGTTGCATCTGCACCTGCATGGCCTGTTCCGTTCCCATGAGCTGGAGCTTGGGCGTGATGCCGACACAGGCGGGCAGACCCTGTACGTCCTCGAGCTTGTCAAGCATCTGGCGCGGCAAACGGATGTCGATCAGGTCGATGTGGTCACCCGGCTGATCAAGGACCCCCAGGTTTCGAGTGACTATGCCGTTCCTGAGGAACCCATTGCTTCCGGGGCCCGCATTCTGCGTTTCCGTTTCGGTCCAGATCGATACCTGCGAAAGGAACGGCTCTGGCCGCATCTGATGCAGCTGGTTGATCGGCTTGTCGATCATCTGCGTCAGCCCGGTCAGATGGTCGACTGGATTCACGCTCATTACGCCGATGCCGGCCTTGTGGGTTCCCTGGTCAGCGAGCGGTTGGGCATCCCCCTCGTTTTCACAGGTCATTCCCTCGGTCGCGAAAAGCAGCGGAGACTTCTGGCTGCCGGGGGCGACCTGCTGCAGATGGAACGTTCCTATTCCATGAGTGCCCGCATCGACGCTGAGGAGCGGGCACTCGCACAGGCAGATCTGATCATCACTAGCACCCGCCAGGAAGCGGAGAAGCAGTACTCCCGGTACAGCAGTTTCCAGCTGCAGCGTGCCCATGTGGTTCCACCGGGTGTGGATTCGAGTCGTTTTCATCCCTCCGCCACGTTCTCGGAAAAGGCCGAGCTGAATCAGCTGCTGCATCCCTTCCTGCGGGATCCCTCCAAACCTCCTCTGCTGGCCATTTCACGGGCGGTCCGTCGCAAGAACATCCCCGCTCTTGTTGATGCGTTCGGTCAGTCAGCCGCTCTGCGTCAGCAGTTCAATCTTGTGCTGGTGCTCGGATGCCGGGATGACCCTCGCCAGTTGGCCGAACAGCAACGCGAGGTGTTCCAGCAGGTGTTCGAGCTGGTGGATCATCACAATCTCTACGGCACGATCGCCTACCCGAAACAGCATCGGCGTGACCACATTCCTGCGATGTACCGCTGGGCGGCCCGCCGTCAGGGCCTGTTCGTCAACCCGGCTCTCACGGAACCCTTCGGACTCACGTTGCTCGAGGCCGCTGCCTGTGGGTTGCCCATGGTGGCGACGGATGATGGGGGACCCCAGGACATTCAGGCCCGTTGCGGCAACGGGCTTCTGGTGGATGTGACCGAGCCCGGGGGTCTCCGAAGGGGATTGGAGCAGGCGGCCAGAGCCGGTGATCTCTGGAGACGCTGGAGCGACAACGGTGTGGAGGCAGTCAATCGGCACTTCAGCTGGGGCGCCCATGTCCGTCACTATCTGGCTCTGATGGACGCCACAGCCGACCGGGTTCCAAGGGTCCGGCGAGCTCCACGAAGGAGTCGGACAACGCCTGCGCGACCTCTGATCAGCTGTTGACTCCCGGTAGCACCTTCACGCAGCCTGCGGCTCGATCAGCCTTGCTGCGAGCCTCGGCGAGATGTTCCCCGCGTGCCAGCGCCACCCCCATCCGGCGTCCGGCCCGTGCATCCGGTTTGCCGAACAGCAACACCTGGGTGTCGTCCTCCCGGAGTGCTTCGTTGATGCCGTCGTAACTCACGGATTCCAACGGTTGATCGGCAAGGATCACGCGGCTGGCCGCGGCATCCGCCGTTCTCAGGGCAGGGATCGGCAGATTCAGCACAGCGCGCAGATGCAGCTCGAATTCACTCATGTTCTGGCTGATCAGAGTCACCAGTCCGGTGTCGTGGGGTCGAGGTGACAGTTCGGAGAAGATCACTTCATCGCCGCACAGAAAGAATTCGACGCCGAACAGCCCCACTCCACCGAGGTTGTCGGTCACGGTGCGGGCCATGGCCTGGGCCTGCTGCAGCTGTCGGTCATTCAGTTCAGCCGGTTGCCAGCTGCACTGATAGTCCCCGTTCTTCTGTTCATGGCCGATCGGTGCACAGAAGAGCGTGTCTCCGTTCTGCTGACGCACGGTCAGCAGGGTGATCTCCAGATCAAACTGCAGGAACTCCTCGACGATCACCCGGGTCGAGGTGCCCCGGGCACCGCTGAGGGCCGCGTTCCACGCCTCCTGCAGCCCATCGGCGCTGCTCACCACGCTCTGACCTTTCCCGGAGGAGCTCATCACGGGCTTCACGACCACGGGCCAGCCCAGTGGCTCCGAGACCTGCACCAGCTCTTCGGCGCTGGACGCGTAGGCGAATCGCGCTGTCCGCAAAGCCAGTTCTCCAGCGGCGAGATCACGGATTCTGTCCCGGTTCATCGTCACAGCGGTGGCTCTGGCCGTGGGGATCACCGTGGTGCCCTCCTGTTCCAGCTCAGCCAGGGCCGCCACGGCCAGGGCTTCGATCTCCGGGATCACCACATCCGGTCGATGTCTGCGGACCACCTTCAGCAGATTGTCCGCATCCGTCATCGTCAGCACTTCGGCCACATCCGACACCTGCATCGCCGGAGCATCGGCATAGCGGTCGCAGGCGATCACCCGACAACCGAGTCGCTGGGCCGCGATCGCAACCTCCTTCCCAAGCTCTCCGCTTCCAAGCAGCAGAACGGTGCGAGGGAATCGGCTCATGAGCTGCTGTTTCTGCGGATCTCACCAATCAACCAGACCGCGATGAACCCCAGGGAGGAGATCCCGAAATAAATCAGCACCCACTTCAGGACACGGTCAGGATCAGCAGCGGCCTGGCTGAGCAGTTCCGCGGTTGTGCTGAGCAGGCTCTCCATCAGGTCTCGAGATCAGGAATCAGGGTGAGCTGGCGGACCGGCGGCTCTTCACTCACGAATCCCCAGGCATCAAACACAGAGGCATCGGAATGGGTGATGCGCTGTTCCGAGCCATGACGTTCCAGCTGAAAACCGTCCGCTGCCATGCGTCGCATCAGGCTGGCGGATTCCTCAAAGCGCGCTGCCATCGCTTCGAGGCTTGGGCAGTCGGTGGTCAGTCCTGTTTCCCGCCAGGTGAAATAACGCATCAGGGTTCAGCCGATGGGGCGCAACAGCAGGCCCAGCAGCACCAGTCCCGCTGTCATCAGCCAGAAGCATGGCACCACCGTGCGTTCGCTGGTGCCACCCAGTTCGAAGTGGTGGTGCAGTGGTGCCATCCGGAAGATGCGACGCCCCTGGCCATCGGGTCCCTTGGTGGCTTTGAACACCCAGACCTGCACGATCACGGACACGGACTCGGCGAGAAAGACTCCTCCCATCACCAGCAGCGGCCAGAGACTGTCGGTGAGCAGGGCAACGGCGCTGAGAGCGGCTCCCATGGCAAGGGAACCGGTGTCACCCATGAAAGCTCGGGCCGGGTTGCGGTTGTGCATCAGAAAACCGAGCCAGGCCCCGGCCATCGCCATGCAGAAACCCGCCATGGCGGGATCTCCGCTGTGACCTCGGAGCATCAACTGGATGGCCAGACCGGCGAACACCAGGGCACCACAGCCACTGGCCAGTCCATCGAGGCCATCGGTCAGGTTGGTCGCGTTGCTCTCAGCCAGGAACACGAACAGCCCCAGGGGCCAGATCAGCAGTCCCAGCGGAAGTGTCACGCCAAGGGGCAGGGAGATCGTGCTGTCGATCCAGCCGTGCCATGCAGCGACGCTGAGGAAGGCGACCGCCGCCACCATCTGCAGAAACAGTTTTCCACGTGGCGTCAGACCGGTGTTGGTGCGTCGTGTGAGGCTGCGCCAGTCGTCGAATCCGCCGATCACCATGTAGGCGAGTGTCACGGCAGCTACGGCCAGCAGCTGTTGGGAAGCCTCTCCTTCCGGACTGATCAGGCCGCCGATGATCACTCCCACGGGCACGACCAGCAAGCCGCCCATCGTGGGTGTGCCGGATTTGCTGAGGTGGGCCTTTGGGCCCTCCTCCCGGATCACCTGCCCCATCTTCAGTGCCCGCAGCCGTGGAATGCCCGCAGCTGCCACCAGTGCGGCAGTGGTCATGCTGATCAGCAGCGGCAGGCTCAGCTGAGCGTTCGCGATCCACTTGTCGGTGGCGACGCTGGCGGCCAGAACAACCCCGATCAGAAGGGACGCACTGAGCGATCCGTTCTCCCACCAGCGATGGGAACGGTTCTCCTGGCTGGCGGACACGGCTCGATCTGAGCAGGCGCAGGGACCTTAAACGAACGATCGGGAGTCGACCACTCCGGTCTTCAGAGCCCCCGGCTCAGTCCTCCCACTGCTCCTCGTTCTGTTCGTCGGCGTTGTTGTAATCCTCCTTCTCACCCATCAGGGCGGAGAGCTCCTCCTCCTCCACGGTGCTCACTTCAGGAGAGCTCGATTCCTCATCAGCCACCAGACGACCACTGGCTTCGAGCCAGGTGAGCAGATCCGGCTCTTCTCGCAGCGGCAGCACCGGTGCCGGATCCCTGCGCCCGTAGCGGGTCAGGGAAGGGTTGATGCTGTCGAGAGCACTCATCAGTGAAGGACACAGTCCAATCAGTCAACATACGTCATGACCCTGCTGATCACCGTGAACAAACCTCTGGTGATGACCATCTGCTGGGGCGCCGCGGCCGCTTTGAGCTATGCCCTGCGCCGTTGGGGTGAATCCCATCCAGAGCCTCTCCAGGCGCCATCCGGAGTGGTTCTGGCGGTTGTGTTCGCACCGGCTCTGGTTCTGGGGATGTGGCTGCTGATCGACGGGAGGGGAGAATCAGTCGATTGTGATCAGGAGACCCATTGATGGGCCGCGCGAACAAGGTGGTGCTCGCCTACTCAGGCGGTGTCGATACCAGTGTCTGCATTCCATATCTGAAGCGGGAATGGGGTGTCGAGGAGGTGATCACCTTTGCCGCTGATCTCGGACAGGGCGATGAACTGGAGCCGATCCGCCTCAAGGCTCTCGATGCCGGCGCCAGTCAGTCCTTCGTCGGTGATCTGATCCAGCCGTTCATCGAGGAATTCGCGTTTCCTGCCATCCGGGCCAATGCTCTCTACGAAGGGCGTTATCCGTTGTCCACAGCGCTGGCAAGGCCTTTGATCGCCCGACGCCTCGTTGAGGTTGCCAGGGAAGTCGGTGCCGATGCCGTCGCTCATGGATGCACGGGCAAGGGCAACGACCAGGTGCGATTTGATGTGGCCATCGCTGCTCTGGCACCGGATCTGAAGGTCCTGACTCCGGCCAGGGAGTGGGGCATGAGTCGGGAGGAGACGATCGCCTACGGCGAGCGCTGCGGCATTCCCTCACCAGTGAGCAAGAAATCGCCCTATTCCATCGATCTGAACCTGCTGGGCCGCAGCATCGAGGCTGGTCCTCTGGAAGATCCGATGGTCGCCCCTCCGGAAGAGGTGTTCGCGATGACGGTATCCGTCGCTGATGCTCCGGATGTGGCCGAGGAGATCGAGATCCGTTTTGAAGCCGGCGATCCCGTGGCGATCAATGGAACGAGCCTCGATCCAGTGGCCATGATCCGCGAAGCCAATCGCCTGGCAGGCCGCCACGGCATCGGTCGACTGGACATGATCGAGAACCGGGTGGTCGGGATCAAATCCAGGGAGATCTATGAAACTCCGGGCTTGCTGCTGCTGATCCAGGCTCATCAGGAGCTGGAGAGCCTGACGCTGGCGGCGGATGTGCTGCGCAGCAAGCGACAGCTGGAAAGTCAGTGGGCTGATCTCGTTTACCAGGGTCTCTGGTTCGGTCCGCTGAAGGATGCTCTCGATGGGTTCATGGATCGCACGCAGACCCACGTCAATGGTGTGGTGCGGCTGCGGCTGCTCAAGGGCACGGCCACGGTGATCGGCCGTGGCTCAACGGAGTCCAGCCTCTATGTGCCGGAGATGGCCTCCTACGGCAGTGAGGATCGTTTTGATCATCGAGCTGCGGAGGGGTTCATCTACGTCTGGGGACTGCCAACCCGTCTCTGGGCGGCCTCGCAGCGCAGATCAAGCTGATTTCCGTCGTTGCAGCAGGGCAGGAATTCGCAGCATTGGGAAGCGAAGAATGTTGGGGCTCTCCGCCTGTACCAGGGGGGGCTGACCAGCCCTCAGCTCCGAACCCTCACTGGCCAGCAATCGATAGCGCTCCAGCAGTGGCTCCAGCCGCTGCTGGAATTTGCGTTCGAACAGATCAGGTAAATCCTCCAGAAGCGCTTCGTAGGTGCGCACCTGTTCCTCAAGTTCAGAGACTCGACGCTGAAGTGTGTTCACATCGCGCTCGTTGACGTCCGAGACCGAGGCGATCCATCGCGGCTCGGGAGCCTGATGCTGGTCATCTGAAGAGTCCATGGGCGGACGCTATCGCTCGCCCATGGACCGCACAACCGCTCAGCCGGCTGTTCCCGCAGGTGCTTCCGATGCCTGCTGTTGTTCCTGCGGCTGAGCAGGCGCTTCGCTGCCCGGCATGACACGCGGTGCCGGCAACGGGCCTTCCTGCTTCACGGTGAGATAGCGGATCACATCCTCACTGAGGCGCATCGCCTTCTCGAGCACAGCCACCTGCTGACCGTCACCGTTGTGGCTCAGTTGCACATAGATCCCTTCTTTGTGCTTGTTGATCGGGTAGGCCAGACGGCGCTTGCCGCGCATCTGATTGTCCAGCACTTCCGCTCCCGTCTCCACGAGCATGTCGCGGTATTTGGTGAGGTGGCTCTCCACTTCCTCCTCCGGAATGTCCGGGCGGAGGATGTACATGGTCTCGTAATAGGGATCGTGCGTCATGGGCTGTTCCGACTGGGACGGACGGCTCACTTCGGTGAGCGACGGATCCAACACCTTATCCCCCGGGGTGTCCTTCTCAGTACAACTGCATGCGGACAGCCTGGCTGATGCCCGGCAGGTCCGGCTCGCGGCCGCGCAGGCACTCCGCCAGGGCGAACAGCAGGATCGCCAACGTGGCGATCACCACGGTGCTGGACAGCGTCCGCATCAACAGTCCGCTTCCGCCGAGGGGTTGGAGCAGGATCGTGAAGGCGAAGCCCAGCACGACGAGAATGATGTCGGTGAGCAGCGCCTGGAGCGTGTTGAAACGTACGAAGTAGGGAACGTTCGGGTTGCGAACAACCGCCAGAAACAGCACGAAGAACAGCAGCAGGCCCCCGAGTCCGAAGGGAACGCTCTGTTCGAGCAGTGCCAGGGGCAGAACGGGAAGCGTGAACCACTGCATCCATGGGTACTGCTGGAACAGCGGGCCTCCAAAAGGAATGGCGTCGCTCCAGGGCAGCAGATAAACCAAAGGGGCCACCACCCGCTGCCAGACAGGAATCTCCACACCACCAAGAGAACTGAATTGACGCTAGGTCTTCAGCGCGGTTTCAGCTGCCGAGCGCATGGCATCCACCGGCACATCGTCATGGCCGCTCCAGAGCCTCAGGGAAGCGGCCCCCTGCTGCACCAGCATCTCCAGGCCATCGATGCAGTGCAGCTGGCGCTTTCGGCCCCATTGCAGCCAGGCGGTGGGGCGCGGGGTGTAGATCAGGTCATAGAGCGTTGCTTCGGTTTTGATTCCGCTCCAGAGGCTCTCTCCCAGTGGCATGGCGCCGGCTTCGCCGTGCTGAGCCATGCCGACAGGGGTTGTGTTGACGATCAGGTCGCTGGCTGCGACCACGTCCGCGATGGATGGGTCCGAATCGAGCAGAGGGTCCAGGGGTGCTTCCTCCAGGTTCAGATCCTCCACAAACGGTTGAAGGGTCGTGGTTTGCCGCCCGATCACGCTGATCGCAGCCAGATGGAGAGTCTGCAGGCCTGCCACCACCGCCCTGGCCGACCCACCGCAGCCGACCACCACCGCCCGGCGTCCCGTCCAGTCGATGTGGGTTTCAAGGGGGGCGAGGAAACCGTTCACATCGGTGTTGCTGCCTGTCCAGCTGCTTCCGCTGTCAGGAATCAGGGTGTTCACGGCCCCTAGACGGCATGCCAGTGGGCTCAGCTTCCGGCACAGGCCGGCAACGGACTGCTTGTGGGGAATGGTGACGTTGAGGCCGCGGCAGCCCACGGCGTGGAGTCCGTCGAGCACATCCCGGAGATGGTGTTGTTCACAGGGCAGAGCGAGATAGCGCCAGTTCAGCCCGAGCTCAGCCAGGGCCGCGTTGTGCATCGCTGGTGAGAGGGAATGCCGCACCGGGTTGCCGAGCAGTCCCACCAGGGCTGTGCCGCCGTTGATCATCGTGCTGCGGGATCGCCCATCCAGCCTGCCTGTTCGGGAACCACACCTCGCCTGTCCAGGGCTCTGCTGAAGAAGATGACGTGGTTCAGAACCGCATTTTCAGGAGGTGACCACCGATGGGCAAGGTTGTCGGCATTGACCTTGGCACTACGAACAGCTGCGTGTCTGTGATGGAGGGTGGCAAGCCCACCGTCATCGCCAACGCCGAGGGCTTCCGCACAACGCCCTCCGTGGTCGCTTACACCAAGAACCAGGATCAGCTTGTCGGTCAGATCGCCAAACGTCAGGCGGTGATGAACCCAGACAACACCTTTTATTCCGTCAAGCGATTCATCGGCCGACGCGTCGATGAGGTCAATGAGGAATCCAAGGAAGTGAGCTACGGCGTCGAGAAGGCCGGCTCCAATGTGAAGGTGAAGTGCCCAATTCTCGACAAGCAGTTTGCCCCTGAGGAGGTGAGTGCCCAGGTGCTGCGCAAGCTGGCGGAGGACGCCGGCAAGTATCTCGGGGAAACGGTCACCCAGGCGGTGATCACCGTTCCCGCTTACTTCAACGACTCCCAGCGCCAGGCCACCAAGGATGCCGGCAAGATCGCCGGCCTCGAGGTGCTGCGGATCATCAACGAGCCCACTGCTGCCGCTCTGGCCTACGGACTCGACAAGAAGAGCAACGAGCGGATCCTGGTGTTCGACCTTGGCGGCGGCACCTTCGATGTGTCTGTGCTCGAAGTTGGTGACGGTGTCTTTGAGGTGTTGTCCACCTCCGGAGACACGCATCTGGGCGGTGATGACTTCGACAAGGTGATTGTTGATCATCTGGCCGAGACCTTCAAATCCAACGAAGGCATCGACCTCCGTCAGGACAAACAGGCTCTGCAGCGCCTCACCGAGGCAGCTGAAAAAGCCAAGATCGAGCTGTCCAACGCCACCCAGAGCGAGATCAACCTGCCGTTCATCACGGCCACCCCGGAAGGCCCGAAGCACCTGGATCTCACCCTCACCCGGGCCAAGTTCGAGGAGCTCGCCTCAAACCTGATCGACCGCTGCCGCATTCCTGTGGAGCAGGCGCTCAAGGACGCCAAGCTGTCCTCCAGCGAGCTCGACGAGATCGTGATGGTGGGTGGTTCCACCCGCATTCCGGCTGTTCTTGAACTGGTGAAGCGCACCACCAGCAAGGATCCCAACCAGACGGTGAACCCCGATGAGGTGGTGGCCGTCGGCGCCGCCATTCAGGGAGGTGTGCTCGCCGGTGAGGTGAAAGACATCCTGCTGCTGGATGTCACGCCTCTGTCTCTGGGTGTGGAAACCCTCGGTGGTGTGATGACCAAGATGATCACCCGCAACACCACGGTTCCCACCAAGAAGACCGAGACCTATTCCACAGCGGTCGATGGTCAGACCAACGTGGAAATTCACGTGCTCCAGGGTGAGCGCGAGATGGCGTCTGACAACAAGTCGCTCGGAACCTTCCGCCTCGACGGCATCCCTCCGGCTCCCCGTGGTGTCCCTCAGATCGAGGTCACCTTCGACATCGACGCCAACGGCATCCTCAGCGTCACCGCCAAGGACAAGGGCAGCGGCAAGGAGCAATCCATCTCGATCACCGGCGCCTCGACCCTCTCGGATTCCGAGGTGGACAAGATGGTGAAGGACGCCGAGGCCAACGCCAGCGCTGACAAGGAGAAGCGCGAAAAGATCGACCTCAAGAACCAGGCCGAGACCCTCGTCTATCAGGCCGAGAAGCAGCTCAGTGAGCTTGGTGACAAGGTCGATGCCGACGCCAAGACCAAGGTGGAGGAGAAGCGCACCAAGCTTCAGGACGCTGTCAATGCCGAGGATTACGACGCGATGAAGACCCTGCTGGAGGAACTGCAGCAGGAGCTCTACACCGTTGGAGCCTCCGTCTATCAGCAGGCTGGTGCTGAAGCGGGCGCATCTCCCGATGGTGAGGCTGACCCAGGCAATGGTGCCGCCGGCAGCACCGGTGCCAGTGATGATGTGATCGACGCTGAATTCACGGAATCCAAGTGATCGGCTGAGCCGTGACCATTGAAAAGGGGGCCGATCGGCCCCCTTTTTTGTTGCCCGCAATCGCTTGACGGTTGTGATCACTCAGTGATTTTCTCGACCGCAGCCAGGGACTTCTCCACCACACCCTTGGGCAGGGTGACGTAGCCGAGATCAGGGGCCTGTGCCTGAGCTTTCTCGGACAGCATGAACTCGAAGGCCTTCTTCAGAGCGGCGGTCTTGCCGCCGTTGCCCGTTTCGTACGCCAGCACCCAGGTGAAGGTAACGATCGGGTAACCCTGAGGTGGATTCGGGTTGCCACCGATGAGCTCCGGGCCGATGTCGATGGAGTCGAGAGCGGCGCTTTCCGTTTCATTGGTGGGCTTCACCTGCTCACCGGAGGCATTGGTGACGGCGGCGGCCTGAAGCTTGCCCTTCACATAGGCGGCTTCCACATAACCCACTCCACCCTTGATCTGATTCAGCTGGGCGGCAACGCCTTCATTGCCTTTCGAGCCGACGCCCGTGGGCCATTTGACGGCCTTCGCAGCACCGATCTTGGTCTTCCACTCCTCGTTGATGGCGGAGAGATGCTTGGTGAAGTTGTACGTGGTGCCGGAACCGTCGGAGCGACGGACCACGGTGATCGCCTGATCAGCGCAGCCCAGCTCGTTGAAGTTCTTGACCTTGCCGAGGAAGATTCCGGCCAGCTGGTCCTGGCTCAGTTTCAGATCGCATCCGTCGAGGTTGTAAGCGACTGCGATGGCTCCGGCCGTCATCGGGATCTGCAGCACACCACGGCTCACCTTGGCGATCTCATCCTTTTTCATCGGCTTGTCGGATGCACCGAAATCCACGGTTCCGGCCGTGAACTGCCGCACTCCGGCGCCGGAGCCAACCGACTGGTAGTTGACCGCCACGCCCTCGGGCTGGAGCTCCTGGAACCAGCGCTGATAAATGGCCGCGGGGAACGAGGCACCGGCGCCATTGAGCTTGCCTGTGACCTGGTCACCCCCTCCTCCACCGGTGCCGCCGCCACAGCCGGCGAGCGTCACGGTGGCGGTGATGCCGGCAGTGGCCGCAAGACTTTTGAAGATGTTGGAACGACGCATGAATCCGATGTGGGTACAGAGGTTGAACCTTCCGGAAGCTATGCAGGCGAGTCCAAGGCTGATTTAAGACCTGGTAATCATTGATACCGAATCTTCCAGGTGCTGTTCGACCCATTCCGCGGTGGCAGGTGTCAGCAGAACACCGTTTCTGTAGTGGCCGGTCGCCAGCAGCAGCCCTGGTTCCAGCCGTTCCAGCAAGGGTGCCGGTCGCTCCACCGGTCTGGCCCGCAGTCCGCTCCAGTGTTCCAGCACCTTGGCGTTTCGCAGCCACTCGGGTGCTGAGTCTTCGAGATGGCGCATCAGTTGCAGCGGTTCCGGCTCTGATCGCTCGCCGGGTTCCACGGTGGCGCCGAGCAGCACATGACCGTGTCCATCGGGAATCAGGTTGTATCCCCGATGCACCAGGACGGCTGGCCAGCTCATCCAGTCCGTCGGCCCGGATGTGATCTCCAGTCTCAGAGCCTGTCCGAGCACCGGCTGCATCGGGCGTGGATGGCCCAGTGGCTCCAGGAGAGCAGGACTGTTCAGCGCCGCGCAGATCACGACGGTGTCCTGATGCAGGCAACTCCCGTCATGGCAGCCCAGCCGCCAGCCACCTCCTTGTCCGGGCTTGGCGCGACGGATCGTCTCCACAGCAGCGGCCACCCCAGTCACCGGCAGATCGGCGAGGGCCTTTCGCAGAGCTTTCAGCAGCACCAGCGGGTTGATGCGTCCATCCCGTTCCGAGAGCAGTCCCCCATGGGTGACGCCTGGCCAGACGGCCTGCAGCTGGTGCCGCTCAAGCAGGGAGAGTCCGCAGGCTGACCTGGTGTCGGCAAGCTTCCGCATGCGGCCGAGCGTTTCATCACCGTCTGCGAGCTGCAGCAGCGGTGTCTCCAGGATCAGTTCCGGTTCCTGCCGCTGCAGTGCGCAGACCCACGAGGGCCAGAGCGCCATGCTTCTTTGCCGGAGCCGCCAACCGCGACCACTCGAACGCCGGAACACGTTTCCCATGAGAACGCCCAGCGATGCACGGGTTCCCGTCAGATGGTTCCCGTCACCGCTGGTGCGTTCGAGCGGTTCTTCAAGGCCTGGATCGATCAGTGTGATCCGGTGGCCTTGTCGTGCCAGGTGCCAGGCCACGCCGGCGCCGACAACGCCGGCACCGACAACGGCAATCGTTCGGTTCAGCTGAAGGCCTCGGCCGGGATCACATCGGAGTAGGCGTCGAAGCTGGCTGCCAGGGCGCTGTAAGAGCGCTGAAGGCGGGATCCATCCTGCAGACGTGCCGCTTCATCAAGATCAGCCAGGGCTTCCTTCAGCTTGCGGGCGATCTTGTCTGCATCCTTGCGCTCAGACCGATCCAGACGCTGATTGATGTAGAGCATTTCGCGGCCCACCTCCTGCATCGGTCCATGCAGAAGGTTGCGGGTGAAGACCCAGTCCTCGGCGCTCACCAACCGGGCCAGATCCGGAAGACGCGACTTGGTGGCTTCGAACGCAGCGGCCTGACGGCGGATCACCGCCAGATCGTCAGGTTTGATGCCGGCGGCGTTGACAGAAGCCGGGGCCAACAGACCCAGGCTCAACGTGACGCAGAGGCAGATGACGGCCAGGCGTCGCAGGGCCTTCAGCATGGTCAGGAAAAAACCTTTGAGACTTTAACCAGCGGTTTCAGCGCGGGAGAATTTGCTTTTCAGTCTGTAGTCGTGAGCGAGCCTACGGTCATCCTTCAGCTGATCTGTCCGGATCGTCCAGGGCTGGTCAGCGAGCTGGCCGGGTGGGTGGCCGCTAACGGAGGAAACATCCGTCATGCCGACCATCACACGGATGCCGGTGCAGGTTTGTTCCTCAGCCGGATCGAGTGGATGCTCAACGGTTTCGGCATTTCCCGTCAGGCACTGCCGGAGTCTGCGGCTGCTCTGGCGGAACGACTGCATGGACAGGCTCAGCTGCATTTCTCGGATGAGCTGCCTCGGGTGGCGATCTTCGCGAGCCGGCAAAGCCATTGTGTTCAGGATCTGCTCTGGAGGGTGCAGAGCGGTGAATTGCCCATGCGGGTCCCCCTGGTGATCGCCAATCATCCCGACCTCGAGGCGTTGTGCACCGGTTTCGGTGTTCATTTCGAGTGGGTGCCTGTCACCCGGGAGACAAAGCCGGAGGCGGAACAGCGCATGCTGCAGCTGCTCCAGGATCACGCCATCGACCTGGCCGTGCTGGCGAAGTACATGCAGGTGCTGAGCGGTGACTTTCTCAGCCGCTTTTCCGAGGTGATCAACATTCACCACTCCTTCCTGCCGGCTTTCAAGGGAGCGCAGCCGTATCACCGTGCCTGGGAGCGCGGTGTGAAGCTGATCGGTGCCACGGCCCATTACGTCACCGAAGACCTTGATGCTGGCCCGATCATTGAACAGACCATTGCCCATGTGAGTCACCGCGACGAAGTGGACGATCTGATCCGCAAGGGTCGTGATACCGAGCGACTGGCTCTCGCCCGTGCCTTGCGACTGCACCTGTGCCGCCAGGTGATGGTCTATCGGGGGCGCACGGCCGTTTTTGCGTGAAAGAGCGTTTTCTCGGAAAGGACCTCACCGGTTTCGCAGGTCGCTGCTTTCTTCTCGGACTGTTTCTGCTGCCCTCCAGCGCTCTGCTGGCGGCACTGTTCCTGTTCGTGGCTTGCCTGAGCGGCAGTCGTGGTCGCGATCAGCCGATCTGGCGGGATCCCTGGATCCTGCCGTTGCTGCTGGCCGGCATGCTGATGCTGATCGGCTGCCTGGTTTCGCAGACCGGGGCTCTTGCCTGGGCTGGCCTGGGCAACTGGCTTCCATTCATCTGGGGCTTCTGGGCATTTCAGCCTTATGTGCGCTCCGCCGACCAGCGTCGCCTGGCTGCGCGTGTGCTTCTGGCCGGAACCGTTCCCGTGCTGATCACGGGTTTCGGTCAGATGTTGCTGGGCTGGTCCGGCCCGTGGCAGCTTCTCGGTGGTGGGATCGTCTGGTTTGTGGCTCCCGGAGGCCATCCCGAAGGCCGGCTCTCCGGTCTGTTTGATTACGCCAATGTCGCGGGCGCCTGGCTCGCTGTGATCTGGCCGCTCTCACTGGCGGCTGTGCTGCGTCGTCGGGATCCACTCTGGTGTCGTGCCATCGCGATGCTTCTGGCATCAGCCCTGGTGGCTGCCGTGGTGCTCACCCGTTCCCGTAATGCCATGGGGGCGTTGCCGTTGGCGCTTCCCTGGGTCCTGGGTCCGATGCAGTGGTGGTGGCTGTTGCCTCTGCTGCTTCTGGCCGCGATGCCTCTGGCGTTGGCGGTGCTTCCGGGTGTTCCCGACGCTCTTCAGCAGTGGGCAAAGGGTCTGCTGCCCTCCGGCCTGAGACAGCGCCTGGTGGAGGGGCAGTCCACGGACAGCCTCACCCGTGTGGCCCAGTGGCGTTACGGGGTTGAGCTCATCGCTCAGCGGCCGTGGCTGGGCTGGGGTGCGGCGGCCTTCAGCGTTCTGTATCCGATCCATGCCCAAAGGAAATGGCACGGGCATTCCCACAACCTCCCCCTGGAGCTGGCGGTCAGCCACGGTCTCCCGGTGGCGGTGCTGCTGGTGGGCACCGTTCTGGCGCTGATCGTGGTGGCGCTGAAACGGGGCATGCTTCGCCGGGGTCCGATGGAACGGGGCTGGTGGACCGCCGTGCTGGTTCTGGTGGCGATGCACGCCACGGATCTGCCCTTCTTCGACAGCCGGCTCAACATCCTCGGCTGGGTGCTGCTGTCAGGCCTGCACGGCTTCATCCGGGAGCACGGTGATCTGGAGGCAGCGCCAGATCGTGATGCTCCCGCAGACGCTCCGGGGTGATCGCACTCCGGAGATGCGTCCAGGGCAAGGTTCGTGAGGCGTCCCAGTTCTCCTCGATCACATCCCGCCAGGGGGGTGGTGGCGGTGAAGCGTGGCCCGGCATGGGCTCCAGTTCGCCATTGAGAGCGGCGCGGTAGGCCTTTTTCCAGCCACCCATGCTTTCCCTGGCTTCGCCAACCGCGGCGATCACCGGGGCAAGACGCCGGTCGCTGCGCGACAGCAGGGCCTGGATCACGCTCCAGCCGTAACTTTCCGGTCGCAACTCCACTCCCTTCGGCTTCAACCGTTTCGCCAGTCGTTTCAGTCGTTTGTCCGCTTCCGGTCTGACGCCCTGCCACTGGAACGGCGTCTGGGCCTTGGGCACGAAGGTGCTGACACCGAGGGTGAAGCGCAGCCCTGCCGTGTTCTTCTTCAGGGTCAGCAGCAGGTCGGCCGTGGCGTCCACGTCATCGTCCGTCTCCGTCGGCAGTCCGACCATTCCATACAGCTTGAGTCCACGGAGCCCTCCTTGTTTGGCGTGACTGGCGGCCGCATGGATCTCTTCGGTGCTCAGTTTCTTGTTCACCACCTGCCGCATGCGTTCGCTGCCGCTTTCGATGGCGATGGTGAGGGAGCGACTGCCCCGCTTC
Organism: Synechococcus sp. KORDI-49; assembly: GCF_000737575.1. Classification (NCBI taxonomy): domain Bacteria; kingdom Bacillati; phylum Cyanobacteriota; class Cyanophyceae; order Synechococcales; family Synechococcaceae; genus Synechococcus; species Synechococcus sp. KORDI-49. The sequence goes on along the minus strand of NZ_CP006270.1, from coordinate 1,585,883 downwards.
GTCAGAATCCGTGCCAGCTCCGGAGTCACCGTGGCGGCCCGCACGGAACTGACGCTGACGCGGGTGTCATCGAACCGGTCCCGGTCCAGCCAGGTCAGCAGATCATCGAACTGCGGGTGCTGCGTCACCGAGGCTCCCAGCAGCCCAAGCCGCCGGGTCGCCGCCAGGCCTTTCTCGACCGCCGGGATGAGTCCGTCATCGAGTGATGCGCTGCGGAACGGCAGGGTGAGGTAGCTGGCCAGACAGAAGCGGCAGAGTTCCGGACAACTGCGCACCACCTCCACCATGTGGATGTCCGGCCAGGCGGCTTCCGGTGTGATCACCGTGGAATGGCTCAGGGTGTTGCCTCGCCAGGTCTGCTTCTCGATCACCGATGGCAGATCCGGATCGATGGGCTCCACGCTCAGCAGCGTTCCATCCGGGTGGTACCGCGGGGCATACAAGCTCGGGACGTAGACCCCCGGAACTCCGGCCAGCCGTCGCAGTCGTTCGGCTCTGGGAGCCTGCCGGCAGCTCTGCAGGGCATCGATGAAGGCGGGCAACAGCAGTTCGCCATCTCCCAGAAGCACGGCATCGAAGAACGGTGCAAGGGGTTCGGGGTTGGCGGTCAGCACCGGCCCCCCGCCGAACACGATCGGGTCGGCGTCGCTTCGATCGACAGCCCAGATCGGAATGCGCTGGTTCCGCAGCAGCTCCGGCAGAACGGGTCCATCCAGTTCCCAGCTGAGGGACAGACCGAACAGATCGATGTGTCGATGCAACGGATCCGACTGGTCCGTGAACAGCCGGCGTACGTCCACATCCGCACGCTGGGCGAGGGTTGCCCAGACGATCTGGTAGCCGAGGCTTGTGATGCCCACCGAATAGGTGCTCGGGAAGGCCAGCACCGCCTTGAGGGCATCGCTGTCCGGGACTGCCCGCTCAAACAGCAGCGTTTCCTGGTTCAGCGTTCGTCTCCAGAGTTGGATGCCGGTCTCGGTGGCGCGGTGAACGGCCGTCGTTGCCGATCCAGGCGGGTCTGCATCCGGTTCTCCGCATCCAGTTCCATGCCCATCTGACGCTCATAGATCGAGCGGTGGTCAAAGAGCCTGGCCACGAGAAAGCTCATCAGGCAGGCCACCATGATCGGCCTGAGGATGAGCAGATCCTTGGTGAGGGCGAAGGCCAGAAACATCGCCGAGATCGGTGTGCGGGAACAGCCCGCCACGAAAGCCCCCATCCCGGCGAACACGTACGTGGTGGGGACATGACCCGTCAGGGCTTCCACGCCGCCACCGCAGGCGAGTCCGATCGCACCACCCAGGGTCAGCATCGGCATGAACAATCCCCCCGGGGCTCCCGAGGCCGCGGCCAGGCCTGTGCTGAAGAACAGCACAACGAAACTGGTGAGCGCCAGCCTCACGTCCGCGGTTCCCTCCCCGATCAGATGGTGCAGTTCCGCAGGGTTGTGGAACGTCTGTGGGAGAGCGGCATAGACCCCGCCCAGCAACAGACCGCTGAGGGACATGCGCAGGATCAGACGACTGCCGAACCAGTTGTTGCCATGGCGCTGCAGGGTCAGCACGTAGCGGCAGTAGAGCTCTGCAAGCAGTCCGATCACAGCACCGAGAGCGATCAGATACAGAAAATCGATCGGCAGAAATTTCAGGAGGGGAGAGAATTCGCGCTCCACCTGAAATCCGACCGTTCCATCCAGTCCTCCAGAGCCTGGACTGAGACCGAGGTACCCCAGAACGTCAGCCCAGGTGTCGGCGGAGAAGGTGGTGATGATCACCAGCAGCAGCACCACCGGCCTGGCCGAGTGAAGCAGTTCCTCGATGGCGTAGATGAAGCCGCCGATGGGTGCGCTGAACACTGCTGCGATCCCGGCCCCACCGCCGGCGGCGACGATGACGCGCCGGAAGGCGACCGGAGCCTTCAACCAACGCGACATCTGCCAGGCCACGGAACCACCCATCTGCACGGCAGGTCCCTCAGGACCGAGTGGGAAGCCGCTGCCGATGGCGATGATGCCGGCGATCAGTTTCACAAGGCCCACCCTCAGGCCCATGGGCACTGACTTGTGGCGAAGAAACCCCATGATGTGAGTGATGCCGGCGCCACCGGCGGCTGGAGCGAAATTGGTCACCAGCCAGCCGGAAACCATGCCGCCGACACCCCCCAGCGCTGGCAGGACCACCCAGGCGGGCAGTTCGTTCAGCAGTTCCAGGCGCCAGTCCCGGAGCAGGTTGATGCCTCCTTTGAACAGCAGTCCTGTGATCGCAGCGCCGAGGCCCGTGAGCGAGAGGGCCAGCACCACCACCAGCCAGCGCCGCTCGAGCAGTGTGCGAATGCTGCGGCTGGAGCCCAGGTGGTGACGTCGCTGTTTCGGTTCGCTCGGGGAAGGCACGTGTTGGGGGTTGTTCAGGCGTTTGCAAGCACTGCTGCTTCCGCATCCGAGCTGACCACCCGTCCCTGATCTGCGAATCCGTCGATCTGGTCGAAGTTCAGGTAGCGGTAGAGCTCACCGGAGAGGGGGTCGATCTTTTCGGCCGCGATCGTGCGGTATTCCTCAGCTGTGGGGATGCGTCCCAGCAGGGCGCATACCGCCGCCAGCTCAGCGCTTCCCAGATACACCTGGGCACCCTTGCCGAGACGGTTGTTGAAGTTGCGGGTGCTGGTGGAGAAGACGGTGGTGTTGTCCTCCACCCGTGCCTGATTGCCCATGCACAGGGAGCATCCGGGCATCTCCATGCGTGAGCCCGCTGCCTCGAAGGTGGCGTAGTAGCCCTCGGCCTTGAGGGTCTCCTCATCCATGCGGGTCGGGGGGCAGACCCAGAGACGGGCCTTGTTGCTGCCGGCGCCTTCCAGCACTTTGGCCGCAGCACGGTAGTGGCCGATGTTGGTCATGCAGGAGCCGATGAACACCTCCTGCACCGGATCACCGGCCACCTCACTGAGCAGCTTCACGTTGTCCGGATCGTTGGGACAGGCCAGCACCGGTTCGGTCAGTTCATCCAGGTTGATGTCCAGCACTTCGGCGTACTCCGCATCGGAATCGGCACTCAGCAGCTGGGGGTTGGCCAGCCAGGCTTCCATCTCCTTGATCCGGCGGGCCAGGGTGCGGGCATCGCTGTAACCGCGGGCGATCATGTTCTTGAGCAACGCCACGTTGCTGCGCAGGTATTCGCTGACCGTCTGCTCGGAGAGCTTGATCGTGCAGCCGGCGCAGGAGCGCTCGGCACTGGCGTCGGTGAGTTCGAACGCCTGCTCGAGCTTGAGGTCGGGGAGACCTTCGATCTCCATGATCCGGCCATTGAACAGGTTCTTTTTGTTGGCCTTCTCCACGGTGAGCAGCCCGCGTTGAATGGCCACCCATGGGATCGCATTCACCACATCCCGCAGGGTGACGCCAGGCTGCAGCGAGCCGCTGAACCGCACCAGCACCGACTCGGGCATGTCCAGAGGCATGGCACCGATGGCCGCGGCGAAGGCCACCAGGCCGGAACCGGCTGGGAAGGAGATGCCCAGGGGGAAGCGGGTGTGGCTGTCGCCACCGGTGCCCACCGTGTCGGGCAGCAGCATCCGGTTGAGCCAGCTGTGGATGATTCCGTCGCCGGGGCGAAGGGCGACGCCGCCGCGCTGAGCGAAGAAGTCGGGCAGATCCTTCTGCGTCTGCAGGTCCACCGGCTTGGGATAGGCGGCGGTATGGCAGAAGCTCTGCATCACCAGGTCGGAGGAGAATCCCAGACAGGCCAGCTCCTTCATCTCGTCCCGGGTCATCGGCCCGGTGGTGTCCTGGGAGCCGACGGTGGTCATCAGTGGTTCGCAGCTGGTACCGGGACGCACGCCGGTGAGACCGCAGGCTTTGCCCACCATCTTCTGGGCCAGGGTGAAGCCCTTTCCGGTGTCCGCTGGTGCACTGGGACGGATGAACAGATCGGAGGGTGCCAGGCCGAGCTTGGCGCGCACTTTGTCGGTGAGGGCGCGGCCGATCATCAGGGGAATGCGGCCGCCTGCACGAACCTCATCGCTGATGGTGCTGGGCTTCAGTTCGAACCGGCTGACCACCGCGCCGTCTTTTTCGATCGTGCCGGCATGGGGACGGATGGTGATCACATCACCGGTGTTCAGGCTTGTGACGTCACATTCGATCGGCAGAGCCCCGGAGTCTTCAGCGGTGTTGAAGAAGATCGGTGCGATCTTGCTTCCGAGGATCACCCCACCCGCCCGTTTGTTGGGCACATGCGGGATGTCATCGCCGGTGTGCCACAGCACGGAGTTGATGGCGCTCTTGCGGGAGCTGCCGGTGCCCACCACATCGCCCACGTAGGCCACGGGGTGACCGTTCTCTTTGAGAGAGGCGATGGTCTTCAGGCCATCGGGGTCCCGAGTCTCCAGCATCGCCAGAGCGTGAAGGGGGATATCAGGGCGTGTGGTGGCGTGGGTGGCCGGGGAGAGGTCGTCGGTGTTGGTTTCTCCCTCCACCTTGAACACCGTCACGGTGATCGTTTCGGCAAGTTCCGGCCTTGAGGTGAACCATTCGGCCGCCGCCCAGCTGTCAACCACCTGCTTGGCGAAGCGGTTGCTGGCTGCCAGTTCCATCACCTCGTTGAAGGCGTCGTACACCAGCAGGGTTCGGCTGAGGCCTTCAGCGGCGCAGCCGGCCAGCTGCTCATCGCTGTGCTGGAGCAGCTCGATCAGGGCCGACACGTTGTAGCCCCCCACCATCGTTCCAAGCAGGCGCGTGGCCTCCAGCGGCGAGACCAGGGGACTGGTGGCCTCCCCCTGGGCCACGGCGCTGAGCCAGGTGGCTTTCACATAGGCCGCCTCGTCCACCCCGGGGGGGATGCGATCCACGAGCAGCTCTCGCAGGGTCGTCTCTTCCCCAGCCGGAGGGTCCTGCAACAGCTCGGTGAGCGCACTGGTCTGTTCAGCCGTCATGGGGAGCGGCGGAACACCCTGGGCTTCGCGTTCAGCGGCAAGCGCGCGGTAGGTGCTCAGCATGCGAAGGGACGAGACGATGCGGAAGTCCATTCTTCATGGAGACGGGTCTGTCCTTCGGTTCAGAGGTGCGTAGCCTTGGACCGGTTTGAAGCTGCTCGATGGCCGCCACCTCCGATCTGCATGTGGTGGAGACGCGTCCGCTGGTGGCACCGGCTCTTCTTCACGCAGAACTGTCGATCGACGCCAGCGCAACCGAGACCGTTGCATCCGCTCGACAACGCATTCAGGCGATTCTGCGGGGGGAGGATCAGCGGCTTCTGGTCATCGTCGGGCCCTGTTCGGTCCATGACGTGGAAGCGGCCCGCGAGTACGCCCGCCGTCTGGCGCCTCTGCGTCAGACCCATGCTGCAGAGCTGGAAGTGGTCATGCGGGTCTACTTCGAGAAGCCGAGAACAACCGTGGGCTGGAAGGGCTTGATCAACGACCCCCACCTCGACGGCTCCTATGACATCAACAGCGGATTGCGTCGGGCCCGCGGGCTGCTGTTGGATCTGGCGCGGGAGGGGATGCCCGCCGCCACCGAACTTCTCGATCCGGTGGTGCCGCAGTACATCGCTGACCTGATCAGCTGGACGGCGATCGGGGCCCGCACCACGGAAAGTCAGACGCACCGTGAAATGGCATCCGGCCTGTCCATGCCGATCGGCTACAAGAACAGCACCGATGGCAGTGCCACCATCGCCATCAATGCGATGCGGGCGGCATCGAAGCCCCATCATTTTCTCGGCATCAACCGGGATGGTCACGCTTCGATCGTGAGCACCACCGGGAATCCAGATGGTCACCTGGTGCTGCGCGGCGGCAACCGCGGCACCAACTATCACCTCGAAGCCGTTCAGGATGCGGCAGCCGAACTGGCGGGTGCCGGACTCTCAGATCGCCTCATGGTGGATTGCAGCCATGGCAACTCCAACAAGGATTTCCGGCGCCAGGGCGAGGTGCTGCAATCGGTTGCCGATCAGGTTCGTGAAGGCTCCTCCAATCTGATGGGCGTCATGATCGAGAGTCATCTGGTTGAGGGAAATCAGAAGCTCTCCGGTGATCTGTCAGAGCTCACTTACGGCCAGAGCATCACGGATGCCTGCATCAGCATCGAGACCACCCAGCAGTTGCTTGGTTGTCTTGCAGAGGCTGTGGCGACTCGCCGCTCAACGGTGATGGTCTGATCGATCTCATCGGATCAGCTGTTGCCAGAGCAGTGCAACGCCGATCGGCACCGAAAGGTTGTCGATCCCCGCGAAGCTGAACTGTTCCAGAACAACGGCACTGCCGCTGATGAGCAGCAGAGTCGGAACTGAAATCGCAGCCTGGGTGCTGAGAGCGAGAACGATCAGGCACAGGCCTGAAGCGAGTGCCATGGTCACTGTGCCTGCAAGGGACTTCGTCTGGCCGAACAACGTCCAGCGAGGGCTGTTCAGTCGACGACCGATCAGGCCGGCACATCCATCGCCGATGCCCATCACAAGAATTCCGGCGGTGACGGCGTCTGCTCGTTCAGGCCAGAGCAGAGCCACCAGAAGTGTGATCGAAAGTCCATAGGCGCTGGTTCCAAAACTTCGTCGACCAATGTCTTCGATGCTCTTGAGCAGTCGCCAACGATGGTTGATCAGAGTGAGCGTTGTCACGACAATTCCACAACTCACAATCAGGATTTTTGATAGTTCAAAAGTCCATGCCATCGGAATGATGGCGGCTGTTCCGATGTGGACAATCTTGCGACTCAGCTCACCATCATTGTCGCCGAGTCGCCTGACCAGGTCAGCGATGCAGAGCAGCGATACGATCCAGCTGCCAATGATCAGCAACTTGAGGATGATGCTTAGTTCTGCAGGGTTCAAGGTTGCTGCGGGTCTGAGTTGGTGCTGGTAGAGGTTGCTTTCTTTTTGGTCTTTCCGACATAAGGAAGATCGTCTCGAGAAATCTGATAATTCAGTTTACGAATGGCATCAATGAATTCTGACTTACTGTCAGCATTGGTGATGTCGAGCCGGATGAGGTTGTTGCGGTCGCTGAAGTATTGGTTCACATCTTTTTCATGCTGGGACCAGCAATCAAGATAGTGCTGCTCCAGCTGTTGATCGCTTATTGAGTTGACATTGAGAAGCTTCTTGAGTGCCTTTTTGTATCGGCGTGTATAGGAGCCAAGTGCCTTGTTTCTGTGGGTAAATTGAGATTTAATCCAATCATCAACCTTGCGGTAATTGTAAATAAAATACGAGCCAGGGTAGTGATAATCCAGCTGGGGAAAAAGGCGGTATCCAAAAAACAATTCACCATCAGAGCTGACATATTCCATATCGCTGAAGACTTGTATATCTTCCAGGCCATGCAGAAGTGGTCTGAACAGGCGAAGGTTGGTGAGCATTGTTCGAGCAATTTTTCCCTTCCGGCAATGCATTGTTGGATACCCGTCCCAGCGGAATAACCGATCAATGCTGCGTGTCGCGATTTTATGATGTCCGATGACAAAAATTTTAGGCGGCTTTTCAGGTAACATGATCAAGCTTTTTGTTATATGTATTTTACCACAATCAATGTCTCTTTGTTTGTGTTAACATAAAAACAATGCTTTTGGTGGCGATGCTCTCTCTCAAGTTGGTTGCCATTGCCAAAGACGAAGCCCCCTATCTCGCGGAATGGATTTTTCACCATCTTTATCTTGGTGTTGATGAAATTGAGATCTATATGAATGGCATTACAGACAATAGTTATCGCATTATTCGCCGAATTTCTGCATCTTCGGATCGCGTTAAATTTGTCCAGGCTGATGAATTGCTGCGGTTATCAATGAAGGCAAAGAAATCTTTTCAAGTAGCCATGTACGATCACGCAATCAAGAATGAAAAGGCATCTCGCAAATTCTCGCACCTTCTGTTTCTGGATATCGACGAGTATCTGATGCCAGCTGAGTTTGGGACGGGTATTCGCAGTTTATTGCGCCAAAATCAAAGAGCAGATGTTGTTTCTTTTCTATGGCATTCGGATCTTCCTTCTTTGCAGCGCCCTTCATTTTCACCTGTTTTGAGCAGATCACTGTGGATGAAGAAAATGTGCCAGATGAAATCGATGTGTCGACTTAATGGTGCTGTTAAGGGCTCTAAAATTCATACTTTTAATGTTTATCAGAAAAAATCACACCAGGCTGATTTCCGATTGAGTGATGGTAGTTCTCCAAAGCTCAACGCTACGCGCAAACGAGTTTCCAGTTCAGATCTTGAGAGGTTGTCGGGTAAATTTGAACCATGGTTTGTTTACCATAGAGTGTTCAGAAGCCATGATGAATATTGCGCTTCTCTCGTGAAAGGGCGCTTGCATCGAAATAATCGTCAGCCCATCAAAGATAATCGTTACGGATATTGCATTGAGGTTGATGGAGAAGATCTGGGACGTTTCCATGGAGATCCGATAGAATACCGAATCAATTGGTGGCATCAAATCTATTATCAGTGGTCGTATTCTTGGTTTGTCAGACGCCTTGGCTTGAAAAAGCTGATCAGTGAAGGTCAGTCATTCACAATGCGTCGCTATCGAATACTTGAAAAGTTGATCGATAGACAACCTGAATTGCAACACCGTTATCGCACACAACTGAGATCCACTCGTTTTGAATTGAGCTGATGGTTGTCAGGCTGCTTGCTGGTGGTTGGTCATGGTTCTCAGTTTGAGAATCGCTTTGGCTTCCAGCTGACGCACTCTTTCCCGGGAAACATTGATCTGTCGACCGATCTCCGCAAGGGTGAGTGGCTCTTCACCACCGAGGCCGAACCTCAGGCGCAGGATCTTCTGTTCGCGCTCATTGAGCTGGGATAGCCAACCGCCCAGATGTTCCTTTTGAATGCTCCGATCCATTCCTTCCATCGGCTCATCACCGTTCGGATCTGCGATCAGTTCGCCAAGGGTGCTGCGATCCTCTTCCCCGCGGGCATGGGCATCGAGAGAGGCGCACGGAGCACTCTGGGAAATGAGATCCTCGAGCTCCCGAGGTTCGATTCCCATGGCGTGAGCCAGCTCCAGACGGTTCGGTTGACGACCGAAGCGATGCGACAGCTCACGGGAGATGCGCCGCATTTTGGAAAGCTTCTCGCTGATGTGAATCGGCAGACGAATGGTGCGGGCACTGTTGTCGATGGCCCGGGTCATTCCCTGACGGATCCACCAGTAGGCGTAGGTGGAAAATTTGTAACCCATGGCCGGATCGAACTTGTCGACCGCGCGCTCCAGGCCGATGGCTCCCTCCTGAACCAGGTCCAGAAGCTCCAGGCCCTGATTCTGGTATTTCTTGGCGACGCTCACGACGAGCCTGAGATTGGCAGCCATCATGCGGTCTCGGGCACGTTTGCCCATTCGGATGCGATGGCGCTGTCGAGCTGTCAGTTCGTCTTCAGCAAGCTCTTGAAGCTGCTTCATGTCCTGGACATGGTGAGCAAGCTCAATTTCCTCGGCTGCAGTCAGCAATGGGATACGCCCGATGCTGCTGAGATAAAAACCGATGGAATCAGTGGCCAGACGACCACCCTGACGCGTAGATGATCGCCGTCCTGCGGACGGCAATGCAGGTTCCTTCCGTTTCGACTTTTCAGTCGTATCGGAAGATTCCAGAGGGATCCCCATCACCCTGGTCTCCTGAAATAGATTTGCGCTGAATTTAGCACTCATACTGCCGATCAACTCCTTCGAATCCGAAGATTTTCAGCAGTCGCCCATCAATCCCCCCTTTTTGTTGATCGGGTTGCAATTTTCCTCAGGTGATGAGGGATGTCTCGTGCAATCCAGTAACACCAGGCACAGTAACTTTGCGCTTCTTCATGTCATCCGATCAAGACAGCTCGATGCCCCGGCTCCACTGCTCGATCAGCTGCAACTGGGAATTACGCTCGTCCTCTCCTTGGTTCGGTCGTCGTTGCACAAAGCTTCCGTCGCTCTGCATGTCCCAGGCCCCTCGGTTGTCTCTCAGATACAGCTCCAGCAGCCGTTCCAGCTTCAGGCGCAGTTCAGGTTCTTCCACCGGTGTCACCGCTTCGACGCGGCGGTCGAGGTTCCGCGACATCCAGTCGGCACTGCCGATGTAGGCCTCCGGCGCGCCACCGTTGGCAAACCAGAAGATGCGTGAGTGCTCGAGAAATTGACCGATGATGCTCACAACGCTGATTGTTTCACTCATTCCTTCGCGACCCGGGTACAAGCTGCACATCCCCCGAATGATCAGTTCGATCGTCACCCCTGCTTGAGAGGCTTCATACAGCAGATTGATGATTTCGGAGTCCACCAAGGAGTTCATCTTGGCTTTGATATGCCCTTGCCGGCCCTCCCGGGAATGTTCGATCTCACGGCGGATCAGCGACTCCATCCCCTTCCTCAGGGTGACCGGTGCCACCAGCAGGCGACGGAAGCTCTGTTGTTTTGAGAATCCTGTCAGGTAGTTGAACAGCTCCACAAGGTCCTGACCGAGCTCGGTTCTGGTTGAGAGAAGACCCAGGTCTGTGTAGAGCTTTGACGTCTTTGAATTGTAATTACCTGTTCCGATATGGACGTAACTACGTAGCTTGTCTTGCTCCTTACGAACAACGAGAACAATCTTTGTATGAGTTTTGAGGCCAAGCACTCCGTAGATGACATGGACTCCGGAACGTTCCAGATGGCGTGCCCACTGGATGTTGTTGTCTTCGTCGAAGCGGGCTTTCAGTTCCACGAGGGCCATCACCTGTTTGCCGTTCTCAGCGGCGCGGATCAGAGCCGCGATGATCGGTGAATCCTTTGAGGTGCGATACAGCGTCATCTTGATCCCCATCACCTGGGGATCGTCGGCTGCCTGGTTGATGAATTCTTCGACGGTGGTGGAGAAGAGTTCGTATGGGTGGTGGAGAAGGATGTCCTGCTGACGCATCACCGCGAAGATGTTCTCGAATTCCTCCGGCTTGATGGCACCCTCCTCGATCAGGTGCTGCTGTGATCTGGCGAGCATTGCCGGGGTCAATCCGGTGTGTGATTTGTTCTTCAGTTGAGGCAGCGGCAGGCTCGTCAGTCCGAACAGATCATCCAGTCCCAGGGGGCCATCGATTCTGTAAAGGTCCTCTTCCTCGACGGCGAGACCGGTGATCAGCATCTCCACCACGTCTTCCGGCATCTCGTTGGGAACCTCAAGCCGCACCACCTCTCCTCCCATGCGGCGTTTGCGCAGCCCCTGCTCCAGAGCCAGCATCAGATCGTCGGCTTCAAGGTCACGCAGTTCGAGGTCGGCATCGCGGGTGACCCGGAAGAAGTAATGCCCTTCAACGGTCATCCCGGGAAACAGCAGCTCCAGGTTGAAGGCGATCACCTGTTCAAGGGGAATCGCCGTGTGAATCGGTGCCGGTTCGGCATCGCTTAGTTCCGATGGGATCGCGACGAATCGGGGCAGATTCTTCTGGGGCACCTTGACCCGCGCGAACTGACGTTCTCCGGTTTCAGGATCGTGGATGATCGCTGCGACGTTCAGGCTGAGGTTGCTGACGAACGGGAAGGGGTGGGCCGGATCCACTCCCAGGGGCGTCAGCAAGGGGAACACCGAGGTATGGAAGGTGTCGTCAACCCAGCTCTTCTGGGCATCGTTCAGCTGGACGTAATCCAGTAGGTGCACCTTGTGTTTGAGCAGCTCGCTCTTCAGATGCAGCCGGTAGTGATCCTGCTGTTGCTGCAGCAGGGGGATCAGGTGTTCGCGGATCGTGAGTAGCTGCTCCAGCGGCGTTTTGCCGTCTTCACTGGGGCTGGTGATGCCTGCCTCCACCTGGGATTTCAGGGAGGCCACCCTCACCATGAAAAATTCGTCGAGATTGTTGCTGAAGATGGCGCTGAACTTGGCCTGATCCAGCAGTGGTGTGCGTTCATCCAGTGCCTGAGCCAGCACACGCTGGTTGAAGGCGATCCAGCTCAGTTCCCGGTTGATGTAGGCATTCTTGGGGAGGACAGCTGCACTCATGGTGGGGTTGTTGGTCGCAACGCGCCGTCCCGCGAAACGTAGCAATCATGAGCTGCTGACACTGTTCTCCTGACGCATCGGCAGAGGACTTCCTGCGACCAGAGCGATCACGATCAGCAGCAGCAGGCCGGCGCCTGCGAAGGGACTGGCAGGGCCGATCAGGTCGTAGCTCAGACCTGCCAGAGGCGGTCCGAGAAAACTGCCGAGGCTCTGCAAGGCCTGGAGACTTCCGAGAGCGGCACCCTGCCCCTCCTCCCCCAGCCGTCTGGACACAAGGCTGCGCAGGCTCGGTGTCACCAGGCCAGTTCCGAAGGCCAGGATGCCGACAGCAAGAAAAATCGTTCCGGGCTGATCCGCCGAACCCAGAGCCGGAATCATCAGACAACCGGCGATCACCAGTCCCAGGCCGAGCAGGGTCAATCGCCATTCTCCAAACCGCTTCACCAGAGGGCCGATCAGGCCTCCCTGTACAACCGTTGCGACGACGCCGACCACCAGAAATGCTGTGGTGGCCAGTTCAGGCCCCCAGTTGAAGCGCTGCTTGAAATACAGAACAAGGATCGCTGTGAAGCCGTTGAAGGCCAGAAAGAACAGGAAGAAGCTGGTGCACAGCCGGCCGACGCTGACCTGGCTCATCACGGTGCCGATCCGCGCGAAGGGGTTCAGGGCACGCCGGTCGGGAAGGGTCCGCCGCGCTTCCAGCGGATGGGTTTCCGGCAGCAGGCTCAGCACCACAGCCAGATTCAGCAGGGCGAAGCCCGTCGCCACCCAGACCGGCAGCGAGACGTTGATGCCTGCCAGGCGACCCCCGAGGAACGGTCCGGCGATGAACCCGAGGCCGAAGGCCACACCGATCAGTCCGAAGGCACGGGCCCGTCGCTCCGGAGGACTGATATCCGCCAGCACGGCGCCTGCTGTGGCTGCGGTTCCCCCGCTGATGCCATCGATGATTCGTGCAGCGAACAGCAGCAGCAGTGGAATGGATGCCCCCTCAGACCAGGGCAGGCTGATCGTGAGTGCGAACAGTCCCAGGCCGACCACCGAACCGGCGACGCAGATGGCGATCACCGGGCGGCGCCCATGGCGGTCGCTGAGTGCACCGATCAGCGGTGTGACGAGAAACTGAGCCAGGGCATAACTGCCGGCCAACAGTCCGAGGGTGCGGCCGTCCGGCGCAAAACGAGCCAGCAGGAACGGCAACAACGGAAACACGATGCTTTCGCTGAGTCGATCGTTCAGCAGCGTCAGAAAGGCGCTCAGCAGGGTGGGAATGCGGAGACGCTGCAAGGGGGCTGTGAGTCGAGGAGACTCACATTCCCACAGGCCAACGGCATGGCCCTGCGACCGATCCACTCCGGCGACCACCAGCTGCTGCGGGAGATCTACGCGGATGCGATCGAAACCCAGGCAGCGCTGCTTTATACCCCTGAGCAGGTGAGGGCCTGGGCTGCTCTGGCCTGGTTGCCGGGCGTCCTGGATCGGACGCTGAGGGAGGGGCACGGCTGGATCAGCGGGACGGATGCCGCGTTCGCCATCCGCGATCCCAGAGATCGCTTGTCGTTGTTGTATTGCCGCGGTCGGGAGGCCCGTCGGGGCCATGGCAGTGCCCTGCTGGCGCAGATTGAGGACGATGCCAGATCGGATGGCCTGGAACGGCTTCGAACGGAGGCGAGCCAGCTGAGCCGACCTCTGTTGGAGCGGCGAGGTTGGCTGGTCCTGGCCTCCGAATCGATCACGATCGGCGGGGTGCCCTTCGAGCGCTACCGGATGGAAAGGTTGCTCCGCCAGCCCTGCAGTTGATCCAGACAGTCCATGGCGTTGCCGTCCTGCAGCGAGGCCTCGGCGCGCGACACCCCTGCATCCAGCGTTTCACTGATCCCTGAGAACCACAGGTAGGCACCGGCATTCCAGCGCACGGCATCCCGGAGGGGGCCGCTGTTTCCAAGGGCGTCCAGGGCCTGGGTCTTCCAGGTGGTTTCGTCGGACCATTCGACATCGGCGTCGTGGCAGCCGTGATCGCGGGGGTGGAGGATCAGGCGTTCCGCCGCACCGTTTCTGACCCGAGCGGTGATGCAGGCCCGGCCGATCGGAAGATCCGTTCCGCCTTCCAGTCCTTTCACCGTGAGCAGATCGGTTTCTCCGGCGAGTTTCAGGGCTTCCCAGGCTCGGCTTTCCGTGGGGGGATGCACGAAGCCGCTCACCAGAAGATGCTCACCCTCATGAGGGGTCCACAGCAGTTCAAGGCTGGCGACGGGGGGGCGTTTTCCCAGCTCCTCTCTGTAACTGATGAGGCTTTCGGCGATCGGGAAGTGATCCGGCTGATGGATCAGTGCAAAACCGTTGCGGTCGAATCCGTCCTGCACAGCTGTGAGGGGTAGACCACCGAGCTCGAGATCGAGGGCTCGGAACAGGTCGATCGCCGTGACGCCGTACTTGATCGGCATGCGGTTGCCGCCCTGCAGAACAACCGGTTGGCCGCAGGCCAGCAGCACCAGCGCTGTGAGCGGGTAGATCGGTGCGGTTCTCGTCCGACCGTCGAACGGCATGCCGAAGCACAGCGGAGACCTCTGATCGGCCTTGCTTCTCACCACCGGGCCATGGATCCGGTAGGTGTCGAGCATGCCGGTCAGTTCCTGAGGCTCTGGCCGTCGGATGCGGTGGGCGATCAGAAAAGCACCGATCTGTGCCGGTGTCGCCTCACCCTCCAGCATGAGGTTGAGAGCGTCAGCGGCCTCCTCACGGCTCATGCCCTTGCTGGTGTGCTCGCCGCTGCCGACCTTGCGCAGGTGTTGCTTGAACCGCTCGCGACCGCTCAACACTGTGCTGGTCACCCGCGGGCAAGTCTCTGACGGCAGTGTTCAGGAGCGCCTGGGCCTTTGGAGGTAGTGGTTGTTACCAATCGATTCAACCCGTGGGTAAGACACTCAATCCATCAAAACTGCCATGGCGTGGATGGCTGGGGTTGTGACGGCCATCCGCGTAGTAGAGGCGTTCCAGAACGAGATTGGTCGCCGGTTGTGTTTGGAGGTGTTGGCTGAGAAACAGAGAGGAGATGGATCGGAACAGTTCACTCATCGCCCTACAAGCATCACTCGACCATTTCACCAGTTTTCAAGGGCTCACGGATGTGACGGATGTTTCGGAATCGAACTCTGTTTTTGGTAGTTATTGCTGCATTTTGGGATCAATGATGACGCAACAGTCAAGCCGCTGCTGAGACATTCCACCTTGGAATGCTGCATTGAAGCAGTGCACTGTTGTTTCTCTTAAGCATGACTGTTTCCGCCATGTCTACTCCGTCGCTGGCCGCGCCCACGCAGGCCACGGTGACGGCCACTCTGATGGCTGCCAAGAAAGCCAAGGGTCTCAGCTTCGCTGATCTCGAGGCGGCCATGGGTCTCGATGAGGTTTGGGTGGCCTCTCTGTTTTATGGACAAGCGACTGCATCGAAAGAAGAGGCTGAGAAGCTGGCAGAACTGCTCTCTCTCGACCCGGCAATGACTGCTGCGATCCAGGAGTTCCCCACCAAGGGAAGTCTCGAACCGGTGATTCCGACTGACCCGCTGATTTATCGCTTTTATGAAATCATGCAGGTTTATGGAATGCCTTTGAAAGATGTGATTCAGGAAAAGTTCGGTGATGGCATCATGAGTGCTATTGATTTCACCTTGGATGTGGAAAAAGTCGAAGATCCCAAGGGTGATCGCGTGGAGATCACCATGTGCGGGAAGTTCCTGCCTTATAAGAAGTGGTGATCAACGGTTGATTGAGGGGGTTTATCGACCAGGGCTCAGCATCGCTGAGCCCTTTTTTATTGCCGGAATTGCTGCTTCAGCTCGCGACTTGCGAGTTCACGACGTTCATCATCTTCAAGGGTCTGGCTTAACTCCATCAAGTGGTGCCGACTCGCCGGAGTGGCGATGCAACCAAGAGCGCGGAAGGCTGCATCTGCTCCAGTGATGGATCCGTATTGGCAGATTTCTGCCAGGCGGGCGCTGATCGATTCACCATCACGGCGCTGAAGAACGCGGATGGCCGCCACCACCACGGGATCTCGAAAATCCCTGATCGCACCGTCGCAGAACGTCAACAGTTCGCTGTCGCTGAGACGGTGTGCCCGAAAGCTCAACAGTTGCAAACCGGCAAGGCGTTGCTGCTGGCCGGGATGGTTCAGGCAACGGCTGATCACCGAGCCTGGAATCTCAGATCCCCAGCATCCCAGTGCCTGAACGACAACCAAGTTGTCATCGTCGTCATCCGATGCGTTGTCCAGCATGGTGAGCAGCCAATCCCGTGCTTGGGTCTGGTGGCAAAGACCAGCTGCCATCACCAGCTCTTTCTGAGCCCCGTGGCTCTGCAGAAGCTGCTCGATCTCCGGCCAGCCACGTTCCGCCAGCATTCCAAGTTTTTCGCAGAGGGCCCAGCGCAGCTCAGCAGAAAGGCTGGGGGAGTACACCCCCCCCAGCCAGTCAGGCTCCAGAGGAGCCCGTCGTGATTGCGCGAGTCGCTCCCAAAGAGCGGCTTCGTCCAAGCTCATCAGTTGATTCAGCGAGCTCCCAGCTCAGCAGCCAGTTCGCGTTCGAGTTTGTCATCGTGCTCTGTGGGAAGCACGTTCTCCATGGTGGTGCGGTGCGTGCTGTAGAAGAGCATGCCGATGAACACCATGCCGCCAACGATGTTTCCGATGGTGACCGGAAGGAAATTCCAGAAGATCACCTTGGTGAATGGCACTCCCGATCCAAGAATCGGACCTGCGGTATGAAGGAACTGGTTCACAACGATGTGCTCCATGCCCATCGATTGGAACGCTGTGATCGGAAGCCAGCAGGCCAGGATTTTGCCGGGGACGCTCTTGCTCACCAGGGCCATGGTGACGCCGAGGCAGACCAGCCAGTTGGCCACGACCCCCCTGAGAAAGGCAAGGAAGAAGCCCATGCTGCCGAGAGCCTCGTATTTCTTTTCGACGTTGATCTGGTTGAGAGCAATGATTTTCTGAGCCACGGCGTCCCAGATCGGTGGTCCGACGTTGTCTGCCGCGCCGTCCATGGTGCCGCTGGTCAGGCTGATGGCCATGATCAGTGCCACAACAGCGGTGCCGATCCAGTTGCCGATCCACACCCAGATCCAGTTGCGGAACGTGGCGGGCCAGGAACTTTTCCCTGCCCATGTCGCCATGGGAAGTAGGGCGAAGTTGCCGGTGACCAGTTCCATTCCGAACAGAACAATGCTGGCGAACCCGAAGGGGAACAACAGAGAGCCGACGAAAGGAAGCTTGGTGAGGATGCCGACTGTGAGAGCAAGGATCACAGCCAGTCCAAGAATGG
The DNA here is from genome assembly GCF_000737575.1 of Synechococcus sp. KORDI-49. Classification (NCBI taxonomy): domain Bacteria; kingdom Bacillati; phylum Cyanobacteriota; class Cyanophyceae; order Synechococcales; family Synechococcaceae; genus Synechococcus; species Synechococcus sp. KORDI-49. The sequence goes on along the minus strand of NZ_CP006270.1, from coordinate 1,568,618 downwards.
CTCCGGAGTAGAAGCCACGGATCAGCAGGTTCTTGATGCTGACCGTTGATTTCTTGCCGCCGGCGGCGATCATGCCGTCAACGAGCTCATTGGGAAGGACGTAGTCCATCGAATCAGTGTGGAAGGTGATTGAAAGGTTTGGATTCAGCCGCTGATGTGATTCATCAGGCGGGAGAACGGATCAGAGCTGCCGCCCTGACGATTGATGGAGGCTCCGTCCCGACCGCTGGCGCTCAGCCAGTTGACGAAACGAGAGAAAAAATCGCTGCGGTTAGCCATGGAAGAGGGGAGAGTGGTCGAGAGGTTGAGCCGTGGCTTCAAAAGGAAGCGCCACGGCGTTGAGGCATCGATCAGTTCCGTGGCGTGGCACCGAACTGTTCGATCAGCACCTCCTTCAGGACGGCTTTGACCTCATCGGCTGGAATTGCTTTTCGGTGGATTTCTCCGATGGCAGGGTTCGGACCCTGAGAGCCACCGAGCGTCAGGGTGTAGCCCTCTCCCATCTCTCCGTCGCTGTTCTTGGCCTTGGTGCCGGTGAGACCGATGGCACCCATGTAGGCCTGGCCGCAGGTGTTCGGGCATCCCGTCCAGTGGATCTTCAGCTCTTCGGGAAGATCCAGTTCCTGGTCAAGTTCCTGAGCGGCTGCAAGTGCCTGGTCCTTGGTGTTCGTGAGGGCGAATCCGCAGTAGGTGCTGCCGGTGCAGGACACCGTTCCGGCGGCGATCGTGCCGGGCTGAAGCGGGAACCGCTGCAGCAGAGGATCGGCCTTGAAGGCGTCGATTCTGTCGGTGGAAAGTCCCACGAAGATCACGTTCTGGTCTTCGGTGAGACGCACTTCACCACTGCCGTAATCAAGGCTTGCTGTGGCCAGATCCTGCAGATCCCGTGCTTTCAGGCGCCCGACCGGAACATGCACGCCTGCGAAGGACAGGCCGTCCTGTTTCTGAGGATGAATGCCGTAATGGGACCGTGGTGTGGTGTCGAAAACGGAACCAGGGTCGGGCGTGAGGGGTCCGAAGCGTTCCTCGACCATGACGCGGAACGCTTCCAGACCGATCTGATCCAGATAGAGACGGAAGCGTCCTTTCGGACGTTTGTCGCGTTCACCGTTGTCGCGCCAGATTTTGATCACGGCATCCGTCATGGCGCAGATCTGATCCGGCTTCACCCAGGCATTCAGTGGAATGGCATAGGCATTCATCTGAGAGGACAGCACTCCGCCGATCCAGACTCCGAATCCCATGACGCCATCCTTTTCCACAGGGTGAAAAACAATGTCGTTGTGAAGAAGAAAATTATCTTTGGCACCGGCAACAGCTGTATTCCACTTGCGCGGAAGGTTGGAGAATTCGGGGTTTCCCTCGCAGTTGTTGGTGAGAAAATTCTGCAACTCCGACGTGTATGGCCTGGTATCGACGATTTCGTTGGGGTCGATGCCGGCGATGGGGTTTCCGGTGACGTTTCTGGGATTGTCGAAGCCGGATTGAATGGTGCTCAGGCCTGCTTCCTTGAGTCGTTTGAGAATTTCAGGAAGGTCCCCCAGCAGCACACCTCGAAGCTGGAGATTCTGTCGGGTGGTGATGTCGCAACTGCCCTGCTCTCCGTAGCGTTCAACGATGGAGGCGACGATCCGCAGTTGATGCGCCGATAAAACTCCATTCGGAACCCGCAGGCGCAACATGAACTTGCCCGGTGTCTTCGGACGCCAGAACATGCCGAACCACTTCAGGCGTAATTGCAAATCTGTTTCATCAACCTGCTCCCAACCGAGCTCGGCAAATTTTTCAATCTCGCTGCCGACAAGCAAACCGTCTTTGGCAGCCTTGTTCTGCTCGATTTTGTTGAGCTTCTTGCCATCCAGATACGGCCTGGAAGGAGAGCTGATGGTCATGAGCTTTATAAGGATAGGGCGAACTGATCGCTCAGATAGAAAGCGCTGATCAGCTGAAATGGCCCGAAGACCTGCAGCACTTCAGAAAGAAGGGAGTGCTGGGACTGTGGAATTAACGCCTGTAATCCAGACTTGGTCCGTATCGAATCGAACAGTTTTTGCGGAGAGCATCGAAACTGCCTTGCCTGTTCGATTTGTTGTTTTCGCTACATCCTGTGACTCCCGTCGAGCCGTAAAAGGCTTTCTTCCTGTGAGTCAGTATTGGCGTCCGACTTCGCCAACCATCCGCACAGCGCCAGCTCGGAGCATTTGCCAGACACGCTTCATCGCGGCGAAATCTCTGTCAAGTTCGCTGCGTCTGAAGGCGTCTCGGTTCCTGGGGCTGTACCTGGAGTCACCCCGTTCCAGCCGTTCCCGATAGGAACGGCTCTCCAATGCAGCACGATTGACGTTGCGTCGAGGCGCCATGGACCCGGCAGAGTTCAGAACACCCTGATGACATCAGTCGGCATGGCCATCAATCCGTGGCCGTTGCTACGGAACAAGTCTTCGACCCGTTCCTCGCGCGTGCTGCGCCTGGTGGTGCATGGCCGCAGCGGCGGTGAAGTGCCTGTCTGCCTGACCACGCTGGTCGCGGTGCTTCAGCAGCGACGATCCTCTCCCGTTCAGTTGGAAGTGCTGACGGCTGAAGCTCCTGAACCCTGTCCGACCGCGAGCACCTGGCTGGTTCCTCTTCTGCTCTGGCCCGGTGCCCATGCCCGCATCGATGCTCCTGCCATCCGTCAGCGTCTGAGGGCTGAAGGGAAGGAGGTCACCATGCTTCCGTTCCTCGGTGCCTGGCACCACTGGTGGGATGCAGTCGCGGCTGCGCTGGCTGGACTTGACTCCAAGCGGCCTGTTCTTGTTCACCACCCTTTGCGTTCTGGAGTTGCCGATCGTTTCCTGGCCGGGTTGACGGACCGGCTCGGGTTGCCGTTGCTGCCGTTTGACCGCCTGGAGGATCATCGAAAGACCGATCCCGAGGCTCAGCCTCTGCCTCTGACACTGGCTCCGAATCGGATGACGGAAGCCCTGCGCGAGGCTGGTGGGCTACCCCCCCTCCTCGAGCATTCCCTGACTCGTCAGGCCCTGATCGAACTGTTAGCTGCTCTGCCGTGACGACCGCTGAACATCCAGGAACCGTTTATCTGGTCGGAGCTGGCCCCGGTGATCCGGAGCTGCTCACCGTCAAGGCTCAGCGTCTTCTGAGCCGTTGTGATGCGCTGGTCTATGACTCGCTGGTGCCGGAGGAGGTGCTTGATCTCGTGCCGGAGAGCTGCGAGCGCCGTTTCGTCGGTAAACGGCGTGGCCACCATTCGGTTCCGCAGCCCAGCACCAACGCCGTGCTGCTGGAAATGGCCCAGAGGCACGCTGTTGTGGTCCGGCTCAAGGGAGGCGACCCCTTTCTGTTCGGTCGGGGTGGGGAAGAGGCCGCTTACCTCGCCGACCGCGGCATTCCTGTGCAGGTGGTTCCAGGGGTCACGGCCGGCATCGCTGCTCCGGCCTATGCCGGAATTCCCGTGACCCATCGTCGGGCAGGTTCCTCCGTCACCTTTGTCACCGGCCATGAGGAGATCGATAAGCGTCGTCCGTCGGTGAACTGGCGTGCACTGGCAACAGCCAGTGATGGATTGGTGATCTACATGGGTCTTCACAACCTGCCGCGCATCGCAGAGGAGCTGATGCTCGGTGGTCTGCCGGCGGAGACCCCGGTGGCTGTGATCCAGCAGGGAACTGTCTCCGGCCAGCGGTGTCTGAGGGCACCTCTGGCGCAGGTCGCAGCCGAGACCCGCTCCCAGCAGTTCAAATCCCCGTCGATCGTTGTGATCGGCGAGATGATTGATCACCAGGTGGAGGCCTGCATGCCAGTGCCTGCAGCGGTCACCATGCCGATTCCGTTCTGAGGCGCTGGGCCTTCATTCCCGCAGACGGGTTCGCAGCTGAGCCAGGTTGCAGGGGCGGGTTTGCGGATCCAGCTGAGCGCGGATCAAGCGGTCCCAGGCTGTTGTGACCGCATCCAGAGATCCCGGCAGCACGAAGACGAACGTGCCGTTGGCGACGCCGGCCAGACATCGGCTTTGCAATGTGCTCGTGCCGATGCTCTGGAAGGACAGCACCCGGAACAGTTCGCCGAAGCCGTCGATTGTTTTGTCCAGCAGGGGGGCGACGGCCTCCGGTGTGCCATCTTGGCCGGTCAGCCCGGTACCGCCGCTGCTGATCACCACGTCGACATCGGCATCGGCGATCCAGCGGCTCAGTTCTGCTCGGATCCGATAGCGGTCATCGGGGCAGAGAGCTCGCTCTTTGAGCCGATGGCCGGCGGCTTCCAGGCTGTTCTGCAGGTGATCACCGCTGGCGTCATCGGCGAGGGAACGCGTGTCGGAGATGGTGAGCAGGGCGATGGAAAGGCCCAAGGCACAGCGGTGCAGAGCCCGGACGCTAGAACCGCATCAGATGAGAAGGCCAGGGTGCTGCGGGTGTTGCTGTTCGCCTCACTGCGGGAACGGGCCGGTTGGGAGGAGCGGACGCTGCCGTTGCCCTCGGAGTCGCCGACGGCGCGGCAGGTTTGGGAGGGTCTGCACCTGGGTCCGCTTCTGGGGATCAGCATTGCCGTGAATCAGCAGCTGGTGGATGCCGATCAGCGGCTCAAAGCCGGGGATGAACTGGCCTTTCTGCCCCCGTTCACGGGGGGGTGAACCATGGCCACCGTTCAGGTTGAGATCCGCATGGCCGCCTTCGATCCCTGGGAGGAGCTGTCTGTCTGGGGTGGGCATGCTGCGGCCAGTGCGGTGTTCATCGGTCGGGTCCGGGCGACGGCCATGGATGGTCGCGTTCTGCAGGCTCTCGAACTTGAGCATTACCCCGGCCTGTGTGAGCGGTTGCTTGAGGCGATGGCGGAGCGGTTACGGCAGACCCACGCAGCAGACCGGGTGTTGGTGCTGCATCGGGTGGGCCGCTTGTCGCCGGGTGAGCCGATCGTGTTGGTCGCGGTGGAGGCGGATCATCGCGGTCCAGCTCAGCACTGCGCTGCGGATCTGTTGGAGGAGCTCAAGCACCGGGCTCCGTTCTGGAAGCGGGAATGGTGCGGTGATCAGGGGGTCTGGCTGAACAGCAACACATCGCTGTGGGCTTCAGATTCCAGAGCCAGGGGACTGTCGCCAGAGCCATGACTGATCAATGGACGCTGAACCGGCTCAATTTCGCGGGCGATTGGCAGGGACGGGGCGCCTGGTTTGGTCGCGATGCAGCGGGACGCTTGGATCTCGCCTCGCCGAATCGTGTGATCGACCCAACGCGCTACCGCATCTCATTCCCAGACGACGACAACGGACGATGGGACGGGTCAGGTTTGATGTTCGCCAAGGGTGGCCACGCCAGTTATGCCATTAGCCGGGCGTCGTACAACGCCGGCGGGGGGTGCTGGCAGTTTCAGGGGGCCGGTGGGCAATCCAGCCTGTCGCTGGACCCGCAGCGGCCTCGCTTTGGTCATGAGATCAATCTGTTCAGCGGCCGTTCCCGCTCGATGCTGGTGCTGCTCTGGCAGTGGACGGATAGCCATTGGTGTCTGCACACGGTTGGTGCGGTTGCTTTCCGGTGCCGCCAGTCCATGGAGATGGAACAGGTGCGACCCGTTCCTGATTCGGCGGCGGCGCTGCTGGAACCGCTGAGGGGTTGGCGGGGGACTGCGGAACAACTCAGGCCTCAGCAGGGAACCGACGGTCGTGTGCGTTTGCTCGGTTCAACGACGTTTGCGCCAGAGCAACTGCTGCGCTCCTCCTGCTCTGCCGTCATGCCGGATGGTCTGGTCTTCTCCGTCCCTGAGGAGCTTCCGGGAGGCGCTTTTCAGCTCGAGATCGGAGGCCTGCTCAGTGCTGAGTTGTTCCAGCAGATCAGCATTCAGGTGGATGCCGATGGTCGGCTGATCACCTGGGAACGACGTCGTTTTCAGAACAGCCTGGGTCGCAGCAGCTGAGCCCAGAGGCGTGTGCCGGATTCCAGGTGATCTGCATCAGCAGGAATCTCCAGCAGCAGATCCGCCTGTTGGAGTGACCCGATGCGGGAGGACGCCTGAGACCCATTCACCCTTGCCAGAAGGGTTCCATCGTCTTGGGTCTCGAGTCGGGCTCTTGCCAGCTCAGGTCGGCCCGGTCGACGTGCCAGCGGATCGGCCAGTTCAACCTGCAGACGAGGAAACAGTTCCGGTTCGCTTTGTCCCTCCAGTTTCTGGAGCGCTGGCCACAGCAGTTGCAGAGCGGTGATCGCGGCTGCCACAGGGTTTCCGGGCAGTCCGAACAAGGGAACGCCGTCTCCCAGGCAGCCGAAGGCGAAGGGGCGACCTGGCCGCAGGAACAGTTTCCAGAAGTGCACCTCGCCGAGTTCGGCGGCAAGTTGGCGGATCCAATCGCTGTCGCCGGCAGAGACACCTCCCGTGCTGACGACGGCATCGCAGGTGATCGCAAGGTCGCCGAGGGCCTGTCGCAGAGCATCGGGTTGATCCGGCACCACGCGGCGGTGGTGAACGGTCTGGCCGAGCGACTGAAGCATCGTCTCCAGCAGCGTGCCGTTGCTTTCCCAGATGGCGCCGTTCGGTCGGACACGCCCAGGTGACACCAGTTCATCTCCACTGATCAGCAGGCCGATCCGTGGCTGCTGCCACACCTTCAGCTCAGCGACTCCGCAGCCTGCGAGGCGCCCCAGATCCGCCGGTCCCAGGCGCTGCCCTGGGGTCAGCAGGATGTCCCCTTGAGCGCATTCTTCATCGACACCACGGATCCAGGGCCTGTCCGAGGCGTCCTGGTTCAGGGCGATGCTGGATCCGCACACGGTGACCAGTTCCTGTGGCAGGACCCAGTCGGCGCCATCGGGCAACGCAGCGCCGGTGAGAATCCGGATCGCCTCCCCGGTTTCGAGGCTGCCGTCGAACGGTTGGCCAGCGGCGGAGAGACCCTTCAAGATCCAGCGTTCTCCGGGTTGGGGCTGGCTGGATTGCCCCAGGGCGTAGCCGTCCATGATCGAGGCTCGAAAGCCCGGTACCGACTCCCGAGCGAGCAGTGTCTCAGCGCTGATGCGACCGCGAGCCTCGGCCAGCTTCAGCGATTCGCTGCGGTTCAGCGGTCGGATCGCATCCAGCACGCGTTGACGGGCCTCAGCGAGACCCAGACCTTCGCGGCCGTACGGCTCAGCGGCTCCAGGCACCGTTGCGCCCCCCATCCTTGTGCTGCAACCGGACGGCTTCGATCGTCATGCCTGGATCCACGGACTTGAGCATGTCGTACAACGTCAGCAGACCCACGGAGACGGCGGTCATCGCTTCCATCTCGACGCCGGTCTGACCGATCGTGCGGCAGCGGCAGCTGAGGGTCAGCCCAGGCAGCGCTTCGTCGGCTTCGATGGTCACCTCCATGCCGCTCAGGGGCAGGGGATGGCACAGAGGGATGAGTTCCCAGGTGCGTTTCGCGGCCTGAATGGCAGCCACCCTGGCCACGGCGAGCAGATCTCCCTTGGGGGTCTCGCCGCGGCGGACCATCTCCAGTGTGGAGGCCATCATCCGGATCGCACCGCTGGCATGCGCTTCGCGGCGGGTGGCGGCCCGGTCGCCCACCTCCACCATGCGCACCTCGCCCTGTTCGTTGAGGTGGCTGAGATCGTCGGCCATCAGATCAGGATCACCGCACCGCTGGTGAGGTCGAAACAACTGACCACCAGTCTCATGCGGCCGTCAGCTTCCGCCTGACTCAGCAGATCACTCTGTTTCAGAAGCTTTGCCGCGGTTCCCCTCGCATTGCGTCTGATCGCCTCATCGAGGGTCGTGCTGTCCGAAATCTGCTCCCGGATCGGGTTCAGCAGTCGTTCCAGTGATGGCGACAGATCATCACCGCCCATGGCAGAGGTCACCGCACCGCAGCCGCTGTGGCCCATCACCATCACGAGGGGGGTGTTGAGGACACTGACGCTGTATTCAACTGAGGCGATCGCTTCCGTGAAGGCGGTGTTGCCTGCATTGCGGATCACGAACAGTTCCCCGGGCGTGGTGTCGAAGATCCAGCTGGGGGAGACCCTCGAATCGGCGCAGGTCAACACCGTTGCCCAAGGCTGTTGACCATCGATCAGATCACCAGGGGGATTGAAGCAGCGGTTGCCGTGGAGCAGAACGCTGAGGTCTGTTGAGGGGTTGGCCGCAGCGTCCCGCCAGGCCCGGCTGAAGCGCCGGTTGCCCTCCATCAGCGCCTGCAGTGGATCCTCCGGTGAGCAGAACCTCGATTCAGCTGCTTCTGCCACCTGCACACCTGCAAGCACAGCCACACTGAGGCCCCCACAGGCGTTCAGCAGCTCTCGGCGTTGCATCGGCATGCCGGCACCCTATGCAGGCCGGCATGCCGGGGGTGTCAATCAGCGTTCGCCGAGAGTGGACCAGAGCGTGGCTTCGGAGCCGACCACCGGTTTGATGGTGACCGTCGGTGCTTCCGGGATCGCTGCCACGCTGCCTGCCACGGCATCCCGTTCACCGAGGGGGGACCAGAGGGTGGCGGGGCTGGCGATCACAGGCTCAACAGCTGCTGCACCACCCTGGATGAGGCTGGTTTGGCTGCGGACCAGTTGAACGGCCAGGGAACCGACGATGAAGGCTCCGAGGAAACCGGCGGCCACCGTGATCGGGCTGCGGCCTGTGGAGACAAAACTGTTGGTCAAGGCTGAAACCTCACGGATGTGAGTTTCAGTATGGAAACAATTGGTGTTCCCCGCTACTGAATGGAGAGAAGTTGGTAGCGGATTTAACGGTTCTTACAATTTCAAAGGTGGCTGATTCATTCCGCGCTCTGCTTTCGGCGGTCACCCAACCGTGTGACATGCCGAGCAGCATTCCAAGGGAGATGGCGAAGCGCACAGATGCAATGTTGTTACAACCTGAACATCTCTGATCGCTTGCATCTTCGTTGTCATCATTGACACCGTTCAGCGCTTGATTGATGGCCCGCAGCAGCATGTCCGCCAGCCATTGTTTTGCCTTCGAACAGGACTTCATCGGCACTTGGCGCTGCATTCCTCTCTGCGTGCGCCGCAAGCTGGATCTGGTCGGTGTGAAGCTGAAGCTCAGCCATTGGCTCGCTCTTTCGCAGCGTCAGCGCCAGGCCCTTGTGGATTGGTCAGACGCCGCCGATGCTCTCGATCAGATGCGCCAGCACCTGCGAACCATTTCGCGGGAGATGGCCGATGGCGTCGTCAGAGATCTTCCGCCGGCTGTCGATGAGCCCTGGCAGCAGGGAACCGCGCTGCCGGATGAGATTCACAGCGCTGCTGAGGCAAGGGGCGTGGACCTGACGCCACAGCAGTGGGCAGCGATCAGTGAGCTGGATCGCTTTGCCCTGTGCAAGCTGGTGCGGCCCGGGCATGACCACCACAATCTCGAGGCTGCTCTCAGCGAAGTGCTGGGGTGAGCAGACGGCGCAACCCGTCCAGCCGTCCTTTCTCCTGCTCCATCGGTTTCACCACGGAGACGGCCGGGGCAACGATCACCGCGCAGGCCTTCAATTCCGGCTGCTTCGACACAGGACAGGCCTGGTCGTGCATCAGGGTGTTGGCTTCACAGGCCTTCTCCTGGGTGAAGCCCCAGTGCATCGGCAGGAAAACGGTGCCGCGTCGGATGCGATCAGTCACGTGAACCGTCGCGGTGAGATGGCCGCGGCGTGAGCTGATCGCTCCAAGCTCCCCGTGACGCAACTTGAGCTCCTGCGCGTCCTCCGGATGGATCTCCAGCAGCGGCTCCGGGTGCATGGACTGCAGCCGTTCCACCTTGCCGGTGCGGGTCATCGTGTGCCACTGCCCCAGATAGCGCCCCACTGTGAGCACCAGCGGGTAGGTGTCGCAGGGCGGTTCCGCCAGACCGAGCGGTTGCTCGGTGCAGAAGCGAGCGCGTCCGCTGGGGGTGGCGAAATGCTGGTCGCAGTACAGCCGTTTCGCTTCAGTGCCAGGCCTGCAGCCTCTGGGAAAGGGCCACTGCTGAGGTCCCTCCTTGTTGAGCAGGGCATGGCTGAGGCCACTCACATCACAGAGTCGGCCTGCGGTGAGCGTTGTGAATTCCGCATACACCTCAGCCGCTGATTCGAAGCCGAACTGCTCGGCGTAGCCCAGCCGGCGACCCACCTCGGCAAACACGTCCCAGTCCGGACGGCTCTCACCGAAGGGTCGTCGGAAGGCCGGGCAGTAGGTCACCCGCCGTTCGGAATTGGTCATGGCACCGGCCTTTTCGCTCCACTGGGCAGCGGGCAGCAGCAGGTGGGCGTAATGGGAGGTCTCTGAATCGGCATAGGCCTCACTCACCACCACCAGGGGGCAGTTCCCCATGGCGGCCTTCACACGGTCCAGGTCCGGCATGCTCACCAGTGGATTTGTGGCGGCGACCCACCAGAGATCCAGTTCGCCCCGTTCCATCGCCTCCACCTGCTGCCAGGCTGCCAGCCCTGGTTTGGCGGAAATACGGCCAGCCGGCAGGTTCCAGGCCTTCTCCACGTCGGAGCGGTGGTCAGTGTTGGTCACCAGCCGATATCCGGGCAGTAGGTGAGACAGTCCGCCGGCTTCGCGACCACCCATGGCATTCGGCTGGCCTGTGAGCGAGAACGGACCAGCTCCCGGCTTGCCGATCTGGCCGGTGAGCAGGTGCAGGTTGATCAGGCCGCCTACCACTGCGGTGCCTTCCCGCCGCTGGTTCACCCCCATCGACCAGAGGCTGAGCACCGTTTCGCGCCGGTGAAACAGAGCGGCCACCTCCCGCAGACGTTTCTCGGGGATGTGGCAGAAGCGGGCCACCCGCCTCGGAGTCCAGCGGGCAGCCACGTCGAAAAAGGCGTCGTAGTTGTCGGTGTGGTCGTCGATGAACGTGGCGTCCTGTCCGTTCTCGCGCAGCACGAGGTGGGCGATCCCGTGCAGCAGCGCCAGGTCACTGCCCGGTGCGATCGGCAGGTGAATGTCGGCGGCTTTGGCGGTGTCGGTGCGGCGTGGGTCCACCACCACGATTTTCACGCTGCCGGGATTGCGTTTTCTGCGTTTCAGCAGTCGCTGGAACAGCACCGGGTGGCATTCGGCCGTGTTGGTGCCGATCAGGAAGGCCACGCTGCAGTGATCCAGATCCTCGTAGCAGCACGGAGGGCCGTCCGATCCCAGGCTGCGGGTGTAGCCGGCCACAGCCGAACTCATGCAGAGCCTTGAGTTCGCGTCGAAATTGTTGGTGCCCAGCGCACCCTTCAACAGCTTCTGGGCGAGGTAGTAGTCCTCGGTGTGGAACTGCCCTGAGCCATACATGGCGATGGCATCGGCGTTGCCGCGCCTCGACACGCTGCTGCGGATCTGGTCGGTGATCCGACCGAGAGCATCGTCCCAGCTGATCGGGGCGAAGTCGTCCTCGAGGCTGCTGCGGAACAGGGGCTGACGCAGCCGACCTCTGGCCAGGGTCTCTCCGACCGTTGCCCCCTTGATGCAGACCTGTCCCAGGCTGGAGGGATGCTGCCGGTCGCCACGGGCGGTCCACATCGGGTTGCCTTCGGCGTCCCGCTTCACCGCCTGGCCCTTCACAGCCGGTGGAAGGAGTTCGAGGCCACAGCCCACACCGCAGTACGGGCACTGACTGCGGACGCTGCGGGGACCGTCGCTCATCTGGACAAGGGATCAAGAACGAAACCCGGGGCCGAAGCCCCGGGCTGATGGGCAGTGATCAATCGCTGCCGATGGAGGTGGCTCAGGCCACTTCGCCTTCGTGAAGTTCCGCGAAGGAACCCTTGGGCTCTTTGAGGAAGAAGAAGCAGAAGAAGGCCACGATCAGTCCAGCCACGCCCAGGATCTGGAAGAAGGCGCTGTTGGAAGCCGCGATCACCTCGGGGGTGGGTTCGCCGCCACCGCCCATCCACATCGGCAGCAGGCTGAAAATGGTGAGGTAGGTCACAGCACCGACGTTTCCGTAGGCGCCCACCAGACCAGCCACCTGACCGGTGACGCGGCGCTTGACCAAGGGCACCAGCGCGAAGGTGGCGCCTTCACCGGACTGCACGAAGAAGGAGGCGAGCATGGTGATCACCACGGCCACAAAGATGCCGGTGGAACCGGAGAAGGTGCCCGGCTTGATCATGCTCATTACCAGATAGCCGATGCCCAGGCCGGCGGTGAGGAAGCCCATGGTGTTCTTGCGGCTGCCGACGCTGTCAGAGATCAGACCACCGGCGGGGCGGGCCACCAGGTTCACAAAAGCGAAGCAGGAGGCCAGGATGCCGGCGGTGGCCTTCGGCAGATCGAAGGTGGTTTCGAAGAAGGTGGGCAGCATCGACACCACGGCCAGTTCGGACCCGAAGTTCACGATGTAGGTGAGCTCGAGAATCGCCACCTGGCGGAATTCATAGCGGTCTTCCTTGGGATAGACCTTGGTGCCGAGGATCAGCTCGCGGTTGGTGCGGATGATTCCCCAGGTCTGGAATGCGAACCAGACGGCCACGGCACCCAGGGCCAGGGGATAGGTGGCCGGCGTGAGGAAGCCCACTTTCTGCAGGCGCCAGCAGAGCACGCAAAGGATGGCGGCGAAGGGCACATTCATGCCCAGCAGGCCCCAGAAATCGCGCATCGAGGTCACTTCCAGACCAGCGGTCCGTTCCGGACGCTGGTACGTCTTGCCCGGGGGGGTGTCGGTGACGTTGAAGAAGTAGAAGACGCCGTACAGCGCCGAGATGATGCCGGTGAGCGCGATCGCACCGCGCCAGTTGAGAACAGCACCGGTGGGCAGTTCAAAGCCGCCGGAGAAGGAGAGGAAGCCGGCGAGGGCGACCATGGTGAGGGCCGAGAAGGCGGAGCCGAAGTTGCCCCAGCCGCCATAGACGCCCTCAGCCAGGCCGATTTCCTTGGGCGGGAACCATTCGGCCACCATGCGGATGCCGATCACGAAGCCGGCGCCGACGATGGAGAGCAGCAGACGCGCCACCACCAGCTGGTTGAAGTCCTGGGCGGACGCAAAAAGCAGGCAGGGAATCACCGAAAAAACCAGGATGCTGGAGTAGGTGATCCGAGGACCGAATTTGTCCAGCAGCATGCCGATCAGCACGCGAGCCGGAATGGTGAGGGCCACGTTGCAGATGGCCACGGTGCGGATCTGACCAACGGTCAATCCGAGATCCGCTTTCACGGTGGTGGCCAGAGGGGCCAGGTTGAACCAGACCACGAAGGTCAGGAAGAAGGCGATCCAGGTGAGGTGGAGGGTGCGGTACCTGCCCTGGAACGACCAAAGGTCGCCAAGCATTGAAAGGAGAAATGTTGAAACCGCGGGCTTCAAAACGAAAGGGTGCCCGTGGGTGGCGAAACGGTCGAAAAATATCCGTTAAGTGGCGCATTCAACCAATGTGCGATGAATCTGTTGGTTTAATTGGTTACCAACTGGCTGGTTTCTGTACTCTGCCGCACATTGAATCGACTGATGATATTGATCAGGATATTTTCTGTGGATCGATCTGGTAGTAAGCACTACTGCAAGACCACGGCGTCCTAGATCTTCCATAACTTCATTCGCTGGCGTGAATCCACTCCTGCAGGTGTGTCTGCTCAGTGGTGGCGACAGCCGACGCATGGGACGCGATAAGGCGTTGTTGCCTCATCCCGATGGTGGTGTCTGGCTCACGGCGATTGTGGATCAGTTGCTGCCCCTTGAACTCCCGGTCCAGGTCGTCAGTCGTCATCAGACCCATGCCGATCAACTGGCGCATCGTTCCGACGTGCGTGTTCTGCTGGAACCGCCGCCCTGGAGCGGGCCGCTGAATGCCCTGGCCAGGGTGTTGCCGTCGACACCGGGGCAGGCGGTGCTGGTTCTTCCTGTGGATATGCCGCGACTCAGAACGGACACCTTCAGGCAGTTGATCATGGCCTGGCAATGCAGGCCGGATCGGATCGCCGTTGCGCATGACGGCGAGCGTCTGCAGCCACTTCTGGCGGTGATCCCATCGGGGGCACCGTTTCAAACGGCCCTCATCGAGCAACTCACCGCCGGCCAGTGGCGTTGGCTGGACTGGTTGGACCGGCTGCCGCTGCAGACGGTGCGATTGCCGCGCGATGTGCTGCTCAATGCGAACCGACCCGAGGATCTGGCAGCGTTGACCCCATGACCAGTGAGCCATCGGTTGCTGATCAGCGTTCTCGGACGCTGGGTGTGTTGCGGTTGTCGTTAACAGCCCGCTGCAATCTGAGCTGCCCGTACTGCTGCCCCGATGCGGAGGATCCTCCAGGCCTGCTGAGTCTGGAGCAGCAGTTGCGTCTGATTCGGGTTGCCTGTCGTCTCGGCGTGCACACCCTGCGGCTCACCGGGGGTGAACCCCTGCTGAGTGACCGCTTGCTCCCTCTGCTTCAGCAGATTCACAACGGACGGGAGACGCTCGGTGATCCTCTCAACCGGTTGCGCGAGGTCGCTCTCACCAGCAACGGCGTGCTGCTGACGTCCGATCGGGCGACGGCACTTCGTGCGTCCGGTCTGGATCGGATCACCGTCAGTCTCGATGCTGTCGATCCAGAGGTGGCAGCGCGCATGGCCGGCCTCCGTGGCGGTGTTCCGGCCGGTGAACGCCTCCTGCAGCAGGTGTTTGCCGGGCTGCAGGCTGCCACGTCAGCCGGTTTTGATCCTGCTGCCGGTGGCCTGAAGCTCAATGCCGTGATTCAGCGGACTGTGAATGACGATCAGTTGATTCCCCTGGCGGATCTGGCGCGGCGGTGGGGGCTTGAGCTGCGTCTGATCGAATTCATGGATGTCGGCAATCGCAACGGCTGGCGTCCGCAGCAGGTTCTCCCGGCCGCTGAAATGGTGAAGCGCATCGGTGCGCGGTGGCCGCTCCAGCCGCTCGGTCGCCCTGTGAGCGGTACAGCGCGGAGTTGGCGTTACGCCGACGGTGGAGGCTGCCTCGGTGTGATCGCCTCCATCAGTGAGCCCTTCTGTTCGGATTGCAACCGTTTGCGCGTCACGGCCGATGGCCGTGCCTTCACCTGTCTGTTCGCAGCGGAGGGCACGGATCTGACCCCGGTACTGGACGTGGAGTCAGAGCTCGAGCGGACCATGGCCGCTCTCTGGCATCGGCGAAGCGATCGCTACAGCGAGGAGCGTCATGGCAACGCTGATTCAAACCAACATGCGGAGATGGCCTATCTGGGGGGGTGAACCGTTGCTGTCGCGACCATTTCCCAAGGCTTCTCCCGGTACAACACATGCAGTGTTCGGGTTTTCATCGACCCGGTTTGATGTTTGAACTGCTGGCCTACGAACGCTTCCGCGACACACCATCGGTTCGCTTCTTCGATGTCACCGTGGGAACATCGAATGCCCGTGACCTGGTGATTCACACCGGGCCGGCGACCAGCCCACCCAACGATCCGGCCAGTGGCGCCTGGCAGTTCTATCTTCATCCTCACCAGGAGGACAATCTGCTTGCCGCCAGTGGCGGTCGCACGTTCTATCTCGTGAATCTGGCCTGGGAGAAGCCGTTCCACATCGTGAGATTGGAGAGTGGCGGCGACATCCTGCGCATTCCTCCGGGCACCTTCCATCGTTCGGTGTCAGATCCCGATGGTTCGGTCGTCCTGAACCAGGCCGTGCGCGAGCAGGGAGTCTCCCTCGTGAATGAATTCCGCGTTTACAACAGTGCTCGCATTCCGGCCTTGATGGATGCCACGACCATCACAGCGCCGAAACCATGCCTTCATGGAGTGGAACCAGAGCTTCAGGCGGCCTGAATCAGGCTGGGTGCGTGGTTCTGGTCGGATTCTGATTCCACCATCGCTTCGATCAACCAGCTCAGCTCGCTGACCGTTCCTGGTGGGCCACTGAAGGTGCCGCAGACGGCTGCGGTGAGATCGGGTTTCGAGGAACTGGCCAGAACGATGTAGCGCTCGGTGATTTCGCCGCCCGCACTGGGATCGAAGCCACGCCAGCCGGCCCCCGGCAGATACACCTCGGTCCAGGCATGCAGGTCGTAACTCTGCGGTGCCGGGTCGGCGAGGTGATAACCACTCGCAAAGCGAGCCGGCAGTCCAATACTGCGGCAGCACTCCGTCATCAGCATCGCCAGATCCCGGCAGGATCCGATCCGTTCGCGCAAGGTCCGGCCTGCTGGCCAGGCCGGACCCGCGTGGCGCTGGGTGTACTTCACCCGATCCTGAATCATCTCCATCAATTGATGGAGGAACGGCAGCACCTGTTGATTGCTGCCCATCAGCGCATCCTGTGCCAGCTCCACAGCGGAAGGATCGTGCTGGCCATTGGGTAGCCAGCCTTCGAGTGCTCCGAGCAGATCCTGGTTGAGTTGTCGCCGGGGGTAAGGGAGGGGCGGTTCAAGACCGTTGAAGCAGTCCAGCAGCGGTGCAGCCGGGTGTGTCACCACCAGGCTGCTGGCCTGAATGTGCAAGGCGTCGGTGGGTCCGAAGAAGCGGACGCGTTGGATGGCATCCCCGCTGGCAGCCAGGAGGTCATGGCTGTGGCTCGGTTCAGGCGTGATCCGAAGGCTGTGCTCGATCAGATGTTGATGGCCCTGGGCGCGAGGACGCAGGCAGAGCCTGTGTTCGCCGAGCTGAACCGGGGCCTCGTAGCGGTAGGTGAGGCTATGGGTCAGCTGAGCGCGCATGAGGGGTCAGAGGGGGTGGAGGCGAGGTCGCCGGTGATGAAATATCGGTTGTGAATCAAGGCATGCAGCTGGTTCAGGTCGGTTTGCAATTGATCGATGGCTTCATGCAGTCCGCGCTCGATCAGAACATCAATGCGGATGTAACTCCATTTGGCGAGCACCTGACCCCGCAGACATTCGAGGTCATCCGGAGGCCCTGCCTGGGGGGCCCGTTGAATCTGCGACAGGGTTTCATTGATCGCCTGAAGGCAGAAACGCACGGAACGGGGAAAGATCGGATCCAGCAACAGAAACCGAGCCACCGATGACGGTGTGATGGCCTGTTGCACGCTCTGGCGATACATCTGATAAGCGCCAGCTGTGCGCAGCAGAGAGATCCATTGCAGTTCATCCAGCACCCCCCCCACTTCCGTGGGCGCTGGCAGCAGCAGGAAATATTTCACGTCGAGGATGCGTGAGGTTTTGTCCGCCCGTTCGATCAGCCGGCCCAGTCGGCTGAACAGCCATGTCTGATCCCGGTTGAGGGTGACGTCGGTGATGCCGTAGAAGAGCTGACAACCTCTCCGGATGCTGCGCAGCTGCTCCTGATCCGGTTCTTGCCAGAGCGCTTCGCCGTCCTGCACGTTCCAGTAAAGATCGTTCAGCTGCTCCCACATTTCGGTGGTGATCACATCTCTGATCTGCCTTGCGTTTTCACGGGCATTGGCGATGCAACTGACGATGCTGTTCGGGTTGTCGCGATCCAGAAGCAGAAAGCTCACGACCTCTTTCGGAGATCCCTGGGAATACATCTGCTCGAAGCTGTCCCGATCACCAATGGCATCGACAAGGGGCAGCCAGGGTTCCGCGCTGCCGGGTGGGCAGTCCAGTGCCATGGCTTCACTCACTTCGAGGAACCGTGAGATGTTCTCGGCGCGTTCGATGTACCGGTTGATCCAGTACAGCGAATCAGCCACTCGGCTCAGCACGGCAATGCCTCCTGTCTCGGAGCAGATACAGGGTTCTCACTCACCACCCAGGTGTCCTTGCAGCCTCCACCCTGGGACGAATTCACCACCAGGGATCCCCGCTTCAGCGCCACGCGGGTCAGTCCTCCAGGACTGACCCAGTTGGTCTTGCCCCGCAGCACGTACGGACGCAGATCCACATGGCAGGGGTAGAGCTCTCCTTCGCTGAGGGACGGGACCGTGGACAGCTGAAGGGTGGGTTGGGCGATGAAATTGCGAGGGTGAGCTCTGATCTTCGCGGCGAAGCCATCGATCTCCCCAGCCGTGGCGTGAGGGCCGATCAGCATTCCGTAGCCACCAGCCTCGGCGACGGACTTCACCACCAGTTCGTTCAGATGTTCGAGCACGTAACGCAGATCGTCGTCCCTGGAGCACAGATAGGTAGGAACGTTGTCAATGATCGGCTCCTCATTGAGGTAGTAACGGATCATGGACGGCACGTAGGCGTAGATGAGCTTGTCATCGGCGACTCCGGTGCCGGGGGCATTGGCGATCGCAACCCGACCGGATCGCATCACATCGATCAGGCCCGGCACGCCGAGCATCGAATCACGACGGAAGACAGTGGGATCGAGAAAGTCATCGTCGATGCGGCGGTAGATGACATCGACAGGCTCCCGTCCAGCGGTGCTGCGCATCCAGACCCGACCGTCCTCACAGATCAGATCCCGGCCCTCCACCAGGGTGATCCCCATCTGCTGGGCCAGGTAGCTGTGCTCGAAGTACGCACTGTTGAACACTCCAGGGGTGAGCAGAACAACCCTCGGTGCATCGCTCCACGGAGCCAGATCCTGCAACGTGCGCAGCAGATGCGATGGGTAATCGTCGATCGGTTGCACGATGCGCCCTTCGAACAGGCTCGGGAACAACCGCTTCATCACGCGCCGGTTTTCCAGGAAGTAGGCCACTCCCGAGGGGCATCGCAGGTTGTCCTCCAGAACACGCCAAGTTCCCTCTCCGTCCCGGATCAGATCCAGCCCGGAGATGTGGCACCAGCGGTTGAGGGGAGTGGTGATGCCCTGCATCTGAGGGCGCCACCCCTGGGAACTTTCCACATCTTCACGAGGAATCACACCGTCCCGGAGGATCATCTGCGGGCCATAGACATCCTCAAGAAACTGATCGATGGCTTCCAGGCGTTGAAACAACCCTCGTTCCAGTACAGACCAGTCCTGGCGGTGGATCAGCCGGGGTAGAGGGTCGAAGGGCAGGATCCGCTCACCGCCCTGAAGCCCTGAGCCATTCAGGCGAAATGTGGCTCCAAGACGCCGCAGCAGGTTGCTGGCGGATGCGTGGCTGCGGTTCAGTTCCGCCAGTCCCATGGCGCCGAGGGACGACAGCAGCGGTTCGAGATCTTCCCGGGGTGCGGATTGTTCACGGCAGAAATATTCGTCGTACCCGTCGGTCGGTCGGTACTGGGTGAACATCGCCAGAACAATGGATGCACGCATCCAAAAACTCGACAGGGGGCGCATGGGTTGCCGTTGCTACACATTGCTCGACTTGGGTTCCAAAAGCGGGATCAGCATGTGATTTGCGTATCTCTGGTGACGTGAAGCCCCCCTCTGAATGCGGTCTTCGGCTGATCTCCCGTGGCGTTCCAGACAACGTGAATCCACCAGGAGAAAAAAGAAATCTGTATCCTCTTAAACTGTTTTTAATCTTCTGCTCAACTAAAAAAGATTTGAGGGATGAAACTGGCCTTTCTTCCTCGGAGGCTGTCTTCTCACACCAGCAGCCTCCAACACATCATTGATCCAGGCATCAACTGCTGATCTCAAAGCTCAGCCAGGAGTTGAGTTAGAGCATTGGAAAAGAGCCTTCGGCCACTGCGGTTCAGATCCGCACTTAGGCGTTTCCAGTCGTTCTGAAGTTGTTCTGGCCCATCCGCTCCCATGGCGTTCACCACATAGCTGCGATCAGCTCTGATCCAGTTCTCCAGGCTGGAACCGGAGACTTCCAGATGGCACTGCAAGCCGATGGCATGGTGTTTGACCCGGAACACCTGCTCCTTGCAGTGCAGTGAAGAACCCAGCAGTGTTGCTTCGGAGGGCAGGCGGATGCGATCGCCATGCCAATGCAGCACGGTCTCGCTGGGATGAAGCCCCTGCAGCAGCGGCTCCTCGCTTGGGTCAACAACCCAGTGGATGGCACCGAAGCCAACCTCCTTCAAGGGGTGCGCCGGGTGGCCCACCAGCAGCTGTTCAACGCTTCCCCCGGCCGCCATCGTCAGGAGTTGTGCGCCCAGGCAGATCCCCAGGACCGGTTGCTGGTGCTGATGCCAGGACGTCAGCCAGTCCAGTTCCCGTTGCAGCCAGTCCATGCCTGGCTGCAGGCGGTCGTTCACGCTCATGGGGCCTCCCAGCACCAAGGCGATGGTGTTGCGGCACCCATCCGGATCAGGGAAGTGATCTCCCAGAGATGGCCGACGGACGTCGATCTGCATTTGCCGTTCCCGGGCCAGATCGGCAATCAGGTCGGGACCTTCGTGGTCGACATGCTGCACCACCAGCAGGGTGGTGCTCAAAGCAGCAGATAGCGCTGCGCGAGGGGAAGCACCTCCGCGGGTTCGCAGGTGAGCAGTTCGCCGTCGGCGAACACTTCATAGGTCTGCGGGTCCACGCTCACATTGGGCAGGCTGGAATTGAGCTTCAGAGCGCTTTTGCCAACGCTGCGGGTGTCTTGGACGGCCAGGCAGGTCCGTTCCAGCCCGAGTTGGCTCTGGATGTCGGCATCCATCGCTGCCTGGCTGACGAAGGTGAGGCAGTTGTGGACCAGTGCCTTGCCGAACGCTCCGAACATCGGCCTGCCATGCACAGGGCCCGGGGTTGGGATCGAGGCGTTGGCATCACCCATCTGGGCCCACACGATGGAACCTCCCTTGAGCACCAGTTCAGGACGGATGCCGAAGAAACCAGGCTTCCAGAGCACCAGATCGGCGAGTTTGCCGGTTTCGACGGATCCAACCTCGCTGCTGATGCCGTGGGCCAGGGCTGGATTGATGGTCACTTTGGCGATGTAGCGCTTGAGCCGGTGGTTGTCGTTGCGATCGGAATCCTCCGGGAGCGCTCCCCGCTGCACCTTCATCTTGTGGGCCGTCTGGAAGGTTCGGGTGATCACTTCGCCAACGCGGCCCATGGCCTGGGAATCGCTGGCAATGATCGAGAAGGCACCCAGGTCGTGAAGGATGTCTTCGGCGGCAATCGTTTCGCGGCGGATGCGTGATTCGGCAAAGGCCACGTCCTCAGGGATCTTCGGATCCAGGTGGTGACACACCATCAGCATGTCGAGGTGCTCCTCGAGAGTGTTGCGGGTGTAGGGCCGGGTGGGGTTGGTGCTGCTGGGCAGCACGTTCGCTTCACCGCAGATCTTGATGATGTCGGGGGCATGACCACCGCCGGCACCTTCTGTATGGAACGTGTGGATGGTGCGACCCTTGATCGCGGCGATCGTGTCCTCAACGAAGCCCGCTTCGTTGAGGGTGTCGGTGTGGATGCAGACCTGCACATCCATCCGGTCCGCGACCGACAGACAGGCATCGATCGCTGCCGGTGTCGTGCCCCAGTCCTCATGCAGCTTGAGCCCGCAGGCCCCTGCCAGCACCTGCTCTTCCAGGGCCTCAGGTGTGCTGGCGTTGCCTTTGCCGAAGAAGCCCAGATTCACCGGCAGGCCTTCAGCGGCCTGCAGCATGCTGGCGATGTGGAAGGCGCCGGGGGTGCAGGTGGTGGCGTTGGTGCCGGTGGCAGGTCCGGTTCCGCCACCCATCAGGGTCGTCACACCACTGGCCAGGGCGGTTTCGATCTGCTGCGGGCAGATGAAGTGGATGTGGGTGTCGATGCCACCGGCGGTGAGGATGTGGCCCTCGCCGGCGATCGCTTCGGTGCCCGGTCCCACGATGATCGTCACCCCCTCCTGAGTGTCAGGGTTGCCGGCTTTGCCGATGCCCACGATCCGGCCGTCCTTCAGGCCCACGTCAGCCTTGACGATGCCCCACCAGTCGAGGATCAGGGCGTTGGTGATCACCGTGTCCACGGCGCCACTTGCCCGTGGGATCTGGGACTGGCCCATGCCGTCGCGGATGACTTTGCCGCCCCCGAATTTCACCTCATCGCCATAGACGGTGTAGTCCTTCTCGACTTCGAGGATCAGATCGGTGTCGGCGAGGCGGACCCGGTCGCCTGTGGTTGGTCCGTAGGTCTCGGCGTAGGTCTTGCGGGAGATGCGGAAAGGCATGGATCAGGCGTCAAGGGGTCCGTTGATCTGGCCGTTGAAGCCGACCACACGCCGTGCGCCGGCGAAGGGAATCAGGTTCACGTCCCGGCTGTCGCCGGGCTCGAACCGGATCGCTGTGCCAGCGGGGATGTCGAGCCGTTGCCCGCGAGCGGCGATCCGGTCGAATTGCAGAGCGGCGTTGGCTTCAGCGAAGTGGAAGTGGGAGCCCACCTGCACGGGGCGGTCGCCGCTGTTGGCGACGCTGATGGTGGTCACAGGGCGACCGGCGTTGAGTTCGATTTCGCCGGGTTCCGGAAGCAGTTCGCCGGGAATCAGGGGTGGCATCAGGGACGTCCTCAGCGAATGGGGTCGTGCAGGGTGACGAGCTTGGTGCCATCGGGGAAGACCGCCTCGATCTGCACTTCATGCACCAGCTCCGCGACACCGTCCATCACCTGATCACGGCTCAGCCAGGTGGTGCCCTCCTGCATCAGTTCCGCAACGCTTTTGCCGTCACGGGCGCCTTCCAGAACCAGGAAGCTCAGCCAGGCCGTCGCCTCAGGGTGATTGAGCTTGAGGCCGCGGTTGAGCCGTCGCTCAGCCAGCAGGGCCGCGGTCACGATCAGGAGCTTGTCCTTTTCCTGAGGACTGAGATGCATGGGAAGACTCGGTCATGCTCAGTGTGTCTCCGCAATGGCCTCAGCAGTGTTCTCCTTGAACATCAAGCTCTGCAACGGCTGGTCCTGCAAGGGCTGTTCTTGTAAAGGCCAGACCCGCGGGATGCGGGGAAGGGCGAGACCCCGCAATGCCCGTGTCCGAGCCCAGATGCGGCTGAACCAGAAGCGGGCATCCCGGCTCGAAGGACCGATGTAGCGGGCAACAAGCCCTTGATCCAGCGTGCTGCAGCGCATCGTGCCGATCAGGCCATGACGGTCGTCCCGTGCATCCTTCAGCAGCATGGAGATCGCTTCGGGACTGAGCGGCTTGGGTGCCGCCCATACCAGGGACCCGAACACCGGTGCACCGGCCAGTCCGTGGCAGTCCGTCAGGCTCGATCCACCGAGCTCCAGCCGATCCACCAGCTCCCAGCGCGGTGAATCGGCTCCATGGCGCTGAATCTCCAGGCATGAGCGCCAGCATCCCTGATTCAGCCGTTCCTCCGCGGCGGTCCGCCCCAGCCGCACGATCTCCGCACTGAGAAATGAGGCGTTCTCCGGCAGGCACACCCTCAACGATTGGTGAAACAGTGCATCGGCGTACAGCACCATTTCCTGAGGCAGCCATTCCAGATCGCTGTTGTCATCCAGGGTGCAGGTCACGCCCTGCCTGGACCAGGCTCCATCGGGATTCAGGCGGCTGCGGCCGACAGAGCCATAGACCTTCTGAGCAGCCACGCTGGTGATCAGGCTGCGGCTTTCAGCTTTCAGGTTCAAGTCGATGCTGAGCTGATCGCCGCCCACCAGGCCACCGGCGGTGTGAAGAAGGGGCAGTTCGCAGCGGCCGTCGTCCCCCGCCTCCGCCCGCAGCAGTTTGAACGGAGCACGGCAGCCACCCTGGTGACGGGTTCTGCCGCCGTCATTGGTTGTGAACTGCAGCCTGCAGTGGCCGTGCCAGGGCTCGAGTCGTTGCATGGTTGCCACGCTCCATGGCTGCTCTCGACATCTCTGTAGCAATCCATACCAAGCCATCCGCTGCTGCTGGGCAGGCTCCCAACCAATCGGGATGGGATGGGTGACGGAATCGGTGCTTGTGCTGGAGCAGCGCCTCGCTCCCAATTCCTTGAAGCCAGATCTGCGATTACCCCTGACGGCTGATGAAAGAACGGTGCTGCGAGGTCGTCGCCGCACGGTCTGCGGCCGGGAGGTGCTGCTGCAGTTGCCGCGGGACCAATCGCTCCAGCCCGGAGATCAACTCTGTGATGCTGATGGAATCACGCGGGTGGAGGTGACAGCGGCACCCGAGGCGTTGCTGCGGGTGCAGGCCGCGACTCCACTGGAGTTGATGCAGGCCGTTTACCACCTGGGCAATCGCCATGTTGCCCTCGAGCTTCATCAGCAGGAGCTGTTCTTGCTGGATGATTCCGTCCTCGCCGATCTGCTGAAGAGCCGAGGTCTCAAACTGAGTCGGTGCGTTCGGTCGTTCGCTCCGGAGGCGGGTGCTTATGGAGTGCATCAGCACGGATGACATCGCTTGCCCTGCTTCAGCTGGTGAGTCCGGCTTTACCGGTCGGAGGATTCAGTTATTCCGAGGGCCTGGAAGTGCAGATTCAGGCCGGCATGCTCGCGGACGAAAGGGCTCTCGAGGGCTGGCTGGAGGCAGAGCTGACCAGGGGCTCCCTGCGGCTGGAGGCAGCGTCGCTGGTGACTCTCGCCGATGACTGCTCGGCCTGGGTTCGGCGTGGGGATGCTGCGGCGCGCCAGCGTCTGTTGAATCTGGACGGCTGGCTCCTGGCGACGCGTGATGCCGCCGAGCTGCGCGCGCAGCATCGTCAGATGGGTCAGTCCTTGCTGCTGTTGTTGGCAGAGATGGGCCATTCCCTGCCGGCTCCTTTATCTCTGGCCTGGCCGGCGTCATGGGCCTGGGCCGCGAGGGCTTTGAAGCTCTCAGACAGAGAAATGGTGCAGGGTTACCTCTACAGCTGGGTAGCCAATCAGCTCAGTGCAGCGGTCAGGTTGTTGCCGTTGGGTCCGTCCCGGGCCCAGGTGCTGCAGCAAAGAGCGCTTCCCTTGATCGCCGATCAGGCTGAGCAGCTGCTTGATCGTGATCCTCGGACGTTGTGGAGTGGTGGTGTCGGTGTCGGGCAGGCGCAGCTCGCCCATGCTGAGCTCTATTCACGCCTGTTTCGAAGCTGATGAGCAGCAAGCTGCGTTTAGGAGTCGCCGGCCCGGTTGGTTCAGGAAAGACAGCGCTGGTGGAAGCGTTGTGCCGCCGCCTGCGTGATCAGCTTCAGCTCGCTGTCGTTACCAACGACATCTACACCCAGGAGGATGCCCAGTTTCTGACGCGGGCTGGTGCTCTGGAGCCTGAACGGATCCGAGGCGTTGAGACCGGCGGTTGCCCGCACACGGCGATCCGAGAGGACTGCTCGATCAACCGAGCTGCAGTGGCGGAGCTTGAGGCTCAGTTTCCGGGTCTTGATCTTGTGCTGGTGGAAAGCGGTGGTGACAACCTCGCCGCCAGTTTCAGTCCGGAACTGGTCGATCTCTGCATCTATGTCATCGATGTGGCTGCTGGAGACAAAATTCCACGGAAGGGAGGGCCTGGTATCACCCGTTCGGACCTTTTGGTGATCAACAAAATCGATCTGGCATCAATGGTGGGTGCAGATCTTGTGGTCATGGAGCATGACACCAAGCGGATGCGTGGTGATCGCCCCTGGTGTTTCACAAACCTTCAAACCGGAGAAGGCCTCGAGAGCGTGGAGGCATTTGTGTTGCAACAGCTACCGAATTAAGTCAACGAATCGCGGCAATTCCCAAAATGTTATTGTCGATACAAAGCGGGTCCAAGTCGGTTCATACGGTCCCATGGTCGCCCTCATGGCGGTCTCATCCACCGTGTGTCTTTCTTTATGAATTCAACGTTTACGAAGCGTCTGCTCGCTGCATTCGCGGCCACGACAGTGGGAGTCACGATGACCGCCTGTGGCGGTGGCAGCGATGATTCCGCTGGTGGTGGTGGTAGCGACTTTGATGGTGAAATCAAGGTTGGCATCCTTCATTCCCTGAGCGGAACGATGGCGATCTCCGAAACGACTCTGAAAGAAGTCGAGGAGATGGCGATCAAGGAAATCAATGAAGCCGGCGGTGTCAAGGTCGACGGCAAGAGCTACAAGATCACCTACACCTCCGAAGATGGTGCCTCGGATTGGCCCACCTTCGCAGAGAAGTCTCAGAAGCTGATCGACGCCGACAAGGTTGCCGTTGTGTTCGGCGGCTGGACATCGGCTAGTCGGAAAGCAATGCTTCCGGTTTATGAAGCCAAGGATCATTTCCTCTTCTACCCGATTCAGTACGAAGGCCAGGAGTGCTCCAAGAACATCTTCTACACCGGCGCTGTTCCGAACCAGCAAGCTGAGCCTGCAGTTGATTGGCTGTTTGAGCAGTTCGCCGACAAGTACGGCAAGAAGGTCTACCTGGTCGGTTCTGACTACGTTTATCCCAGAACTGCTAACACCATCATCAAAGAGCAGGTCAAGAGCCTGGGTGGTGAGACGGTCGGTGAGGACTACATCCCTCTCGGCAACACTGAGGTGGCGCCCATCATCGCCAAGATCAAGAAAGAGTTCCCTGATGGTGGAATCATCATCAACACTCTGAATGGCGATTCCAACGTTGCCCTGTTCAAGCAGTTCAAGGCAGCAGGAATCACTCCTGACAAGTACCCGATCATGTCCTTCTCCATCGCTGAGGAGGAGATCCGTCAGATTGGACCTGAGTATGTGGGCGGCACCTACGCAGCCTGGAACTACTTCATGTCCCTCGGTACTGAAGCCTCCAACACCTTCAACGCAGCATTCCTTGCTGAGTACGGTGACGATCGTGTGACGAACGATCCTATGGAGTCGGCTTACAACATGGTTTACCTCTGGAAGGCTGCTGTTGAGAAGGCCGGCACGTATGAGGATCTTGATGCAGTGCGGAACGCACTGATCGGCATCAAGCTTGATGCTCCTCAGGGTCCGATTGAGATGTATCCCAACCACCACATCTCGCAGACTGTGCGGATTGGTGAAGCCAAGGAGAATGGCCAGTTCGAGATTCTCTGGGATAGCAAGACTCCCGTTCCTCCCATTACCTGGAACCAGTACGTTCCTGAGACCAAGGGTTACAAGTGCGACTGGACGCTCGATCGTCCTGACGCCGGAAAGTTCAAGATGTGATCGTTACGTCTGAACTCATTTGAATAGTGGGCCACAATAAACTTGTGGCCCCTTTTTTTTACCCCATGTACTGATGGAATTAATTTTTTCACAGCTCCTTGATGGGCTCAGCATCGGGTCAGTACTGCTTCTCGCAGCGACAGGCCTGGCCATCGTTTTTGGTTTGATGGGAGTGATTAATCTCGCTCATGGCGAGTTGATGATGGTTGGAGCTTATGTGACTTTTGTCACACAAAATATGTTCAAGCCACTCGGCGAAGGCATTTTCCAACTTTATTATCTTTTTGCGCTCGTTTTTGCCTTCGTCATCACCGGCTTCGTTGGAGTTCTTCTGGAAAGAACATTAATACGACAGCTATATGGGCGACCTCTTGAAACATTGCTCGCTACGTGGGGTGTCAGCCTCGTTCTGATTCAATTCATTCGTAGTGTTTCAACAAGTATGGTTGTAGGGATATTAGTTGCCATCATTCTTGGTTATTGCTTTCAGCGTTTCTCGCCTACAAAACTCAAGAGCGCTTCGTTCTATCCCTATCTTTCAGGACTCGTCTGGGTTGTGGCATCAGTGATTGGTTTCGTTTCAATCACTGCGATGTCAGCTTCTAAACCACTTTCTAAAGCTTGGTTCGGGCCTCGAAATATTGATGTGACGGCCCCGAAATGGTTGCAAGGAAGCTGGGGTTCGATTGCGGGGATTGAGTTGCCGGGTATTCGAATCTTCATCATTATCCTCTCTGCTCTGCTGCTTGGTTTTGTGGCATGGTTTCTTACAAAGAGTGTCTGGGGATTACGCATCCGTGCGGTGACTCAAAATCGTCAGATGAGCAATTGCCTCGGTATTCCCACTGACAGCGTCGATAGCATCACCTTTGGCATTGGGTCTGGCCTGGCTGGTGTGGCTGGGAGTGCGATTACCTTGCTTGGCTCCGTGGGTCCCAATCTCGGTGCTGCCTATATCGTTTCCTGCTTCATGGTTATTGTTCTGGGAGGGGTGGGAAATCTTGTCGGCACTGTGATTGCTTCGATGATGCTTGGAATCATTCAATCCATCATTGGATCCGGCGCCATTCTGATTGCTTTCCCAGACATACCAGCTGCTCCTGCTGCTGTCATTGAGTTCTTCGCAACAACGAGTATGTCCTATGTGCTGATCTTTATCTTTATTATTTCGTTCCTTCAATTTAAGCCAACTGGGATGTTCCCTCAGAAGGGCCGATCCGTCGAATCCTGATCTTTGCGTTTTCATTTTCCATGAAAATTTTCAAAAAGCTGCTTCCCTGGCTTCTTCTAGCCTTCGCATTCTTTGTTCTACCGACGATTCTTTCACAGTTCCGCCTCAATCTTTTTGGAAGGTATTTTTCTCTAGCTATCGTTGCTTTAGGCATTGATCTTATCTGGGGATACACCGGACTTCTCAGCCTGGGTCAAGGTATCTTTTTTGCCTTGGGTGGTTATGCCATAGCCATGCATCTTCTGTTGGTGACCAATAATGATTTCACCACGGGAGCCAATGGACTACCAAAGTTCTTCGAGAATTACGGTGTTGATAACCTCCCATTTTTCTGGCAACCATTCTGGTCATTCCCCTGGACACTGATCGCTATTTGGTTGATTCCTGCTGTGGTAGCTGGTCTTGTTGGATATCTAATTTTTAGAAACCGCATCAAGGGAGTTTATTTCTCCATTATCACCCAAGCATCCTTGATGGTTTTTTACCATTTCTTCAATGGACAGCAGAAGCTCGTTAATGGAACAAATGGTCTTAAAACTAGCACCACTGAGATATTCGGAATGATTGTGGGCTCAGACGATGCTCAACTCATGTTTTATCGAATCACTCTTATAATTCTGCCGTTTGCCTACCTTCTTTGTAAGTTTCTGACCAGCGGACGTTTCGGTGATGCTTTGATCGGTATCAGAGACGATGAGGCGCGTTTGCGTTTCAGTGGTTTTAATCCAGTCCCATTCAAAGTCATTGTCTTTCTGGTTGCTGGCGCCTTAGCTGGTATCTCTGGGGCACTTTATACAGTTCAGTCAGGTATTGTTTCACCTCAATATATGGCCATTTCAATGTCCATTGAAATGGTGATTTGGGTTGCTGTTGGTGGTCGTGGAACATTGATCGGACCGATTATTGGTGCTGTTTTAGTCAATTATTTGCGAAGTCTGGTTAGTGAAGCGCTGCCTGAAGCCTGGTTGTTTGTGCAGGGTGGCTTGTTCATCTTTGTGGTTGTGTTGATGCCTGATGGCATTTATGGATGGTTTAAGAATGGCGGATTTACATCGATGATGGCAGCCTTTGGAATTGCAAAGAAATCTTCAACATACCCAAAGCTAGAAATGGATGAGGGTTATACGACTCAATCTCAATAATCTTTTCTTGGTCAACCTTCGCTTTCATGTCAACCAACACTGTTTAAGCTATGTCAACACCAATTCTTGAATTAAATGATGTCAGCGTTGATTTTGATGGTTTCTTTGCATTGACTGATCTCTCCATCTCTCTGGAGCATGGTGAACTAAGGTCAATCATTGGACCCAATGGCGCTGGTAAAACAACTTTTCTAGATGTCATCACTGGAAAGGTTAAGCCAACCAAAGGCTCAGTCTCCCTGAGAGGTTCCAGCATTATTGGTTTGTCGGAACAGAAGATTTCAAGGTTAGGTGTTGGTCGAAAGTTTCAGACACCTCGTGTGTTTGAAAATCTTTCGGTCTCCAGAAATCTTGAGTTGGCTGCTTCACCGAGCAAGATGCCATTCAGTCTGATGTTTGAAAAGCTGAATAATACGGCTAAAGATGAGGTCTATCGCTTGATGGATTATGTGGGCCTTGCTCCTTACGCCAAGGTCTTGGCCGGTTCCCTGTCTCATGGTCAAAAGCAATGGCTTGCGATCTCAATGCTTGTTGCTCAATCTCCAGACATCATTCTTCTGGATGAGCCAGTGGCCGGCTTGACCGATGAAGAGACGAACAAAACAGCTGAACTGATTAAATCCCTTGCAGGTGAACATACCGTGGTGGTCATTGAGCATGATATGGAGTTTATTCGTGATCTTGCCGCACCAGTCACTGTGTTGCATCAAGGGCAGTTGTTGACGGAAGGTTCACTCGACGAAGTGAAGTCTGATCCAAAAGTGATTGAGGTTTATCTCGGTCAATCCGAATAACGTCATTATTTAATTTGCCAATCTCTGAAGAACCATGGTACAAACTACAACCACCGCGCATCCCAGCTCCACAAAAACTATTCTTCGAGCTAGCGGCTTGAATGTGTATTACGGTGAGAGTCACATTCTCAGAAATGTTGACCTGCATATCCCTGAGGGGGAAATGATTTGTTTGATCGGTCGTAATGGAGTGGGAAAGACAACCTTTCTGAAGACGATCATTGGTCTTCTTGAGCAACGATCTGGTTCGATTGAATACGATGGAAAAATGTTGACAAATCAACCTCCCTATAAACGTGCCAGGGGAGGAATTGGTTATGTTTCTCAAGGTCGAGATATCATTCCCCGAATCACGGTTCGTGAGAATCTTCTGATTGGGATGGAATCACTCCCTGGTGGGATGGGACGAAATCGGCATATTGACCCGATTGTCTTTGAACTCTTTCCTATCCTGGAGCAGTTTTTGAATCGTCGTGGCGGTGATCTCAGTGGAGGTCAGCAGCAACAACTTGCCATTGCACGTGCACTGCTTGGTAAGCCAAAACTTCTTTTGTTAGACGAACCGACTGAAGGGATTCAGCCTTCGATCATTCTTGATATCGAACGTGCTGTCAAGCGCATCATTGATGAAACAGGCATCAGTGTTCTTCTTGTTGAGCAGCATCTTCATTTTGTTAAGCAGTCCAGTTTTTATTATGCAATGCAACGCGGTGGTATTGTTTCGAGTGGCCCGACGTCTCAATTGTCTGATCAAGTGATTGGAGAATTCCTTACAGTTTAATGAGTGCAAAAAAAGGGGGGATGCGATCATTATGATCACATCCCCCCTTTTTAATGTGCCGATTCTTTTCAGCAACCTCGATTCAACATCCAAGGACGTGAATCGTTTGTGCGTAGTCGAGGTTTGGTGGCCTCAGATGCGCGGGATGAGTTTTTCTTACTGATAAGTTTCGGTTCCTTTGCTTCTACTTTCAATCGAATTGAAGAGGATAACATCATGGGTGGATTGAAAACCCTCTTCCCTTCACTGCCACAGGTAGGACATTCTGTTTGGATGGCACGTTGATCAATAGATCGCCATACTTCATAGGTGTCACATTCACCAGATTGGCAGGAATATTCGTAGACAGGCATGTTGCTGGTATTAGTGAATAATGAATAAGTAGATAGTGTTTAACATGGAAGAATGTCCTTGTCGAAGATCGACGTTGGTATGGCGAGAGTGCAGCATGCGTTTGGAATATCGACGATTCCGCTGATTCGTCCTTCGACTGGGGCGCAGCTCAGCAAAAGGTAAGCCTGTTCACCTGTGTAGCCAAACTTTTTCAGGTATTCAATTGCGTTGAGGCAGGCTCTGCGATAGGCGATATGTACATCCATATAGTATTGCTTGCCTTCGAATTCATCGACTGAAATCCCTTCGAAAACCAGATAGTCAGAGTAGTGAGGTTCAACAGGGCTTGTCTTGAACATAGGATTGACCATCCCATATTTAGCCATTCCGCCTTTGATCAGCTCAACATGAAGATCGAGATATCCAGACATCTCGATGGCGCCACAGAATGAAATTTCACCATCACCTTGAGAAAAGTGAATGTCACCCATGGAGAGCTTCGCACCCTCGACATACACAGGGAAATAGATGCGTGTCCCTTTCGTCAGATTTTTGATGTCGCAGTTTCCTCCATGTTCGCGAGGAGGAACAGTTCGAGCTGCCTCGTTGGCAATCCTTTCGAAATCCCCAGAGGCAACGTTCCCGAGAATGGCACTGTTTGGATTCGGCAGAGCTGCCAGAACAGGTTCCGTTCCTGAGAGTCCAGCCCCGTAGGTTCTGCGGTCTGGAGCGGTCTGAACCAGCTCGGTTTCTCGGCGGTTCCACTCCTGAAGCAGCTCCATGGAGGGAGCACAGCCGATCAGGCCTGGGTGGGTGATGCCAGCGAAACGAACTCCGGGAATGTGGCGAGAGGACGTGTAGATCCCTTCCAGATCCCAGATTGCTTTGGCTGCTTTAGGAAAATGATCCGTCAGGAATCCTCCACCATTTTCTTTGGCGAAGATTCCAGTAAAGCCCCATTCATCTCCTTGAAGTGCTCCAACTTCGAGGATATCGACCACCAGGATATCTCCTGGCTGAGCACCATTGACCCAGATTGGTCCACTTAAGACATGAACAACCTCAAGATTGACATCAGCGATATCTTTCGGGTCGTCGTTATCTTTAATCTGACCATCGGTCCAATCTTTGCACTCAATGCGAAAGATGTCGCCTGGATTTACTGACGCGACCGCGGGAATATCAGGATGCCAACGATTATGTCCAGGCATTTCCTGTTGATCCATTGGCTTGGTGAGATCAACCTTGAAAAGGGTTTCGGGCATTGAGAATGAAAAGCCGACACCCTGTATTGAAGGCAATCAAAAAGGGCCAAAAAGTGACCCTTTATACGCAAAGCAAGATTGCGTCGTTTTGAAATTAAAACTTTGTTCTAGGTGCTACTTTTTAAGACGCTTGCTTATGATAACAAAGCTTATTTTTTTAAGTTAGCCGCACCTTGCTCCTGGCATGGAGTCAAGGTGCGGCAGTGACTTTGGTCAGCTTGCCGCTGCTGCGGGAATCGATTTTTTGACTCCGTTCTGTGGCATCGGTCCCAATTTGACCCCATCGGGGTAGTACTTCCAGCCATCGCGGATGCGCACTTTTTCGTCCCAAGGGAGTTTGTATTCTCCATTGGCAAGATCCTTGACCCACGTGAGGTAATTCTCTTTCTCTCCCCCGGGTTGACCGACATAAGCCCGGCATCCTAGGTTGAAGATGTTGTTTTCGAGGGCCCAGTTCTCTCTTGCTTTATCAACCAGTCGAGGGAACAGCTCAGCAGTAACGATTTCCCAAGGATTCCTGTGGCCCTGCTGGATTACATTTCCATCGTAATTGCAAACTGTTCCTTCGCCGAAGTAATAGAAGACGCCGTCATAACCAGCTAAGTTTACAGAAATCGTGTACATCAGATTCTGCCAAGCGTTGGTTCGGTTAGTCCAGATCCATTGATCATTCACCTGGGTTGAGTAACCAGAGATGCGGATATAAACGTTGGCTCCTTTGTAAGCAGCCTCCCGAGCGAGTTCTGGGAACATGCCGTCATGGCAGATGCACACTGCAAGCTTGGAGCCCTTGGGGCCGTCGCACACCGGCATTCCGTAGTTGCCTGGAGACCATGGCTCAATCGGCACCCATGGCTGGAGTTTTCTGTAGTGAAGAGCAATTTCACCATCTGAATTGATGATGATGGCCGAGTTGAATGGAGGCAGGCTTGGGTCGTCGTTCTGCTCCATAAGAGAGAAAACACCCCAAACATCATTCTCTTTGCAAGCCTGTTTGAAGCGATCAATCTCCGGAGAATCGATGCGTAGCAGCATCTCGTCGTAGGTCCAAATCGCTGTGTTTAAACCTTGAGTGGAGTATTCAGGCATCACAATCAGATCTGCCTCCGGGTAACCAGCCTTGGTTGACGCTACGGCTTTGCAAATCTGATCAACTTGTGTCTGGATATCCGCTGGACCTGTAATGACAGGCACAGGATATTGAATCATTGCAACCAGCAATGATTCATCCCACGAGCTGACGCTGCCGGTACTAGCCATTGAGCGAGAATGAGAACCATTCCCATATTCGGGTCAGAAGGAGGGTTGATCCGTATCAACCGCAACTGTTGGATCATGTTGTTGATCGAACCGTTCGGAGAGTTCGGGATGGCTGGCCCCCCTCAGTCGCTCAGTTGTCCTGGAAGTCGCCTTTGCGGCAGAGGTTCTGAGCTAGACGTTTGGCCCAGCCAGGCGCTGTTTCGCGTCCTTTGTCCTTGGCCTCTCCATCGAAGTAGAGCAGCAGTTGCCAATCCGTCTTGCCTCCTTCCACTCCGGGTTTCTCATCGTCCGACAACCAGCGACCGTAAATGTTGTCGTACTCAGGCCAGTTGGGCAGGTCAGGCATGCTGCAAACCGCATTCACTTCTGCCCTGATCCCTTCGGAACCATCGGTGATGACGCTGATGCCTCCATCGAACAGACCATTGGGTTCTCCGGGCTTGAAGGCGTCGGTCAGGCGCACCTCTGTGTCTCCCTCCACCACGAGTGTGTCACCGAGTTCGGCTTCATGGCTGGGAGTTTCCCTGGCTTGATTTGTGCATGCCTGCATGGCTGTCATGGACAGCGCCATCAGGCATGCCATCGCCCCATTCCGTAAGAGATCCTTCACGTGCATCCAGACAGTGTCCTGCCATTCATGTGACGTCGTCCACTCTGCTTGGCCGTCCTTCTGTGAAGACTCATTACCAGTTGCCATTTTGTTTCGGCGCGAACGACACGTGAGGACGAATTCTTGCCAAGCTCTGTCTGTATCAAACGCTACCAAACGTTCACCCTGATACAGGGCGCAGTGGTTCGCAGGTCATGGAACGGGGGCCTGTTCATCAACGAGAGGACGCCATGTCCAAACTTCAGTCTCAAAGCCAGAAAGTCCAAACATCTCAACTGCTCTACCGGCCCTCCGGGCGGAAGACGACAAAAGGCGAGATCATCCGGTCCAAGAAAACGGCTGAGCTTCTCCGTCTGACGCAGGACGGGATCCAGCAGTCTCAGCCTCCTCTTGCAACAGGATCAGCCAGTGTGAAGCCACTGCGGCGTGGTGGCTTCCTTCGCTCAAGGATGACTGCTGAGCTGCTCGGGGTGGATCTGATCGGCCGCTGACGATTCGGTCGGAGCGATACGGTCGGAGCCGGGTTGGGGGGTGACGCCTCAGCAGGCTCCGAGTGTCTCTTCGGCTGGTTCATCCTGCGTTGCATATTCCTTGACATCAGCTCTGACCTGAAGCATCTGGCCTTGGAGTGACATCCTCCAGATTTCGAGGCGAGCATTTTCAGGTGCTTCGAACCAGAACAATTCAGTCGGCAACACGACTTTCTCTCGATAGAACTGATCCTGGCCGACGCATTTCACGATCACCATTCGATCGGTGTCGTTGTGATAGACGCATTCCATTGTTAAGCCATCTTGAATGGTGGCATCTTGAAGAATTTTCGCCCCAACAAGTGTTGGATTGGTCACCGATTGGATCCTGTTTCCGATTTGGTTAAGACGGCTTGATACCAAAGTCGATTTTTCTGTAGTGTTTGTAACTTTCAGCGTTCCCGGTGTTGCTTTGCCTGTGTTCCTGAGGGTTGTTTGCGTGGTGCTGGATCAGTGGTGCCGGATGGCAGCAGGGTCTTGTTCGTTTGAGATCAGAGAAAACACACAGTTGCAGTTTTTCGTCTCAAATGAAACATTTGTTTTTGTGGCGCCCCGAGAAACTGATTCTGTCTTGTCATAGAGGCTGTGATGCAGAACTCAATCAGCATCTCCATGAGTCAATCCTTTGAAATGGAGCGCATCAACCGTGCCATTGATGAAACAGCTGATCCTGCCCAGCTGCAGACAATTGCCAAGCAACTGTTGCAAGCATGGTATTCGCAAAAAGCTGCGACGAATTGGGTGATCCGCCAGCACCAGCAAGGGATCTGACAGTTCTATGTTGATGGGAAGGCCTGGACAAAGGCCTTCCGAATTGATATCAGTAGCCTTTTTTAGGCCACCAATTCAGTAGATGTTGTTCTGGGCTTGTGATTGGGCCGCCTCAGGGTCTGTGCTCGCGTCGACGTCGCAGACATGGTTCGATCCGCTTGCCCGGCATCACTCAAATCAGCTTGTAGAGATGGGTTACAGCTTTTCAGTCGCGACCAGCTCGGCAATTGGTGGGCAATCGGTGATGCCATGAGATCTGACAATCCACTTCTCAGCAGTTCAGCAAAACGATGCACGGCCAGTTCCTCTCCGTGTCGGTCGTACGGCAGACGGTTGATGGCTGAATCGATGCCGAACTGTCGGACCCGATCTTCACCGACCCGTCGATAAAGCACCTCAAGGGTTGGTATTTGATCCATGGTCATCACGGATCCTTCGTGCTCCATCAATCCTCGCAG
Source organism: Synechococcus sp. KORDI-49 (assembly GCF_000737575.1). Taxonomy (NCBI): domain Bacteria; kingdom Bacillati; phylum Cyanobacteriota; class Cyanophyceae; order Synechococcales; family Synechococcaceae; genus Synechococcus; species Synechococcus sp. KORDI-49. The sequence continues at coordinate 1,532,784 of NZ_CP006270.1, read as the reverse complement.
CACGGTGCCGAAGATCTCACCAGCCATGCGCTGGAGCCCTTCGCTGGGTTTGCTGCCAAGCTCCTTGTGTTTGTGATCAAACAGGCCGAGGTCCACCTGAGCGATGCGGGTCGGGGCCACATGGCGAAAGACCTCCGACAGAAGTCCCACCTCCAGCCCCCAATCGGATGGGATGCGGAGGTTCATGGCCAGATCGGTTGTGAAGGCAAATTCTCCTGCGAGTGGATAACGAAAGGACTGCAGATACCGCAGGTAGGGAAGCGGGCCGAAGATCTGCTCCAGGCTCACGAGCAGTGGGCCGACAAACAGCCTTGTTGCGCGTCCCTGCAGCGCCTGCGTTTCCAGCGAGAGCCTGCTGTAGAAGGCTTTCACATAAGCCACTCCATGGGAGCGATCCAGCAGCGGACGCAGCATGCGTTCCGGGTAAGCGGAACCGAAGGTGCGAATGTCGGCATCGAACAGACCCACCACTTCAGCGTCCTGACAGGCGACACCGAGTCCTTGCCAGACCGCCCAACCTTTGCCTGGCGGTCCGGTGACATCCAGTCCCAGCTCACCCATCGATTCAAGGAGCTGCTTGACCGCCGGTCCATTGGTCCAGTGCACTTGAACCGGGAAGGGCATGCCGGCGAAAAAGGCTTCCGCATGCGCCACATCCTCCGCCGCCGGCGCCGCCAGGGCGATCACAAGGCGGTTCAGACCCTTCAAGGTTGAGAGGGTGTCGCGGATCAGGCCAAGGGCGGGTCGGCTGAATTCCTCCATCAGGCAAGGAATCAGCAGCGTCGTGGGCCGTTGCGTCAGCTCTCGGTTGAACGCGACGGAATCGAGATTGCCAAGGCTGTAGTCATGAACCGTGGTGATCAGGCTTTGCTGAAAATCCATGCGGTGTTCAATGCGACAACGGTGGCTGAGGTCCTGGCCCATACCTGAACGGTGTTCAGGAGAAACAGAATGCAGCTCCCGCGCGACGAAACGCTGCAGGCACTGCTCCATGACCTCTACCTCGACGATTCTTCCGTTGATCCCGAGGTGCTGTCGTCGCAATTGCTGCAGATTCTGCGTGGTAGTGCAAACGATGGCGATTGCATTGCCGTCGATGAGCGCTGGTCAGGGGCTGATGCCGTTCTGATCACCTATGCGGATACGGTGACAGAGCAGGAGAAGCCCGGCCTTCAGAGCCTGCGGCTTCTGGTGAACCGTCACCTCAACCCCTTCGCATCTGTCATTCACGTGCTGCCTTTCCTGCAGTCCACCAGCGATGGCGGTTTCGCAGTGGCCAGTCATGACCAACTTGAGTCGCGTCATGGTGACTGGGGTGATCTCTCCGCGCTTGCCGGGGGGCGACGCCTGATGGCTGATCTGGTGCTGAATCACATCTCGGCGTCCCATCCCTGGGTTCAACAGTTTCTGTGCGATGACGAACCGGGTCGCTCCTGTGTTCTGGAAGCCTCTCCCTCCACCTGCTGGGACGCTGTGGTCCGGCCCCGCAGTTCTTCCCTGTTCACCCAGCTCTGTGGTCCCGCGGGAGTGCGTCAGGTCTGGACCACCTTCGGTCCTGACCAGGTCGATGTGGACTGGCGCAGTCCGGAGGTTCTGCTCGGGTTCACGCGATTGCTGGCACGGATGGTCCGCCACGGGGTGCGCTGGGTGCGACTCGATGCCGTCGGTTTCATCTGGAAGACCCCAGGCACCGGATGTATCCATCTGCCCCAGGCCCACCGGATCGTTGAGGTGATGAGGCATCTCATGGATGCGGCCTGCTCACACGGCGTGGTGGTGACGGAGACGAATGTGCCGGAGCAGGAGAACCTGTCGTATCTGATCAGTGGCCGGGAGGCTCATCTGGCCTACAACTTTCCCCTGCCACCCCTGTTGCTGGAATCAGCGATCAGCGGTCGTGCAGACCTGCTGAATGGATGGCTGAGCCGATGGCCTCAGCTCCCGGAAGCAACGGGTCTGTTCAATTTCACGGCCTGTCATGACGGGGTTGGGCTGAGGGCCCTCGAGGGGCTGATGCCTGAGAGACGTCTGCTGCAGCTGTTGATCGCCTGCGAACAGAGGGGTGGCTTGATCAGCCATCGTCGACTGACCAGCGGCGAAGAGGCGCCGTATGAAATCAACATCAGTTGGTGGAGCGCCATGGCGGATGGGGGAATCGATCCTGCTCACCACCAGCGGGCCCGGTTTCTGATGACTCAGCTGCTGATCCTTGCCCTGCCCGGAGTTCCGGCGTTCTACCTTCCCGCCCTGCTGGCTGCGCCCAATGATCTCGGACGCTTCCGTCGCACGGGTCACCGTCGGGATCTCAACCGACCTCAGTTCAAGGCCGAGGCTTTGGAGCGTCGTCTTCAGGATCCCGACAGTGATGCCACGGCGGTGACGACGATGCTTGCTCGGGCTCTGGACGTTCGCAAGACCCAGGCTGCGCTCCACCCGGACGCAGCGCTTGAGGTGCTCAGCACGGGCCGATCCGATCTTGTGGTTCTGCGCCGTTCCCGCCATGGTCAGGTCCTGCTGGCGATTCACAACCTCACTCCCTCCCGCCTGACGCTGGCGCTGGGGGGATTCGTCGACCCTGTGACAGGCCCCTGGGTCGATTGTCTCAACGGCTCGACTGAAGCGCTCAGCTCTCTGCTGCAGTTGGAGCCCTATGCCGTGCACTGGTTGATTCAGTCATGAGAGAACGCCTCAGTTCCCGGTGGTGGGTGGTGACGGATCTGGATGGCACCCTGCTGGACCATGCCTACGACTGGACTCCGGCCGAAACGGCCCTGAGATGGCTCCAGCAGCGTGGAATTCCTGTGATTCCCTGCACCAGCAAGACCGCGGAGGAGGTGCGTCAGTTCCGGGCAGCGGCTCAGCTGAAGGATCCCTACATCGTTGAGAACGGCGGTGCCATCCACGGTTCATCCGACACAGGTGAGGACTGGGAGGAGGCTCTTGGTCCCGGTTGGACAGCTTTGAAGCCACAGTTGTCTGAGCTGGCCGAGGAGCTCGGTGAACCGCTGCAAGCTCTCGATGAACTGACGGATGATCAGGGAGAGCGCCTGCTTGGACTCTCCGGCGAGCGATTGCAGCAGGCCCAGCGCCGTCGTTGGAGTGTCCCTTTCGTTCCCCCGTCCGTGCAGATTCAGCCTCGCCTCGAGGCTCTGGCGTCAGTCCGCGGTCTGGCAGTTGTGCGCGGTAACAGGATGTGTCACCTCCTCGGAGCCGACGTCAGCAAAGGCAGGGCGCTGAATGTTCTGCGGCAACGTGTCGGTGCACCCGGGGTGAAGGTGCTGGCCCTCGGGGATTCGCCCAATGATCTTCCTCTGCTGGAGGTGGCTGATCTTGCCGTTGTTGTTCCTGGCCCTGCAGGTCCTCATCCGGAGTTGAGTGTGAACGTGGCGAGCGGTCGCTTTCAACTGGCTCGGGATATTCATGGCGCTGGCTGGGCTGAATCGGTCCGGCGCCTGCTTCCGGAGGATTAGCACGAAATCGTCTCAATATCACCACGATATATTGATTATATCGTGCTAATTCAGCAGGCTCTGCCAAAAGCGTTCTGTGTCAGCCAGAGTTCGCGGCAGTCCGTTCAAGGCGATCACCGGTCGGCAGCTCAGGCTGTTGATCAGAACGGCCTCGTCGTCTGGGTTCAGGTCTGATCCAAGCTCCGCTTCCTTCACCAATCCCAGCGTCAGCGCCCGTCCCCTCATCACCCCCGGCAGGCATCCGCTGCTCAGTGGTGGCGTCAGCCAGGAACCGTTGCGCCTCACCATCAGATTGGCCACTGTGCCGCAGCACAACTGACCTCGGGTGTTCAGAAGCAGGGCGTCATCGCACCCTTGCAACGTGGCTTCCCGACGTGCCAGAACCGCCTGGCTGTAGGCAAAGGTTTTGCATCGACTGATCAGGCTGTCGGCGTTGCGTCGTTCCTGTTGACAGATGATCGCTGTCACAGCGCTGAATGTCGGTGCTCCGGACTCGAGAGTCATCCAGAATCGATGTTGTGCCGGTTGAGGCACATCGATTCCCCGCCGGCCTGATTCGCCACGGCTCCAGTTGAGTCGGAGGACAGCGCTTTGCCTCTGCAGACCACAGCGCTGGGTCGCTTCCTCGATCAGCGGTTGCAGATGGCTCCGCTCCGGGGGTGGTGCCATGCCAAGCAGGTTGGCGCTGATGCTCCATCGCTGCAGATGTTCCTCCAGCAGTCGAGGTTCACCACTCTCAATGAGCACAGTTTCGAAGAGGCCATCGGCGAGTTGCAGTCCACGGTCGTTGAGGGGCAGGCTCAGCTCATGCGGAGCCCCCCACTGCCCGTTCAGCCAGGCGATCGCTCGGGTCATGCAAGAGCCTCCAGCAGTGGTTGCAGTTTCCACATCAGCTCTTCCGCTTCGCCATCGGGGTCGGAGTCGGCGACGATGCCGCAACCGGCGTGGGCCCGCAGAGTGATGCCGTTTCGCATCAGCGATCGGATCAGAATGTTGCTGTCGAAACGTCCATCCCAATCAACGCGGATCAGTGACCCGCAATAGGGACCACGGCTGGTTGGTTCCAGTTCATGCAGGCGCTGACAGGCCCGCAGTTTCGGGGCACCGCTGATCGACCCCCCCGGCCAGCATGCCTGCAGCAGGTCGACCCAGCTCAGGTTCTGCCGCAGCTGGCCTTCCACCACGGAGGTGAGGTGGTGCACCGAGGCGTAACTCTCCAGCCCCACCAGTTGTGGCACCTCGATTGAGCCCGGAATGCAGACCCGGCCGAGATCATTGCGCAGCAGATCGACGATCATCACGTTCTCGGCTCTGTCCTTGTCGCTGGAGACCAGCTCCGCTGCCAGGTCGGCGTCCTGTTCCGGTTCTGGGTGGCGTGGTCGCGTGCCTTTGATCGGTCGTGTCTGGACCCGGCCCGCGGAGTCAACCTGCAGGAAACGTTCCGGTGAGGAGGAGAGCAGCGCTTCTCCGTTATCGGCGATCACCAGTCCGGCAAAAGGGGCAGGACAGCGTTGCCGAATCCTCTGGAACAGCTCCAGGGCTGAGCCATGGGCCGGCCAGGTGGTGCTGCAGCAGGCGGTGAGGTTGGCCTGGAAAAGGTCGCCGTCCGCGATCAGTCTGCGGATGTGCCGAACGCCATCGGCGAAACTCCGCGCATTGGTGTGGTGCGTCCAGGAACCAAGAGGGATGGCCGGACCACGATCGAACTCCGAGGTCTGGCAGGCGGCAAGCCCTTCTGCAAGCTCTTCCATGGCTTGAGGATCCGTGCCAACGACCCACAGTTCCCTGCGCCGGAGATCAAAATTCAGGACGGGGTCATGGCGGGCGATCCAGAGACTGGCCATGCCATCGCGCGACCAGGGGTTGCCGGGTTCACACCAGGCGGCAGCTTCGTAACTGAGCCATCCGGTCCAGTGACCTGGGCCGAGTTGATGCAGGGCTGCAAAGGGATCCCGGGCGTTGGCATCTCCCGGCAATCCCCGGCAGCAGATGATCTCCCGGGGGTTGCTGGCGATGGTGACCCTGTGCCCCAGTTCGCTCCCGTCACCATCGAGCCAGATCAGTCCCCTCTCTCCGTTCTCTACTGCCAGTTGCCGGGCCACCGCGACAGGCTCGCGCCAGGGCAGCTCCAACCTCTGGGTGGTGATCATGGTCGGTTGGCGCTGCAGAGATCAGCCCGGCCAGCCTCCCGCAGGGCGGCATCACGGATGCGACAGCTGTCGCAGACTCCGCAGGGTGTGCTGCCTCCGCTGTAACAGCTCCACGTTGCCTGGATCGGCACATTCAATCGAAGGGCTTCTTCCACAATTCGGGTTTTGCTCCAGTGCACCAACGGTGCCCACAGCTGTGTGCCATGTCCTTCCCGACCGGCTTTGCTGGCCAGATCCGCCAGATCCTGAAAGGCATGCAGGTAGTCGGGGCGGCAGTCGGGGTAGCCGGAGTAGTCGACGGCGTTCACGCCCAACACCAGCCGTTCGGCGCCTCGGGCCTCAGCGAGGCTGAGGCCGATCGCGATGAACACCGTGTTCCGTCCCGGTACATACGTCGGCGGGATCACACCATCTTGAACTCCATCGGTGGGAATGGTGATGGCGGCATCGGTCAGAGCTGACCCCCCCCAGGCGGCAAGGTTGACGGCAATGCGGTGGTGTTCTGCGAGGCCAAGGTGATCCGCAACTGCGGCAGAGGCCTCCAGCTCTCGGCGATGGCGTTGGCCGTAATCAAAGGACAATCCGATCACCCGGAATCCATCCTCTAATGCGAGGGCTGCTGCTGTGGCGGAGTCCAGTCCTCCCGAGAGCAGGGCGATAGCCGTTGCGGACGTCATCCTTTCATTCTGAAGTCTGGCGTGTCATCCAGCTGTATGGTCTTCCAGGAAGGGTTGACTGACATCGATTTCTGGTTCTGATTACGATCTTCCAAACAATTTTATGCCGCGTAAATAATGTACGGCTTTTGCGAATCGAGCTTTGATGTCCGAATTGAACATCAGTGCTAGCGTCCAAATGAAGCATTCATCTGACCATGTCTGAAGAACAGCAGGCCTCTCAGCAGTCTCAGGCCAAGATCAAGCTTGGAGATACAGAATACGATTTCTCCTCTCTTTCGGACCCAGCCAAACAGCTTGTTGCTGCTCTTCGTTCGTCGGAAGCTGAGATGAAGAGTCTGCGCAACCAGATGGCTTTGATGGACGTGGGTCGTCGTGCTCTTGTCGCTCAGCTTCGTCTTGCTGTTGAGAATCCTGAAGCATTCGCTAAGTTACAAAATACGGAATCCAGCTCTGACGGCGGTCAGGGCTGAACCCATCAGCATGCGGCTTTGACTGAATGGCAACTGACAACAATCATCCAGTCTGGGAATACAGAGTCATTCATTTGAATGTCTCTCCTCCAGCCGGGTCCTCGCATGCTAAGAGTGCCCGGCCTGTTTCTGATGGGCCCCCGCCTCCATCGGTGAAGCAGCCTCCAAAGCCCACTCCATCAGCTGAACCGCAGAAATCGGGTTCTCCAAACCCGATTTTCTCTCAGGCCTATCTTGAACAGGAGTTTCCAAGCTTCTACTCCCATCCACCTTCCTCTCGCCAGGGTGCTAGTGGAGGAGGAGGTCAGAGTTCTCATCCAGCACACCAGCTTCAGAGCTTTCTGAACACCAATGGTGAGCATGGTTGGGAATTGGTTGGATTTTATCCAGTCGGCCCATTGATGCTGATGATTTTCAGACGTCAGAAATTCGTTGAGGCCGAGAAGGTTCTGATCGATCCAAGTGAATCTTCCGCAACGTCGTCATCTCCGGATTTGGTTTCGAAAATTCTCGACCGACTGGAGCAACTTGAATCAGCTGTTGGTGCTGGAGCTGCAGCAAAACCAGAGGTAGAGGATTCACAGGATTCCAGTCAGCCAAGAATTCTTTCCAGTGATGAATTGCGTTCACTTGAGAAGTTGCCACCTCTCACAACGCAGCAAGCTGCTGAAGCCATTGGCTATAGATCAGTTGAAACATTGCAACGCTTTTTAAGACGCTATGGTTCGAAGCCAGGATTGGTAAAGGCAAACATCAGTGGTGCCGCTGTTGTCTTTCGCGGTAAATTGGTAGATCCTGAATCGGGGCGAGAGCAGGGGATGTGGTGTGTCTTGCCTGATGCGATGTCTTGATTGCAATCAGGTTTCCACAGGAGTTGTCAGCTGATTCAGGGAATTCAACAAGTCTGAAGGATTTGTATCTTCGGCGATTCCATTTAAATTCTGCTGTAAGGACAGGCCTGGGAATGTGCCAAAGGCGTGTCTCAGCATCAGTTTGCCGTCCTGAAGATCGATATTTCGATTCTGATCAATATCGATGATGCTTTCTGTTTGACTTGATAGGGCTATTGAATTGATCTGTTCGTCTTCTTTGGTGTTCAAATGGTTGCTTAGGATCAATGCATTATCCAGGAGTTGCTGGTAGCCCGTTAGGTTGTCATTTGTACTGTTGAAGACGGGTATCAGTTGTTCAAGGTGTTGGCCACTTAGCTTTTCTGTCGCTCGTAATGTGAGCCAATCCATAGAGCTTTGTTCGATTATGGTTTCCGACGAGATCAGAGTTTGGCCATTTTCTAGAGTCGCTTTAATGGGGGTCTGATCTGCATTGTCAATGCTTAGTTCAAAATCGATTTCCTTGCGCTGGTCGATAATTTCAATTGATTTGAATCTCACGGTGTCAGGTGCTGTAATTGTATTGTCGGTTAGAGATAAATAAGGCAGAGTGCTGAATACGCCACCTGCATTGGCAACTGGTGAGCTTGCTAATATGTCGACAAAGAGCAAGTCTGTTTCTGTCTTTGTCTTTCCAAAGACAGTAAAACCGCCATTCTGGTTGTCTAGATTGTTGCTGTTGTCGGCAAGATTGAAAAACCACTGGTTGGTGGCGCTATCGGGATCGTTGCCAATTTTGGCCATCGCAATCGTGCCTCGTGTATTGCTTCGCTCACTGCTGAATTCGTTCTGTACTGGCGAAAAGCTTTCAATGGTGGATGGACTTGTCTGGTTGTCAGACCATTGAAAGCCTCCTCCCTGAAGCACGAATCCTGCAATCAGACGATGAAGAATAACGTCTGTATATTTTCCCTCTTCAACGTAGCGTTCAAAGTTAGCGACAGTCTGCGGTGCCCCGGATATTTCGTCGTCAAGTAGAGAGACATCAATCCAGTCCTGAGTAAGGACGATCGGTAGTTGATCGCCAAGAACGGAATTGATGCGTTCAGCTAAATTATCACTAAGGAGAAAACGTGCAATTCGATGCCCGCCTTGAAATGTTTGGAGGTCGATGGAATGAATTTCACTGGAAGCCGATCGATAGATGATCGGCTTCCAGTGATCATTTTGAGTCAACCACTCATCAAAAATAGCCTGCAATTCCTGATATTCCAAAGCAGTTGATCTGTCCTCCCTTTATGTTGCCTGTTGATCTGAGATTAGACTATTCAGATTTTCGATAATGTCGGCGTGCGTGACTGTGTCGTTGCTGAAACCGTTTGAGAGAGATGTGCTTGGGAAGGTACCAGTGGCCTGACGCAGAATCAGTGCCAGATCACTCGTGTCGAACGTACCAGAGTTGTCAATGTCAAGCACCTTGTCTGGTGTTTGAATGCCAAGGTCAAGATATTTTCTCACGGAAGATTCCGTTGTGCGTTCTCCACTGGTCGACACCAGTTGATTCAGAACTGGATCAGTTTCAAGACTGCCTTCAAGATGACGGCGTGTGATAGCCAGTCCATCGGCGAGGGCATTGATGATGCCATCAGAGTCCACATCCAATTTCCAGAGTACTGTCTCAACTTCAACAGCTACACCATCTTCATTGATGACAGTGGTGGTGGTTGTGTCTGGAGCAGCGGCCGTCAAGCTGGCGAATGCCAAGCCACCTGGTGAGACGATCTCACCATTCACTTGCTTGTCATCATCGCCACGCCCACCATCTCTGACATAGAGAGCCATGACATCGTTTGTGCCATTTGAATCTGAGTCTTCAAGGAGTGCTCCGGTACCGGTTGTGCTGTCGTACGTAAAGATGAAAGCATCACCATTATTTGGTTTGCGATACCAGATCAGGTCTCGAGTCTCTTCAGGATCACTCAACTGAGCAATGATTTCATCACTGAGTTGAATACCAATTCGTTGTAGTCCGAGATCCTGTGTGGTGGAAGCGTGATTGGAGTTGAAGTTCTCTCCTTGTAGTGCGTTTCCTGGATTCCCTTCAGCAAGGAACCCAGAGAGTGTGCTGCTTCTCGATCTTGCAGAAACATCAACTGGTTGGCTGATCGGAGTGAGATCTTCCGCTTCGTCCTTCGTGTCGTTGCCCAGTTCTGAAATTTCTTTCGCTCCGAACTCTTCTGTAGAACCGGTACTGGTGAGTTCTGCAGGCTCGTTGTTGTTCAGTTCGGTGATGTTCTCAGACGAGACCTGATCGGAAACCGTTTCTGGAACGTCCTTCGTGACAACGACAGCGACTGTTGAACTGGTTGAGCTGCCATCCTCTGAGGTGAGGGAGCTCTTGAACGCGATTGGGTTTCCTGAGAGTTCCTGACCCATGGCACCCAATTCTTTTTCCAGCGCAGCTTTCAGCGTGTTGACTTCATCGGTCGTTGGTTCTGTTAGCTTGGCCAATCCCATTAAGTCGTTTTTATCAATCTTGACAGAATCAGACGAGTCACTGGTTTCTCCGAAGAAGCTGTCAAAAATATCATCATAAGAAACGATTCCTGTGCTAATTTCAGTTTGTGCCGCCTCCAAAGTGTCGTGGCTTTTTGCTATTAGGCTGTAACTCGTTGGATTGAAGGAATAGATATGGGGATTAACAGTGAATTGATAGGTCTTGGTACTTTCATATTCGGAGAGATCAAATAGCAGTGTTTCATCTGAGGGAGTGAACGTGAAGGAGCCATCGTCGTTGACTGTTTCTGTCCCCCAGTTCACGCTCCATTCTTCGTAATTTAATAAATTATTCAGGGCAACCAGGTTCACGTCTTCCGTGAAATCAGTGGCTCTGAGGGTGTAGATTTTTCCACCATTCAGCTTCAGTGTCCACCAGTCTTCTGGATCAAGTGAATTTAACTCACCTTCTGTCGGCACACCATCGACTGTGATCGAGCCGCTGGGTGAATCTTTCGTGTCTGTATCAACGTCAAGACTTACGGATGTATCCAGAGTTGCGCTTATTGCGACTGATGGAGCCTCAAGTCCTGGGGTTGGAGGTGTCCAGGAATTGATTTCGAGTCTGTAAGAACCTGCTTCGACATATTGGTTAAATGTTCCTGTCCAAGATTCATTCAACCATTGGCCGCCAAGGTCAAATAAATTCATGAATACATCACCTTCGAAATCTTCAGGTGTTGTCAGGCTAAAGGTGAGATTTCCTGCAACATCAACATTGAAAATCTTTTCTTTTCTATAGTTATCTAGGCTGACATTGAAGTCATGGCTGGTTGAATCTTCCGTGAATGTCTTTTCTGCTTCAAAGGTTGCAGCACTTGTGCTGATTTTTAATTGATAGTCTTGGCTGATTTCATTCCATGTTTCGCCATGTTCAACAATGAGTCTCCACTCGCCGGCAGGTAATTGGAAGCTGACATTCCGCTCATCATTTGTCGGGGATTCTTGCCAATCATCTTGTTTTGAATTGAATGAACCACCGACATAGTCAAATGTTCTTTCATTTTCCAAGACAAAATCAAGGTTTGCATCGCCGTCGTCGTCGAGTGTTTCTCCATTGACATCTGTCAGATCAATGGTGACTTTGGAAAACTCTTTTAGTTTGAATACGTATTCATCGATGAATTGAAAATTACTGCTCAAGCTGGAGACATTTCCGTTGTCTTGAATGTAAAGTCCATCATTGAATACAACATTGGTAAGATCATTCAGTAAGAACCATGAGTTGGCATCTTCAAAGCTGAAGTCAACAGAGTTATTCCACACTTCAAAATCACGAATCTTGCTGCTGTTTTTCAGACTGTCTTTCAATGAATTTCCTGAATATGTCAATTTGACGACATCAGTCGATGTGACAGCGCTGTCAAGTTGAAACTCGAGATCCCCCCACCGATTCAGGATGACACTGGTTGCTGTGATTTTTTTGGTTTTATTCTCACTGTCGGTTGCTTCAAGTGAGAAATTAGACGGATTTGGTAGATTCTCATTGCTGAGTTCAGCGTCTCCAATATAGATTCCGTTTGGATCTTCCAGTTGAAGGTGCATCATCTTGCCTGCTACATCGGCATACATGATGTGAGGCCCTTGTTCATCAGGTGATTCATTCTTCAGTGGTAAGAAGTAGAACGGTTCAGCAGCAACCCCATTGAGGTTCGTGAATGCGTTGTCTGCTTCTGTGCTGCTGTCAGAGAAAGTAGATAGGGACGGGTCATAGGTTGCCTCCACGAATGTTCCCGAAGGAACTGATTCACTCAGTGTGAAGACCAGTTTCTTTCCATCCACAGCAATGTCTTCTTCACTCAGTGTCAGACTGGTTTCAACACCACGTGCTGGGTCATAAGAATAGAATTGGAAGTCTGCTTTTTCAGGGACGGTTGCCTTTTCAGAATCGGTGGAGAAGTCAGCATCACCATAAAATTCAAGAGTGATTTTTTTGCCCTTCACCACGCTTGTCTCAGGATTGAGCATGATCTGCTCACTGAAATCAAAGCCCATTTGACTGAAAGCAGCCCAGTTATCGACTTTGACTTTTTCTCCAGCTTCAAGTCTTTGGCCATTGACGTCGACAAAGCCATGGCCGGCTTTGGTCAAGACACCTTCTTCATCATAAACATCATCACTTAGTTCGAAGGAGACTTTACTCTCCGGTGTCAGGATTATTTCGCCTTCTTCTTTCAAGGTAATGATGAGTTGGTGTCCCCATTCCACTCGAACGTCATATTTTTCAGGGTCAACAAGCTTTTTGTCGATCTTCAGTTTAATGTCGCCTGGCTTGTATGTTGATCCATTGGCCTCAATCTTGGCCAGTTCGTCCATCCCTACATAGTCCACTTGGATGCGTCGATTGGAATCTGAGTCCGGACCAAGAGGATCTGTCCATGCCCATTCAAAGCCGGGCTTGCGTAAACCGAAATTGTTGACCCATTCATAACTTTCTGTATGGAAGGAGCTGTTGTATGCCTCTTCTGCTTCCATGAATGCGAGGTCATTGCTTTCGTCAAAGACAACGTACCCCCACATATCAACCAAAGGCTTTTCGCCGTCTTCGGGAATATTGAAGTCAATGGTTGAACTTTTAAGAGTTCTGAATTCGTCACTTTCGTCAACGATATCTCCAAATGTCAGCACTTGATCTGCGAAGAGCTCAATCTCGTCAAGTGCTTTTATGGATTCCAGTTCTTGATCGGTAAAGCTAAGTCCTTGCCCATTCCGTGTTGCATGAGGACCTGTTCCCTCATCAGGGTCTCCACCATGGCCACTGACATTCCACGTGAAAATTTCGTCTCCAACAGTGATTTCTAAACCTGGGCCGTAATCCTTATCGGCTGGATCGCCATCGTGATCTTCGAAGTCGCCCTGAGGAGGCTCCTGACCTTCGCCGTTGTGATCTTCGAAGCCGCCTTGAGGAGGCTCCTGATCTTCGCCATCGTGATCTTCGAAGTCGCCTTGAGGAGGCTCCTGACCTTCGCCGTTGTGATCTTCGAAGTCGCCTTGAGGAGGCTGCTGCCCTTCGCCGTTGTCATCTTCGAAGTCGCCTTGAGGAGGCTCCTGACCTTCGCCGTTGTGATCTTCGAAGTCGCCTTGAGGAGGCTGCTGCCCTTCGCCATTGTGATCTTCGAAGTCGCCTTGAGGAGGCTGCTGCCCTTCGCCATTGTCATCTTCGAAGTCGCCTTGAGGAGGCTGCTGCCCTTCGCCGTTGTCATCTTCGAAGTCGCCTTGAGGAGGCTCCTGGCCTTCGCCATTGTCATCTTCGAAGTCGCCTTGAGGAGGCTGCTGCCCTTCGCCGTTGTGATCTTCGAAGTCGCCTTGAGGAGGCTGCTGCCCTTCGCCATCGTGATCTTCGAAGTCGCCTTGAGGAGGCTGCTGGCCTTCGCCATTGTCATCTTCGAAGTCGCCTTGAGGAGGCTCCTGGCCTTCGTCCTCGTGCTGAAGGGCTACTGCATCGAGATCGTCTGGATTATCGGTGTCATCATCTTCACTGTCATCAGAAAAAGGATCGACCTCAGTTACAACAGCTTCCAGCCCTTTGGATTCCGCATAAAGGTCGATCAGAGCCCTGAACTGTTGCCCATCAGTAATGGAGTTATGACCTGGGCTCGATACTGATCCGAAATCGAATGACTCATACAGTTCAAGACCGTCGAAGAAGCTTTCAAGCTTCTGCTGTAGATGGCCCGTAAGTAGTTCCGGTGTGAATGCTGTTTCTCCTTCCTCCAAGGCCAAGGGGATATGGATTTCAGATTCGTATTGAGGCCCATATGGATCTTTGAAACCTCCGCCTGACATCATAAACAGCTCTTCCTTTTCAAGATCACTGAGAGGAGATTCTTGATTAGAATCACCCCCGTAGATGTCAACCAATAGTGTGTAATGGCGATATTCTGAGTGGGTGTGGCCTGCTTCATTTTCTTTTGGAATCTCGATTTCAACATTCAGCAAAAGATCATCGCCACTATCAAATGCTTTTCCTTCTACTTTCAGTGTTTTGGCAGCAAGTCTTTGCTGATCCCAGGGAAGATGCCATGGTGTTTCAAAGAAGACATTCGGGAAGTAATCAGACCACTCTGGGTAATCAACCGAATCATCAATGGCAAGGACACCCAGACCATCCCCGTAGCGATCAATCGTGACAACATTAGTTTCTTCCCAGTTCTGCCAGGAGCGAGTGATCAGGCTGAAGCCATCGGGATCAGCCGCTACAGCAGTTCCTTCTTCATTTAGTTTTCCAAACCAGATTGAGTTATAAACTCTATCGAGTTCCCCATCTTGATGTTGTAGAGTCAAAGTAACACTGAAGTCACTCAGCCCTTCTCCATCTGTCAGAGCGGAAAGTTTGAGGCCAGGGTTGACCACTTCAGTACTTTCAGCACCACCACCCATCTCCGTGTTGCCACCAGTTCCTTCCTGATCTGGATTGAAGGGGCCTTCTTGCATCTCGTTCGGCGCATCCTCCTCTTCACCGGGAGGATTTTCGGTATCATCCTGATGGTTCGGTTGATTGCCAGTGATTGGGACTTCACCGGTATTATCAATTTCATCGTTGTGCGATGTTGATACATTCTGTACATCGTTCTGCTCTGTCTCTTCCTCTTGCATGACTAGCTGAGTGGTATGGATGTCTTGATGTTCTTCATTCATATCAGGCTCTCCCTCATTCATCATTCCGTTTTCATCATGTCCGATTGGTGGCTGGCCTTCTGGCATGTCATTCGGTCCTTCATCGCCACCCATCTCGTCATGCCCAACCCCATAACCAGGCATGAAGTGACTTTCGATGTATTTAGTCCATGTGACATCCGTTGCTTGCGCCCAAGCTGCTGCATCCGTGATTGAACCAATTAAGACCTCGAGGCTTTCTAATTGATGAATGTCCTCGAGGGTAATTTGAGAGGCGCCTGCTGGACCTATGGAAAGTGTGGCACTGGTCAGATCTTCATTGCCGATAACAACATCAAAAACAGACTTATCGAAAAACAGATAAGTTTCGTTTGCATTGATACTTTGTTCTGCATCTTGTTCGTCATTGCTTGCCAGTGCATCTGCTGGTATTGTTTCTTTGATCAGGTCGTCATATGACATTCGAATTTCCCATGATTCTGGAATCGCATAATCTGTGGATTCGAGAGACGGAATAGCGCCCTCCTGTTTCAATGAGATTTCAATCTCGCTAAATGCTGCTTTTACGTCATTGAGCTCAAGCTTTGTCCAGGTTGTGAACACATCTCCATCTGCAGCATCTGGATTCAAGGTTTCAACGACAAAATCTTCTGTGATGAGTGGGTCGAGACTTATAAAATCAATATCTCCTGCCATGTCCCAATCAATTCTGAATTGTGTTTCTGTCTTGCTGACTGCCATGCGAAGTCCATCATTTGCACCGTATGAGTTCTCAGACAAACTTTCGAGACGCTCGGAGATTTTGTCGTCATTGAACGAAACGACTTTCCCTGTTTTGTTTGTGAGATTAAAAATTGTTTCGCGTCCTGTCTCTTCGAGATTCGAAACTTTGTATGTCGCGAACGATTTGATTGAGTTAGGTAATCCCTCATGTTCGGCAAAGCCTAGTTCAACTCCATTATCGAGGCCAAGATTGGTTCCATTGAGAACTATTTGATTGTTGTTGATGTCAAAATATCCCTCAGCTTCTTCCATGCCATTAATTGAGTATTCGGCTTCTCCTATCCTGACGTCCAGTTGAAATGCATCAAGAGACCAGAAATCAGAAATTGGATAACTTTCAGCTAATAATGGTCCGACAACAACGTCGGTAGAACCCTCTGTCTCTCCCTCAATTTTGAAGTCAACTTCGAAGCTATAGCCTTCTTGAATTTCTTCACTGACAAAGACGAAGATGTAATCTTCTCTCATCCCTGGCATCATCCCTGAGTCGGGATACATGAGGCTGAATGGGTCAGTAAAGCTGGGTATATTGTTTTCAATAACTGTTCCGTCTTCATCTACTAGCTTGACCGTTCCTGTGAAATTGCCAAGATCATCAAAATGTTCAGATAGATCACCCATAAACGACAGTTCTGCCAAAGTTGCTTTATTAGCTTCGCTGTGTGCTGGTGCACCATTTGATCCATGGAAAAATTCACGGAAATTTGAGGAATCGTAGTCGTTGGTACCACTTAATTTGTTGGCGATAGAAACGAATGTCGACGAGTAGTTCTCTGCAATGTCAGGATTTCCTTGAGTCTCTGAGATTGTGTCTTCGTCATTCCCTTCGTTTCCGTCATCCACGTCATTTGCAAATTCATCGTTGTTTTCATCATCTATCTGATTGTTGAAAATGGCGTCTTCTTCTTCGTTGTCAGGGTGCTGTAGTGCGATGTCTTCAAAATTGTCACCATCTTCGCCGTCGTCTAGCTCAGCATCGGGAACCAGCTCGTCGTCTTCGGCCTGGTTGTCGTCGATATCTTCTTCTTCGCCGTCGTCTAGCTCAGCATCGGGATCCAGCTCGTCGTCTTCGGCCTGGTTGTCGTCGATATCTTCTTCTTCGCCGCCGTCTAGTTCAGCATCGGGATCCAGCTCGTCGTCTTCGGCCTGGTTGTCGTCGATATCTTCTTCGTCGCCGCCGTCTAGTTCAGCTTCCGGATCAAAGGGATCCCCTGGGCCATCACCATTCTCTCCATGGTCGGGCCCAAAGCCGTGATCTTCGTTTCCTGGTCCGTCCCCTCCCTCCGGTGGCTCCTCCTGTTCGTTGATGATCCCTGCCCAATTCTCTAATTCATCAATCATCCACATTCTGTGCTTGAGCAAATCGCTCCAGAACCACCCAAGAGCAGGTATCTCGCTGAGGCCACTGGTTTCCAGTTCACCATCGAGCCAAGCATTAACCACATATCCGTATGCGTCGAGACCGTGGAGCTTGCTCATGATGAGAAACCAAGGGTGATTTAGCATTTCCTGCATTCGAAGCATGCTTTGCTTCGGCAGGAGCTCATCCTTTTATGATAGATATTTTTTTCATATTTGTCGAGTCTGCTTGGTCATTGGTCATGCTCATTATTGGATTCTTGAGGCCCCCCATATCTTAATTTCTTGTTAAGGGGCCTAGTAAATCAGTCATTGAGAAATTCGTGTGTCCGCAGGAATCTATCTATTGAATTTGATCAATGAGTCTATTGCGGATGATGTTATTTCGATTGTTTTTCAGTGCCCTTTGAGCCGCGACAACCCGTGAATGTCAGTCTGATATCTTTTCTGTGCGCTTCTGGTTTGGGCATTAATTTGTTGCATATCTGATATGAGTTCTTTCGCCCTAAATCAATAAAAAACCGCCAGCTGGTGACTGACGGTTTTGTGGGGATGTCATTAGTGCCTTATGGTGGCACTAGATGTCAGAGTTGTTATAGGAAGTCGAAGCCAGAAACAATATCAGAACTTGAATTATTCTCTTCGCCCTGGAAGTTGACTTCTATTTTTCCTAATGAT
The DNA here is from genome assembly GCF_000737575.1 of Synechococcus sp. KORDI-49. Classification (NCBI taxonomy): domain Bacteria; kingdom Bacillati; phylum Cyanobacteriota; class Cyanophyceae; order Synechococcales; family Synechococcaceae; genus Synechococcus; species Synechococcus sp. KORDI-49. The sequence goes on along the minus strand of NZ_CP006270.1, from coordinate 1,515,191 downwards.
CCGTCAAGTTCTTGAAGGGCTTTAAAGCCATATTTATCACCATCAACGATCAGCTTGTCACGCTTGCCAAAGTTGTCAATTGTCAGCTTTTTCTTGATGTTTTCCAGTGAGTCGATTTGTATTTTGTCTTTTTGATTGTCGTCACCCATATTGAACTCGGCCTTTTTGACCTCACCCTCAATAACCACTTCGTCTTTACCGCTTCCAAGGTCAAAGCTTGCCTTTTTAACAGTTGCATCAGCTCCAATCACAATATCGTCTCCACCGGCACCGGTATCAACTGTCGAATTTTTGATGGTCCCACTCTCAAACGTTGCCTTGTCTTTGCCTTCCTGCATGGTGAAGGTCGCGTTGTTCAGTACCTTGGATGTACTGACCAAATTTGCAGTAACGCCTTCCTCGAAAACAAATGTCGAGTTTTTGATTTTGGATCCATCAATACTGAGGTCAGGCTTGTTGGCGACAATTTCAACATCTTCAACTTTCTCAGTGGCTTTCAATGTCAGGCGACCAGTGTTGTCTTCGGCGATTTCGACCTTGTCTGCTGTTTCAGGTTTGACTGTGACTTTTGAGCCACCGGTTGTTGTCGCGACCACACCCTTGTCTGTCGCTTGAACCGCAATATCTGAGGAGGTTTTGATATTGTTGACAGCGGCTTTAGCTGCTTCGGAAGCGTTGCTGGTTGGTGCTTTGATAGCAGCACCCTGAGGCGTTGTTCCAATGGCAGGTTCACCCGCACTTGTTGTGATAGGAGGTGTTTGATTGGAAGCACTGGGTGCAGATGGAGGTGTGCTTGTCTCTGCGGGCGTGCTCGGAGTCGAGGGAGTCGTTGGTGCAGTTGGCGTAGTTGGTGTAGTTGGCGGAGTGGGAATATCATTTTCAATGATCTTAGAAATCTCAACATTATTGAATGTATTGTTCTCGTCTTTGAAACTATTGGCGAGAATTGTAATTGTTGTATCGCCGGAAACGTTGTTTGCTGATGGTGTAAATGTTCCGTATCGGATCAACTGATCTGTTGAACTTGCATCTAGCAGAGTGAGCTCTCCACCTGTAACGCTGACGTGTTCGATCTTGAAGTCGGTTGGTACACTTTGAATGAATTGAATTGCGATCTGACTTGCGTCTAAATCAACATCGTTTAGGTCGTAGTTGATTGTTATCGTAGGAGGAACAAGTGTGTTGATATTGATGATTGCTTGCGTCTGTGCGCTGTTAACGTTCCCGGTCAGGTCGTTAAATTTAAATCTAGGTACTGTGATGACGCCGGCAGTTGTGCTGTTGGCTGCTGGGGTGAAGAGTGCAGTGTAAGTAAGGTTCTCGCCGGAGAATTGGCTTATCGATCCTCCGGTAACCAAAATATCTTCAATTTCGAAATTTTGGGGTGACTCTGACTGTATAGGCTCAGAGAATGTAAAGGTGATATTAGCAGTCTCGCCAATGGTGAGTTCTTGATCGTCTGCTGTGATAGCAACTGATGGAGGCGTTGTGTCCCTGGTGTCGACCGAGAGTGTTATTGATCGTTCAGTGTTGGCGTTCCCAGCAGCATCAGTGAATTTTTCGGCTTCAACAGTCAGAACACCATCAACATTGCTGTTGAGAGTTGGAGTAAAGGTCGCGGTGTAGGAGTTGCCGCTTCCGTTAAATCCGCTCAGAGTACCACCAGCCACGATTATATCTTCGACCGCAAAGTTTGTTGAGGCCTCTGAGAGGGTGAAGCTGATGTTGGCCGTTTCACCAATGCCGAGTGAGTCGACGTTCGAGGTGATCGTTACCGTTGGAGCAGTGACATCGGTATTCACCGACATTGTGATTGATCCAGCAGTGTTGGCATTCCCAGCCGCATCAGTGAATTTGCCCGCGTCGATGCTCACGACACCATCGGCAATGCTGTTATCCGCTGGTGTGAACGTTGCGGTGTACGTGGTTCCTGTGCCGCTGAAGCTGCTGAGAGTACCGCCGCTGACGGTGACATCATCTTCGGTGAAGTCAGCTGAATCCTCTGAAAGGGTGAAGGTGATGGTGGCTCTTTCATTGGCGGCCAGTGCGTCATTGCTGGTGGTGATCGCAACTGTCGGAGCTGTGGTGTCAGGAACGACAGTGTTCACCGTCATGCTCACGGATGCATCGTCGATGCTTGCATTGTCGGCGGCATCTTTGAATGCACCTGCAGCCACGGAAACAACACCAGTTGTGGTGCTTTCGGGGTCGGGGGTGAACATGGCGGCGTAGCTTGTGCCGCTTCCAGAGAAGTTGCTGATGGAACCACCGATGGGGGTGACATCGTCAACAGTGAAGTCTGTCGAGGCTTCAGACAAGGTGAAGGTGATGGTTGCTGTATCGCCAACACCCAGTTCAGCGCTGTTTGTTGTGATCGTCACCGTTGGGGGTGTCGTATCCCTGGTGTCAACAGTCATGGAGACTGAGCTAGCACTTGTATTGGCGTTGCCGGCAGCGTCCGTGAATTTGCTTGCGTCAACGGAAATAACACCTTCTGTGGTGCTTTCGGGGTCGGGGGTGAACATTGCTTCGTAGCTTGTGCCGCTTCCAGAGAAGTTGCTGATGGAACCACCGATGGGGGTGACATCGTCAACAGTGAAGTCTGTCGAGGCTTCAGACAAGGTGAAGGTGATGGTTGCTGTATCGCCAACACCCAGTTCAGCGCTGTTTGTTGTGATCGCGATTGTGGGTGGTGTTGTGTCTGGAGCGACAGCATCACCCAGTGTCACGACACCATCGATGACATCTGTTGTGGTGAGTGGGGTGTTCGATCCGTCAACAATTCCGTTGATCGAGACTGTCTCCTTGGTTAGATCGAAATCAAATATTGCGTCAGCGGTTCCGGCTGGAATTTTGAAGACAAGACTTCCAATTCTGATCGGGTTGTCTTCAGCAACGGCTGAGGCATCCGCCACCGGAATTCCGTTAGCACTTGCGCCACCTGCAACCCTGATAACACCGGACTCTCCATTCTCTGTTGCTGAGGCCGCAAGCGTCGTGAGCAGTGGATCATGATCTCCATTCATTTCGTAGCCAGGATCAACCAGCCACCCAACCATGTTGGATCCTCTCAGCCTTGAAACGTCGTTATCCGTGGGATAGTTGTTGAGCAGCTTGGAAATCTCAACTGCTGATCCATCCTCTACGAAATTGAGTACAGCGGCGTTGTAGCCAATCTCAATCTCAAAACCACTGATGTGAGTCGGGCCTGGGTCAAGGAAAACAATGTCAACCGGGAGGGTGACCGTTTGTACCGTCTCAGCGGATTCGACTGTCGCAGATCCGATCCTGACGATTGGGTCGATGGGATTGACGCCTGCACCGGCCAGCTGGGCGATGCTATCGCTCACGTAGTCGTTCACTTGCATGAATTCAGAGTTCTCTAGACCAACTATAGTTCGTAGCCCCTGAATTGCATCGCCAACACTCAGTGAACCGTTTCCATCTGTGTCACCGATGATTGTTGGATCAGTGTAGGAATAGCCAGTAAAGCCTTCATCCAGCCCGACGATGTTGCGCAGAACGCTGATGGCATCGCCAACTTTGATTTCTCCGTCGCCATCGTTGTCGCCCATGATGGCGATCTTCATCAGAGCAGATGACCCCATGATGTCCAGCGGCGCACCTGTGTCTTTACGGCCGGATGCCTCAACTCCGAACAGCTCTTCTGATCGGAATGTACTGTTCATCGGCACGCTGGCATCGATGCGGAACAGTTCACGATCGTCTTCGATAGCGGCCAGTTCAGAGGGTCCGGACAAAGTCACGCTCAAGCGACCAACGCTCTGCTCGAGATCCGTGGTGCTGATGCTCCAGCCTGCATCGGTGAGGTCACTCGCCAGCGTGATTGTGTTGCTGCCGGCAATGGTGAGTGAACCGGGTTCAAAGTGAAGTGTGACGCTTAACTCGCGCAGATCAGTGGTGTCGGTGATGTAAACGGGGATTCCGTCTCCACCTTCAAGATTCACCTCCTGGCCAGGAGCACGGGTGAAGCTTGGCAGGTAAACCAGCCTGCTTTCATTCGTCACGGTCTGGATGGTGGTTGATTCCACCGTGTCGTCGGTGGTCAGCTGCAAGCTTCCAGCGACAGTTCCGACCAGAGCATTGCCGGTGGAGGGATCCATGGCCAGGGAGCCATCGGCATTCAGACCCTGCAGGTGACCTTTGCGGATGCGGAAGTCGTATTGACCCGGTTGGGCCATCTCAGCGGGATCACTGGGGACGAAGGACAGACGGCTGGTGACCGCATCCTTATGCACTGAACCAGCAATCTCGGTTTCAGCTCCATCGACTGTGCGAACGAGGAAGACCGATTTGCTGTTGCCAGCGACCCTCAAGCCACCGATGTTCACGGGAATGTTGAGGTTGAATCCTGCGGTTGTACCGCTCTGCTCAGCTTCTGTGGTTTCCAGCACAGCCTGACGGATCTCGAACGCGTACTGGCCCATGTTGCGGCCGAGTTCGATGTAATCAGCTTCCGTGAGGGAGCCATCGAAGCCAGGTTGTGAACCAGCTGTGTCTGTTTTGGTGTCGAGCTTCAGTTTCTGATCCGTTGCGGCACCTTCTCCGGAGAGCATGGCGACGTAATCGCCGACGGCCAGCTGAATCACCAGTTGTTCAGTGAGTCCTTGTGCAGGATGCTCCAGGCTTGCGGACGACGTCAGCTCAGTGCCATCGGCTTTGAACAGTCGGATGTCGGGATCTGCCTGCTGGGTGGAATCACCCAGGATCTTGGTGCGGAGTTCATAGGACCCTGCCTGTTCGATCCGGAAGCGGAACAGGTCGATGTCGTCGGCACCGACGAAATCACTGCGAACAGGTGCATCATCATCCAGTCCCAGCTCTGCGCGGTAGAGGGCCGCGAACGGGTGTGTGTTCTCACCGCCATCGGCCCCGATTTCGCCCTCAAAGATCAGGCCTGTTGCAGGAACCGATGGGATGTCCAGTTCCACTGCTGTATTGTCCTCACCTGTAGTGATGCCAGTGGCTTCAAGGGAGTCGGCAATCAGATCGAGATCAAACGTGCTGCCCTGCAGGGTTGAGAGGTCTGATCCGTCGTAGCTGACGGAGTTGTTCAGAAAGCCTGTGAGGGTGCTGTTGCTTCGGCCGGTGACCGCTGCAGCCAGAGATGCTGCGATGGTGTAATCGCCCGTGCTCCCATACACGGAGTGACTGAGGTTTTCTGGGTTGACGATGTCATTCCCTGAACCCCGTACGGCAAGGAAATACTCGGTGCCGGGGTTGATGCTTGCACTGAAGTGGGCGTCACGGTTTTCATCGTTGGGGTCAGTGATGCTGACGTCACCTTGATTATCATTGCCATTGACGCGCAGGTATTCAGATCCAGCATCGTTCATCGTGTAAAGATCCAGAGCCACGTCGAGTCGCTCCGTGGCAGCAACACCTTTGGCTTCAACACTCAGAATTCGTGAGTTTGTGCTTGTTGCATTGCCTTCTCCATCGCGATCGAAGAAGATCCTGAAAAAGTCAATATCTGAAGGCCCCACCAGTAGGTCGTTGGTGGTGATGTCATCCCCGATTGTTCCTGAACCTGTGAAGCTGTTGCTGCTGAGATCAATATCGGTGATTGAAGTCGCGCCGATGTAACCATCGGCATCCAGTTCTAGGCTGCTGAAATTGGGTTGATAATCAATGTGTATCTGATAACTACCTTCATTGACAGTGTTGACTGAGCGGCCGTTGATTGAGGTCGGCTCATAGTCCTGTTGACCTTCTAGTTGGGATACCCCGATGTAATACGTCTGATCTTCAAGGACTTCTACGTTGAGATGACTTCCTTTGTGATCCGCCTCGGTGCTTTCAGTGACATTGCCAGCGATGTCCTGGGCATAGCTGCTCGCCGTGTCGCTGGCAATTTCTTCTCCCCGAGAGTTGAAGACACGAAGCATAGTTGCTTTTGTCTTCTCATTGGCATCTGCTACCGCGTCGACATCAATCAGTAATCTGCCATCTGTCGTTGCGTTCAGGGTGTAAAGGTCAACGTCGTCGACGAGAAGCACATTCCTTGTAGTGCCATCCTCTCGTTTGAGATCGGTTCCGAAGGATTCGCTCAGGGAAAGACTGTTGCCGGGCGTTAATTCAATAGTGTCGGCATTGATGAGTGTTCCGTTCGGGTCAGATTGAACGTTGGTATTGACGATCACGTGCAACTGCGTAATGCCTGTAGACCCGCGGAATCGATCCGTGGCAGCAGCAGCGTCGTAGCCATCTACTGTTCCATCAGGGCTACCGTCTGGTCCGGTTGTGTCAGCAGGAACAGCCTTATATTCCTCGTTGCCGTAGCCAGAAACCGCGACGGCGTAAATTCCTGGATCAAGGTTCAGATCAAGACGTGAATAAACATCATGGCCATAATCATCATTAACAGCCAGTTCGTTGCCATAAGTTTCACTGCTTGGATCGGCATCGAATAGTCTGAGGACTGTGTCAATCTCCGCATCGTAGAAACCATCCATGTCGGCATCCATATCGAAGGCTCCAATCACCCCGACATCGGTGTTGCCATCGGCAGCACGAATGCGGAAAGACGTGTCCCTTCTGTCTTTCCCGGGGTCAAAGGCCATGTCCTGCACAGGAGTGAATTTGACGGCAAACATGTTTGCGGTCGTCGTGTTATCTGCTGTTCCATCTGCCGTGACCTGATAGGAGGAATTGACGGCTGCAAGATATGAGGTATCAAATGTACCAATGGCATCTGAGATGGCGCTACCGTCGAACAGAACGATGTCTGCCAGATCAAAGTTGCTTACGTTCTCCCGATTGAAATCAAACAGGAGGTAATGTTGTGTATTTGCCTTCAACGTGTCGACCATATTCGTTGGGCTGCTGATTGCTGCTGTGAGTGTTCCCCCATTCACCTCATAAGCTTCCACATAAGCCATGGGACTTGCTTTCGGACTGGTGAGAATCGTGATGGGTGTCTTGACACCTGCACGATCTTCGCTGGGGATTTCGAACGTGATCATGTCGACATCTTTCTGGCCGACGGTGTACCAGTTGCTGGCAGCCTCACCAGTCACTGAATAGTCAATCGGATCTGTTCCGATCCAGACGGGGACATCGAAGCCGTTTTTGAAAGAAGCTGAATTGATGATGTCGAGCGCTCCTTCACCGGTGGTTGGGTCGGCTGCGAAGCGCGCCGTTGCCAAGGTGCCATTGCGATCCTGTGCTTCGACTTCTCGGAGGGGAGCTGTGGAGATGTTGAGTACGTAGCGGCCTGTATCGGCTTCGATAGCGTTCTCTTCGCGGAGAGGGTTGTAGCCGTCGTTGTCGTAACCGCTGACGCCGAGGTAGTACTCACCATCAGCAAGTCTGGCGTTGATCTTCGATTGGAAGGGGAGTGTGCCGGAGTCGTCGTCGTAGCCGATCTGCTCGCCAAAAGCATTGAATAAGCGCAGGATTGTGTCGACGGAAGGGTTGACTACTTCACCGGCATTATTTTTCAGGAAGCTCGTTTCGATGGTGACGCGGGCCCCTTTGGCCTGCACAGGATCAGCTCCATCGACCAATTCTCCCGAGTTGTCGATGGCTGCAAAGTTGACATCAGAAGTGTCAACTACAAATTTGTACAAGTCGATGTCTTCTGGTATCCATCCACCAAACAGGGTGTCATCAGGTGCATTCCCAGTCGTCATCAGACGATCACGTCCGATCCAGTTTCCAGCAAATCCATCCGAGTTGATTACATGCGTCGCTGATGTTCCGTTCAGGGCGTTTGTTGTGATTGCCGTTGTGTCGATGGTCAGCGAGCCGAGATTGTCAGCTTCATGTTTTGTGGTGTCTTGATCCGTTCCTCGATACTCGAGGTTTGCTTCTTGCTGGTTCAAGCTCAGGTCGTAATGCACCCCTTCGGTTGACCAATCCCAACGCATGTCGGTCCAACCGTAAAAATTATCGTTCAGTGTTGATGTATTGCCGAAATAGATGTCAAAACTGACCTCGTCGTAATCGACGACTTTTCCTGCTTCACTGCCCAATCCAGATTCACCGTAGCCGATCACATCACGGGCGTAGAGACCTGCTTGCGTGTCGCCAGCCTCTCTGTTGAGAAAATCTGCATCGAAGTATTCGTCAACGCCAACGAGACCGAGCGCGGAGTCATCCAGCGGGGCATTAGCAAACACGCTATCGATAATGTAGTAACCCTCGTTGTTGGCTGTGTATTTCAACTCACGTGATTCATCCACATCAGTTGTGCCGGCATCATCTGCTCTGCCATTCTGGATGGCTTTCCAGTTTCCGTATAGATTGTTGTTCTGCTCTTGGGTGCTTAATCCAAAGGATCCCTCGTGAGCAAATCCGTAACCTTTGTAGAAGTCTCCATCACCTGCTCCAAAGTAATAAGTGAACGTGTAATAGGCGTAATCGGTTGGGTTGGTACCAACGACGTCGGCCTGAAGTTCAGGAGAGAATGCGTATTTTTCATTGTTCTGGAAGAAGTTGTAAGCTTCACCGGTTTCTGACCCGAGTCCAGCATTGCCTCCTCCCAGAGTGTGGATAGCGAATGCAGCTCGGGCATTGGCATCCAGACTGCTGTCATCAGAACTCAGTTTGGTTCCGGCCGGTGTAACAACATTGCCATCCTCGTCCAGGATGTTGTGGGATACCTGGAAGTCGTAGTAGTCATCGATCAAGACTTTGTTATCAAGTTTCTCCACCTCATTGGCATCACGCTTCAGGGTTTGTACTGAGGTGATGGTGTAAATACCATAATCACCAACCACTTGCTGGTTCAGGCTGTAAAGAGGCGTCTCATCGACGACACGGGCATAGCCATGACCTGTGTAGAGCTCCGAATCAATGGAATTAGCCTGTGTCTGCGCGCTGTCACCGCTCAGGAAACCGGGAAGTGTCGTGGTTCTTTCGACTACATCATTGATGTCAACCTGGACGTCGATGGTTTTGGTGATCTGATCACCGATGGCGCCTTCTGGAACATCATCAGAGATCTCAACTTGAAATTGAAAGTGCGGCCTTGATTCGCTTGCAAGAGTTTCATAATCAGGATCGACCTTGAAACTCAGCAAACCTGTTGATGAATTAATTGTGAAGAAATTGGCATCGCCGGTATCAGCGCCAACCAGGTTGAAGCTGAAATCTGTAGTGCCGTCGTCATCAATCGCAGTCAGTTGTCCAACAGTGCGATTGCTTCCTTCATTGATGGAGAAATTGGTTGCTGAGCTGAGTTCAAACTCCTCATTGAGGTTGACTAGTGGGATGGTGAATTGTGTGTCTGCGGTTGATCCATCTTCAGATGTCGCCCGTACAGTGACTGTGACATCGGGATTGGCTTCGAAATTCAGTGCGTCTGGAACCTGAACAGTGATGACACCTGTGTTGGGATTGATTGCGAAGGTATCCGCAGGTGCATCGCCCTCTGCCACCACAAGGCTGTAGGTCACACCGTTGTTGCTTCCATCGGCATCGGTGCTTGAGGCCTGGATCCCTGTTGCAGTGCCGGAGATGGCATTTTCGTTAAGAGAATCACCAGTGCTGTTGATATCGATCGGTGCACTGACCGGAGATTCGTTGACATCGTTAACCCTGATGGTGAGTAGCTGAGCTTTGGATGTACCCGCACCGTTGCTGGCCGTGAGCTCGACGGAATAGACGTTGTCTGTATCGGTATCGGATGGAGCTTCGAAGTCTGGTGCTGCGATAAAGCTCAGGGAACCATTGCTGGCCTCAACGCTGAACAGATTCTGATCTGCCCCTCCAGAAATACTGTAAGTGTATGGACCCTGAGATTCGGGGTCAGTGATTGCCTGACCGCCCACAAAGTCATCCGTTGTGCTAACAGTTGTGGTTCCTTCGTCTACACTTCGGCTTGCAGAACTGTTGAAGTAAGGATCGGCTTCACGCACATTTTCCACACCGATTGTGAACTGACGGCTTGTTGTTGATCCATCAGATGATTCCGCGACGACTTCAATCGTGTGGCTTTCTGCTGTTTCAAAATCAATACCAGCGCCATTCTTGACCGTGACAACTCCGGTGTTGGGATGAATGGTGAAGAGAGCATCATCTGATCCATCACTCAGCGAATAGGTGATGGTGTTGTTGGTGGCATCTTGGTCGATTGCATTTGCTGTGATGTCAACCTCTGTGCCTGCTACAGATCCTTCGGCGACGACGCCATCAAACAATCCGTTGTTGATTTCGACGGTTTCACCCTGACGATCAGCCGGCTCGAGGAATTCGACGTCGTGTTGATCAACATCAGTAATCTGAACTTGAATGTAACGCCTCTTGCTAAGTGGAATGGCCTGACCATTCGCATCGAGCTCGTTTCCCGGACCACCGCTATCTCGAACTTCAATGGTGAGATCGAAAATCCAGTTTCCGTTTTGCTTCAGTGTTTCGTGATCAGGTGGAGTGATTAGGCTTAATTCTCCGGTCGCCTCATCGATCTGGAACAGTCCTGGTGTTGTATCGGTGGCTGAGCTGTCGTCAACGATGCTGAAACTAAGAGCATTCTGATCGGCTGCATCAGGGTCGTTGGCGAGCAACGTGGTAACTGCCGTGCTGCCTTCCGGAACGAGGTAGACGTGTTTTTCTGTCGGGTCCTGATTGATCGGAGAATCAAGAAATTCTGGTCGCTCGTTGATATCGCTGACATTGATCGTAATTTCCTGAATCACACCAATTTCTGTATCTGCACCATTGATCGTGGCGACTTCGTTTGAGCGAACATTGACTTTGTAGATATTGTCTGAATTGCTATCAGCCGCTTGCTCGTAATCCGGACTTTCTTTGAAGTTCAGGACTCCAAAGGTGTTGTTGCCAATTTGTATTGGATTGATAGTGAACAATTCTTGATCATCACCTCCTACAATGGTGAAGTTCTCGTTGCTTCCGCTCAGTTGGGCAGCGAGCGTCACGTTTTCATCAACGGCATAACTTGCTTTGGTGCTGTAACGGTAGACAAACCCATATTTCTGGATATCTAAATATGCATTTTCGACGAGATCTGCTTCGTTTTGATTTGTGAATCCTGAATCAAATGTTCCGTCGCTGCCGTCCTCACCAAAAGCATCTCCTTTTTCCGATCCCAGCCCTGATGTACCAAAGCCGTACACCTGAATGGCATTTCCGTGCTCGGTATCGACGTCGTTGTACGTTGTCAGTTCAACGCGGCCGACGTCACCTTCGGCGCCATTGACGATACTGTGAATTACATACATTCCTGTTCCAGTTGTTGCTGACCCTTCTGTGTCTGTCAGTGAAACATTGGAGATTGTGACACTGTTATTCTCATCTGGTGTCAGGCCTTCTGCATAGATTGAATCTACATCTGTTGCGTATCCATAGCCTTTGTATGAATCACCGTTGCTGTATGTGTAAGTGAAGTAATAGGTGATTTTATCTCCACCATCGGTTGGTGCTACAAACATTCTTTCAACCTGCTGAACGGCTGAGTAGACATTCATCCTTTTGTAGTTCTTGAATGTCGCCGTGACATTGTTATTTTCATCATCACCATCGAACACCTGAACAGCGGTGCGATCGAGGATGTCTGCCACTTCACGGGTGGACAGAAGACGGCCTCCGAAGGTGAGTGCAGCATCCTGGAGCAGAGCAACTGCTCCAGCGACCATTGGCGAAGCCATGGATGTGCCGGCTTTCGACCCGATTCCGTTTCCAGGCACTGTGGACGGGATCATCGCTCCTGGAGCGAACAGCATGCCGTCGTAAGTGCTCAGGCGTTGGGAGAAGGCTGTAATCCGGTCGGCTCCTGTTTCGAAGTCAATGGATCCTCCACCCGTCTGAACATTTTGGAGGGAGTTGTCTTTCCACACAGCTCCGACCGCCAGGGAACTTGCAATGGCGGGAGACATCAGGTTCTCCCTCAGTTCATTGCTGAGGTGGTTTGCGAAATAACTGTTGCCTGCTGCTGAAACAACAGTTATTCCGTGCTCTTCCAGCTCTTGAATGATCTCTCTGACCTGTTGAACTGATTCATCATTTTCTGGACGGGTGGCGAAGAAACCGCCTCCCAGAGACATGTTGACGGCAATAATGTTGTGCTCTGTCCGATTCTGAAGAACCCAGCGAAGAGCTTCATTGATATCAGCGGCATTCATTCCATAGGCGTCGCCGACGCGTAATCCAAGTACATCAACACCCGTTGCAACACCAATTTCTGGATCGCTGGAGCCAACGGTTCCAGCAACGTGAGTTCCGTGCCCCACATTGTCGATGAATTCCTCGGAGGCTGCTTGTAGCTCTGCGTCGGATATTATCTTGTCATTGTTTGTGTCAAGCAGAGTTATCTGACGGGTCGTGCCATTCCCTGCACTGCCGATGAAATCGACATATCCAACAAAATTATCTTTCAGTTTGTCGTGAGTTCCCTCGACCCCTGAATCGAGAACAGCAACGCTGAAATTTTTGTAGTTATCAATGTTTTCACCGTTTACCAGAGGGCGTTCACCATCGATTTCGGAGTAACGAGGGTCGTTGCGTAGCCCCGTTAAACCGATCAGATCAAAGGCTGGGTTGTTGACCACCAGCCGTTCAGCTGGTGCGTCGTCGTTAACGATGATGGTGGAGGCACTGAACTGACCGGACTGCAGCACCGAGTTTCCGGTCGGATTGCTCAGCTCAATGCTCAGTTGCTCGTCAGACTCAAAGATGCTGTCTTGGCTGATGGACAGGGTGACGGTTTTGGCGTCACCATCTCCATCGCCGAAGCTGACCGTACCGCTGGTGGCGCTCAACAGGTCATCACTGTTGATCACACCATCACCAGTGGTTTTGATGTTCCAGTTGACGGTGGCTTGGCCGGTCAGATCGCCTGTGCGGGCGATGTTGAACGTGATAACTCCGGCTGTGTCTGCTTCGGAAACGTGTGCTGCGCTGGCCGTGACCGCGATGCTGCTCAAAGCCTGCGTGGCTGTCTCCACAACGGCGAAGCCATTGCTTGCCACTCCGCCGTAGTTGGGTGCTGTCGTCGACAGGTAGACGTTGATCGGACTCTGACCTTCGGTGAACGTCTCTGATGCCGTGAAGCGGAGATCAAACAGCTTGATACCACTGTCGCTGAGAGCCTTTTCATCTCCTGGCCAGTCCAGCTCTCCGTTCCAAGTGGTGTTGGGATCGTCGTCGAACAATTCGTTCGCGACGATGTAATTGAAGGCAATCCCTGTATCTGTTGATGCGTTTCCATCGATCTCACCCGCGTCCAGTCCTGTAAAGGTTCTACCGCTTGATTCGAGCGAGCCGCGCAGATCAGATTCACTGAATGCCGTGGGTACCTGGAATAGATCTGTTCCCAGGTCTGCGTTGTAGCCATCAAAGGTCAGGGCTGAACTGTCGAAAGTCACCACAGCTCCAACGCCAGCCAGGTTCACGCTTGCTGGATCATTGTCGACATCGTCAGACGCAACGCGATAGTACACAGGTACTAGCAGGGACTTGGAATCGTCTGCAAGAACTGGTGTTACGAGGATCGATTGCGTCTTCGACATGACTTCCTGCTGAGGATTGACACACTCACCTAAGTCTAGCCAGCATTCATCTGCTTGTCAGTTAAATCTAAGGTTTGAAATGGTGCGTTAATGCTTTTTCACTCAAGAAATATGCAAAGCAGGCTTCTATCGACCTGTAATGATCAATATCTTTTAACCAAAGTTTCACTTGCTTTCCGACTAATACCATATCAAAGCCGTTCCTTGGGTGATCCAGATCACCGAAAGTCAGATGGTTTGGATGAATGCCAATCCTTCGGTCAGGGCATTCAGGGGTTGGTTGTTGTCTCCTCCGAAGCCGCCGACTGCTTTTCCTTGCTCTAGCCAGGCCTCGGGTTGTCCGGCGTTTGTGTCGCTTCCAACCAGCATATGGTTTTCGGAGGCGAGCCCCTGAATGCCCTGAATCAGAGCATCTCCAGGAAATGTTCCCAGAAGATGGCGTAGCAGAATGTGACCTTCCAGGGACGCTGTAGTTTCTCCATCGGCATTGAAGTCTGATTGCCAATTCGTAATTTCATCCGGCTCAGTGATCACATCAGCGACTGATTCCGGCGCTGTTTCACTCAGCTGGTTGATGCCGGCGTAGCGGATCACTGTTTCTGAGGCTCGCTCCCAGCGATCTACTTGTCGTACCTCCAGTGCCTGTGCTGCTTCATTGGTGAGTGTCAGGCTGTCACTGCCGTCACTGTGTAATTCCAGCACACTGGCATGACGGTCTATCGGATTGACTTGCGTTGTCCAGTCGGATTCATTTTCCCAGCGATATTGCCAGCTTCCAGCGTTGACCAGTTGATTGATCTGAAGTTGTGTTCCATTCTGATCAAGGGCAAGGATGGGTTCCGGTGGCTTCCCAGGAGCCTGTCCAATGACAAGATCACCGCTGCGTTCCTCTCGCAAGCGTTCATTGGCGGCGTCGGCCGTGAACAGCAGGGCATTGCCGTGTCGGTCGCCGATTAGCCAGTCCTCTCCCCTGTCATCCTCCAGTCCCCAGATGGCTGCCATTGCTGTGAGGTCAGCGTCGGAATAGAAGTCAGGCCATCCTTCGTCTGGCCGGGTGTACGACATTGTCGTCTCCGATGCATCCGGATCACCGAAGCGTTCTCCGGCGACGTCCCCATCGCTGTTGTCAAAAGGGTGTTCCAGGCCCATGACATGCCCGAGTTCGTGAACGATGGCAAAGTCGAGATAATCCTGGTCATTGGCCAGCACGGGAGCATTGATGACGATTTCCCACCAGGATCGACGTCGTCCCTCGTTGCTGAGTGCCAGGCCCAGTGTTGTTCCTGATCCGCCGACTTCGATTTCAGTGTCAAAGTAAATATTGATCTGACTGCCATTGGGTGTGTTGCTTTCGACGAAATCTAGATCAAGTTGTTGATCCAATTTCTGGAAAACATTCAAGATCCAGTTGTATCGTTCATCGTCGATTGCCATGGTGGTGATCCACTGAGGCCCGACGCTGCCGCCTCCGATGTAGGTGTCGCCACTCTCGTCATGGATATAAATGCGAACAACTTCGCTGTCGTCTCCAAAGATGCGTGCACTTGCTCCTGCTAATTCAGGGCTGATCAGTTCTGCAATCGATGGAATCATGGCACTTGTGTAGTCCTTGCGCAGAGCTGCTGAACTTGATCGTTGCGACACTCATCTCGACCCTAGCCGTCTTACGGGGTCAGGTGATCGGTTCCCTGTTCTGTTTCTCCATCAGTTCGTTCAGCAGGTTGACGATGCCCTGTTGAAAGCTTGTTCCATATCCACCATCGGCGAGCGCTGCCCGTATCGAGGCTTTGGACTCTGGCTGGACAAAGAAGGTGATGGCGGATCGACCCAGGCGGCTGGCCTGTACCTGGCTCATCGGTGAGTTCGAAGCTGTCATGGTTGTTCGACCTTTCAGGGTCTGAAGCGTGACCCCAGCCTCTTGGCATTAGCAGGCTTTTTGTACCCCCATTTGGGGGGTAAAAGCATGCTTTTTTTCCCCAATTGGGGGATCGGCCTCTTTCCCGCTACCGCAGTCCCAGCCATTTATGGGTCTGCAGTCCGAGCTTCCAGCGACGCTGGCACCGCACATGCTCAATGGACAGGCGTTGACCGTCTTCGCTTTGCCAACCCGGTTGCAGCAGAAGCACGGTTCCAGGACCCGTTTCTGAGGCCATCTCCTCAGCGAAGCTGAGATCGTCCTGTTCATGGACGATCACCTTGAGCTCGTCGCAACGCTGAAGCAGTTCTGTGCGCGGAGGAGAGTGGCGTTTGGGCGAGAGTGTGATCCAGTCCGGAGAGCCGCTGAGGCGGTCGACACCGCTGGTTTCCAGGTGTGTTTCGTTGCCATGTTCCGCGAGAGCGTCTGTCAGGCGTGACAGGTCGTGGTGAAGGGGTTCTCCTCCGGTGATCACCGTGAAGGCTGCGCCATTGCGTGCGGCTTCGACGGCTTCCTGTGCAAGGGCATCGATGCTCCGTCGAGGATGGTTCTCCAGAGGCCATGAATGCTTGGTGTCACACCAGGTGCAGCCCACCTTGCATCCAGCCAGTCGGATGAAGAAGGCACTGCGTCCGCAGTGATGCCCCTCACCCTGAAGAGAGTGGAAGGTCTCCACAACGGGAAGCGAATCCGGAGGACTCATCGCTGAGTCTTCAGTGCCTCCACTGGAGATGCTGGCAGGCGTTGTTGAGCTGCCTCAATCAGGCCTCGGAACAGTGGATGGGGCCGACCAGGGCGTGAAAGGAATTCCGGGTGGTACTGGCAGGCTGTGAAGAAGGGATGTCCTTTCAGTTCGATCAGTTCCACCAGGCGACCGTCCGGTGAGGTGCCGCTCACCACGTAACCGGATTCGAGGAACAGGTTGCGGTAAGCATTGTTGAACTCATAACGATGACGATGTCTCTCGTAGACCACTTCATCGTCGTAGAGGCGATGCGCCAGGGTTTCCGGTGCAATGCGGCATGGATAAACCCCGAGACGCATGGTGCCCCCCAAGTCCACAACATCCTGCTGTTCCGGCAACAGATGGATCACCGGGTGAGGGGTGCCGGCATCGAGTTCAGCGCTCGTCGCTTCCGTGAGGCCAGCCAGGTTCCTCGCCCACTCGATCACAGCGGTCTGCATGCCGAGACAGAGACCGAGGAAAGGCACCCGTTGTTCCCTGGCCCAGCGGATGGCAGCGATCTTGCCGTCGACTCCTCGATTACCGAAGCCTCCCGGCACCACCACCGCGTCCATGCCGCGCAGCAGTGCATCGGCACCCTCACTCTCAATCTGTTCGGCACAGACCCAGTGCAGGTCCAGGGAGGCGTCCTGGGTGAGGCAGGCATGCCGCAGGGCCTCCACAACTGAGAGGTAGGCATCGTTCAGCTGGATGTACTTGCCCACCAGCGCCACCTTCACCGCCGGGCCGGGGTTGCGGAGTTTGTGCACCAGCTGAGCCCAGCCGTCCATGTCGCTGTCGTGATCGGTGAGATCCAGCACGTCGAGCACTTCGCGACAGAGCCCCTCCACCTCAAGGTTGAGAGGAACGGCATAGATGCTGTCGGCATCCAGGGATGGGATCACGGCTCGTGTGGGGACGCCGCAGAAGCCTCCGATCTTGCGCTTCATCTCCTCACCGAGTTTTCGGTCGCTGCGGCAGACGAGCACATCGGGCTGGATGCCGATGGATCGCAGCTCCTTCACCGAGTGCTGCGTGGGTTTGGTCTTCAGCTCTCCGGAGGTTCCGATGAAGGGCAGCAGTGTGACGTGGATGTAGGCAAGGTCGCGGCGCCCCACATCCCCCCGGAATTCACGGATGGCTTCGAGAAAGGGGAGCGATTCGATGTCGCCAACCGTGCCTCCGATCTCCGTGATCACCACATCGGCATTGCTGTTCGCTGCCACCCGGTGGATGCGCTCGCGGATCTCCCCTGTGATGTGGGGGATCACCTGCACCGTCCCGCCGTTGTAGTCGCCTCGTCGTTCTTTGTTGATCACCGCCTGGTAGATCGATCCCGTGGTCACGCTGTTGAGGCGTGACATGGCGGTGTCGGTGAAGCGTTCGTAATGACCAAGGTCCAGATCGGTCTCGGCGCCGTCTTCGGTGACGAACACCTCACCGTGCTGGATCGGGCTCATCGTGCCCGGATCCACATTCAGGTAGGGATCCAGCTTGAGGATCGAGACGTTGTACCCGCGGGATTTCAGCAGTCGCCCCAGGCTTGCGGCCACGATCCCCTTGCCGATGCTGGAGACGACACCACCGGTGATGAAGACGAATTTGGCCATGACCTGCCTGGCGATTCTTTACGGTAGCTTTCGTCGCCCTTGGTCTCCAGAGCCCCAGGCAACGATCCGTTCAGTCCTCTAGCAGGCTGCGCAACATCCAGGCGGTTTTTTCGTGGATCTGCAGGCGCTGCGTGAGCAGATCAGCACTGGGCTGATCGTTGGCTTCATCAGCCACTGAAAACACGCTGCGGGCCGTTCGCGCCACTGCCTCGTGACCGTCTACCAGTTCGCGCACCATCTGCATCGCTGCTGGTGTGAGGCTGGACGAATCCTCAAGCGAGGCCAAGGCGCTGAGGGTGCTGCCGAATGGTGCCGGTACTCCGAGGGCCCGAATCCGTTCTGCGATCTCGTCGAGGGCAGTCCACAGCTCCGTGTACTGCTCCATGAACATCAGATGGAGCGTGTTGAACATCGGTCCAGTGACGTTCCAGTGGAAGCCGTGCGTTTTGCCGTAAAGCACATAGGTATCGGCCAGCACCCGACTCAGACCTTCGGAAATCTGTTGACGTTGCTGGGCGCTGATGCCGATGTCGATGGAAGCGCCCATGGTTGCTGGTGTGATGACGATGGGATTGTGGATCAGGAATCCAAGCCCTGGATGTAATCGCGAACCTTGCTGCGGCGCTGGGGCTGCCTCAGTTTCAGCAGGGCACGGGTTTCGATCTGGCGCACTCTCTCCCTGGAGAGTTTGAGCTGCTCCCCGATCTGGGCCAGGGTCTGGGGCGTGTCGTCCTCCAGTCCGAAGCGTCGACGCAGCACAGCGGCCTCCCGGCTGGTGAGTTCATCCAGCAGGTGCTCCAGGTCGTTGTGCAGTTCATCGTGGGTGAGGGTCTGTTCCGGAGTGGCCTTGCCGTCTTCGATGAGATCCCCCAGTTGCGTGTCCTGATCGCGACCGACACGGGTGTCGAGTGAGACCGATCGGGGCACCCGCGCCAGGGTCTGCCGCACGGTGTCTTCCGAGAGACCCAGTTCACGGGCCAGATCGGAGATTGAGGCAATCCTCCCCTCGTTGCTGGCGATTTCCTGCTGTACCCGTTTGATGCGGTTCAATTTCTCGGTGACGTGCACCGGCAGTCGGATGGTGCGGCTCTGGGTCGCGATCGCCCGGGTGATGCCCTGACGGATCCACCAGTAGGCATAGGTGCTGAAGCGGAAGCCACGGGTGGGATCAAACTTTTCCACCGCCCGTTCCAGGCCGAGGGTGCCTTCCTGCACCAGATCCAGCAGTTCCATGCCCCGTTGTTGATATTTCTTGGCGACGGCCACCACCAGGCGAAGATTGGCCTGGATCATGTGGTCCTTGGCCCGTCTCCCCTCACGCAGTGCCGTTCTGAGCGTTTTCGGCTCCAGAGAGGCCTGCTGCGCCCAGGCGGAATAGCCGGTCTCGAGCCTGTTCTGCAGTTCCTGAAGACTGATCCCTGCGGCCCTGGCCCACTCCTGTCGAGTCGGCCAGTGGCTGTGTTGATTCGCTTCGCGTCGCTGCAGTTCCTCCAGGCGATGCAGCTCGCTGATGGCGGGATCGTGCTCGGCAAGATCCTTCTGCTGGTGCAGCAGCGTTTCACGCTGTTGCACCAGGCGCGCCAGGGTCACCTCCTCCTCATTGGTCAGCAGATCAACGCGGCCGATGTCCTGCAGGTACAGCCGCAGCAGATCCGTCGTGCTGCGGCTGCGGCGTTCACGGGTTTCCCCTGTCCGTCGGGGTTGGCGGGGCAACAGCGCAAAGCAGAGGTATCCGACTTCACTGTTCCCTCTGGATTCTTCCGGTGCGAGAAAAGCGCCGAATCCCTTCGGGATCTGCTCAGGCTTCTGTGTCGGGATCCACCCAGGTGCTGGCGACGTGCAGCTCCTCCAGCTGCTTGTCGGCCACGCCGCCGGGGGCGCTGGTCATCAGGCAACGGGCCTGTTGGGTCTTGGGGAAGGCGATGGTGTCGCGGATCGATTCCTCACCGGCCAGCAGCATCACCATGCGGTCCACTCCGAAGGCCAGGCCGCCGTGAGGTGGGGCGCCCACATCGAGAGCATCCATCAGGAAGCCGAACTGCTCCTGGGCTGCCTCCAAGGGCAGACCGACGGTCTGCAGCACCTGGCGCTGCAAGGCGGAGTCGTGGATGCGCAGGGAGCCACCGCCCAGTTCCAGACCATTGAGCACCAGGTCGTAGGCCTGGGCACGGGCTGAGGGCAGAGTGCTTGCCCATTGGGTCGGATCACTGCCGAGATCCTGGATGTTCGGTGCGCAGAAGGGGTGGTGCAGCGCTTCGTAGCGGTTTTCGTCGCTGTTGAATTCGAACATCGGGAAGTCCACCACCCAGAGGAAGTTCCACTGGTCGTTGTCGCGCTCGGCCTTGACCATCCCCAGCTCCTTGGCCAGGTACTGGCGCACGCGGTCGAGCGCCTTGTTCACCATGGCGGTGTCTCCGGCTCCGAACAGCAGCAGCGTTCCGGGTTCCGCGCCAGTGCGGCTGAGCAGCTCCTGCTTCTGCTCGTCGCTGAGGTTGTCCTTGATGGCGCCGATGGTGTCGATCTCGCCGCCATCCCGCACGCGGATGAAGGCCAGGCCACCGGCTCCGGCTTTCTGGGCTTCGCTGAACACGTCGCCGCCGGGCTTGATCCGCACATTGGAGAGGGCGTCGTTGCCGCCGGGGACGGCGATGCATTTCACCGATCCACCGGATTGGACGGCACCGCTGAACACCTTGAAGCCCATGTCCTTGACGATGTCGCTCACGTTGGTGAGCTCCATGCCGTAACGGGTGTCGGGTCGGTCGGTGCCGTAGCGCTCCATGGCGTCATGCCAGGTCATGCGCGGGAATGGCCTCGGCAGTTCGATGCCCTTCACACCCTTCCAGATGGAGCAGATCAGGGATTCGTTCAGCTCCAGGATCTGCTCCTGGTCCATGAAGCTCATCTCGATGTCCAGCTGGGTGAATTCCGGCTGGCGATCGGCGCGCAGGTCTTCGTCGCGGAAGCAGCGAGCCACCTGGTAGTACCGCTCGATGCCGCCCACCATCAGCAGCTGCTTGAACAGCTGGGGTGACTGGGGCAGAGCGAACCATTCGCCACCGCAGACGCGGCTGGGCAGCACGTAATCGCGGGCGCCTTCCGGGGTGGAGCGTGTGAGCACCGGGGTTTCCACCTCAATGAAGCCCTCGCTCTCGAGAAAGCGGCGGGCCGCCTGGATCGTCTGGGCCCGCAGACGCAGGTTGTCGTTCATGCGCTTGCGGCGCAGATCCAGGTAGCGATGGCGCAGCCGCAACTCCTCGCGGGTGTTTTCCTCGTCGTGCACCGACACCGGAAAAGGCAGATTGCCCTTCACGCTGTTCAGCACGGTGATGCCGCTGGCCAGCACCTCCACGGCACCGGTGGCCAGCTTGTCGTTCAGGGATTCCGCTGGTCGGGCCCGCACCTTGCCGTTCACTTGCAGCACGGTTTCGCTGCGCAGGTGTTCCGCAACGGCAAAAGCCTCGGCCCCGAGGTCAGGGTCCACTGTGATCTGGACGGTGCCGCTGCGATCGCGCAGATCGATGAAGATCACCCCGCCGTGGTCTCGACGCCGGTCCACCCAGCCGCAGAGCTGCACAGCGTCGTCGATGTTCTGCTCGCGCAGGTCGCCGCAACCGTTGCTGCGCATGGGGTGTCTCAGATGGTGACAGGCGAGTTTCCCATAGCTCAGGCCCGCCTCAGGCCCGTCGATAGAAGGGCCGTTTGACAACGGTGGCGGGTTGGGCCTTGCCGCGGATCTCAACGCTCAGTTCGGTGCCGACTTTGGCCAGCGCCGGTGGCACCGAGGCCAGGGCGATGGGCTCCTCAAGGGTCGGAGACCAGGTTCCGCTGGTGACGATGCCGATGTGTTCGCCGTTGTGCAGCACTGGGTAGTCATGGCGGGCGATGGCGCGTCCCTGCAGTTTCAGCCCCACCAGTCGTCGGGACGGGCCGACTTCGGCAGCCCGTTCCAGCGCCTGCCGGCCCACGAAGTCCGCAGGCATTTCGAGGTGCACCAGCCATCCCAGCCCTGCTTCGAAGGGGGTGGTGTCAGCGTCCATGTCCTGCCCGTAGAGATGCATGGCTGCTTCGAGGCGCAAGGTGTCCCGTGCTCCCAGTCCGCAGGGAGTGACGCCCTCCTCCAGCAGCTGTTTCCAGAACTTCGGCCCGTCGGCGGCGCTGAGCAGCAGCTCCGCGCCGTCCTCACCGGTGTACCCCGTCCGGGCCGTGAACACCGGTTGACTCAGCCCTTCAAGGGTTAGGTCTCGGTGCCCGAAGCGGGGAAGCCCACTCAGATCGCTGCCACTGAGACGTTCCAGCAGGGGGATGGCCTGCGGACCCTGGAGGGCCAGCAGCACACCGTCAGCCTTGCTGTCGGTGACCGTCAGTCCAGCCGGTTCCATCCGTTCACGGATCCAGGCGGTGTCGTTGTCGGCGCAGGCCGCGTTGATCACCAGAACAAGTGAGCCGCGATCAGCATCCAGGGCACCGCGGTCGTAGACGATCAGATCGTCGCGGATGCCTCCGCGGTCGTTGAGCAGCACCGTGTAGCAGGCTTCACCCGGGCCGATGCGGTGAAGGTCGGTTGGGACGAGCTGTTGCAGAGCATCCTTGGGCTTCGGGCCCTCCAGTCGCAGGACGCCCATGTGGGAGATGTCGAACATCCCCATCCGTTCACGGACAGCTTTGTGTTCCTGAATCAATCCGCTGAACTGCACCGGCATCTCCCATCCGGCAAAGGGGACCATGCGGCCACCGCCCTCGCGGCAGAGGTCGTGGAGCGGGGTACGCAGGAGTGCCATGGCCCATCAGTGGCGACGCGCAATCTTATGGACCGCTTCAGCAGTTGGAAGTGAAACCGGAAATTCGTGTGCTGACTTCGTCCATTTTCTGAACCGTCCTTACCCTGAGCTTTCATTCAGGGGATCTCCCCGTGTCCATGCGGCTCTGTTGCCGAACCTGTCAGCACTGCTCCGGTGGAGGAGCGGCTGCTGCCGGTTGGTGCCGCTTGCGCCGTCTGGAGGTTCACGCTGAGGTGGCTGATCTGGTGGTCTGTCACCACTGGACGCCAAGGTCGCCGGAGCTGCCCAGGATCGGCGCCGCCGTTGTCCAGGAGATGGACCATCAGCTGGAACTTGACCGGGCCTTGGCTTGAGGCCGACTCAAGAAACCGAACCAATTTGCACATGTGTGCTCCTGCTCACCTTGTAAAAGCAGAGATGATCAGAAGATGATTGTTTGGATTTGATTGGACTTGAGTGCTTCCGGCACCAAAGCGACGCCGCTCGAGCTGATGGAGGAGCACCCTGAGGGGGACCGCCTCACCCTTCCGACCGGTGCGTTGGTGTTTCGGAGGGGAGAGCCGGTTCAGGCGATCCACGTCGTTCAGAGAGGCCTCGTGGAGCTCAGCAGTGGCCCTCGCAATCGCATGCGTTACGGGCCTGGTGAACTCTTCTTCTACGAAGATCTCGTTGCGGCCACCGAATATCACAGTCGTGATGCAAGGGCACTGACTCCGCTGGCGCTGATCCGATTGAATCGGACCGGTTTTCTGACCTTGATTCATCGGCATCCCACCCTCGTGCTCGATCTGCTGCTGAAGCAGCACCAGCGGCTGCGGCAGCAGCGCAGCCAGGCGCGGCACTTCTATTGACGGTTTCCGAGCAGCAGCAGCAGGCTGCGGGTGACCTTGGCGGCCAAGACAGCGCTGATCCCACTGGTGTCGAGCTGCGGAGCGAGTTCCACCACATCGGCCGCCACCAGCTGATGGTGTTGCAGGATCTCGATCACGGCGGCGAAGTCCCGCCAGTGGAAGCCTCCGGGTTCCGGTGTGCCTGTGCCGGGTAGGACCGCTGGATCAAACCAGTCCAGATCCACCGTGAGATAGATCGGTTTCCCTTGCAGTGGTGTCAGGGCTTGCCGCAACGCTTCTGCATCCGTGATCCGACGACCGCTGGCCTTCAGTTCCTGGAACTCTTCTCGGGTGCCGCTGCGGATCGCCAGTTGCAACAGCTGTCCGCTGGGCAGCACGTCCAGACAGCGACGCATGGCACAGGCATGGCTGTGCCGTGTCCCCAGCCAGCTGTCGCGCAGGTCAGCGTGGGCGTCGAGCTGCACCAGCACCAGATCGGGGTGCCGTTCCGCCACGGCGGCCACAGCGCCGGAGCTGATCGAGTGTTCTCCACCGAGCATCAAGGGCCGTAGTCCCTGGGTCAGAACCGTGGCTGTGGCCTGACGAACCAGCTCCAGCACCGGCTCGGGGGCTCCGAAGGGGATCTCCACGGCTCCCAGATCGGCGAAGCTCAGATCCTCCAGGTCCCGATCCAGCTGGGGGCAGTAGGTCTCCAGTCCCTGGCTCACCTCACGGATGGCTGCTGGTCCGAAGCGGGTTCCAGGACGGAAGGAGGTGGTGCCGTCATAGGGCACCCCGAAGAGCCCAACCTGGCAGCCGGAGGGATCGCGTTTCGCTGCCATGAAAATGGTGCCGCTCCTGTCGAACAAGGGCGGCTTGTCCGGATCAGCCATGGTTGATCTCCCGATCGATGAATGCGGGGACGGCCTGGAAGGCCCCTTGCTGCCAGCGGGGACTCCAGATCTCGCAGTCGGAGGTCACGACGGCTGCCCGCTGGCTGTCGCTGTGGAGATACCGGGGGCCATCCTTGGCTGCGAAGGTCCAGCTCCACCATCCGCTGGGGTACATCGGCACCCAGCCGTACATCGGATCCGCGTGGCCGAACACCTCCCGGATCAGTTGCACCATGGCGACATGCACCTCTCGGAAGGCTTCCGGTGATTCACTCTGGGTGCCGAACACGCCGCCAGGTCTGAGAATGCGTCGGCACTGCTCGAAGAAGCCCCGGTTGAACAGGCCTTCTGCCGGGCCGGCGGGGTCGGATCCATCCACCAGCACAACGTCATAACTGCTGTCCGGGGCGTCTGCAGCCCACGCAATGCCATCCCCCACGGTGAGATGCAGGCGGGGGTCGCTCCAGGCGGATCCGCCAAGCGATGGCAGATGGGTCCGGCACAGATTCACAACTTCGCCGTCGATCTCCACCATGTCCAGATGCTGCACGCCCTGATGGCGCAGACACTCCCGGGCGGTGCCGCCATCTCCGCCGCCGATCACCAGCACGCGCTCGATCGCCTCGGCGCCGCAGAGGGCCGGATGGACCAGAGCTTCGTGATAGTGACGTTCCTGCCTCTCGGCCGTCATCCAGCAGCCATCCAGCAGCAATGCATTGCCGTAGCGCTCACTGCGGATCAGGGTGATCCGTTGGAACGGACTGGTTTTCTCCACCAGCACCTCACCGGCGAGTCCGTAACGGACCTGCCGATGTTCCTCATCAACCCAAACGGGCATGGTGATCCGACCTCCGACTGTTTCCAGCTAACTCCGCAGCCGGGGGAAGATGCCAGCGTGAATGCATGGTGCAGGATCTCGTCGTCAACAAGCGCCTGGTGATCCCTGCCGGGGAGTTGCAATGGCGTTTCTCAAGGGCTTCAGGGCCCGGCGGACAGGGCGTGAACACCACGGATTCCAGGGTGGAGCTGCTCCTTGATCTGGAGGCCTGCTCGGTGCTCGGTCCCATCCGTCGGGCACGGTTGCTGGAGAGGCTGGGGTCAAGGCTGTCCGATGGTTGTCTGCGTGTCGTGGCCGCTGAGGAGCGGTCCCAGTGGCAGAACCGCCAAGCCGCCATGGCTCGGCTGTCGCATCTCCTGCGGGAGGGCCTCAAGCCCCCTCCTCCGTCGCGGAAGGCCACGCGTCCAGGTCGGGGTGCTGTGAAGCGGCGTCTGGAGGCCAAGAAAAAGCGCGGTGATCTCAAGCGGCAACGTCGCAACAAGCCAACACTTGAGGAGTGATCCACCGCCATCCATGCGGATCGAGCAGCAGACCATCGGGTTGACCGTTGATGACAGCCTGATGAGGATCCACGTGGCCCGGCCCGTGGCGCCTGGACCCTGGCCCGGCATTCTCTTCTATTCGGACATCTATCAGCTCGGGGACCCGATCCTGCGGCTGGCCAACCGGTTGGCGGGGTATGGCTTCGTGGTGGCTGCACCGGAGATTTTTCACCGGGTTGAGCCTGTGGGCACCGTGATTGAACCCGATGCAGTCGGGCGTCTGCGTGGCAATGACGCCGCACGCCGCACGGAGGTCAGCGCTTACGACACCGATGCCCATGCTGTTTTGCAATGGTTGGAGCTGGATGAGGCCGTGGATGCCGCTCGCCTTGGGGCAATCGGTTTCTGCATCGGCGGTCATCTTGCGTTCCGGGCGGCTCTACGCCCGCAGATCAAGGCCACGGCCTGCATCTATCCGACAGGCCTTCAGAACGGTGGGCTCGGCCGTGGCGTCGCCGATTCACTGCAGCGGGTCGGGGAGATTCAGGGAGCGCTTCTGACGGTGTTCGGGTCCGAAGATCCTCACGTTCCCGGAGAAGCTCGTGAGCAGATCCTCAGTGCTCTGGTTGAACTCCGGCACGAGACGGTGCTGTTTGACGCCAATCACACGTTTCTCAGGGATGACGGTTGGCGCTGGGATCCGCCACTGGCGGATCAGGCCTGGGCAACAGTCACGGCGTTTCTGCAGCGGGAGCTGACTGCTCAGCTTTGATCTGGGCCTTGGCCTGTTGCCAGAGAGTTTCCAGCTCAACGATGCTGCGGCCCTGAAGATCGCCGTCCAGGGCGGCTTCAACCCGGGAAAAGCGATCCAGGAAGCGCCGGTTGGTGCCGGCCAGCCCTTCCTCCGGTTCGATGCCACACCATCGGGCCACATTCACCAGGGTGAACAGCAGGTCACCGAGTTCCTCCTGGGCATGGCCCCGATCGCCGCTCGCCACCGCTTCCTTGAGCTCATCGAGCTCCTCGTGCACCTTCTCCCAGACCCCGTCGATGCTGTCCCATTCGAAGCCCGCCTTGGCGGCCTGCTTCGAAATGGTCATGCTCGCGGCGAGAGCGGGCAGTGCGCGCACTTTCCCGGCGAGACGATCGCTCAGGGGGCTGTTGGAGCATCCGTGGATGTCCGCCTGTTCAGCCGCCTTGATCTCCTCCCAGCTGCGGAGGTCGCCACCGAAGACGTGCGGATGACGGCGGATCAGCTTGTCGGTGATGCCCCGAGCCACCGTGTCGAGGTTGAAGCGCTTCTCCTCACTGGCGATGCGGGCGTGAAGCACCACCTGCAGCAGCAGGTCACCGAGCTCTTCATTGATGTGGTCGTCATCGCCGTGGCGGATGGCGTCCGCCACCTCATGGGCCTCTTCCAGCAGGTATGGCACCAGGGATGCATGGGTCTGGGCCAGATCCCATGGACAGCCGCTGACGGGATCCCGCAGCCTGGCCACCACATCGATCAGCTCCTGCAGGGCCTCGGAGCGGGTGGCAGCCATGGTGCTGGGTTCGCTTGCGCGCCCACCCTCTCACCGGCGGTGCTGCCCGCGCCATTCCGATGGCCAGGGGTCACCGTCGAGGAGCAGATGCAGCCAGACGCTCGCCTCCAGGCTCAGCAGCAAGGCCAGAGCTGGTGCGGGATGACGACGGATTCCCTGCAACAGCGCCTGGGGCAGTTCGGCGATGGATCGGCCGGGCAGCAGCGCTATCACCAGTCCTGCCCAGCCAAGCAACACCAGCAGGCGCAGCAGCGTGCCGATCACCGGACCGTGGGACCAGAACGACCGATGAGGCAAGAGGGTGCGGTAGGGCCACCAAAGCCACTGCAGGGCTCCCCAGCGACGAAGCGCCAGTGATCGGGTGTCAAGGTCCGGTGAAAGCCAAAGCCCCCCGATCAGAAAGGAGGCTGCCGCGATCAGTCCCGCCTGCCAGCCCAGAACCAGTGCGACCACGAGGCCCCATGGCAGGCTCCAGAGAGCTGTGGCGCGATCGTGATTCCGGCCTGAGGCCATCACGGGGTTCAGGCAGTGCTGGGATCAGCGTGCCGTGTTCAGGCAGAATCAGCAGCGAGGGCGATTAGCTCAGCGGTAGAGCACCTGCCTTACAAGCAGATTGTCACTGGTTCGATCCCGGTATCGCCCATTGGTCCATTCAGGTACGTCACTCCGGTTGATCTCCGTGTGTTCATGCCACAGGTGGAACGCAAGAGGTTGTGTCGGGAGATCGATCAGCACAATCAAACTGCCCTGCCTTTCCCTTTCGGGTTTTGTATAGCTTTCAGCCTGCCATTGTTCTTGGGGAGGCATCAGGCTTCCCGACAAATACTCAGATGGTGATGGCTGAGGTCATCTCCATCGTTTGAAGCACTGGGTGTTGAAACGGTTCTGGGAAACTGAAGTCATCGGATGAATCGTGATTGTGAGGCTGAGTATTGTTCGAATCCACTTTTGCAGGAACCACAAGCAATTCACTCCCCCAGTCGAGCTAAAGATGCTGAGAATTGTCTGAAAGTTTTTGCCTGAATCGTTACTTATATCGGGCATCACGATCACTTTGGCCAAGGAGTCACCGGCTGTCACTCACTGCCTTTCCCCGTTGTGCTCGCCGCGAGCTTGCTCGGTTTGGGCGGGATGGCTATAAGAAATTGTCCCGCCTGGCTTGCGCTTCGTGAAAATCTCGCAATCCATTGGAATTCAGTTGCAAAAACGGAAGGAACTGCTCTACAACCTCGGCGCGATTTCCTCCTATACGTCGATGCTGATATTTCTTTGGCATGGCATCGTCATCCTGTCGTCCAAACAGCAGCCAAAGCACACACTTGTTTTGTATGCCGCGTCTACATTATTTTCAATTCTTGTGATGGCTCCCTACAAGTGGGATAAAAAGTGGATGCGCATTAAAACGTCGATTGGCATGGCTGTGTTCGGCCTTTCGTTGCTGATCTATTTGTTCTGTTTCTGGGCGTACTGATTTTTTCTGCCACGGGAATCTTCGCGATGATCGATTGGCATCATTTCGGATTCAATAACGGAAGCTCGGCCGTGTCGTTCTGTAAGCATGGCCAAAAGTTGCCTGATTCCACCCTTGATCGGCTCGAACATGTCCGTGTCCTGATGCGGCGGATGGCATGAAGGTTCCGAAGTTCCCGGTGCTGCTGTGCCGATAGTTGTAGCCACCGCCGTAATGAGGCGTCGAAAAATAACTGTGATTCTGAGCGACGGCGGGAGTTGCGCTCAGAAGGGAAGCAACGACACAGGAGGCCAATGCGCGAATCATGGATTTCCATTCAGTCTGGTTCACTTCACTGTGATCAACTCTTTTCACCCATGGGTGAGCATTGCCTGAGAGGTATTTTGGAATTGCCTGGTTAGAAGATGATGGTTTCAGCGAATGCTGATGTTGTATTGCGTCATGTTGCTGATTAAATTCTTGAGTTGATGGCGGGTGATGGAGGTCTGTCTGATCATGTGCTCACGATTTTCGATGGGTGCCATACCCTCAAGTTTTTCAAGAATTTTGCTCATCACCATGCAGCTCTGAATCACGTCTCGCTGGGCTTTGTTGAAATCTATTGTTCCGTTTTGGCTTAACTCTTCACGCAGTGATTGTCTGGCCGACTCGATCAATTCGCTGGTATGGCGTTGTCGATGGAGCGATCTCAGCTGTTGAGGTGAAGCGGATGTAGGAATGGAACTGGTGCCCTGAGATCCTTCAGGAATTTGCATGTTGACTGCTTCTCTTTCCATTCAGCCTTCCATGGCCGCGATCTCTGGAAAGAAGCAGCAGCTCAGTGCTGCATGAGAATTTGATGAAGCCCAACGCTCGTTGACTGTTCAAAGTCACACGGTCAGATCCTCTGAAGTTGAGTCACCGCTGTCGCAGCCTGTGAAAAGGCGCTGCAGCGATGACTTGCCTCTGTTCGCTAGAGGCTCGAAAGGATCAGAAGCAGAAGGGAAGGAACTGGGTACGGCAGGCTGCATAGCCGTCAATCAGAGCGCCGAGGCCGATCTGGTGAGCGATCCCGGCGCCGGTGAGACCTTCGGTGAGGATTCCGATCACGATTCCGAGCATGGCCGCGCGTCCGTTGAAGAGCTCAGCACGCTTGAGCTGTTCAAGATGAATGTCGCGGGCAGCAGTGGACTGAAACCACGTCTCGTTGGCTTGGTTGGACTGCATGACCGTTACGCGATTGATACAAAATGTAACGCGTTTGTTTCGATTTGTCTCCTGCCCGCTTCTCCGCTCAGCGAAGCTGATACCTCTCGCCAGGGCTGGAATTCAGCCAGCGGGTCTCGGCGGGCAGGCATGTCGCTGTTTCTGCAGCCGATCCGGCCATCTGCAGCAGGCCGCTGAGCGCTCCTTCGAAGCGAACATCGCCTCCTGATGTGCTGGCGAGGACGGTTCGAGGCTGGAAGCGTTTCACCAGCTCCGGCACGACGGTGCAGCCTTTGACGAAGGCCCCTGCCAGCGGCAGTCCGAGATCCACCATCGGTGTGATCACGGCATCCAGGGGTTGCGGCGGAAGATTGGGATCCAGGAAGCCGTGTGGCTCCAGATACAGCTGGCCATCGGGATGGTGCAGGAGATAGCCGTTCTCCACCTGCGGGACAGGCGCGCCGGCAGTGGCGCGAATGGTCAGCTGTTGATGTTGGCTGCTTTCGCCAGGCTTGAGCTCCGTCACCGCGTGGAAGCCGAGTGACTTCACCACACGGGCAGCAGCAGCCGAGCCGACCACCGGCAGATCTCTGGGCAGCAGGCGCAGCGTTGCTGGGTGGGCATGATCGGCCAGTCCCTGGGTGAGCAGCAGCAGATCGAGGTCACCAGGAATCGGCTGTTCTGTTCCGAGTTCCCCCCGGAGAAACCAAGGCCCTGGCGGGAAGCTCAGCATGCCCCGCAGCCATGGATCCACCAGGATCCGCAGCGAGCCCACCTCGAGCAGCCAGCCGTTCGCTCCCAGATAGGTGGCAGCGAGGGTCATGACGGCAGCTGCTGCCGATCCCGGCAGCGTTGACAGAGGCCGAAGAATTCAAGCGTGTGAAACAGCAGTTCAAAATCCTTCTGTGTGTCCTGGGGCACGCTCAGGCCATGGATCGGGCAGTGATCAAGCGGTCGTGTTTCTCCGCAGTCCACGCAGGTGAGGTGGTGCCGGTCCTGTTCCACCGGGGCATACAGCGCCTCGCCGGTCGGCAGATGGCGACAGCGCACCATCCCCTTCTGCTGCAGCTGTCTCAGGTTGCGGTACACCGTGGCCAGACCCATGGCTGAGGGGCCACCAGCCAGGCTGCGGTGCAGCTGCTGCCCGCTCATTTCGTCACCGCAGTCCCTGAGGGCGGCGAGCAAGGCTCTCTGACGGGTGCTTGGGGCGGGCAGGGTGTCCGTCATCCGATCAATGCGCCACCAGCCAGCGTCCGCCGACGCTAATCAAGAGAAGCCCAGCCATGCCGATCCGCCAGTTCCGGTCGAAGGATCGCATCAGCCGCTGCGACAGCGCCACTGCTCCGGCCCATCCGATCACCACCACAAGGGTCTGTGCAAATCCGATCACATGCGGGTCCGCCTGCCATTGCGGCCAGCCTTCAGGCAGCAGCGTGCCGCCTTCACCCATGCCGAGGGGCAGATGGCGCGCCAGCAGCAGCGACCAGAGCAATGGCAGGCCGGCGTACAGCCAGCGGCGGTCGAGCCAGAGTCCCGCCATGGCGGGCAGGGCGAGCGCCAGCACAGCGATGCTCAGCCGTGGAAGCAGAGCTCCCTCCTGAAGTGAGTCAGGAGTCAAGGGCAGCCAGCCGAGCAGTCGCTGCCAGTGATGCAGGCAGATGCCGCCGGCCAGCACGAGGATCAGACCTCGCTCCCCATCAGGGGGCTGCATGCGCGGCTGAAGGTCCGCGGCAGGTGGTCGCAGCCGCAGCTGCACGGAACGGTTCGGGCAAGCCTGTGCGCAGGTCAGACACAGCACGCAGTTGCGGTTGTCACTGAGGTGAGCCGGGTGCGTGCCCAGAGGACAGCCCTGGCTGGCCAGCCCTTCGCCGTCCGCAGGCCCCCCCTTGAAACAGGCGTAGCTGCTGCAGCTGCCTCCGCAGGTGCCCGCTTCAGCCCGCAGTTCCAGGATCGAGAGTTTGGCGAACAGGCCGTTCATGCCGCCCACGGGGCAGAGATGCCGGCACCAGAAGCGCTTTTCAAACACCAGGGAACCCAGCACGGCACCGGCGGTGATCAGCAGCAGCAGACAACTACTCAGCCAGGCCGTGTCCTCCAGATTCCACACCTCCTCCCACACCAGGATCGCGGCGAATCCCGCCGCCAGCAGCGGAGCGGCCCAGCGATCACTGTCGCCATGGGGCCAGACCCGCTTGCGCCAGGGAGTCAGGCGCTGAGCGATCTCACCCCAGACCATGAAGGGGCAGACGGCACACCAGAGACGACCCACCAGCGGGTAGGTCAGCAGGATCAGCGGCCACCACCAGGCCCAGAACAGGATCAGAACCGGATTCTCAGCGCGGTTCTGGGGGCCGAGCCAGAGCGCCAGATTGGCCGCCACGAACAACCAGCTCACCAGGCCGAACAACAGACCGTTCCAAAGAGAGGGGGAACGCATCCATTCGCGCAGTTGCGGTTTCCAGCGCCAGAGGTCAAAACGAAGCCTCCGTTCCCGCTGGTTCGTCCAGAACACGGCTTCCGGCAACACCGTCGGCGGTGCTGCGGCGCTGGTCTGCCCCACCTGACTGTCCTGATGGGCCTGGCGCAGGGCCCGATCCACCAGATGTTCCAGTTCGCGGATGTTGTTTGGAAAGTCGTGGTTCTGCAGGCGACGCACGATCGAGTCCGGCAGCTGCGGTGCTCGGCTCCAGCCGCGATTCGTGCTCTGCAGCCGCAGCTGGTACCGCAGCCAGTCCCCCAGGTCGGAGCGGCGCACCCGCAGAGGAGGCACCCTGATGGGGATCACGATGGCATCGAGGCATGGGACGGGGCTCTCACTGGTGAACATCACCCGCCCTTGAAATCCCGGCTCCTGACCGCGGGCCAGGGCCACCAGCCGCTGCTGCAGAGATGGTTCCATCCGATCGATGCCACTCACCAGAAGGCTGTTCTCACCCAGATGGTCGAGAAGCTGGCGACCACTTCCCTGCAGATCCGCCGTGTCCAGGCGCAGCAGCAGCCGACGGCGCTCCCCGGAGCCGAAATGGATGAGAGCTGCGAGATTGTCCTTCTCGAGACCAGGTTCACCACTGATCAGCACGGGCCGGCGATCAGCGTCACGGGCAGCCTCCAGCACGGCGGTGCGCAGACGCTGGGCATAGCGACTGGATCCCACCACCCCTCGGCGCGCCCGCCCCAGTACGTAGGGAGCGAGCCGTTGGAAGTCCGTGCCGGAGTCAGGCACCAATCAGCTGTTCGCTCAGGTTCCAGAGGCGTTCGCGTTCCACTGGATTGTTGGCGGTCGGGGCGACGCGACAGCGGCTGGGGTGGCCTCGAAGGCCACCGAGCTGGTTCGGTCCGTAGTGCTCTCCGCCCTGGGCCGAAGGGGCAGTGGCGGCATGCAGCTGGGGCAGGGCTCCCATGGCAGCGCTCTGGAACAGGGGATCCATCAGTCGGTAGACCAGGGCTTCGGCTCCGTTGCCGCCACTGGCGATGGCGGTGGGTTGCAGCTGGGTCCGAGCCAAACCGGGGTGGGCAGCCAGGGAGCGGATGGTGCTGCTGCGCTGACGCAAGCGGGAGTCCAGCTCCAGAGCGAACATCACGTTGGCCAGTTTGCTCTGGCCATAGGCGCCATAGCGCTCATAGCGTTGTTCCCAGTTCGGATCATCCCAGTGGATCCGTCCGAAGTACTGGGCCCCCGACGTGACGGTCACCACGCGGGCATCCGGACGGTTCTCCATCAGGGGCAGCAGCGCTTGGGTGAGGGCCTGGTGCCCCAGGTGATTCACGCCGAACTGAAGTTCATGACCTTGAACGGTGGTGCGGCGAGGGGGCGCCATCACCCCGGCATTGTTGATGAGCAGATCGAGATGGCCGTAGCGATCGCGAACGCTTTCGGCAGCGCGTTGCACGCTGCTCAGGTCGGCCAGGTCAAGCTCCAGCAGCTCCAGTCGGCTGAGCCCCTGATCCTGCAGCTGTTGCTGTGCTGCTTCGGCTTTCCTGCTTGAGCGACAGGCCAGAATCACGGTTGCCTGACGGGCGGCGAGTGCCTGGATGGTTGCCAACCCGAGGCCACTGTTCGCGCCGGTGACCAGGGCAAGGCGACCCTCCTGCGAGGGGATGTCCTCAGCGGTCCATGCCACGGGAGATCAATCTTCCGGGAAGAGCAGTTCGGCCAGTTCGTCAGCATCCACGTCGTAGACACGGGCGAGACTGGTCTCGATGGCGCTGGTGACCTCGCCGGGCAGGAAACGCATCGAATTGAGTGCGTCCTCGGCGATGTCGTCCGTGAGGAGTTTCTCCTCACCATCGAGCTTCTCGTCGTTGATCACCGCCATCACCCAGCTCTGATAGGCGTAGACCAGGTCGGCGAACTCAAGTTCGGGATCGTTCAGGTCCAGGGCCATCGGGGGTCCAGCCGTTCCTTCCAGTCTGACCTTTCGCCGGAGAGGATGTAGCCCATGGATTCCGCTGATGTCACTGGCCTCCAGGCCACCCTCTTCGATTTCGCGATCACAGAGCTGGTGCGTCAGCACCGTCAGAGCTTCCAGCCGCTCTGGACCCGTGACAGCTGGGTCAAGCTGTTGATCTGGCTGTCTCTCAACTGCGGTTCCCCTGGAGATGAGGAAGGGATGAAACAGTTCGTCGAGGCCCTCGGACCTGTGGTCACATCAAGGATGCGTCGTGTGTTCTTTGAGCGGGAACTGGATGATCTCGATCTGCAGGTGATGGGTGATCCTGCGGAGCAGCATGTGCTGGTGATGCCGATGGCTCCAGGTGTGCCGCTCGATCTGGAACGGGCCACCGCTGCCGTTCAGCGGGTCGGTCTGCAGGAGCTCGTGGTGGCCGATCAAAACCGCTGGCAACAGCTGGATGCGGTGGTGGCGATTCCAAGGCTGGAGGTGGCGACATGACGTTGATCGGCCGTTACCGGAATGGTGGTTTCGAGGCCGTTGCCGATGCCGTGATCGAGTTTTTCGGCCGTCGGGAGGATCTGCAAAGACCGGGGGTGGCTTTCGGGCCTGCCGCAGACCGGGAGCCGGCCAAGCAGAGCACCGATATCAGCCTGGTGGCCATCGACCGCAGCGATGCAGAAGCCTTTGCCTTGTCCCAGTTGATCCTGCGGGGTGTGAATGCTGGCCTTGAGCGATATCTGCAGGAGCGGCCGCTGTTCCGCGAGTGCTGTCCGGATCAGGAGTTGTTCGTAGTACCGATCTTCAATCTTCAGCACTACGCACCCGGAGAAGGCTTCAAGCGTTGGCACTGCGACTGGACCATCGGCGAGGAGGCCACTGAGCCGGTCCATCGGGTGCTGGCCTGGATTCTTTACTGCAACTCGGTTGATGAGGCAGGAACGGAGTTTCACTGGCAGGACCATCACGAACCGGCGGAGCGGGGCAAGCTCGTGATTTTTCCAGCCGGCCCGTCTCACATTCACAGGGGTCGTGTCAACGATCAGAAGAACAAGCTGATTGCCACCGGTTGGATCAATGCAGGATCAAGGGATGCTTATCTCACGCGCTTGGCAGCGGAGTGACGTCCATTGTTCAACGTCATTCCTTCTGCTGATCGTTGATCGGTGGCTCTGCTTCCTGCTGCTCGGGAAGCAGGCTCCGGTCGTCTTGATGTCTGATCTCGAGTGTCTGCTGTTTGGAAGGTGGCCACTCCATTGGATAAACCTGCCGTTGCGGAAAGGGAATTCCGATTTCGTTTTCTTCGAAGCGGCTCCAGATCACCTGGCGAAGATCGCTTTCAACCTGAAATGCTTCCAGGGGATTCCTGACCCAGAAAAGAACTTTGTAATTGATGGAAGAATCCGCAAAACCGGTTGTGAAGGCTGCTGGAGCTGGGTACGGCAGAACCTTTTCATGTTCTTTGGCGAGTTCGACAAGAATGTCGATTACGCGGCCCGGTTCATGGTGATAGGCAGCTCCAACATCCACGGCACCGCGACGTGACGTCTCTTGAGCCGTGAACGATTCCGCTTCCTGGGTGAAGAACGTTTGGTTGGGGATCAGCAATTCTGCGCCATCCCGTCCGCGTTTGAGTTGTGTGGCTCTCAGCCCCAGCTTTCGAACGGTGCAGGGGTCACCATTGATCATCAGGATTTCACCAGGTCTCACGGTTCCTTCAAACAACATCCAGATGCTGCTGATGAAGTTGGAGATGATTTCCTTCAAGCCGAAGCCGATACCGACAGACAGTCCTCCAGCGATCGTCACCATGGCGGCTCCGTTGATGCCGAGATAATTGGCGACAACAACGATTCCCACCCCGATCAGGCTGTATTGGAGGATGACTTCCAAGGCGGTTCTGCTCTGCTTGCTGAGCCCGAAGAACTGGGTGAAGAAACCGGAGAGCAGTCCTGCCGGCTGTCTGGACAACGTGACAATGGCGTAACCCAACATCAAGGCTGTGAGCAATTTGCCGATGGTGAGCACAACGCCGAACACGGTTCCGATCGGGAGCATCGCCAAAGCTTCCCGGCTGCCCAGCATCTGAAAAAACGTCAGGATGATGACCACGAGAACGACGGGTCTCAGGATCGTCTGATCGATCTCGTCAACTGGCCATCTTGGATGTCTTTCCTTGACCAGGTTTTTGATCGGAACCAGCGCACGCCAGAGCAGCCAAAGACCTCCCAGAAAGCTAAGGAAATGTCCGGGCAGCCCCAGGGCTCCCAGGAGGAATCCGCTCAGGAAGGCAAGGCCTGGTGTGACGATTCGGCGCACACCAATCGTCTGAATTCTGTGCAGTTGTTTGACGATCTGGTTTTCCAGAACCAGAAGGCTGACGATCAGAATGATCTGCAGAATAACTTCGCCGCGTTGTAGATAACCCAGCCAGCCAATGGCTTCAACAAAAATACCTTGAATCATGATTTTTCCTCCATCATGGTTTCGATGATGAGATCTGTTGTTTCTTCCGGAGTTTTAATGTCGTAAATCGTTCGTTGCAGTGCTGTGGTGATCACCTTGTATCGAGCGGGATCTCTGAAAACCACCGAGTTGGTGAAGCTTCTCCGAAGTTCGTCGCTGCCGTTTCGAAGTTCAAATTGAGCTAAGGCTTGTTCTCCTCCCACGATTTTTGAAGCGACAATCTTGGCGGCATTCTTATTTACAGGAAAGCTATTTCGGTTTTCCATTACATAGGTTTTCTGGGCCCAGGGCTTCGTGATGAAATCCATCAGCCCGAGAGCTTTCTCTCGTTGAGCTTTGCTGGAATTAAGGCCCAGTGACCAGACTTGGAGCTTTGTGATGGATTGGAATTTGTCCTTGTTGATATTTTTTGGCAAAGGTGAAACGCCAAGCTTGTCTTTCAGCTTTCTGCGAAGTTCTGGAAGGCTTGAGCTCCAGCATGTGATCCAGTCGAGATTGCCTTCCAGAAAAGAGGAGCGCAGAGATTGTTGACTATTCATAAATCGTACATTCTGTTGATAGCTCATGTGTTCAAGCCAGTGAAGCCAATCAGTTATCTTCTTCTTGGACTTTGCGTCGGGTGCTGTTCCGCGCATCGCTGAAGCCATAGGTTGTTCGGCTCCGTACAATTCAGTCGTCCAGAAAATGTCTTTCAGGTTAAGTGACATCCCGAACGTTGTGTCTTTATGAATATCGTTGCCGAACTCCTGCTTGGTTTTTGGCGGGTTTTTTATTTTCTCCTTGTTGTAACAGGCGACTTGGATGTACTGGGCCACGGGCCTGCCTAACAGTTTTCCCTGGCGATTGGTGACCAGTTGGAAAAGGTGATCTGGAGTGCCCTCTCGCTGTGGTGTTGTGAGTTCAACGGTATCAATTAATCCTTTTTCGTGAAGAGCGTGAGTTGTGTTGCTGTCCGTAATGATGATGTCTGGTCCGAATCCGGCCCAGGTTTGGTTGCTGATCTGATGGACGAAATTTTCGTTGTCGTAGAGGGCTAGTTTGATTCTGATGCTTGAGTCGTAATCACGAAATTCCCGGATCACGCTTTGAATTTTTGATTGGAGCTCGTCGTAGTCCTCGGCGTTGACAATTTCTTCAATGCCGACTGTTTTTGCCACTCTCAGAACCACCGGAATGCCGGCGTTGCTGGTGCCGCATCCGTTC
The DNA here is from genome assembly GCF_000737575.1 of Synechococcus sp. KORDI-49. Taxonomy (NCBI): domain Bacteria; kingdom Bacillati; phylum Cyanobacteriota; class Cyanophyceae; order Synechococcales; family Synechococcaceae; genus Synechococcus; species Synechococcus sp. KORDI-49. The sequence continues at coordinate 1,477,368 of NZ_CP006270.1, read as the reverse complement.
ATGCTGAGACCGATGCCTGCAAAGGCGGCCAACATTGCCCAATGGCTGCGTCTGAGCACGGATCCACCAATCGTCCGACCCAATTTATGTGGATTTCCCGGTTGAGGCCCCCTTTTGCGACCATGACCCACGCACTGCTCCGCATCCGTGCCTGATCTGGCCAAGACCTACGACCCGGTTGGTACGGAAGCTCGTTGGCAACAGGCCTGGGAGGACCAGGGGGCGTTTCATCCCGATCCCAAAGCGCCTGGTGAACCGTTTTCGGTGGTGATCCCGCCGCCGAACGTGACCGGCAGCCTGCACATGGGCCATGCCTTCAACACAGCCCTGATCGACACGATCGTGCGCTACCAGCGCCTGGCCGGAAAGAACGTGCTCTGCCTGCCCGGCACCGATCACGCCTCGATCGCGGTGCAGACGATCCTCGAGAAGCAGCTCAAGGAGGAGGGCAAAACCCGCCACGATCTGGGCCGGGATGCCTTTCTGGAGCGGGCCTGGCAGTGGAAGGCCGAAAGCGGTGGCCGCATCGTGGGCCAGCTGCGGCGGTTGGGTTACTCGGTGGATTGGAAGCGCCAGCGCTTCACCCTTGATGAGGGCCTGAGTGAGGCGGTGAAGGAGGCCTTCGTGCGGCTGCACGAGCAGGGGCTGATCTACCGCGGTGAGTACCTCGTGAATTGGTGCCCCGCCTCGGGCTCGGCGGTGAGCGATCTGGAGGTTGAGATGAAGGAGGTGGACGGCCACCTCTGGCATTTCCGCTATCCGCTCAGCAGCGGCGATGGCCATCTGGAGGTGGCCACCACCCGGCCCGAAACGATGCTGGGCGACACAGCGGTGGCGGTGAATCCCACCGACGAGCGCTACGCCCACCTGGTGGGCCAGACCCTCACGCTGCCGTTTGTGGGTCGCGAGATCCCGATCGTGGCCGACGACCACGTGGAGAAGGACTTCGGCACCGGTTGCGTCAAGGTGACGCCGGCCCACGACCCCAACGATTTCGCCATCGGCCAGCGCCACGGTCTGCCCCAGATCACGGTGATGCGCAAGAACGGCACGATGAATAAAGAGGCGGGCCAGTTCGAGGGGCTGGATCGCTTCGAGGCCCGCAAGGCCGTGGTGGCCGGCCTCGACGACCTGGGGCTGCTGGTGAAGGTGGAGGACTACCGCCACAGCGTCCCCTATTCCGACCGCGGCAAGGTGCCGGTGGAGCCGCTGCTCTCCACCCAGTGGTTTGTCAAAACCGAGCCTCTGGCCGCTCGCTGCCGCGAAGCTCTTGAGAAGCAGGATCCCCGCTTCATCCCAGAGCGTTGGGAGAAGGTCTATCGCGATTGGCTCACCGACATCCGCGACTGGTGCATCAGCCGCCAGCTCTGGTGGGGCCATCGCATCCCCGCCTGGTTCGTGATCAGCGAAACCGGCGGCAAGTACACCGACACCACCCCTTATGTGGTGGCCCGCAACGAAGCCGAAGCCCTGGAGAAGGCCAAGGCGGAGTACGGCGCCGCGGCGGAGATCGAGCAGGACGAAGACGTGCTCGACACCTGGTTCTCCAGTGGTTTGTGGCCCTTCTCCACCCTGGGTTGGCCCGATGCCGATAGCGCTGATCTGCAGCGCTGGTACCCCACCAGCACCCTGGTGACGGGCTTCGACATCATCTTTTTCTGGGTGGCCCGGATGACGATGATGGCCGGCGCTTTCACCGGCGAGATGCCGTTCCAGGACGTGTACATCCACGGCCTGGTGCGGGATGAGCAGAACCGCAAGATGAGCAAGAGCGCCGGCAACGGCATCGATCCGCTGCTGCTGATCGAGCGTTACGGCACCGATGCCTTGCGCTTCGCCCTGGTGCGGGAGGTGGCCGGGGCGGGGCAGGACATCCGCCTGGACTACGACCGCAAGACAGACACTTCCGCCACGGTGGAGGCCTCGCGCAACTTCGCCAACAAGCTCTGGAACGCCACTCGCTTCGCCCTGATGAACCTGGGCGGCGAAACGCCGGCCCAACTCGGTGACCCGGACCCCGCGGCCCTGCAGCTGGCAGACCGTTGGATCCTCTCGCGCCTGGCCCGGGTGAACCGGGAAACGGCCGAGCGCTACAGCAGCTATGGCCTGGGTGAAGCGGCCAAGGGCCTCTACGAGTTCGCCTGGAACGACGTCTGCGACTGGTATCTGGAGCTGAGTAAGCGCCGGCTCAACCCCGGTGAGAACCCCTCAGCCGAGGCCCTGGCTGATCAGCGGGTGGCCAAGCAGGTGCTGGCCAAGGTGATCAGTCAGATGCACCTGATGCTGCACCCGCTGATGCCCCACCTCACCGAGGAGCTCTGGCACAGCGTCACCGGTGAGCTGGAGACCACCTTCCTGGCCCTGCAGCCCTGGCCAGCGCTGGATGCAAGCGCTCTGGATGATGGGTTGGAAGCGTCCTTCGCTGAGCTGATCGGCGCCATCCGTGTGGTGCGCAACCTGCGTGCTGTTGCTGGCCTGAAGCCCTCCCAGTCGGTGCCGGTGCGTTTCGTCACCGGCCGCGGCGAGCTGGCGGCTGTGCTGAGCAAGGGCACGGCCGACATCACGGCCCTAACCCGGGCGGAGTCGGTGGCGGTGATGGCGCCGGCGGAGGCTGATGCGGCTCCGGTAGCCAAGGCTCTGGCGGGGGTGAGCGGTGAGCTGCAGGTGCTGCTGCCGATCGAAGGCCTCGTCGATCTCGATGCGCTCAAGGGCCGCCTCGAAAAAGACATCGCCAAGGCCGAGAAGGAGATCAAAGGCCTGGCAGGGCGGCTCGGGAACCCGAACTTCGCCGACAAGGCACCGCCGGAGGTGGTGGCCGAATGCCAGGCCAACCTGGATGAGAAGCAGGCTCAGGCGGATCTGGCCCGCAAGCGGCTGGCGGATCTGAGCTGATTCGGTGATTCAGGTTGAGGGGCTGAGCAAGATCTACCGGGTTGCCGAGAAGCAGCCCGGGTTGGCCGGCACCCTGCGCCATTTCATCCGCCGCCGCACCCGGGACGTGTCGGCGGTGCAGGACGTGTCGTTCGCGATCGAGCCCGGCGAGATGGTGGGCTTTCTCGGTGCCAACGGCGCCGGCAAAACCACCACCTTGAAGATGCTCTGCGGCTTGATCCACCCCAGCGCCGGGGAGGTGCAGGTGGCGGGGTACCGGCCCCAGCGTCGCCAGGCGGAGTTCCTGCGCCGGATCACCCTGGTGATGGGGCAGAAGCAGCAGCTGCTCTGGGACCTGCCGCCGATGGATTCCCTGCGGGTGAATGCGGCGGTCTACGGCATCCCCGATGGGGTGGCCCGGCGGCGGATCAGCGAGCTGGCCGATCTGCTGGAGCTGGGGGAGGAGCTCACCCGGCCGGTGCGCAAGCTTTCTCTGGGCCAGCGAATGAAAGCTGAACTCTTGGCGGCGTTGCTGCACGAGCCGGAGGTGCTGTTCCTCGATGAACCGACTCTGGGGCTGGATGTGAATGCCCAGGCCCGGGTGCGGCAGTTTCTGGCGGACTACAACCGCCGCACGGGCGCGACGGTGCTGCTTACCAGCCACTACATGGCCGACATCACGGCGCTGTGTCCCCGGGTGCTGCTGATCCACCAGGGGCGGTTGTTCCACGATGGTCCCCTGGAGGCGTTGGCCGATCAATTGGCGCCGGAGCGGGAGGTGCGGCTGGAGCTGGAATCCCCCACGACCCCAGAGGCCCTGGCCGGTTTGGGGCGTCTCGAGCAGTTGGAGGGTTGTGATGTGCGGCTGCTGGTGCCCCGCGATCAGCTCACCGCCGTGGTGGCGCAGCTGCTGGACCGCTTTCCCGTGCGCGATCTGGATGTGACCGATCCACCGATCGAAGAACTGATCGGTGGGCTGTTCCGGCAGGGGCGCGTCTGATGCGGATCTTCGGGTTGAACCGACGGATCATCCGGGTGCTGCTGGGCTCCCAGTACGCCCACATGCTCGAGTACCGCGCTGAGATCGCCCTCTGGGCTCTCTCCGGGGTGCTTCCGTTCATCATGCTCAGCGTCTGGAGCGGCAGCGACGCGCGCTCGGGGCTGGGGCTGGATGGTGTGGCCCTGGATCGCTATTTCCTCAGCGCTTTTCTGGTGCGCCAGTTCTCGGTGGTGTGGGTGGTCTATGCCTTCGAGGAAGACGCCCTGCTGGGCCGCTTGTCGCCCTACCTGCTGCAGCCCCTGCATCCGCTCTGGCGTTATGTGGCGGCCCACCTCGGTGAGCAGCTCACGCGTCTGCCCTTCGCGGCCCTGATCGCAGCCGTGTTCTTCACGGTGCAGCCCCAGGCCTTCTGGTTGCCGTCGTTGGGGGGCTTTCTGCTGGCCTGGCTGGCCATCTGGATGGCCTTTGCCATCGCCTTCCTGTTCCAGAGCCTGATTGCGGCCCTGTGCTTCTGGAGTGAGAAGGCCAGTGCCCTGGAGCGGCTCCAATTCATTCCCTTCCTGTTCCTTTCCGGCCTGCTGGCGCCGCTCACGGCTTTTCCGCCGGCGGTGCGGGCCTTGGCCCAGTGGACGCCCTTCCCGTATCTGATCGACTTTCCCGCCCGGGTGCTGGCAGGCCAGCCGGTGGACCTGCTGGCGGGCTTCGGGGCGCAACTGGCCTGGATTGCCCTGCTGTTGCCGCTGGTGCTGCTGCTGTGGCGGGCCGGCGTGCGGCGCTACAGCGCCATGGGGGCCTGATGGGGCGGTACTGGCGAACCCTGCGTCGCTTCTGGGGCACGGCCGTGGCGGTGCAGCTGGAGTATCAGGCCAATGTGCTGATCGAGCTGCTGGCGGTGGCGATGAGCCTCAGCGGCAGCCTGTTTCTGCTCTCGCTGTTCTATGGCCCCGATCAGACGTTGGGGGGCTGGAGCTGGGCTCAGGCCCTGATGGTGCAGGGGCTCTACACGGTGTTCGACGGCATGGCCACCACCTGGCTGCGCCCCAACCTCGGGGCGATCGTCACCCATGTGCGCGAGGGCACCCTGGATTTCGTGCTGCTCAAACCGATCGACAGCCAGTTCTGGCTGTCGCTGCGCACGCTGTCGCCGGCGGGCCTGCCGGAAATTGGCCTGGGGCTGGGGCTCCTGGCCTGGGGCAGCCATCAGGCCGGTGTGGTGCTCACGCTGCCCTCCTTTTTCACCGTGGTGGTGATGCTGCTGGCCGGTGGCTTGATCCTTTATTCGCTCTGGTTTCTGATCGCCGCCACCAGCATCTGGTTCGTCAAAACCTGGAATGCCACCGAGGTGTTGCGAGCTCTGCTGGCTTCGGGGCGTTATCCACTCACTGCCTATCCACCGGCCTTGCGCCTGCTGTTCACCCTGGTGCTGCCGGTGGCCTTTCTCACCACAGTTCCCGCCCAAGTGCTGCTGGGTGAAGCCGCCGCTCCGATGTTGCTGGCGGGTCTTGCGCTGGCTGTCCTGTTTTTCGCTGCTGCCCGCGCGTTCTGGCTGTATGCCCTGCGGTTTTACACCTCGGCGTCCAGTTGAGTGCAATGCTCCGCACCGTCGGTGCGACGGTCTGTCTGATGTCAACGCTTCAGCAATGGCTCCCTGATCTGTTGGAGGTTCTGCGCTCACCGCTGGGGGCGGTGGCGTTCATTCCCCTCTATGCGCTCTGGGTCACGCTGCTGCTGCCTGGCGTGTGGGCATCGATGGTGGCGGGGGCGCTCTACGGCACCTGGATCGGCAGTGGACTCGTGTTCCTGGGAGCCTGCCTTGGAGCGGAAGTTGTGTTTCTGCTGGGTCGCAGCTGGCTGCGGGAGTGGGCGAGAAGGCGGTTGCAGCAGGTGCCGAAGCTGCAGGCGGTGGAACAGGCCGTGAGTCGGGAGGGCTTGAAACTGGTGCTGCTCACCCGGCTGTCGCCGGCGTTTCCGTTCTCCCTGCTCAACCTGGCCTACGGCCTCAGCGAGGTGTCACTCCGGGACTACAGCATTGGTTTGATCGGCATCATCCCCGGCACGGTGCTGTTCTGCGGCCTCGGAGCTCTGGCGGGCGATGTGGCTCGCTTCCGGGAGGTGCTGGCCGGGGAGGCAGATCCACTGACCTGGGCACTGCGGGTGGCCGGTGTGCTGGCGACGGTTGGGGTGGTGGTGCTTGTCAGCAGGACTGCGCGGCGCGCACTTCATGACGTGGAGTCGTCGCTCTGATCCGGGTCGGGCAGGGGCCAGTCGCGGATGGCGGCAAGGGCCACAAACCAGGTCAGACGCAACCGTGCCATTGGTCCTCGCCGTTGCTCCAACTCGGCCAGCTTGGCTCGGCCGCAGTCGGTCTTGATCCAGCGGTGAAGGGGAGGGTCTGCAGAGGCGGGCACCATCTGATCAAGCCATGGGATTTGATTGTCCACCTTTGATCTGAGCAGGTGCTCTGATCCGTCAGGAGTTGGCCGAAGTCCTCTTAACCACTTTTTAGTCAAGTCTTAAATCGTTGGCACCTTTTTCGCGTGAATTCGCGCCATAGGTTGAGATTTCAAAAGTTAAGTTCGAGATGGCTTCTTTTGCTGATCTGAGTCCGGTGATTTCCAGCACTCCCACAAGCAGCATTGCAATTGATGGTGCTGAAATTATCGATTGGTCGCGCCGTGGGCGCTTTGCGGCTGTGACAGGCGGTGATGAATTTCTGCGCATTCTGGGTTTTTCCTCCGATCTTGATTCTCCTGAAGTTCTGTTGAATCACGATCTTGGTGGTGATGCACAGTCTGTCGCCGTGAAAGGTCGTTGGATGGCTGTCGCTGTGTCCGACGACAAGACTGAGCGTGGAGAGGTGCAGTTGTATCGCTATAATAAAAAAGGAAGGCTCAAGCTTAAGGACACTCAGGAAGTCGGCTTCCTCCCTGACTCCATCGCCTGGAGTGGTAATTCCATCGTGATTGCCAATGAGGGTGAACCAAATGACTTTTATGGCACGGAGGATGGTGTTGACCCGATCGGTACTGTCTCAATACTTGGCTTTGAGGATGGCGAGGTCATCAGCAACGATGAGCTTAAATTCAATAAAAGTGGTTTTACGCGATCTGTACTTCTGGCTAACGACGTGCGGCTTCATGGTCTGAGTGGCTCTGCCAAGCGAGAACTTGAGCCTGAGTTTGTCGCCATCGATCCTGCGGGTGAGTTTGCTTATGTGACACTCCAGGAGAATAACGCGATCGCTCGTATTGATCTTGGTGCCAAGTCCATTGAATCTGTGACAGGCTTGGGTGAGAAATACTGGAACCAGTCCGGGTGGATTGTCGATACCTCTAATGAGGACGGCCCTGATGGGGATGAGCTCTACAACCCTGGTGTCAGAGATTTCTATGGGTTTTATATGCCTGATGGCATGGATGTTTTCACTGACGGCAATGGAGACACATATGTGGTGATGGCGAATGAAGGTGATGCCAGAATCAGGCCTGATGATGTTAATTTTGAGGCTGGTTCTGATGGAACATTCAGTTTTTCGAAGAACAACAAGGGCAACGCTATCGCTGAGGTAGAGGATGGCTTGACTGGCGCAATGCTCTATGTTTATGAGGGCAAGGCTGGTAAGAAGCGCACCATCTTCGAGGCAGAAGAGGGTGATGAGTTCTTCCTAACCATGAAATATGGCGCTGTCGCCGATGACGATTTCTACGCCGATGAGGATCGTGCGGATGATGCCGCTGATCACGGCTTTGCTGGGTCCAATGACATCGTCAGCGGTGCTGGTGAGGGTCGCCTCAAGCTTGTGGTTGATCAGATCACCAGCGATACCATCACTGGCTTCGGCGCACGTTCCTTCAGCATCCGCAACACTGCGGGTGATCTGGTCTGGGATTCAGGTGATCAACTGGATCGCATCGCAGCGATGGCAGGAACGTATGACGATGGACGCAGCGACGACAAAGGGATTGAGCCAGAGCATGTCGAGATTGCTGAACTGGCTGGTCGTCACTTCGCCTTCATCACCTTTGAACGATCCACAGGTGGTTCACTGATCCCTGTTTATGAGATCACGGATGTCACGAATCCGCAGCACGTTCACACCCTGTTGGCCCCTGATTCTGATGAGCCGGAGAGCAGTGTGTTTGTGAAGACCTCAGCGACCGGTGGGGTTCTGATGGTGGCGAGTGAGGACAGCGGAACGGTTGATACCTTTGCTTTCGGTCTGGACATGCTTTGAGTTCGAATGACTCTTCTGGATCATTTCAACCCCTCGGAATTTCCGGGGGTTTTTTGTTGGAAAAGAATGCGTTGCAGCTCGGCTTCATCAAGCACCTTCACGCCAAGGCTTTCGGCTTTGGCGAGTTTGCTGCCAGCTTCTTCACCTGCCACCAGATAGTCGGTCTTCTTGCTGACGCTGCCGGTCACCTTGCCGCCGGCGGCCTCGATCAAGGCTTTGGCGTCACTTCGGCTGAGGGTCGGCAGGGTTCCTGTGAGCACCAGGATCCTTCCGGCGAGGGCTTGATCAGCATCTGAGCCGGAGCTTGACCGGTCGTCCGGTTCCGCCTTCAGGTTCAGTCCCACACCCCTGAGCTCCTCCAGCAGCTGATGGTTGGCCGGGTTGGCAAACCACTGGCTGAGGCTGCGGCTGATCTCCGGTCCGATGCCATGCAGGGCCGCGATGCTGTCCGGCTGTTGACGGGCTGCTTCCGCCAGGTCATCCACGTTTGGGAAGGCGGCGGCCAGGGCCTTGGCATTCACCTCACCGATGTGGCGGATGCCAAGCCCATAGAGCTGTCGTGGCCAGGGTTTCCCGGTGGATGCCTCCAACGCACGCACCAGGTTGGCGGCGGACTTCTCCCCCATCCGCTCCAGACTTGCCAGCAGGGCGGCATCCAACCGGTAGAGATCGGCGATGGAACGCACCAGCCCGCGTTCCACCAGCTGCTCGATCAGCTTGCCCCCAAGACCATCCACATCCAGGGCACCCTTGCTGACCCAATGGCGCAGGGCCCCGCGCAGGATCGCCGGGCAGCTGCTGTTGATGCAGCGGGTGGCCGCCTCCTGCTCCTCCCTCACCAGGGTGGAACCACATTCCGGACAGACTGTGGGGAGGCTGACGGGTTTGGCATCAGCAGGCCGCAGCTCCGCCAGAACCCGCACCACCTCCGGGATGATCTCGCCGGCCTTGCGCACCACCACGGTGTCGCCTTCATGCAGGGCCAGTTCTGTGATGCGGTCGGCATTGTGCAGCGTCGCCCGGCTGACGCTGGTGCCGGCCAGAGCCACCGGTTCGAACTCGGCCACGGGGGTGACGGCTCCGGTCCGTCCCACCTGAACCACCACGCGAAGCAGCCGGCTGGGGGCTTCTTCAGCCGGGAACTTCAAGGCGATGGCCCAGCGGGGCGCCTTCTGCGTGAACCCGGCTTCATCCTGGAGACGCAGATCATTCAGCTTCACCACCACGCCATCGGTGGCGTATGGCAGTGCCTTCCGTTGCTGTTCCCAGCGATCGCAGAAGCCACGGATGGCCGCCAGATCCGGGCACAGCTCGCGGTTGGGATTGACGCGGAATCCGGCCTCGATCAGCCACTGCAGCGCTTCCCATTGGGACGTGCCCTCCGCTTCAGGTGGCCGATGCAGGGTGTAAGCGAAGAAATCGAGGCGGCGCGCCGCCACCACCTTGGGGTCCAGTTGCCGCAGGGTGCCCGCGCAGGCGTTGCGCGGATTGGCGAACAGGGTCTCCCCCCGCCCCTCTCGCTCGGTGTTGATCGCAGCGAAGGTGTCGTCGGGGATGAAGGCTTCACCACGCACTTCCACCCATTCGGGCGGGTCTTCGACCTGAAGCCGCAAGGGGATCGAACTGATCGTCCGCACATTGGCGGTGATCTCTTCACCGCTGGCACCGTCGCCTCGGGTGGCTGCCCGTTCCAGCACCCCATGGCGGTAGCTGAGGGCAAGGGCGTTGCCATCGATCTTCAGTTCACCCACCAGTGGCAGTTGCGTGTCAGCTGGACGATCCAGCACCTTCAGCAACCGTTCATGCCAGGCGGTCAGTTCGTCCTGATTGAAGGCATTGTCGAGGCTGAGCAGAGGGATGCGGTGGGCAACGCTGACGAAGCCCTCCGCCGGAGAACCGCCGACGCGTTGGCTGGGGCTGTCGGTGCTGACCAGGCGTGGGTCGGCCTGCTCGAGATCAACCAGTTCCCGGTAGAGGCGGTCATAGACCGCGTCCTCCAGCAGGGGGGCATCCAGCACGTAGTAGGCATGGGCTGCCCGGTTGAGCAGAGCCCGCAGTTCCGCTGCCCTGGCCTGCCCCTCAGGCATTGACCCGGTTGATGCGCGCGATGCGCCAGTTGTCCTCCACCTTGGTGAAGGTGAAGTCAAGAGGCAGCTCGTCGTCGTTGTCTGCCTTCAGTTTCACGGTGAGGATCACGTCGCTCTCCTGCATCCGGGGCCGCCCGGACTTGAGATTGCGATAGCGGTTGAGTTTGAGGCCGGCGAGGAAACGCATGAACTGCTGACGGTTCACATGCTGCCGGTAGCCCTTGGTGGTGAGCAGGTAGGCCGCATCGATACGACCGGCAGCCACCTGGGTGAAGAACTGCTTGATCAGTGGATTGATGCCGCGGGCGCTGAGCACCAGGCGAACCGCGGTGTATGTCCAGAACAGGAGCAGAGCCCCACCACCGGCCAGCAGGGCCTTGATCCCCACCTCGCGTACAAGACCCAGTTCCATCGCCTGCCTTCAAAGCAGCGACGAGTCTGACTGACCAAGGCAGGATGACGCTCAACCGCAGCCTGTTCTCCGTTGCCGTTGCTGCCGTTGTTGCCGCTGTTCCACCGGCTCAACCGTGAACATTTCGAAGGTTCCCTGGTGAGTAGGAGCGCCGATCTCCCTCTGGTGGCCCTGCGCTGGAGCGATGGCCGCATGAGCCGCACGGCTGGCTGCTACCGGCGTGGCCCAGGCGTCGCAGGGGATCGCGGCTGTGAAATCGTTCTGTCCCGACCGGTGCTGGAGCCACTGCCCCGGGCTGCCACGGAAAGCACGCTCTGTCACGAGATGATCCACGCCTGGGTGGATCTGGTGCAGAAGGTGCGTGAAAGCCATGGGCCGCGATTCCGGGAGCGGATGGCGGCCATCAATGCCTCTCAGGACAGCTTCCAGGTGCAGGTGCGTCATTGCTATCCCGTTCCGGCTCGTGCACCGCGTTGGTGGGCGGTCTGTCCGATCTGTGGGCAGCGCTCTCCCTACAGGCGGCGACTGCGCAATGCAGCCTGCCGCCGCTGTTGCGATCGGTTGCATGGGGGGCGATGGGATGCCAGTTGCCTGCTGCGGTTCGAGCCTGCCGACTGAGATGGAGACCTTTCTGATGACCCTGCAGCTCGGCGGGATGACGATCGCGTTGATCGGCCTGCGACGGGAACGCTGGCTTCGGCGCCGGCGTCGGTAACGTCGAAGCATGGAGCAACGCATGGAACGCCGGTTGGACACCTGGCTGGAAACCGGTCGCCAGCTGGTGGATGGGGTGTCAGGTCGGCGTCCCGGTCAGCGTCGGACGTCTCTGGATCTGGATTCGATGGGGCGCTGGGTCGGCGAGAAGGTCGATTGGCTGTTGGACGACGATGACGACTGGCGTGAGCCATGGCAGGAACAGACGTCACCGGAGGCATCCAGTCGAGGCGGCAAGCGGCCGCTCCAGGCGGTGTCCCGCCGCCGGCCACCGGCTGCCGACGACAGCTGGCCGGAGGATGACAGTTTCCGTGTGCAGCGCTGGCAGAGAACCGCCGGGCTTGATGGGCAGCTCGATGAGCAGCCTGTCCGGCAACCGATGCGTTCTCCACGTCGCGTGCTGCCACGCTCAAGTCGTCGCCGAGACTGACAGCAACGGGTCCTCTGGATACGTTTCAACCAGAGTTATGGCTCCCAAATGAGTGACCTGATCGTGGTTGGCTTTCCGAAAGCCGAGGAAGCTGAGCAGGTGCGTCTCGAGTTGGCCAGCATTCAGCAGGAGCATCTGATCTCCCTTGAAGATGCTGTGGTGCTGGAGCATGGCGAGGACGGTCACGTCCATCTGCGCCAGGCCATCAACATGGCGGCGGCCGGCGCTGTCAGTGGCAGCTTCTGGGGCATGCTCGTCGGACTGCTGTTCCTCAGCCCACTGCTGGGTGCGGCTGTCGGCGCCGGTGCTGGTGCTGCCTCAGGAGCACTCACCGACATCGGCATCAATGATCAGTTCCTGCGGGAGCTGGCCGAAACCCTGCCCAAGGGCAGCGCTGCTCTGGCTCTGCTGGTGCGGGACGGCACGCCTGATCGCGTGATCGAGCGCCTGCGCAGCCATGCCCCCAACGCCCGCCTGGTGAAAACCAACCTCAGTCATACCGATGAGGACAAGCTGCGTGATCTGCTGAAAGCAGCTGCTCAGCAGGCCGAAGCACTGCGTCTTTCCTGACGCGCACGCCCTGACACCCGGTAGGTGCAGCCCCTGGCAGCGAGCTGGTCGTTGACTTCCTCGACCAGCTCCCGGGGCATGTCCTCGGCCATCTGATCGGCCGTGGCGTTGATGGAAGGGGATCCCAGCTCAAGAGCTTCCAGCAGTCGGGTCCACTGATCCACAAGCAGACTGCGGCTCATGGGTTCGTAGCCCTGGGATTCCAGATGCGTCCCGCAGACCGTCCGGTTCCAGAGCACGGAGCGTCCCTGGCCGTGAGGACCGGCATTCATTGCGGCACCGGCTTCCAGGGCGGCAGGGGTCGGACGGCCGCGGCGATCACGCCAGCCCTGCTGTTCCAGGCTGCGCCCGCAGTGAATGGCCGAAATGCCGTAGATCCGACCGAGGTCGGTGAGGCTGAGCCAGAGAGGTGTAACAGCCATGACACGGAGAACCTGTGTGCTCACATGTTCCTCGGAGCACATGTATTGGCAAGTTGTCAAGAGCAAATCCCAACAAATTCGGGCATTTGTTCATGAATTCCTTTGAAGCTCCTGGCGCAATGTTGGGCCCAGCCAGGTTTCCAGCTGTGGGCTAAACACTTCCCGGATCACAGTCAGGGCCTTGCCTCCGCGGAAGAAGCGGTAGTGGCGACTCCAGAACGGTCCGCGCAGTCCGAAGGTCAGCTCAAGCCAGTCGGCATTGACCAGGGCGAGGCCATCCACTTCTCGGAACAGTTCGGAACGGCCTTCCGTGAGACTCCGCCAGATGGGCTGGTTGCGATCGCGCAGGTGCAGATCCGCTTCCGTCTGGTTCCACCAGCTCTCTGCCCAGGCCAGAGGGAGACCGTCGCAATGAAGCCAGACCTGACGCCGCAGCAGCGGGGGGGTCAGCTCCTTCACTTCTGGGGGTGCATCAGGATGATCGAGCGGCTCCGGCGTCATGCCGATCAGATCAACGGCGACAGGCTGTCCGGTGAGCAGCCTGAGATGACGGGTCGGGCTGCCGTCACCCAGCAGCATCAAGCGCCACGGGCCCGGCAGCTGACGCGGGCCCTCCCCGGTCAGCACGGCCGCGGTGGGGGCCTGCCACAGATGCTGCGGAGAGGGCAGAAGTGAGCCAGCAGATGTCAGTGGATCCCTCCCACCGCCAGGCTGCGGCGCTGGCCGTCGCGGCTGATCACGGCCCCGCTTTCGCTGACGGACTCCAGCACCCAGCCGCTCGACCCGATGGCGGTTCCAATCCCGCTGGAGAGGGAGTTGCTGCCCAGCTGAAAAATCGCCGAGCTGCTGTTGCCGGGTCCCTGCACCACACCGGTGAGCTGAGGCAGCTCGTCCTGAATCACTGGCGCGGTGACGGGGGGTTGGGGTTGGGGTGTCCGGAGAGGCAGAGTCAGCGGTTCCAGCGCGACTGTGGGTGCTGGTGAGAGCTTGGGTGCCGGCGTTGTCACGGCTGGAGGTTCCGGTTTCGGCTCTGCAGTGCTGATGGGTGGTTGCGGACGCAATCGCTCGATGAGCAGCAGCTGGCGTTCCTGCTCGAGGCGTGCACTGGTGGTCTGCCAGTTGCCGGTCAGCCAGGCCATGGAGACAACTGATGCTGCCGTGACGGCGGTCAGTAGTGGAATCTGCCAGCTGTCAGCCCCGCGTGGCGGGTTGTCCGCAGGGGGCAGCGGCTGTGGTTCGTGTACAGCAACATCAACCGGCACCAGATGGTTGGCATCCCTCCGAAGTGCCGGGTCGGCGAACACCCTGTCCATCACCTGCTCGGCGCGCAGGTTCCAGTAAGCACGCGACGTGGGAAGGCGTGATGCCAAGGCTGATGGCCGATGGTCCCAACGCTATCGAGCCTGACCGGCAGCGGCGAGGTCCTTCTGCTGCCGTTGACGCAGCTCCAGCCACATCAGCAGGGCTGTGATGTCCGCCTGGCTGACACCGGGAATGCGGCTGGCCTGCCCCAGGGTGGCAGGACGGATCTCACTCAGTTTTTCGCGAGCCTCGCGCGACAGGGTGCCGATGCCGGCGTACTCCACATCGGAGGGCAGCTTGCGCTGGCTCTGACGTTTCACCTGATCGATCTGCTGCTGCTGCCGTTGCAGATAGCCGCTGTACTTGATGTCGATTTCGGCGCCTTCCCGCACCGGCAGAGGCAGGTCGGCATCGGCGAGGCCGTGCTCCACCAGATCGGCGGCGTGCATGCCAGGTCGGCGCAGCAGGTCCGCCAGGGTGATCGAGCCCTTGATTGCCGCACCGGTCTGCTGCTCAACCGCCGCTGCAGAGGGATCGCTCGCTTTCAGCCGCACCGTTTCCAGCCGACGCTTCTCGGCCTCCATCGCCTGAAGTTTGTCTTCGAAGATCCGCCAGCGCCGGTCGTCGATCAGGCCGAGTTCGCGGCCGAGAGGAGTGAGGCGCCGGTCGGCGTTGTCGCCCCGCAGGATCAGCCGGTATTCGCTGCGGCTGGTGAGCACTCTGTAGGGCTCGCGAAGGTCCTTGCTCACCAGGTCGTCGATCATCGTGCCGATGTAGCTGCCCTCACGGGGGAAGTGCACCGGCTCCTGGCCTCCGATGAGCCGAGCGGCATTGATGCCGGCCACCAGGCCCTGAGCTGCGGCCTCCTCGTAGCCGGTGGTGCCGTTGAGCTGACCGGCGCTGAACAGGCCCTGGACCCGTTTGGTTTCCAGGGAGGGTTTGAGCTGCGTGGCGGGCAGGTAGTCGTAATCCACCGCATAGGCGGGTCGCAGCATCAGGCATTGCTCCAGGCCGGGCAGGGTGCGCAGCAGCTGCAGTTGGATCGATTCCGGCAGCCCTGTGGAGAAGCCCTGCACGTAGATCTCCGGGGTGTCCCGTCCTTCCGGCTCCAGGAAGATCTGGTGGCTGTCCTTATCGGCGAAACGAACGATCTTGTCTTCGATCGAAGGGCAGTAGCGGGGACCTTTGCTGTCGATCACACCTCCGTAGATGGCGGTCTGCTCGAGGTTGTCGCGGATGAGTTGATGGGTGGCGGCGGTGGTGCGGGTGATGTGGCAGCTCATCTGCTCACCGCTCGTCCAGGCTGCCGGATCAAAGGAGAAGAAGCGATCGGCTGCATCGCTGGGCTGTTCCTCCAGCTGATCGAGGGCGATGCTGCGCCGGTCCACCCGCGCGGGGGTGCCCGTCTTGAGTCGGTCAGTGTGGAAGCCGAGTTGCTGGAGGGCTTCCGTGAGGCCTTCGGCGGCCTGCTCGCCGGCGCGGCCTGCTGCCATCGATTGATGCCCCACCCAGATGCGGCCTCCCAGAAAGGTGCCGGCGGTGAGGATCACGGCTGCGGCGCTGTAGGTGCTGCCGAAATAGGTGCGGATACCGGTGATGCGTTGCTGAGCGCCGTCGCCACTCACCTCAAGGCCAGTGACCATCGCTTCGCGCAGGGCCAGGTTGGGGGTGTGCTGCAGCAGCTGCAGCATCTGGCGGGAGTAGAGGCGTTTGTCGGTCTGGGCGCGTAGGGCCCAGACAGCGGGTCCGCGGCTGGCGTTGAGGATGCGTTTCTGGATCGCTGTGGCATCGGCCAGGCGACCGATCACGCCACCGAGGGCATCGACTTCGTGGACCAGTTGGCTCTTGGCCGGTCCGCCCACGGCGGGATTGCACGGTTGCCAGGCGATTCGGTCGAGATTGAGGGTGAACAGGGCCGTGTTCAGCCCCAGCCGTGCAGCGGTGATCGCGGCCTCACAGCCGGCGTGACCACCTCCCACGACGATCACGTCGAAGACTTCGCTCGGGGTCGTGGTGAAGCTCATGGATTCATTATCCGCAGCTACGGAAGCGGATCTGATCCGCCGGGGGTCTTGCTTCGCTGCAGCGTCTCCTGAGGCAGCTCCCCGTACTGCTTTCTGTAGCGGCGAGCGAAGTGGCTGCGACTGGTGAAGCCCAGATGAGCCGCGATCGCTCCAACTCCTTGCAGGTGGATGCCATCACAGCGGTTGGGATCCAGCAGCAGCTGCCGCACCAGATCGAGGCGGATCGATCGCTGAAGCTTCTGCGGGGTTTGACCGAAATGCTCCTGACAGCCCTTGAACAGGGAGGTGCGCGACTGATACAAGACCGCACTCAGCTCATCCATGGTGAGGTTCTGGTCGGAATGACACGAAAACCAGTGCAGCAGCTCGATGGCCGCTTCATGGCGAGCTTCTCTTTGACCGAACGTCATGGAATCCACCTCGACATCCTCGAAAGCGCGTAGCAGGCATCCGATCAGCTCGTCCACCTCTCTCGGATCGGTGGCCTGATCGTGTTGCTCAATCAGGTGTCTCAACCGGGCTCGCAGTTCCGAGCGCAGAGGTTCCCGCAGTTCCAGCTGATTGGTGTCTTTCCAGCGATCCAAGGTCAGCTGTCCTGCCCTGTGCTGGCTGTGTCGCTCCAGCAGGTGATCTCTGGAGATGGTCACCGTGGCCAGGGTGGTGCCTGCCGGCAAACGCAGATCGCAATCGTTCAGATGGTCGTTGTAACCCATCATTCCGGGCCAGGGCATGCAGACCCCCTGGGCCCGGATGGGATCAGTCGCTGGTGGGTCACTCAGCGGAATGGCGATCGTGCAGGGCCTCGGGCGTCGGGTGCCGCTGAGGAACAGCGTCTGGTTGATCTCCAACTGGTTGAGACGGAAGAAACCGCAACTGATGATCCGCAGACGTCCCACCAGAGGGCCTTCGCTGAGTTGGAGTGCGCTCAGGTTTGGAGAGACAGGCTGGGACAGGCTCTGGAGATCGGCGCAGCTCTGAAAGCGGGCGTCCAAAACCTTCACCGTTAGGGGCCCACCAGAACGCTCCGCAATTCTCAGCTGGTGGCTTCCCTTCCGGAGAACTCAACAACCGGAAGGTCACCGGATTCTCACGCCGCTAGGTTGCGGAAGCGGGTGAACTGGGGCTCGAACAGCAGCTTCACCGTGCCCACCGGTCCGTTGCGGTGCTTGGTCACGATCACTTCGGTGATGCCTCGATCCGGAGTTTCCGGGTTGTAGTACTCGTCGCGGTAGATCATCAGCACCAGATCGGCATCCTGTTCGATTGAGCCTGATTCCCGCAGGTCGCTCAGCATCGGCCGTTTGTTGGTGCGCGATTCCACGCCACGGCTCAGCTGGGAGAGGGCGATCACCGGCACGTTCAGTTCCCGGGCCATGCCTTTCAGGGCACGGGTGATCCGGGAGATTTCCTGCACCCTGTTGTCCGGGCTGGAGCCTTCCATCAGCTGCAGGTAGTCGATCACCACCAGTCCCAGCTCTTTGCCTTGTTCCGCCATCAGCCTCCGGCAGAGGGAACGCATTTCCAGCACGCCGGAGTTGGGTTTGTCGTCGATGTAGATCGGCAGCTGGCCGAGGCTGTTGATGCCCTGCCCCAACAGTGGCCATTCCTCCTGCTGCAACCGGCCTGTACGCAGCCGGCCAGCTTCAATGCCCACCTCCATCGACAGCAGCCTGTAGGTGAGCTGCTCCTTGCTCATCTCCAGAGAGAACACGCAGACCGGCAGGTCGTGCAGCTGGGCCACGTTCTTGGCCAGGTTGAGCACGATCGAGGTTTTACCCATGGCTGGACGACCGGCCACGATGATCAGATCACTCCTCTGGAGACCCTGGGTCATGGCATCCAGGTCGTAGAAGTTCACCGGGATCCCGGCTACCGAGGTGCCCAGAGAGCGACTTTCAATTTCTTCAAAGGTCTGGGTGAGGATCTCGGCGGTGGGAGTGAGTCCCTTCGAGGGCTTTTCCTGGCTGATGGCAAAGATCGTCTGCTCCGCCTGATCCAGCACCTGATCCATGGGCAGGCTCTGATCGAAGCCCAGCTTGATGACCTCGTTGCCGGAGCGGATCAGCTGACGGCGGAGAAATTTGTCCATCACCAGTCGCGCCACCTGCTCGATCGAGGCCGTGGAGCTCACCCGCTCCACCAGTTCGATCAGACGGCCGTTGCCACCCACCTTCTCCAGGGAACCGGTGTCCGCCAGCCAGGCGGTCATCGCCGTCAGGTCTGTGGGTTTGCCCTGACCGTGCAGCATCAGGGCGGTTCGAAAGATTTCGCGGTGGGCATTCAGATAGAACGCCTCCGGTTGCAGAACATCGGCGACACGACCGATGGCGTCAGGGTCCAGCAGGATGCCTCCCAGAACCGCTTCCTCCGCCTCGAGGTTCTGGGGCGGAACGGAATCGGGCAGGGCCTCGAAGCTGGGCTCTTGATCACGACGCCCACGGGCGAAGCCGCGGCGTCCCCCTTCGGCTGACTCGCCTTGATCACCAAGGGGAACACTCACCATGGCGGCCGGTCGACGCAATCAGGTTTCACACTCTGGCCCGGCTGCGCCGTTTGGCCAGGGGTCAATAGCTGACCACCTCGAGATTGATCTCAGCTGTGACCTCGGTGTGCAGCTTCACGGTCACGGTGTACTTGCCCGTGCGATGAATCTCCGGAACCACGATGTCGCGGCGGTCGATCTCCTTCTTGGTGGCGTCTTCGATGGCTTCGGCCACGTCACCGTTGGTCACGGTTCCGAACAGGACGTTGTCTTCACCGGTCTGCTTCTTGACCGTGAAGCGGCCGATGGTGTCAAGGGCGGTTCGGAAGTCGAGAGCCTGCTGCTTGAGGGCGGCCTGGCGCTCTGCTTCCTTGGCACGTCGATGCTCCACCTGCTTCATCACCGCGGGGGTGAGAGGAACGGCCTTGCCGAAAGGCAACAGGAAGTTTCGTGCGTAACCGGGAGCGACTTCCACCAGATCCCCGTCCTTTCCGAGACTGAGGACGTCCTCGTTCAGGACGACTTGAACACGCTTGGGCATGGGACCGGGACGGACGACGGTTTCGGTGCGATCGACCACGTTACGACGTGGCCGATCGGGATTGGATTCAGGAGGCGCCGCCTACGTAGCGGGCGGTGCGAACCCGACTGGCGAGGCCGAAGCGTTTCAGCAACCGGATGTGCTGCCAGGTGAGGTCGAATTCGAACCAGCGCAGACCATGCCGGGCGCTGGCGGGATGGGCATGGTGGTTGTTGTGCCAGCCCTCGCCGAACGAGAGCAGTGCCACCCACCAGCAGTTCCTGGAAAGATCCGGACAGTCGAAATTCCTGTAACCGAAGGCATGGGTGGCGGAATTCACCAGCCAGGTGACGTGATACACCACCACGAGGCGCAGTGGAATCGCCCAGAGAACCAGTCCAAGTCCACCACCGTGGATCTGAGCCGCTTCGCCGATCCAGTAAAGGCTGAGTCCGAGAGGAATCTGCAGCAGCAGGAACCAGCGATCCAACCAGCGATAGAAGGGATCGCATTGGAGATCGCCTGCGTATCGGTCCAGCTCTTTCAGAGCGGGAATCTCGTGCAGCATCCACTCGCTGTGGCTCCACCAGAGTCCGCGACCGGCATCGTGATGATCGGTGACCTGATCGGAGAAACGGTGGTGGTGGCGATGCAGTCCCACCCATTCAATCGGACCGCTCTGGCAGGCCAGGGTTCCCATGAGCACCAGCATGCGCTCAACCCACACCGGGACGACGAGGCTGCGGTGGGCGACCAGGCGATGCAGTCCGAGCGTGACCCCCAGCACGGTCATCCAGTACAGAACCCCGAAGGCCACAAAGCCCTGCCAGCTCCAGAACCGTGGCAGCAGGGCGACCGTTGCAAGGACATGCATCACCAGCATGAAGCTGGTGGTTCCCCACTTGATGCGTCGCTGCCGCGCCGACAATGGACCGCGGGGGGCCATCACCGCCGCCCGCTGCCGAAGCTCGCGGGTGTCAGCTGTTTGGGTGGATACCAACAGGAAACTCCAGGGTTTGGCAGAACCGCTCGTGCGCAAACACGGTGAGTGGTTTTTGCCTGTATTGACGGAAATCTAAAGGAATTGACGCTGCAACCAGTGGTGAAACCCCTACGGGAGAGACGCAGCATGGAGGCACGCAGCAGGCCTGGAGCCGGGAGTGACATGGTGAAGACTGGTGAAGTAACAGCCTCAATGCGGGCGCGGGCCCGTTCTCTTGTCGCGGATGTGGCCCTGTCGCAGGCATCGTCAGCGGCACAACGCACGGCAGCGGTTGAACCGCGACTTCAGCGGGTGTTGGCCGCGATGGCCGAGGAGCGTGTCGGCACGCAGCATTTCGCCTCTCTGACCGGATACGGACACGGGGACCAGGGACGCGATGTGGTGGATCGGGTGTTTGCGCGCGTGCTCGGCGCTGAGGCTGCGGCCGTGCGGCTTCAGTTCGTCAGCGGTACCCATGCGATCGCTTCGGCACTGTTCGGTGTGCTTCGCCCCGGGGATCGTCTGCTGTCGATCACAGGCCGGCCCTACGACACCCTGGAGGAGGTGATCGGTCTGCGGGAGCAGGGGCAGGGATCCCTGGCTGAATTCGGTGTCCGCTACGACGAACTGGAGCTGACACCGGACGGTGGGATCAACACAGCTGCACTGGATCAGGCTCTGGAGGTCCCGACCCGGATGGTGCTGATTCAGCGCAGCTGCGGCTACAGCTGGCGCCCGTCGATTTCCGTTGCGGAGATCGGACGCTGCTGCGAACGCATCCACGCGTCTCAGCCCGATTGCGTCTGCTTCGTTGACAACTGCTATGGCGAATTGGTGGAAGAACAGGAACCACCGCATGTCGGAGCGGATCTGATCGCCGGTTCCCTGATCAAGAATCTCGGTGGCACCATCGCTCCGGCCGGGGGCTACGTAGCGGGTCGGTCTGATCTGGTGGAGCAGGCCTGCTGCCGTCTCACGGCTCCGGGAATCGGCCGGGAGGGTGGAACCGGTTTTGATCTCCAGCGTCTTGTGCTTCAGGGTTTGTTCCTGGCGCCGCAGATGGTCGCGGAGGCCCTGATCGGAGCGGATCTGGTGGCGGGGGTGTTTCAACGGCTCGGGTGTGCCGTTCAGCCTGCGCCGGGAGCGTTCCGCAGTGATCTGATCCAGGCGGTTCGCCTCGGTTCACCGGAGGCACTCAAGGTGGTGTGCCGTGCATTCCAGAGCATGTCCCCGGTCGGTTCCTACCTGGATCCTGTGCCCGCTTCGATGCCTGGTTACGCCAGCGATCTGGTGATGGCGGGCGGAACCTTCATCGATGGTTCGACCAGCGAGTTCTCCGCGGATGCTCCGTTGCGGGAACCGTTCAATCTTTTCGTGCAGGGCGGAACCCACCGGGCCCATCTCAGCCTCGCGCTCCAGGAGGCACTGGCGGCTCTTGATGCTGCGGAGCTGCGCGATCTCCCGCAGACTGGTGCGAGCTGCTGATCCGCCAGACGATGGCGTTTGCGTTTCCCGAATCCTTCCGCTTCGCCGACAGCCACGAATACGCGAATGCCGACGGCGAGCTGGTGCGAGTCGGCATCAGCGCTTTTGCAGTGGATCAGCTGGGGGACATCGTCTTCGTTGATCTTCCTGATGTCGGCGCCAGTCTCAGCAAAGGCGACAGCTTCGGTTCGGTGGAATCCGTCAAGGCCGTGGAGGACATGTACGCCCCGATCGACGGCGAGGTGGTGCAACGCAACGAGGCTGTGCTCGCGAGCCCAGAGGAACTTCAGAACGATCCACACGGGGAAGGCTGGCTGCTGGTGATACGGCCCGGCAACGCATCCCAAATGGAGTCCCTGCTTGATGCGGCGGCCTACAGCGCCAAGGTGAACGCCAGCTGACATCGGCCGCCGGTCTCCCTTCTTTACGATCGGCGGGATTTTCGCTGCCGCTCCCCTTGGTCTCCCCCTTCCTCGAGCGGCATCTCGGCCCGGGCAACGCCGAGCAGCGGTCCATGCTGAAGACCCTCGGCTACAGCGACATGGCGGCCTTCATCGCCGATGTCGTGCCATCGGACATCCTCGATGAGCACCCTCCTTCGGAGGCCATGCCGGAGGGCTGCAGCGAATCGGAGGCCCTGGAAGATCTGCGCCGCATCGTTGCCGACAACACGGTTCGCCGCTCCCTGATCGGCCTGGGTTACCACGGCACAGCAACGCCGGCACTGATCCAGCGTCACGTCTTTGAAAATCCCGCCTGGTACACCGCTTACACGCCCTATCAGGCTGAGATCGCCCAGGGTCGCCTGGAAGCGCTTCTCAACTTCCAGACCCTGATCAGCGAGCTGACCGGTCTTCCGATCGCCAATGCATCTCTTCTGGACGAGGCCACGGCAGCTGCTGAGGCGATGGGGCTGAGTCATGCCGTCTGTCGTCGTGCTGAGGCCCGTCGCTTCCTGGTGGATGCCGCCGTCCTGCCACAGACCTGGGCTGTGCTGCAGACCCGCGCCGAGCCTTTGAACATCGAGCTGGAGCGGTTGGATCCCGGCGATTTCGTGCTCGATGCCACGGTGTTCGGCGTACTGCTGCAGCTGCCCGGCAAGGAGGGCCAGGTCTGGGACCCCACTGCTCTGATCGAGCGGGCTCATGAAGCCGGGGCTCTGGTGACCGTGGCCATCGATCCCCTGGCTCAGACCCTGATCGCGCCGGTGGCCTCCTTCGGTGCTGACATTGCCGTCGGCAGCGCCCAGCGCTTCGGCGTGCCGATGGGTTTCGGCGGACCTCACGCCGCTTTCTTCGCCACCAGGGATGCCTACAAGCGCCAGATTCCCGGCCGACTGGTGGGCCAGTCCAGGGATGCCCAGGGCCAGCCAGCTCTGCGCCTGGCTCTTCAGACCCGTGAGCAGCACATCCGACGCGACAAGGCCACCAGCAACATCTGCACGGCGCAGGTGCTGCTGGCAGTGATGGCTTCCTTCTATGCGGTTCACCATGGGCCGGACGGATTGACCGCCATCGCACAGCGGATCGTGCGCCTGCGACGTCGACTGGAGGCTGCTCTGGTGGCCCTGGGTTACCCGGTTGCTCCTGGAGAGCGGTTCGACACCGTGGTGATCCGTTGCAGCGATGCCGCTGCCGTGCATCGAGCGGCAGCCGAGGCGGAGATCAACCTGCGGGTGGTGCCTGAGGGGGCTGCGCCTGATCAGGCGGAAGGCTTCGGCATCACCTTGGATGAACTCAGCAACGAGTCGGAACTGAAGCGGCTGGTGCTGCTCCTGGCTGCTGCTGCTCAGCGACAGACGCCTCCGATCACCGAAGTTGTCTCCGGTTCCCTCGACGGCGTGCCCGGTCGCGAGGAGCCCTGGCTGACGCAAGCGGTGTTCCATTGCCATCGCAGTGAAACCGAGTTGCTGCGGTACATCCAGCGCCTGGTGAGCCGCGATCTCTCCCTGGTGCACGGCATGATCCCGTTGGGCAGCTGCACGATGAAGCTCAATGCCGCCGCCGAGCTGCTGCCGGTGAGCTGGCCTGCCTTCGCGTCGCTGCATCCCTTCGCCCCTGAGGATCAGGCCCGTGGCTACCGCCACATGGCGGATGATCTGGAGCGCTGGCTTGCTGCTCTCACAGGTTTCTCAGCGGTCTCCCTTCAGCCCAATGCCGGCTCGCAGGGGGAGTACGCCGGCTTGCTGGTGATCCGGGCCTGGCATCACTCGCGGGGGGACAGCCATCGGGACATCTGTCTGATCCCCACCAGTGCCCATGGCACCAACCCAGCCAGCGCCGTGATGGCGGGCCTGAAGGTGGTGCCTGTGGCCTGCGATGACGAGGGGAACGTCGATCTGGATGATCTGGCGGCCCGGGCTGAGGAGTTCAGCGACCGTCTCGCCGCTCTCATGGTGACCTACCCCTCCACGCACGGTGTCTTCGAGCCAGGGATCCGTCAGATCTGTTCGGTGGTGCATCGCCACGGCGGGCAGGTCTACCTCGATGGAGCCAATCTCAATGCCCAGGTCGGTCTCTGTCGGCCGGGAGCTTTCGGGGCTGACGTCTGCCACCTCAATCTGCACAAGACCTTCTGCATACCCCATGGCGGTGGTGGTCCGGGTGTCGGCCCCATCGGAGTGGCGGAGCATCTGGCCCCGTTCCTGCCCGGTCATCCTCTCCAGTCAGACCAGCCCACCGCGATCGGGCCGGTGTCAGCTGCCCCTCTCGGTAGCGCCAGCATCCTGCCGATCAGTTGGATGTACCTGCGCATGATGGGGGCGGAGGCTCTGCGCCAGGCCAGTGCGGTCGCGCTGCTGTCAGCGAACTATCTCGCTCATCGGCTGGACCCCCACTACCCGGTGTTGTTCCGGGGGACCACCGGCTGCGTCGCTCACGAATGCATTCTCGACCTGCGACCGCTCAAGCGGGATGCGGGTGTTGATGTCGATGACATCGCCAAGCGCTTGATGGACTACGGCTTTCATGCGCCGACGGTGAGCTGGCCTGTGGCGGGCACCGTGATGGTGGAACCCACCGAGAGCGAGAGTCTTGAAGAACTGGACCGCTTCGCTGACGCGTTGATCGCGATCCGTGAGGAGGTTCGGGACATCGAATCCGGTCGGATGGATCCGGTGAACAATCCCCTGAAGCGGGCTCCCCACACCATGGCCGTGGTCACAGCTGATGTCTGGGATCGTCCCTACAGCCGCGCCACCGCCGCTTTCCCTTTGGCTGATCAGCCGATGAACAAGCTGTGGCCTGCGGTCGGACGCATCGACAACGCCTTCGGTGATCGGAATCTCATCTGCACCTGCCCGTCGGTGGAGGACCTGGCTGAGCAACCCGTTGCCGCCTGAAACGCCGGATCATCTGGTGTTGCCTTGCTCAGGCGTGTAAATTTTCACTGAAAACCGAAAACTTGATTTGGTTCGATTAGGACCACCATCGACCAGCTGCAAACTATTCGACAACTGATTCGTCTGTCGGGGGACACCATGGATCGGAAGACCATCTTCAAAAGCGATCAATCATCGGACCGAGTTGAACCGGTCCTGCCCGCATTGCCTGAGGGTCTGGAATCCGCTCTGCAGCGGGGCCACACCCTTCCGATCGAAGGAACGAATGTCGTGAGGGTTCCCTTCGGCGTGCGTCGCTCCCGCCGTGTGCGGGCGGAACGGCCTGATCATTGGGCCACTCTGGTGATCCCGTTGCAGCCCATCGGTGATCCCACGCCTCCGCCAGCCGCTGCCTGAACAGGGTCTAGGCAGCGTGAATCTCCGACGTCTGTTCTGACAGTCGCCAGTCCAACAGTGCTTTCACATCGGCCAGAGAGCAGGACGGTGTCCGAAACGGGAGCAGACGCATCGGACTGCGTTCCGGTCTCACCAGCCAGCTCTGGTTGGTCTGAGGCAGCAAGAGAAAGCCGCGATAACGCACCACGGCCTGTTGGCTCATCAGGAATCCCATCGCTCAGGGGATCATCGGTTTGTGTCTCCGTCATTTGAGGCCACAACATCTGGTGTGCTCGTCATCAACGGAATCTTTTTGGGATCACGGTGCCTGGTCTGAAGAATCTCCATGCATCCCGGAAAAAACCTGTCACTCAAAGGCCTTGCAGCGCAATCGATGTGATTCAAGCGACAGTTTTCAGTTATTTTGGATACAACGTGATCAAGCCAACACCGTCCAGATCTGGTGTGTCATGGCAGAGCGAACAGCAGGATGTCAGCTTCCGCATCGGCGGCGCTCAGATCATCGATGACAGCATCCATTCGGTGGAAGCCCAGCCCATCGCCTTGCTGCAAGCGCTCCGGAACAGCGTCGCTGCCGTTGAGATTCACCGTGCCACTGATGACCTGAAGCCAGAGCAGCGGCCCGCCGGTCGAGGGGAGCGTCAGTTGGCTCGTCTGTGCCGGTCTGGCACGCCAGAGATGCACGCTTCGGGCAATCCGCATGGCACCGTTGTTGCTCTGAGGAGAGATCAGCGGTGTCCATTGGGTATCGATCGGGAAGGATTTCTGCTCGTAGTCGGTGGGAATGCCACGCTCCTCAGGTTCGATCCAGATCTGAAGAAGCCGGCAGGATTCCGTGCTGTTGTTCATCTCGCTGTGGGTGATGCCGGTGCCGGCCGACATCCTCTGCACCTCTCCGGCATGGATCACGGCGCTGTGCCCCATGGAGTCCTTGTGGCTGAGTTCACCGTCCACCATCACCGTGATGATCTCCATGTCCCGATGCGGGTGCATGCCGAAGCCTCTGCCTGCCGCGATGGTGTCGTCATTGATCACCCGGAGGGGGCCGAAACCCATCCAGTCGGGGTCGACATGGCCGGCGAATGAAAAACTGTGCCGGGAGTCGAGCCAATCCAATCGGCTGTGAAAACGCTGAGCTGCCGGGCGGAAGATGACGGTTGGAGCTTGCGTTGTCTCAGCCGGTTGCATGGTGGTTCCGGGGTGGGATGGACAAAAGGATGTTCTGATTCAGAGCACTAGTGGGCTCATCTGCAGTAGCCGCTGCAGCAGGTCGTTGATGGTGTCGTCCTTGGCGGGTCTGGCGTTATTGCTCAGCAGTTGACGTCCAACCACCTGAGCGCCGAGGTGGGTGAGCTGGATGCGTAAGGACAGGAGCAGTTCCATGCCGCCACCTCCGGAGAAGGTGGCCATGGCGATGGGCCGGCCATTGAAAAGCGCTCGGAAGTCCTCCCCGGTCACCGACAGCCAGGCGATGGCATTGGAGAGTGATGGTGGGATCGAGCCGTTGTATTCCGGAGCGCAGATCACCCAGCGAGTGGCTGTCATCAGCTGCTGCTGAACCGGTTCCACCGCTCGCGGCATTCCCTGGGCCTGGGAGCGGGGGGTGAACAGCGGCAGATCGATCTCCGTTAAGTCGAGCACCTCAGCGGTCTGACCAAGGGCTCGGGCCTGCTGGGCAAATCGCTCAGCCAGTTTCAGGTTTTCCCCATTGCTGGCGGAGATCACCAGCAGATCCGTGCGTGCTGTGTTTTTCATACCCAGAGCATTGACCAAGGTGTTTCAGGAACCTGCTGGAGATGGCCGCCAAGCGGGGGAGAGCGTCAGGCTGCTTTCAGTTCGGCTTCGCGGTAAGGCACGAAGCTGGCTTTGCGTGCTCCACAGATCGGGCACTGCCAGTCGTCGGGAATCGCTTCGAAGGGCGTTCCCGGGGCAAGACCGGAATCGGGATCGCCTTCCGCCGGGTCGTAGATCATCGAGCAGACCTTGCAGATCCACTTGCCGGCGACAGGGTTCTCGCTTTCTCCGGCGGCACCGTTGCCCTGAAGTGCTTGCAGGGCCACGCCGTAGCGTTCGGCATGGTGCTGCTCGATCGGGGCCAGCAGACCGAAGTTCTTGGCGGCGGTGCGGAAGATGCCGGCGTGCTCTTTGGATTCATCGATCTGCTCGTTGAATTCCGCTTCGGCACCCCCATCCCTGTCGCTGCGAGCCTGGGCCGCGAACTCCGGATACATGGTGGTGAATTCGTAGGTTTCCCCTTCGATGGCCAGCTCGAGGCAGCGGCTGAGGATCGCCTGTTTCTCGCTTTCGTTGAGGCCTGCCGGGTCCTTCACCGCCAGCTCCGGGTGCAGAAGGCGGAAATGGGCGAAGGCATGCTCGGTTTCCTGCGCAGCGGTCTCCCGGAACAATTTCGCCAGCTCGTTGTGGCCGAGTTGTTTGGCGACGTCCGCAAAGAAAAGGTATTTGCGGTTGGCCATGCTTTCTCCGCCGAAGGCGGCATCGAGATTGGCCTGGGTGGAGGGTTTGGTGAGATCCATAAGCCGGGAGGAGCGATCCTCAGTGTAGGGCTAACTCATAGCCAGTATGAGTTAGCGGGGGCACATCCGGCTCTCGAGCTCAGTAATTCGCTCCGCTGCGCCGTTGATGCACCGCCGTGGATCCCTGGGTATCAAACAGGCCTCCATGATTCACCTGGGCATAAACAAGCCAGTGATCACCGCATTCCATGCGTTGTTTCACCTCCCCCTCGAGCCAGGCGAGTGCGTCCGGGAGCAGGGGCTGTTCGCTTGGGCTGTGGTTCAGCTCCAGTCCGGCGAAGCGGTCGGCGCCCGGTGCAAAGGGCTGGAGAAACTGCTTCATCAGTCCGTTTTCACGGCCTTCAGCCAGCACGTTCAGCGCGAAGCGATCACCCTTGTGCAGCAGTGCTTCCACGGCACGGTCCTTGGCGACCGCCACAGTGATTCCCGGTGGCGTGAAGCTGGCCTGACTCACCCAGCTGGCCACCATCGCTCCGCTCAGGTCTCCCTTGCGCGTGGTGAGCACGCACAACGAGCCGAGCACCCGTCCGAGGGCCACCACAGCAGGATCGCTGCGACTCTCGCTCAGCCCGCCGGCGCTGCGGCGCTGTGCACGCTTCTGCGTCTGCAGCAGTTGGCGGCCGAAACGGGTGCCTGTTTCCTCCAACTGCTTCACGCGAGCCGCGTCGGGGCTGAATTTCACCCGGATCGGCTCGAAACCGAAGCTGAAGCCGCCATCGCGCAGTTTGTTCTCCAGCAGATCAACGGCTTCTCCGCTCCAGCCGAAGCTGCCGAACACACCCACCGGTTTGCTGCGATCCCCTTCTGCCAGCAATGTGCCGAGAGCCGACACAATCGGTGTTGGCGCATGGCCCCCCAGTGTGGGCGAGCCGATCAGGATCGCGTCAGCCTGCTGAATCGCCTTCACCAGTTCATCCGCGGGGGTGAACTCACAGTTGAGGCTGTTCACACGGATGCCGGTGCGGCTCACACCCTGCGCCAGGGCATCGGCGATCGCGGCCGTGTTGCCGTAAGCGCTCGCAAACAGGAGCAGCACGGTCAGGCTGGCGTGTTGATGACGCTCCCCCCAGCGGCGGTAGTCACTGAGCAGGCTTCGCCAGCTGACTTCGATCGCCGGACCGTGGCCGGGCGCAATGGTGCGGATCTCCAGGTCTTCCAGCCGTTCCACCAGGGCATCCACCTGACGGGCCATGGGCGCCATGAGGCAGTCATAGAAATGGCGGCGT
This sequence comes from Synechococcus sp. KORDI-49, assembly GCF_000737575.1. NCBI lineage: Bacteria > Bacillati > Cyanobacteriota > Cyanophyceae > Synechococcales > Synechococcaceae > Synechococcus > Synechococcus sp. KORDI-49. The sequence goes on along the minus strand of NZ_CP006270.1, from coordinate 1,448,337 downwards.
TCCTCTTCGGTGCTGCTGCGGTTGCTTTCCGCCCATACCGCCGTGCAGAGGTGGGCGCTGAAGAACTTGTCGCTCATCAGCAGACCCCGGCTCGTTTCAAACGCCAGCAGACCTCCCGGCCAGCGTGGCGTGGGGGCTGGGAGCAGTTGCAGGCTGCGGCCGAAGCCCAATGGCAGATCCTGCTCATGACGGATCACGCGAATCGCCGGCAGATCGGGTAGTGGCGGTTGTGCGTTCTCCTGGCCCGCAGGCGCGGGCTTGCGCAGGCTCCACAGCTCCTGCAACAGCTTGGCGCCGGCGTTGGAGGCGATCAGTTCAAGCCTGGAATAAGCCTCCGCCAGCATGCGCAGCAGAGCCACCCGGTTCGGGTTCACGTGACCGACCACCACCAGGAGTGGTTGATCACCGCCAGGAACCAGAGCGGCCAAGGCGGGCAGAAACACGTCGCCGTAAGCCGCCCCCGGGGGATGAACCAGAACGGCGGGCTGGTCGTCAGCGGCTTCGAACAGCACGCTGTTGGCCGTGCTCCCCCGCTCCAGGGCGTATTCCAGCTCGAACCGGCTGCGTTCAGGACTCAGGCCACGCAGTCCGACCACACCGTGATCAATCGGCAGCTGGATGGTCTGCCGTGTTGCGGTCGCGCTCATCAGTAGTGATTACCCACTTTGCGGTGATGCACAGCAGTGCTGGCATCGGCATCCGCCACATTGCCCTGTTCCACCACCGCATAGATCACCCAATGGTCGGGGCCTTCCATGCGCTGCTCCACCCGGCAGCCGAGATAGGCCAGGGCGTCTCCAAGAACCGGGCCCCCATCCGCGACACCGTCGAGCACGTTCACACCGGCGAATCGATCGGCACCGGGCGGGAAACGCTTCAGGAAATGTCTGAGCAGTTGCTGGTGGTTGTCCTGTCGCAGCACGTTGAGCACGAAGCGATCGCCAACCTGCATCAAGGCCTCGATCGCCCGGTCCTTGGCCACAGCCACGGTGAGCCCGGGAGGCGTGAAGCTGGCCTGACTCACCCAGCTCGCCACCATGGCACTGCGACGCCGCTCATCCCCTTCACCCTGGCTGGCGGTCACCACGTACAGCCCACCACTGATCCGACCCAGGGCTCTGTCCAGCTCGCCATCCAGGCTCTTCATCGCGGCAATGGCCTTGTCCTTGGTCAGAAGCTGGCCAAGGTCGGTCCCGGCTTCTTCGCAGCGCTGGTAATCGCTTCCCTGTGGAAGCTGGCGGATGCGCAGCGGCGCAAAGGCTTGCTTCTGTCCCTGACTGCGCAGCTGATCGGCCACGGCATCGATGGGTTCATCGTTGCCACCGAACGCGTCGAAGACTGCGACGAGCTGCTTGGGATGAAGCGCTGCCAGTAGTGTGCCGATCGATGTCTGCAGGTCGGCGTCAGGTTCTGCCGGCCAGGTGGGAACCACCACTGCCTTGGCATCCCCGATCAGGGCGGTCAGTTCCTGAGGGTCCGTGGCGCGAAGGTCGACCAGCTGCACCTGGGCGTCGGCCTTGCCGACCCCATGGGCGATTGCCTGGCTGATCCGATCTGAGAATCCGTACTGGCTCAGGTAGCAAACCGCGGCGTAACTCTCGCCCTTGCTGCGCTGGCTGCTCCAATCGCGGTAGTCGCCCACCCAGTGACTGAGATGGTGGTGCAGGAGAGGTCCATGACCGACGGCGATGGTCTTGATCTCCGGCAGGCTGTCCATGCGTTTGAGGGCCTGCAGCACGCTGCGGGCATTGGGCCCCATCAGGCAGTCGTAATAGAAGCGGAAATCCGGTGCAATCGCGCCGGGATCCTGATCGAAGACATCGTCCGAGCAGTAGTGCAGCCCGAAGGCGTCACAGGTGTAGAGGATGCCAGTGCCGTGGTCGAAGGAAAAAATCGTGTCCGGCCAGTGCAGGTTGGGTGCACTGAGGAATTCGAAGCGGTGCTGAACACCGCTGTCGGGATTGGTGCCGAGATCCAGTTCTTCCCCGGATTTCACGGCACGGGACTGGAAGGGCCGGTGCACCTGGTCCTGCAGGAACTGGAGCGCCACCTTCGATCCCACGATCTCGATCTCTGGGTTGAGGTCGATCAGGTCGCCGATCAGGCCGGAGTGGTCGGGTTCCGTGTGGCTGACGATCAGCACGTCGATCGTCGTGGGATCGATCTGCTGCTTCAGGAGTGGTATCCAGGTGTCGCGGAATTTGGCGTGGCTGGTGTCGATCAGGGCCGTTCGCTCGCCCCTGACCAGAAAGGCGTTGTAGGTGGTGCCGTTGCGCAGGCCGAACTCGATGTCGAAGCGGCTGCGGTCCCAGTCGAGGGAGCGGATTGTGGTGGTGTCCGCCGCGATGGCTTCGCACTGGAGGCCCAGACGGGGTGCAACGGGAGGGGCGACGACCATGGATCCAGCCTCGTGAAGGTTGATCGTACGAAGGCTTTCCCCTGCACCGCCCCCTGCAGAGTGGGCGGATGCAAGGAGATGGCATGGCACCGACGACTGCGGGTGTGAGTTCGCTGCGCAAGAGCATCGGCCCTGGGGTTCTGTTCGCCGCGGCCTGCATCGGTGGATCGCATCTGATGTCCTCCACCACTGCGGGTGCCCGTTTCGGGTTTGCCCTGGTGGGCCTGATCGTGATCACCAACCTCGTGAAGTACCCCTTCCTGAGGGTCGGCAGCCGTTTCACCGCAGCGACGGGTCTCTCGCTGCTGGAGGGTTTCCAACGGCGCCATCCGGCCTATCTGCCGCTCTACCTGCTGGTGACCCTGGCCACGGGCACGATGACGATCGCGGCGGTGAGTTTCGTGGCCGGTCTGCTGCTCACCAACGTGCCACCGCTCGCTGGGCAGGACCCCTATGGGCTCTCCATTGTGGTGCTGGTGGTGAGCGCTCTTGTGCTCGTTCTCGGTCACTACCGCGCCCTTGATCGTCTCTCGAAGCTGCTGGTGGTGCTGCTCACCCTGCTCACCGGCGTGGCAGCGATTTCGCTGCTGTTCCGGGGTTCCGTCGGAGACGTGGCCGGCAGCTGGGTGTCCACGGATCCCAGTCCCTGGACGCTGGCCAACCTCGGTTTTCTGATCCCCCTGATGGGCTGGATGCCGGGACCGGTGGAGATGTGCGTCTGGCCTTCGCTCTGGATGTTTTCCCGCGCTCGCGACACAGAGCACACGGCTTCGCCCCAGGAGGCGGATCTCGATTTCAATCTGGGCTACGGCGTTTCCCTGATCACGGCGTTCTTCTTCGTGACACTCGGGGCTTACACGATGTACGGCAGTGGCGACGGGATGCTCAGCGGTTCAACGCTGTCCTTCGCGCAGAAACTGATCCGGCTGTACACCGAAGCCATGGGAGGCTGGGCGGCCTGGGTGATCATTCCGGCGGCCTTCGCGGCCATGTTCAGCACCACGATCACCTGTCTCGACGCCTATCCCCGCAGCATCGCCGCCATCCAGGGACTCTGGAGTGGGCATGACAGCGGTGATGCCAGCCCGGGTCCCCAGCGGCGGCGTTTCAGTCTCTGGGTGGTCCTTCATCTGCTGGTGGCCGTGGCGGCGCTGGTCTGGGCCCGCAGCGGCGGGCTCAGCGTGAAGGATTTCGTGTTCGGCGCGATGACGGGCAGTTTCCTCACGGCGCCGTTGTTCGCCTGGATGGCGATGGACACCATCAACAGCTCTCTGGTGCCGCCGGCTTACCGCTACAGCCCTCTGATGCGCGGACTCAGCTGGTTCGGCCTGGCGTTTCTCACAGGCTTCAGCCTGCTGTTCATCGCCCGCTATTTCGTTGGCCTCGGAGCCTCCTAAACGACGAGGGAGGGGCCAGCAAAAAACCCCCGCCGAAGCGGGGGTGAGTCCGTTCTGTCCACCGCCGTGCGGTGCGTCAGCTTTCGACCTTCACCGTGACACTGGTGTGGCTGACGGCTTTGCCGGCGCTGATTTCCAGAATGCCGTCGCGGTAGGTGGCCTGCAGCTGATCGCGGTCGAGTCCTGTGGGGAATCGGAAGCTGCGGCTCCAGGTACCGTTGCGGAATTCGCTCAGCAGAGCGGGCTTCTCGGCTTCGCCGTCGCGTGCGCCACGGCGCTCGGCGCTCACCACCAGGGTGCGGTCGGTGGCTTTGACGTCGATGGACGCACGCTCCACACCCGGCAGCTCGAGGCGAACGGTGTAGGAGTCATCGGCTTCGATCACCTCGGCGTTGGGAACACGTTCGGCGGAGGCCATCTGCTGTTCGAGACGCTCGAACAGATCGAAAGGGGATTGATGCAGGGTCAGCATGATTGTTGATCCGAAGAGTGAACATCTGCGGACTGGGTTGAACGCCCGCAATGACAATCTGCGCGGCCTTGATGACATCCAGAAGGGCGAGAACCGTCTATTGAGGTTCGGTGCATACGACTGGGTTCGGTTGGCACCACTGGAATGTCGTTGAAACCGAAACGATGGATCCGAGCTCAGCTCCACCACCAGTCGCTGAAACAGGCCGCCTGGCCGCAGCGGCGGTTCTCTTCGTCCCAGAGGGTCCAGATGCGGGCATCGCGGATCTGGAACCGGCGCCCGCTGTGGCTGACGCGGGTGCCGCTGTAGCCACGAATCGCTTCCTTGGTCTGTGCCTCGATGAGGGCCGTCTGCCGCTCGCTGCGCTCCTCCTCCGGTGCTGTCAGGCGTGAGGGCATGCCCACGAGCTGCTCCCATCGCAGGCCCCAGAGCTGCAGAGCTGCGGCATTGCCGTAGATGATCAGCGGGTCGCTGCCCGTGCCATGGGCCAGCACGGGAAAGCCGCAGGCGAACAGTTCCTGGCAGGCCAGTCGCATGGACTGGCGCGAGCGTTCACAAGCCATGAGCGGGCGACCGAAGGCCCGCTGATGGGAACTCAGCAGCAGCGTCACCAGTCCACGCTTCTCCCCGGTCAACCAGGGGGCTTCATTCATGCCCTGATCAATGGCCCGCTGCCATGGCCTGGAGCATGGCCCGCTGGGCACTGGCCTGACCGTGGCCGCGAAGGTTGCTCAGAAACGTGCTGCGCGCATCTGGGAAGCGGGGGTCCTCGGCCAGCGGCAGATCGCCGGCGGCATCGAGGCCCGTGTCGCCCTCCATCGCTGCGGTGATCACCACAAGATCACCATCGAGGCTGCGGTTGTAGCGCCACCAGAGAGCGGGATCGAGAACGGCCGGATGCGGCAGGAGGGGAGGAGGCGTCTCCTCGGGGGGGGCGGCGTCCCCGGCTCTCTGCTCGGCGAGGCTGGCCAGGGCCTTGCGCCGCTGTTCCGCCAGGTCCTCCAGAAGCTTGGTGCGGGTGCGGCCCCGCAGCTGGAACAGCACGAAGGGGTCTTCGCTGAAGCGATCCCCCATCAGGAAATAAACGGCGCTGATGTGCTTGCAGGGGTTGGCCTTGTCAGGGCAGTTGCATTCGCTGCGCACCTCCTGAAGCTTGAACGGGAACAGGCGCTTGCCGCTGGCGGCGAAGGCACGTTCGATGTCCGCCGGCATGATCCCCGCCAGCAGCTGAGCGGACCAGCGCGCTTTCTGCGCCAGTGCTTCGAGCACGTAGGCCCAGTCTTCATCGCTCAGCACGTCCAGCCAGAGCTTCACCTTGTAGGGGTCCTCTCCCGTGCCCTGCACCCGGGCATGCACGCGCCGGCCTTCGAAGCGGATCGAGGTCACATTGCCTTCGCGGGCGTAGCTCCAGGCCCGCTCCAGCCGTTTCTTGAAGCGGTAGCCGTTGATCAGCTCCATCCACTGTTCCACCCACCAGGGCTGCTGGCCGAGCCCTTGATCGCCGATGGATGTGATGCCGTTGGTCGTGGTCATCGTGCTCAGGTGTCGTCGAGGGCAACGAGATCGCGGAGTTGATCGCCGGCGAGGCTTCCGAGCCAATCCTCGCCGGATCCGATCACATCCTCCGCCAGGCGTGATTTCTCTCGGATCATCCGATCGATCTTCTCCTCCACCGAGCCGCTGGTGATGAATTTATGCACCATCACGCGGTTGGTCTGGCCGATCCGATACGCCCGGTCCGTGGCCTGATTCTCCACCGCTGGATTCCACCAGCGGTCCACATGAAACACATGGCTGGCTCGGGTGAGGTTCAGACCGACTCCGCCAGCCTTGAGAGACAGCAGGAACAGCTGCGGGCCGCGGGGATCCTCCTGGAAACGATCCACCATCGCCTGGCGTTCGCTTTTGCGAGTGCCTCCATGCAGGAAGGGAACTTCCGCTTTCCAACGTTGCTGCATCCAGGCCCTCAGCAGATGTCCCCATTCCGCGAACTGGGTGAAGAGAAGGGCGCGATCGCCGGCTTCGATCACCTCGTCCAGGATTTCCTCCATGCGTTGCAGCTTGGCGGAGCGCCCCAGAAAGCCATCGTCCACCGCGTCTTCCCTCAGGGCCAGGGCCGGATGGTTGCAGATCTGCTTGAGCCTGGTCAGCAGCCCCAGCACCTGCCCGTGACGCTGGCCGCGGGGTGCTCGGGCGATGGCATCCAGGGTGTCCTCCACCGTTTTGCTGTAGAGGGATTTCTGCTCCCTGCTCAGGCCCACCCACTCGCTCAGCTCCACCTTCTCCGGCAGATCCGAGATGATCGATTTGTCGGTTTTGAGCCGGCGCAGGATGAACGGACCCACCCGCGCCTTGAGGTCCCGCAGTGAGGCCATGTCGCCGTACCGCTCGATCGGCATGCGGTAGCGCTGGCGGAAGAAGTCCTCTTCCCCAAGCACCCGGGGATTGAGGAAATCCATCAGCGCCCAGAGCTCGCTGACCCGGTTCTCCACCGGCGTGCCGGTGAGGGCGATCCGGAAGCGGTTGCTCTTGCTGGGGCGCGCCAGATCCCTGGCGGCCTGGCTCTGCTTGGCGCTGGGATTCTTGATCGCCTGGGCTTCATCGATCACCACTCCCTGCCAGTCCTGACTGTCCAGCAGCTCACTGTCCCGCTGCAGCAGGCCATAGCTGGTGAGGACCAGATCCACGTCCTTCAGGGCCTTGTGCAGCGTGGCCGGGGTGGAGGGCCGGCGTGGACCGTAGTGCTCCTGCACCGTGAGCTCCGGAGTGAACGCTTCCGCCTCCCGCTTCCAGTTGGTGAGCACGGAGGTCGGTGCCACCAGCAGCACCGGACGCTTCAGCTCCTGTTCAGCCTTGAGGTGCTGCAGGAAGGCGAGCAGCTGGATCGTTTTGCCCAGCCCCATGTCATCAGCCAGGCAGGCGCCCTGATCGAAGCGGTGCAGAAACGCCAGCCAGCCCAGCCCCCGTTCCTGATATGGACGGAGCTGACCGCAGAATCCTTCTGGAGCCGGCAGCGGGTCGGGCGCTTTCTGCTGGTGGTACTGCTCAAGAACCGCCTGCAGGCGGGGCCCGGCATCGAACTGATGCACCGGCAGACGCATCATCAGTTCGCCTTCCGCCGCCGTGAGCCGCAGCGCATCGTCCAGGCTCAGGTCGGTGGAGGCCCCGCAGAAGCGTTCGGCGTTCCTGAGATCGTTGGGCCGAAGTTCGATCCAGGCCCCCTTGTGCCGCACGAGCGGACTTCGCTTGTTGGAGAGCCGTTCCAGCTCCCGCAGGGTCAGGGTGACCCCCCCGATCATCAGATCCCAGCTCCAGTCGAGGGATTCACCCAGGGTGAAACCGCTGGAGCGTTCGGGCAGTTCCGCCTTGATGGCCAGACCCAGGCGACTGGCCAGGCCGCCCGACAGGCTTGGGGGGAGATCCACGCCGACTCCGGCATCCCGCAGCTGGCGCGCTGCCGTTCGCACCAGGACGAAGGCTTCCGCTGGCGTGAGCTGCATCGTCTCCGGAGTCGCGGTGTCCAGTCCCCGTTCGATCGGAGGGAAGACACTGAGCGCCCGTCCCAGTCCTTCCAGCAACACCTCACCGGGCTGATCCACCTTCACCTCCCCCAGCTGCAGGGTGTCGGCTCCTGATGCCCAGGCCGCGGCGGCTGGCAGTTTCAGGCTGGGGTCGGCTTCCGCCTGCAGGCCGAAGCGCAGTTCCCAGAGGTCTTCACCGTCCGAGGGCGTGTTCAGCTCCAGGCAGGTGCGGGCCGCGGCGACATCACCGGCGATCCCTTCCCTCCAGTGCAGGCTGGCGCTGGAAAGCCGTTCTGCCTCTTCATCGCTCACCTCCACCACGCCGGTGGACGACGCGAGGGCGTCCTGCCAGAGGGTCAGCAGCGGGTCCAGCCCATCGCCGGAGGGCCGGAAGTCCTTGCGCAACTGCGCATCCACGAGATCCTCCAGCAGCGTTGCGACCCGCAGACGACCGCTGCGTGGCCTGCAGCAGGCCACGGGATTGGCGGCTCGCATCGCTTCCGGCCGCAGCCGCGTCATGCGATTGCTGCGCCGCCCCATCGGTTCCCTCCAGGGAAGAGCGCAGGTGGCCACCAGGGGCAGGCTGGCGGCGAGATCCTCCAGTCGTCGCCGATCCTCCTCCCGGTTGAGCAGGGGCACCCAGCGGGCTCGGTGGGGGTACCCCTCGCCCTTGCTCAGCTCCATCTGCGGAATCCAGCGGCCACGGGCCACCAGGCTCAGGGCCCACCGCTGCAGATGGCTCCACCAGCGCAGTTCATCGGCCAGGTCGGGATGATGACCGGACAGGGGCAGTCGAGAGAGCCAGTCCGTGGCAGCGGACGGCTCCACCGCCAGACCCTCCACCTGCCAAGGCCACCATTCCGTCTGTTTCGGGATCGGTTCTCCCGCCTGCATCGGGAGGCCGGTCCAGCCCGTCGTCTCTTCATCGATCGGCTCGTCTGTCTTGCTGCGGCTTTTGCGGGGTTTCACCGTGCGGCTGGGCAAGGTGAGGCAAGCCGTGGCGTCGATGCTGCCGTCGGGCAGCAGATCCCGCTCCTGCAACCAGGCCTTGAGGTCTTCGCTGGCGAGGGTGAACGGATGCAGGGCAGGAGTCAGGCCCGGTCCCGCCGGAGTCGCCACGCGCCACGTGTCAGCCCACACCAGCAGGGCCGGCTGCCCTGAACTGGTGGATGAGCGGATGGCGGGAAGCCAGGTGGCGTGCAGCAGGCTCATGGCCGCGACGCGGGAAGGAAGCGGTGGAGTCCGTTGAGCAGGAGAGCACTGCCGATCAGCGGCAGCCAAGCCTGAAGGAGCTCCACGATTAATAATGCCAGAGCGTCTGTCCGCAGGTTTTCGAGGCTCAGCGGCAGGCCGAGGCTGCGCACGCCGCAGATCGCTCCCACCAGTCCCGCCTGCAGGTGGCTGTCGTCTGGGTCCACACGCTGCAGATGAAAGGCCAGCAGCCCGTAGAAGAGACCACAACCTCCCGAGCGGATCGCCATCTCAAGCCCCCAGGGCAGGCTCATCAACCCTGCGCTGACGCCGGCCAGCAGGGCCCAGCCGATCGACTGCCACCGCAGTCGGGCGCGGGCCTCGGATTCGCTGGGCAGTTCAGCCACGATGGTCGGCGGCTCAGGAGCGATCATGACGGCTGGAATCGCCTTCCCTCCCATGGCTGCCGCCGCTTCGTCGTCCTCAGCAGCGTCTGTGCCCCGCAGTGGTGAGGAGATCAGGGCAGCGTTTCTCAACTTCTACGCCGAGCGTGGTCACGCCGTGATCGCGAGCGCATCGCTGATTCCCGAGGACCCCACGGTCCTGCTCACCATCGCCGGGATGCTTCCGTTCAAGCCGGTGTTCCTCGGGCAGCGGGAGCGGCCGGCGCCGCGGGCCACCAGCAGTCAGAAGTGCATCCGTACGAACGACATCGAAAACGTTGGCCGTACAGCCCGGCATCACACGTTCTTCGAAATGCTGGGCAACTTCTCCTTCGGCGATTACTTCAAGCAGCAGGCGATTGAGTGGGCCTGGGAGCTGAGCACCAAGGTCTACGGCATCGACCCCAAGAACCTGGTGGTGAGCGTCTTCCGGGAGGACGACGAGGCCGAGCAGATCTGGCGCGATGTGGTGGGGGTGAACCCCAAGCGGATCATCCGCATGGACGAGGCCGACAACTTCTGGGCGTCTGGCCCGACGGGCCCCTGCGGCCCCTGTTCGGAGATCTATTACGACTTCAAGCCCGAGCTGGGCGATGCCGGCATCGATCTTGAGGACGACGACCGCTTCATCGAGTTCTACAACCTGGTGTTCATGCAGTACAACCGCGACGCTGAGGGCACCCTCACGCCGCTGGCCAACCGCAACATCGACACCGGCATGGGTCTGGAGCGGATGGCTCAGATCCTGCAGAAGGTTCCCAACAACTACGAAACCGATCTGATCTTTCCGCTGATCCAGGCGGCCGCTGATCTGGCGGGGGTCGACTACCACCAGCTCGACGACAAGGGCAAGACGTCGTTGAAAGTGATCGGCGATCACAGCCGTGCTGTGACGCAGCTGATTTGTGATGGCGTCACCGCCAGCAACCTCGGCCGCGGCTACATCCTGCGGCGGCTGTTGCGCCGGGTGGTGCGTCATGGCCGCCTCCTGGGCATCGACAAGCCCTTCTTGGTCACCATGGGGGAAGCGGCGATTGCCTTGCTGAAGGGGGCCCACCCCAGCGTGATTGAGCGGCAGGAGGTGATTCTGGCCGAACTCCAACGGGAGGAGGCTCGTTTCCTCGAGACCTTGGAGCGCGGTGAGAAGCTGCTGTCTGAGGTGCTGGCTGGCAAGCCTGTGCAGATCAGCGGCGCTCAGGCCTTCGAGCTTTACGACACCTATGGCTTCCCGCTGGAGCTCACCCAGGAGATCGCCGAGGAGCATGGGCTCTCGGTGGACCTTGCTGGATTCGAGGCCGCCATGCAGGAACAGCGGCAGAGAGCCAAGGCCGCAGCCGTGAGCCTTGATCTCACCCTCCAGGATGCGATCGAGCAGGTGGCAGCGGACCAGGAGCCCACGGCATTTCGGGGCTATGCGGTGCTGGAGCACCCCAGCTGCGTGCAGGCCCTGGTGGTGAACGGCGAGCCGGCCACGACGGCCTCTGCCGGAGATGCGGTGCAGATCGTGTTGGACACCACGCCCTTCTACGGGGAGGGTGGCGGTCAGGTGGGGGATCGCGGCGTCCTCAGCGGTGCTGATCTGATCGTGGCGATCGAGTCGGTGAGTCGCACGCGGGACGTGTTTGTTCATGCCGGCCGACTCGAACGCGGTCAGCTGTCGCTGGGGGACACCGTCCATGCTCAGGTGGACCGCGCCTGTCGTCGTCGTGCCCAGGCGAATCACACGGCGACCCATCTGCTGCAGGCCGCCCTCAAGCAGGTGGTGGATCCAGGCATCGGTCAGGCCGGTTCTCTGGTGGACTTCGATCGACTCCGCTTCGACTTCCATTGCCCGAGTGCGGTCTCCCCTGAGCAGCTGGCTCAGATCGAGACCCTGATCAACGGTTGGATCGCGGAGGCTCACGGCCTCGAGGTGCAGGAGATGGCGATCGATCAGGCCAAGGCGGCTGGTGCTGTGGCGATGTTCGGCGAGAAATATGCCGATGTGGTGCGTGTCGTCGATGTGCCCGGGGTGTCGATGGAGCTCTGCGGCGGCACCCATGTGGCCAACACCGCTGAGATCGGGCTGTTCAAGATCGTGGCGGAGAGCGGTGTGGCCGCCGGTATTCGCCGGATCGAAGCCGTTGCTGGCCCAGCCGTGCTCGCTTATCTGAATGAGCGTGATGCGGTGGTGAAGCAGCTGGGGGATCGCTTCAAGGCCCAGCCCAGTGAGATCGTCGAACGGGTGAGTGCTCTGCAGGAGGAGCTCAAAGCCACTGGCAAGGCGCTGGCCGCGGCTCAGGCCGAGCTGGCGGTGGCCAAGGCCGGTGCTCTGGCTGCCAAGGCTGAGCCCGTGGGCGAGTTCCAGCTGCTGGTGGAACGCCTCGACGGCGTGGATGGTGCCGGACTGCAGGGGGCGGCCCAGAGCCTGGCTGATCAGCTCGGGGATGGTGCTGCCGTGGTGCTTGGCGGACTGCCCGACCCCTCCGATCTGGGCAAGGTGATTCTGGTGGCGGCCTTCGGCAAGCAGGTGATCGCTGCCCAGCTGCAGGCGGGCAAATTCATCGGCGGCATCGCCAAACTCTGCGGCGGCGGCGGCGGCGGTCGCCCGAACCTGGCCCAGGCGGGAGGCCGCGATGGATCAGCCCTGACCGATGCTCTCGCCAAGGCTCGATCGGAGCTCGAAGCAGGCCTTCAGTCCTGAAGGTAGGTGGTCTGGCGCAGGCTGCTCTCCAGGTGATCCAGCAGGCGACGTGATTCATCGATGCGGAGCTGACCGGCGCTGATCGCGGCTTCGGCGGCCACCCGCAGTCGTTCCAGCAGAGCGCGTGGATCGTGTTCCATCGCTTCCAGGACATCGGCGTTGGTGTCCCCACGCACGACGTGATCCACCCGATAGCTCCCCCCGGGACTTAGCCGGATGTGAACGGCGTTCGTGGTCCCGAACAGGTTGTGCAGATTGCCCATCACCTCCTGGTAGGCGCCGCTGAGGAAGAGTGCGATCAGATAAGGCTCACCAGGCGCCAGGTCGTGGAGTTCCAGCAGCGGCTTGGGTTGGCCGTCACCGATGAAACGATCCAGGCGTCCATCGGAATCACAGGTCAGATCAGCCAGATTGGCCAGCCGGGTCGGGCGCTGGTCGAGCCTCTGAATCGGCAAGACCGGGAAGAGCTGATCGATGGCCCAGGTGTCCGGCGCTGAACGGAAGATGGAGAGGTTGGCGTAGTACGTGCCGGCGAGCGCACTGCGGAGGGCTGAGAGTTCCTCGGGGACGGCTCCCTGCTCCGGTAACTGCCTGGCGATGGCATCGGCGCAGGCCCAGGTGAGTTGTTCGGCGGTGGCACGGTCGGGAAGCCCCATGTAACCGAGCCGGAAGGCGGCGAGGGCGTCCTGCTTGAACTTCAGGGCGTCATTCCAGGCTTCCTGCAGACGGACGAGCCGTGAATCCGTGGTGTCCGGCAGCCCCTGAATCGTGGCCAGGGTCTCCCTCAGGTTGCGGACGGTGAGCGGTTCTTCAGCAGCAGGATCGGGAATGGAGGCCGGCAGGGCGCTGCTGCCCAGCACGTCGAACACCAGCAGCGAGAAGTGACTGGCGATGGCCCGCCCGCTTTCACTCACCAACGTGGGCACCTCCACGCCGTTGGGTTCGCAGCATTCCCGCACCGTGGCCACCACGTCGTTGGCGTAGTTCTGCAGCGAATAGTTCGTCGACGCCGCCGTGGCGGTTCGGCTGCCGTCGTAGTCGATGCCCAGCCCACCGCCGACGTCCAGGAAGCCCATGGGGGCTCCGAGCCGTCGCAGCTCCACGTAGATCTGAGCGGCCTCCTGGAGGGCGTCCTTGAGAACGGCAATGTCGTTGATCTGACTGCCGATGTGGAAATGCAGCAGACGCAGATCCTTGAGCAGATCGTGATCCCGCAGACGTTCCACGGTTGTCAGCAGGTCGGGAATCGAGAGTCCGAATTTCGCCTTGTCGCCCACTGAGCTTCCCCAGCGACCGGTGCTGCGGCTGGACAGTTTTGCGCGCACGCCGATGTAGGGAGCCGCTCCGAGACTGCCGCTCGCCTCGATGATGCGATCCACCTCGTCGGGTTGTTCGATCACAACCACCGGTTGTCGGCCGAGGCGGCGCGCCAGGATCGCTGTCTCGATGTAGAGGCGATCCTTGTAGCCGTTGCAGATCAGCAACGCATCCGGGTCATCGAGCAGGGACAGGGCAATCAGCAGTTCGGCCTTGCTTCCGGCCTCAAGCCCGAAGTTCCAGCGGCGCCCGCAGCTCACCAGCTCCTCCACCACGTGGCGCTGCTGATTGCATTTCACCGGGAAGACACCCTGGTAACGGCCCTGGTAGCCGTACTGGGAGATCGCGCGCTCAAACGCGGCGTGAAGCCGCTCCAGCCGGTCTTCCAGGATGTCGTCGAAGCGAATCAGAAGGGGCAGGCCGAGGTTGCGACCGCGCAGCTCGGACACCAGATCCACAAGGTCAAGACTGCCGCCGCGTTCTCCCTGCGGTTGAACGCTGATGTGTCCGCGGCCGTTGATCGCGAAGTAGGGCTCACCCCATCGGTCGAGCCCGTAGAGCGCTGAACTGTTCTGGATCGACCAGCCTTCGCCGTCAGCCACCTGCGCTCGTCAACGTGCACGGCCGGAATCTAGGAACATTCCTGTCGGAGCTCATCCTCTGTACTTGCCAAGCGGGCAGGCCAGCGCTGACGATGACGGCGCTTTCTGATTGATACCAACCCATGGCCGAACGCACGTTCATCGCCATCAAGCCCGACGGCGTCCAGCGCGGCCTGGTGGGAGAGATCCTCGGCCGCTTCGAGCGCAAGGGGTTCAAGCTTGTGGGGCTGAAGCAGACCACTCCTAGCCGTGAGCTTGCTGAGCAGCACTACGGGGTTCACAAGGAGCGCCCCTTCTTCGCTGGGCTGGTGGAGTTCATCACCTCCGGCCCGGTGGTGGCCATGGTCTGGGAAGGCGACGGCGTGATCGCCAGCGCCCGCAAGCTGATCGGTGCCACCAAGCCCCTTGAGGCTGAGCCCGGCACCATCCGGGGTGATCTGGCGGTGAACATCGGTCGCAATGTCATCCACGGTTCCGACGCCCCTGAAACAGCTGCGTTCGAGATCGGTCTTTGGTTCGACGCCTCGGAACTGAACGACTGGACGCCGTCGGATCAGGGTTGGCGCGTCGAGGGTTGATCCCTCTCCGCAAACCGTGACCAGTTGAAAGCCCTCAGCAGCGCTTCATCGCTGCTGCTGAGGGGTTCCTCCGAGATCGCCGCTGTCAGCAGCTGGGCGGTCACGGCGGCAAGCAGCACGCCGTTGCGGTGATGGCCGCAGGCCAGCCACAGACCGGAACTCGGGCCAGGTCCGAGCAGCGGGCCTTCATCCGGGGTGCAGGGGCGGAAGCCCCACCAGCGCTCCATCGGTGGCCAGCCCGCAGCAACCGGCAACAGGCTGGCGATTCCCGTCTGCAGCTGTTTCTGACCATCCGGGGTGAGCCCCTCGGAAAAGCCTGCCTCCCGTTCGCTCGTGGCTCCGACGACGACCAGACCGTCCTCCCGCGGAACGAGATAGATGCCGGGGCCGAAGATCACCCGCTTCAAGGCCTCGCGAGGGCCCTGGAGAGACAGCATCTGCCCCTTCACGGGGAAGACCGGCAGTTCAG
Organism: Synechococcus sp. KORDI-49; assembly: GCF_000737575.1. Classification (NCBI taxonomy): domain Bacteria; kingdom Bacillati; phylum Cyanobacteriota; class Cyanophyceae; order Synechococcales; family Synechococcaceae; genus Synechococcus; species Synechococcus sp. KORDI-49. The sequence continues at coordinate 1,433,266 of NZ_CP006270.1, read as the reverse complement.
GGACCAGCATTCGGCTCCAAGCTCCACTGCAGAGAACAGCTGCCCTTGTCTCGAAGACCTGTTCGTCTCCCTCCGCGGTACGCACCTGCACGCCCCTGAGAGCTCCATCGGAGTCCTGGGCAAGCTTGCTCACTTCGGCGCCCTCGAGAAAATGCACGCCGAGTGAGACGCAGGCTCGTTCCAGGGCTCGCATCAGCCTGCGGCGGTTGTCGATCTGTCCGTCCTGCTCAAACAGCAGACCAGTGGTCCAGTCCTCCCCCAGATCCGGGATCTCCTGCTCAAGTTGAGATCGGTTCAGAGATTGCCCAAGGGCAGCGGTGGGATAGGCATCCCGTTCTCCCGCATCCGTGAACGGCACCACGATTCCACTGGTGCGGAGACCGCAGGGGAGGCTGCTGTCGGCTTCGATCTGGGCCACCCAGCTCGGGATGCGCTCCAAGCTCGTTTCACCGAGCTGCAGCAGCTCGTCTTGCAGTCCTTCTGCGTGGGGGGCGAGCATGCCGGCGGCGACGAAGCCCGCTGCTTCGCTTCGCCGCCGGCTGATCACCAGAACCTGTCGCCCGCGTCTGGCCAGCTGATGCGCCATCGCCAGTCCCATCAGACCGCCCCCCAGGACAAGGATCCGCTCTTGGGCCGCGGTGTCGCTCACGTCGTCGATCGCTTCCGTTTGTTCTAGGTCAACAGCTCGACAGGCACCGACGCTGCCTTTCCATAGGATTCAGGCGTCTGAACCGATGCCGAGATGGCCGCAGCAGAGCCCGCCTGGGAAGCCGTGATCGGCCTGGAGACCCACGTGCAGCTGGGCACCGACAGCAAGATCTTCACGGCGGCGTCCACCGCCTTCGGAGACGATCCCAACACCCACATCGACCCTGTGGTGTGCGGGCTGCCAGGCACGTTGCCTGTGCTGAACCAGAAGGTGCTCGAGTACGCGGTGAAGGCGGCGATGGCGTTGAACCTCAACATCGCCGAACACAGCAAGTTCGACCGCAAGCAATATTTCTACCCCGACCTTCCGAAGAACTATCAGATCTCCCAGTACGACGAGCCGATCGCCGAGGAGGGCTGGATCGAAGTTGAGGTGGCCGAGAAGGGCAAGGACTCCTATCTGAAGACCATCGGCATCGAACGCCTTCACATGGAGGAGGACGCCGGCAAGCTCGTGCATGCCGGCAGCGATCGCCTGGCCGGATCCACCCATTCGCTGGTGGACTACAACCGGGCCGGTGTGGCTCTGGCGGAGATCGTCAGCAAGCCGGACCTGCGCACGGGTCGCGAAGCGGCCGAATACGCCTCGGAGATCCGCCGGATCATGCGTTATCTCGGCGTCAGCGACGGAAACATGCAGGAGGGCTCCCTGCGTTGCGACGTCAACATCTCCGTGCGTCGGGGGCCGGATGCGCCCTTCGGCACGAAGGTGGAGATCAAGAACATGAACTCCTTCTCAGCCATTCAGAAGGCCTGTGAGTACGAGATCAAGCGTCAGATCAAGGCCTACGAGACCGGTGAGCCGATCGTTCAGGAGACCCGGCTCTGGGATGAGGGCAAGCAGCTCACCAAGAGCATGCGCAGCAAGGAAGGCGCCAGTGATTACCGCTACTTCCCGGATCCCGACCTCGGCCCGATCGAGGTGAGCGCGGATCAGCGGGAGTCCTGGCGCGCTGAATTGCCCGAGCTGCCGGCGGCCAAGCGGCATCGGTATGCCGATGAGCTGGGGCTGTCCCAGTACGACGCCCGGGTGCTCACCGACGAACGACCGATGGCGGACTACTTCGAGGCTGTTGTCGCCGCCGGTGCCGACGCCAAGCTCTCCGCCAACTGGATCACCGGCGACATCGCGGCCCATGTGAACAGCAATCGCCTTGGTTACGACGATCTGCCGTTCCGCCCGGAGCAGCTGGCCGAGATGGTGAAGCTGATCGACGGCGGCAAGATCAGCGGCAAGATCGCCAAGGAGATCCTTCCCGATCTGCTTGAGAAGGGAGGCTCACCCAAAGCGCTCGTGGACGAGCGGGGACTGGGGATGATCAGCGACCCCGCGGCGATCGAAGCGATCGTGAATGACCTCCTGGCGGCCCATCCGGGTGAGGTGGAGGCCTTCCGGGGCGGGAAGACCAAATTGCAGGGTTTCTTCGTCGGGCAGTTGATGAAGAAAACGGGAGGCAAGGCTGATCCCAAGCTCGCCAATCAGATCCTCAGCCGCAGGCTCAAAGGGGAATGACGACCGGACCCTCCATCCCTGATGCCTGGAGGGAATGGTTGCTGCACAATCGTGACCGCGGCTGCGATCCGGTTGGCTTGATCGATCGCGCCTTGGTTCAGGGGTTCGAGCGTGCAGCCATCGAAGCGGTGCTCGACTCGCCTGAAACAGTCCTGACGTCGGTCCCGCGATCATCGGCCCCCACACCGGACTGGCGTCGTTGGTTCGAGGCCCCGCTCACCCGACCGGACCATCTGCCGCGGGCCTGGCGGCTCGACACCCCCCTGGCCCAGCTCTATGAATTGCCCGGCCTGTTGTCCCGTCAGGAATGCCGGGAGCTGATCGAGGCCATCAACGGATCGCTCCAGCCTTCCACCGTCACCCGTGGAAGCAGCGACTACCGCACCAGCCGCACCTGCCATCTGCGGCAGGACCACCCAGGGTTTGCCGCACGCCTGGATCAACGCTTCGCGGCCCTGCTGGGCGTTGACCCACGGCTGTCGGAGCCGATTCAGGGGCAGCGTTACGACCCCGGGGAGTACTTCAAGGAGCACACCGACTGGTTCGCTCCCGGCACCAAGGAGTTCACCCAGCACACCAGCAACGGCGGCCAGCGCACCTGGACGGTGATGGTTTATCTCAACGCCGTGGAGGAAGGGGGTGAAACCCTGTTCCGTCGCCTCGGACGGCATTTCAGCCCCGTTCCCGGGATGGCGCTGGCCTGGAACAACCTGCAGGCCGATGGCACGCCGAACCCCTTCACCCTGCATGAGGCTCTGCCGGTCGAGTCCGGCAGCAAGTGGGTGATCACGAAATGGTTCAGGGCGGAGCCAGGACGCAACGGCTGAGCTGATCCTCCAGCTCCTCCTTGGTGCCGCGGTTGTCGATCAAGCGATCTGCCAGCGGGCGTTTGCGGGCCAGAGGCCACTGGGCACCGAGCCTGGCTCGGGCCTGCACCGCATCGAGACCGTCCCTCTGCATCATCCGCGCCAGCTGCTGCTGCTCGTCGCAGTCGACCAGCCAGATCTCGCTGCACAGGCCCGTGAGTCCAGCCTCGAACAGCAGGGGAATCATGAGCACCACCACCGGTTCATCCTCCAGGGCATCGAGGGCCTGATCGAACCGCTCTCGGACCACCGGATGAATCAGCTGCTCCAGCCAGGCCCGCTCAGAGGCGTCCCTGAACACGATGCGGCCCAGAGCGGCTCGGTTGATGGCGCATCCATCGATGGCCACAACCTCTCCGTAGCGCTCCAGCACGGCCAGGGTCTGAGGCTGTCCCGGTCCGATGGCGTCCCTGGCGAAATGATCCGCATCCAGCACAGGCCAGCCAAGAGCTTCCAGCCACCGTCCAACCGTGCTTTTGCCGCTGGCGATTCCCCCTGTCAGTCCAATGCGTCGTTGCATGCCGCAAAGGCAGGATGAGAACAGTCTCCCTTGACGGCGATGGCGTCCTCCTGGAAGCCGGTGCCCGGCGGTGTCACAGCACCCCAGGGCTTTCTGGCCTCAGGCATCGTGGCCGGATTGAAACCCTCCGGCAAGCCCGATCTGGCCCTGCTGCTCGCACCGCAGGGGGCAGTCTGCGCCGGCAGTTTCACCCGATCCTGTGTGCGGGCCGCCTGCGTTGACCTGTGTGCAGATCGCCTGCAACAGCAGGGTGGAGCAGCGCGGGCGGTGTTGATCAATTCCGGCCAGGCCAATGCCTGCACGGGTGACCGTGGTCTGATCGACAGTCAGCGTGCCACTCAGGCGCTGGCGGATCGTCTTGGCCTGGATGCGGAGGAGGTGCTGATCTGTTCCACGGGTGTGATCGGTGTACCGATCCCGATGGATGTGCTGCTGGCTGGCTTTGATCCTCTGGTGGAGGCTCTGAGGCCGGAGGGGGGTTCAGCCGCTGCCGAGGCGATCCTGACGACAGACCTGGTGGACAAACAGATCGCCATTGAGGCGGAACTCAACGGCCGCAGTGTGCGGATCGGTGGCATGGCAAAGGGGTCGGGCATGATCCACCCCGATATGGCCACGATGCTCGGCACTATCAGCTGTGATGCCGCGGTGCCTTCCCAGGTGTGGAAAGGCATGGTGCAGCGAGCGGTGGAGCGCTCCTTCAATGCCATCACCGTGGATGGAGACACCAGCACCAATGACACCGTGCTGGCCTTCTCTGCCGGTGAGCCCTTGCCGGAGTCCTGTCACGCCACGCTTGAGCAGGGAGTCACCCTGGTGGCGCAACACCTCGCCCGGGCGATCGCCCGGGATGGGGAAGGGGCCACATGTCTGATTGAGGTTCAGGTGGAAGGAACGTCCACCGAGGCCGGTGCACGACAGATCGCCAGGACGATCTGCGGTTCCTCGCTGGTGAAGACCGCTGTCCATGGTCGTGACCCCAACTGGGGCCGGATCGTGGCAGCGGCCGGTCGTTCCGGGGTGGCATTTGATCCAGAGGAAGTTGCCCTCTGGATCGGGGCTCATCAGTTGATGGACGCAGGCCATCCCCTGGCATTTGATCGTTCTGCGGCATCGGCTTATCTCAGTGAGCGGGCCGATGGCCGCTACCTGGTGGATGATTCCGTTCGGATCCGTCTTGCCGTTGGCTCCGGGGGCGGACAGGGTACGGCCTGGGGATGTGATTTGTCAGATCAATATGTACGCATCAACGCCGATTACACGACATGACCGCAAGGCCTTGGCGTGACCAGATCATGCCCGTCAGGTATCCTGAGGATCCATAAACTGAAGCTAAACACAACGCGCCACAGTTGTGTTTAGGTGCGATGACTTTCGGTCTGGGATGCCAATGCTGGCTACTTTGACGATGTTGGGTATGAACGCCAATCCTGCATGGAGGCGACGCCAGGGATGATGAACGTGGATCAAAGATGGTCTCAACAAGGAGTGTCTGGCTCTTCTTACTCATTTCATTCAGCATCTGAACTGAGTCAACTGTTTCACTTGGTGGGTAAGCGTTTTGATGCTTTGCAGCTCACCCCCGGCAGGCTGAAAGGTGAGATGTCGATTGCTCAGCTTGGGGCTGTCACGCTTCTCAAAATCACCACGACGCATCGGATTCTTCTCAATGGTGATCGGGGTCCGGACTGCATCAGTTTCTGTATAGAAGCTTCCGGTCAAGCCAAAGATCACAAGGTCTTCTGCGTTCCCATGTCGGCTTATTCCGTTCATGGTTTCAAGCAGGGATTGCTGGAATCGCACTTCGAACTTTCCGCTGACTCCACCACTTATCTGACGATCACCTCGGGCCGACGCTTCAATGACTATCTGGAGCATTTCGGTTTGGAGTCAATGATTGGAGAGATGGAGATGAGCAATTCGTTGCAAAGCTTCCCGCTGATGCACCAGCATATGGCTAAAGAGTTTGAGTTTCTGATCCAGAACTCATTTGTAAACACCATCCGTCCCCAGCAGGCAGGTAATCGCCTTTACGGCCTTTTCGTGAAGTGCCTAACTTGTCACGACGAAGAAGGTTGTTTTATTCCGATGGTTTCCACGCCTCGTCAGGAGCTGGTGCGAAGACTGATCGGCTGGGGCTTTCTTCATGGCACGGCAGATACCAACCTCGACCAGATCTGCCAAATGCTTTTTGCCTCAAAGGGCACGTTGATCCAAAGCACCAAGGAAGCCTTGGACATCGGACCGATGGAACTGCTGAAGCGTATCCGTCTTGAGAAGGTGAACGGCATGCTGCGTTCCCAAGAGCGACGCAAAACAGCTCAACTCACCACCGTTTCAGAGGTGGCTCAGTATTTCGGCTTCCGCAGCCGCGGTCATTTCGCGAGGGCCTATCAAGAGCTGTTCTCCGAAAGTCCAAGCGTCACGCTGAGCAAGGCCCCTGCCTGAACCACACAGGTCATTCATGGGCTCAATTCCAGACACCCTGTCTCGACGACGGGGGATCCGCGGCCGTGATCCCAAAAGTTCAGACCTTGGAGAAACCGACCTGTCTCACCCAATCGTCTGACTAAAAGTGAAGGGGTGAACTCCCCATAGGGCTGTCTTCATTCATGGCCAACCATTCACAAATCGACGGATCGATTCTGCCGTTTCCTGCAAAACCGTCGGGCAGCAAGGCCGGGACGACGATGCAGGAGTCGACGTATAGCCCGCTCCCCGATCCCAAGAGGCTTCCAGACGACGCACCCAACATCCTTGTGGTGCTGATTGACGATGCCGGTCCGGCAATGCCGGAATGCCTGGGCGGAGAAATTCATACGCCCACGCTTCAGGCGATCAAAGATGGTGGTGTTGGTTTCAATCGCTTTCACACCACAGCGATGTGTTCACCAACACGCTCCTCGCTGCTGTGCGGTCGCAACCACACCTTCGTGGGCAACGGCCAGATCTGTGAATTCGCTAACGACTGGGACGGTTATTCAGGACGGATTCCGGAAAGCTGTGCACTGCAGGCCGACGTTCTGCGCAATTACGGTTACGCCACCGGAGCATGGGGTAAGTGGCACAACACGCCCTCCAATGAGACCACGGCTGCAGGGCCCTTCGAAAATTGGCCAACGGGTCTTGGATTCGAATACTTCTATGGATTCCTCGCAGGTGAGTGCTCTCAATATGAGCCACACCTGGTGCGCAACACCACGGTGGTGTTGCCACCGAAAACAGCAGCAGAGGGCTACCACGTCAGTGAAGACCTGGCCGACGATGCCATCAACTGGCTGCAAACCCACAAGGCGCTCCGCCCCGATCAGCCCTTCTACATGTACTGGGCATCCGGAGCCCTGCATGGTCCTCACCATGTGAATAAGGAGTGGGCTGACAAGTACAAGGGCAAGTTCGACGAGGGCTGGGACGCGTATCGCGAAAAGGCATTTAAAAATGCCAAGGCCAAAGGCTGGATCCCCGAGAACGCCCAGCTCACGCCACGCCACCCCCGTTTGGCAGCCTGGGATTCCATCCCTGACGATCAGAAGCCCTTCCAGTCACGTTTGATGGAAGTGCTGGCAGGCTTTGCTGAACACACCGATCACCAAGTCGGTCGCATCGTCTCAGAAATTGAACGGCTGGGCTACGAGGAAAACACACTCGTTGTTTACATCTGGGGTGACAATGGCTCTTCCGGAGAAGGCCAGGACGGCACCATCTCCGAGCTGCTGGCTCAGAACTCCGTCGCCTCGGAAATTGAGCAGCACATCGAGGTTCTCAATGAACTTGGCGGACTGGATGTGCTCGGCTCCCCGCTGGTCGACAACATGTATCACGCAGGCTGGGCCTGGGCCGGCAGCACGCCTTACCAAGGTATGAAGCTGCAGGCTTCCTATCTCGGCGGCACCCGTAATCCCATGATGATCAAGTGGCCCAAGGGCATCAAGCCGGATCCCAAGCCGCGGTCGCAGTTCCACCACTGCAACGATCTCGTGCCAACGATCTATGAGCTGGTGGGGATCACTCCACCCAAGATCGTCAATGGCGTTGAGCAGGATCCCATCCACGGCACCAGCTTCGCCTATGCCTTCAATGCCCCGGATGCACCAGGTCAGCTCAAGACCCAGTTCTTCGACATCATGGGTTCTCGATCGATTTATCACAACGGTTGGATGGCTGGGGCCGTAGGGCCTCGGCTGCCCTGGGTGAAGGGCGTCGACCCCGACATCCTCACCTGGTCACCCGACACCGATGACTGGGAGCTCTACAACCTCGATGAGGATTGGAGTCAGAGCAGGAACCTCGCAGATCAGCATCCAGAGAAGTTGCAGATGCTTAAAAATCTGTTCCTGGTGGAATCGGCCAAATACAAAAACCTGCCGATTGGCGGTGGCCTCTGGACCATCATCTTCCACCCGGAGCTGAAGGTTGCCCCGCCAGCAACATCCTGGGAGTTGCCAGGCACCATCACACGCATTCCGGAACCCTGTGCTCCACGACTTGGTTGCCTCAACAACAAAGTCACGATCGACATGGAGATTCCAGAGAATGCCAGTGGTGTGCTCTACAAGCTCGGCGCCAATTCAGGTGGTCTCACCTTGTACATGGATCAGGGGGTTCTCATTTATGAATACAACCTGTTCATCATTGAACGCACCAAGCTGCGCTCTGCTGAGCCACTGCCGGCCGGTCGTCACAAACTGGAGATCGTCACCCAGCACACCGACGACGATCCAAGAGGTCCGCTGTCGATCAAGGTGTCCCTCAATGGCACACAAGTGATCGACGGCACTGTGCCAAGGGTTGCAGCTGTGCTGTTCACGGCGAATGATTGTCTGGATGTCGGCCAGGCGCTTGGTTCTCCTGTTTCGCTCGACTACCACGAACGTGCGCCATTCAAGTTCAATGGATCCATTCACACCATGCACGTGGAGTATCTCGAATAGAGCAGCCAAGCCAAAGTCAGCAACAACGTCTCTCGTGCAAATCAACGGGAGACGTCCAGTTGTTTCCGTATTTCTTTGAGCAGATCTCGTTAGGAGATCTGCTCTTTTTCTTGGAGTTCCAGGCTCAAAAAGTAATTCAGAAATGTGCGCACCAATGCCACGGCTCCCAGTTGGATCAACGCTGATGCTTCACGACTGATGGTGGTCTGGACGACATCCGCTCCAAGTTGAAACTCAAGGGCCAGGGCTACCCAGCCTCCAAATGTCAGTCGCGCTGCCGTCAGCGGTCCACGCTGCATCAGGCGCGGCGGGATCGCCCGCAGACGAAGTGGTCCGCCCGGACTGAACACAGCAATCAACCCAATCCCTACGGAAAGAATCGAAAGGCCCTCAAGAATCAAGCGCAATCCTTCCGCCGTATGCGTCAGCAGATGCTCGGCCCAGTCCATGAATCATTGGCTGCAGGTATGAGACGATTGTGGAGGAGGGAGAAGAGAATGACGAGTTGTCAAAACCCAGAGTGCAGCAATTCAGCACAATCGGGATCATGATGAGATGCCTTTGTCTTCAGCGATATTTATCCTGTGGATAGAGGTCTGTCCCTTCCGCTCGGATGAGCAATGCCAATACGGAATTAGCCAAAACACGGAATCGAGCAGCTGCGGAGCGCACAACCCTGGCCTGGATCCGAACCGCCCTGACTCTGATCAGTTTCGGATTCGGTCTCGATCAAATCATCAGTGCCATCCGTGATGCAGGAGGTGAAACAAGCTCCCGCGACGATATTGGTGTGCAACTGATGTCGATGGTGTTTATTGGGGTTGGCATTTTCACGCTGCTCATTGCCATGAGACAGCATAAACGTGAGCTCGTTCGTTTACGAAACGATCCTTATCTCTACCGGGATGAGCCTTCGCTCTCGATTGCCACGGCAACAGCTGTTCTGTCGATCGGGGTGATTGCATTTCTCTGGATGCTTTCCGCATTTTTCTGAGCTCAAGGGGGCTCCCGCGTCACTGTCAAAACTCCCATTCTTTTCATGTCACTGCTGATTTCACTGGCCCTGTTTTTCATCATGATGTCTCTGGGTCTCAATCTGCCCAGCCTGCAGTTCGGACTGCTGAAACGTCGGCCATGGCTGCTTGTGCGTGTCCTGTTGGCCACCTGCATGGTCCTGCCGATTGTGGCCTTGCTGTTGCTGCACAGTCCACTTGGGCAAGGGCTGTCTGCCGCCGTTTCAACAGCCGTGATGCTGATGGCGATCTGTCCCAGTGCTCCGATGATTGCCCTGAAGAGCACAAAGCTGGCAGCCAATCCTGAGTTGGCTACGCGGTTGCAATTCTGGTCGGCCTGCGCTGCCATCTTGAGTGTTCCGCTCTGGGTTGGTCAGCTGCCCACCGAAGCATCAGAGACGATCTGGAGCATTCCGGCTCAGGAGGTCGCCTATCAGGTGTTCACCGTGCAGTTGATTCCACTGTTGGTTGGCGTGTCACTGCGTCGGTGGTGCGCTGAGTGGTCTGAACGGTGGAATCCAGTCATTCAGAAGTCCTCCAAGATTCTGCTGTTGGTGTTGCTGGCCTTGATCTTGATCGTGGCGTTGCCGCAGGTGGCGCCGATGTTAATTGGCAACCTCAGAGGTGCTTTGCTGATGTTCATCTTGACCTGGATTGCTCTCGGTCTGGGGTTCGCCGTCGCCGGCGACGATGGGGTGGAACGCAGCACGTTGCCGCTGGTGCTGTCCATGCGAAATCCAGGTCTTGCTTTGCTGATCGTGCAACGCATGGCACCCAACGCTGTAGACCTCAAAGCAGCCGTGGTTGGTTATGTGCTTGTCACGGCAGTTGGCACTGCACCCTTCATGCAATGGCGCAAGGCGAACGCTTCCCAGGCTCAAATCACAGGGGACGTTTAAGTCAAAGCCATGCAACGTGAATCAGGCCATCAAGAGCTGCTTTACATGAAGCCACGCCAAACGTCAGATTTGGCTTGCTTGCTGCTGACATCTGCCGTTGGCTACATCTGTAATCTCAAATTACCGTTGCTCCTGGCAGCAGCGATCAGCTGCATTCTGTTGATTCTGATCAGCCGGTTGCGTCATCGACTGAAATCACCAACCCTTTGGTGGACAGGGATCGGCCTCTGCTCAGGGGGTTTTCTTGGTACAGCTGCCTCGATGATGGATGAGATGCAGCAAGGTAGTGCCGCCGCGTTGGTCCACTCACCTCAGGAACGACTGGCGCTTGTTGTTTTGCTTGGCATTACCGGTGTCCTTGCCGGTCGTCGCGTTGGTATCGATCCCAATGCTGTGAGAGGACGCTCGATCGGAGACCTGCTGAAGTCGCTCAGTGGAACATTCACAGGGTTGTTCGGTGTGCTTGTTTCGATTGCCTTTGTCTTGAACGGGCTTGAAGAAGCGAGAACACTGTCCAGCCGACTGACCACGTCACTGACCATCATGATTCTTGCCCTGATCGGCCCAGGTTGGATCAGTCACATGCTTATCGTTTATCAGCGCAATCATCGGCACTGATTCAATTGAATTTCAAAAAGATGTTGGCTTTCAAATGTGAGAAGTGTTGCCTTTTTGCATCGGCTTGATTGAGCCAATATTCCAGATGATGTTGTTGTCAACGGCTTTTCATTCAGGGCGACATCGGAGATCATTCTTTGATGAAGCGAGTGGTGGTTCCCGATCCGCCGGCCGGCAACGACCCCACAACGTGACCACATGTCGATCGGATCGAGCCCATCACTGTCAGAGTGGCTTTTTTATGAACCGTGGAGACCGGAAGCACCCCTGACGTGCCGGTGGCTCGCAAGCCACGCTTCTGGGTCGGGCCACTCCTGGCCGGTTGCTGCTTCACCCTCGGCTATGGCATCACCCATCGATTGGTGACCCTGCAAAGCAATCCCGAAACACCGGAGCCTGAGCTGTTCGCTCCTGCGGAATTTCCCGGTGATTCGCTGAGGTCACTGCGCGACCGCCATGGTCAGACGTCCGGCGGCTTGCAGGTGGATGTGGCTGCCATCGAGGCGCGTCTGGAGGCCGAACGCAAAGCGGAGGAGGAAGCGCGTCTGGAGGCTGAGCGACGGGTGGAGGAATCCCTGCAGCTCAATCAGGCGGTTCAGCCGCTCTTGGAGGAGGCCAGATGGGAAGAGAAGCCCCTGGTCGAGACGGTTCCGGAGGAGCGGATCCAGTCGGATTCCGACCCGTTGCTCGGATCGCCTGTTCAATCGGTGGCCTCGGAAGAGTTGCCTCTGCAGCCCTCCGCAATCCTGCTGCCTCCGCCGGAGCCTGTGCTCCCTGTGGTGCCGACTCCATCGGATCCCCCAGTCATGGCTCCCTGATCGGGGTCTGGATCTGCCACAGTCTGGTTTGTCGTTCTGAGCGTCATGGGATCGCCGGATGCCCTGATCCGCGCCACCGTCAATCGACTCGGTGCCCGCCTCGGCCACGGCCTGGCTGATGCGGCAGCGGAACTGGCAGTGCTGGCGCAGGATGCTCCGGAACGGCTTCGCCAGGAGTGGGATCTGTTTCAGGAGGAGGTTCAGGCCGAGGCCGAACGGCTGGAACACGGTGAGACCATCACCGCCGACGGTGCTGTCGCAGCACCGTCGCAGGAGCAGTCATCCCAGGATCGGATTGATCTTCTGAGGGCAACGGTGGCGGAGATCAGTCGAGCCCTCGAGGTCAAACCCTGATGGCGCCAACCGTTCGCATGGCACCCCTGCGGCGGACCCGGAGAGCCCTGCGCATCTGGCGCACAGTTCTCACCCTGATCGCCCTGCTCTGGTGGGATGGTCAGACGTGGACCTACCGCGGCGGTGTCAGCCCGGAGAGACGGCAGGAGCGTCAGAGGCAACGAGCCCAATGGTTGACAGCTGAACTCCTCACGCTCGGCTCCGCCTTCATCAAGCTCGGGCAGCTGCTCTCCGCGCGACCGGATGTGCTCCCGGCGGGATGGGTTGCGGAGCTGGCGGAATTGCAGGATCGCGTTCCAGCCTTCAGTTTCGATCGGGTCCAGTCGGTTCTTGAGGAAGAACTGGGACAGCGATGTGCCGAAGTGGTGGATCTGGATCCTGATCCCCTCGGTGCGGCATCCCTGGCTCAGGTCCACCGGGCGAGTCTGCGCAGCGGACGCCAGGTGGTGCTCAAAGTGCAGCGTCCCGGCCTGGATTCACTGTTCCGTCTCGATCTTGATGTCATGCATCAGGTGGCGGTGGTGTTGCAGCGTCATCCCAGCTGGGGGAGGGGTCGGGACTGGCCTGCGATGGCAAGGGAATGTCGTCGCGTCCTGCTGCGCGAACTGGATTTCCGTGTGGAGGCCCAGTACGCCGCACGGTTCCGCCAGCAATTCCTGGATGACGAACAGATCCGTATTCCTGCTGTGATCTGGGAACTGAGCACCCGAAAGGTGCTGTGCCTCGACTATCTCCCCGGCATCAAGGTCAATGACAGAGAGGCCCTGGTGGAGGCCGGGATCGACCCATCCGCCGTCGCTGAGATCGGCGCTGCCAGTTATCTGAAGCAGCTGGTGCGCTTCGGCTTCTTTCATGCCGATCCCCATCCCGGAAATCTGGCGGTCGCCGCTGATGGCGCACTCATCTACTACGACTTCGGAATGATGGGGCTTCTGTCAGACGGTCTGCGTCGTCGACTGGGGGCCATGGTCCGGGCCGCCGCTTCCCGCGATTCAGCTGCTCTGGTGGAACAGATGCAGGCAGCCGGAGTGATCGCCGCTGACATCGACGTGGGCCCTGTCAGACGTCTCGTCCGGTTGATGCTTCAGGACGCGCTCACGCCCCCCTTCAGCTCCAATGTGATCGACAAGCTGTCCGGCGATCTGTACGAGCTGGTGTACGGCCAGCCCTTCCGACTGCCGGTTGAGCTGATTTTCGTGATGCGGGCTCTGTCCACCTTCGAGGGGGTCGGCCGCAGCCTGGATCCTGCTTTTAGTCTTGTCGCCATCGCCAAGCCCTACCTTCTGCCTCTGATGACCTCGAGTGGAGCCGGCTCCAGTGATCTGTTCAATGAGATCAGCCGCCAGGTGGGAGCTCTGAGCAGTCGGGCTGTGGCCCTTCCCAAACGGCTGGATGACAGCCTGGAACGTCTGGAACAGGGGGATCTGCAGCTGCAGGTTCGCCTTGGTGAGTCCGACCGTCAGTTCCGGCGGATGATCACAGTCCAGCAGTCGATCGGTCAGTCCGTGCTGCTGGGCTGTCTTGCCCTGAGCACGGCGCTGCTTGCAGCCAGCAGTCGTCCCTTCTGGAGTCTGCTGCCGGCTGCAGCGACCGTTCCCGTCGCGTTCGGCTGGATGTCCATCCAGCTGCGGCTTCGTCGTGATCAGCGCCTGGAGCAGATGCCTGGTTCCAGTCGCTCCTGAGTTGAAGATCACATCCCATTCGAGTTGATGATAAATTCATTTAAAGTGAAGTTGTTTGTTTGTCTGGATGTCGACTCCAAGGCTTTCTTCTCCACTTGAGCTGAAGCTTGCAATCGGCCGTTGGTTGCACTTGGCATGGCTGCTCCGCAGTCGCCACTTCCGTCGCAATCTGAAGGCCTGTGGTTTGTCTCCCCGCGAATTAATGCGGTCGATGTCTCACTCCGTTCGTTATCTGCGTCAATGTGAGCGTCGGCGTGATCCCTATCCGGTTGTGGTTGTGGATGGCTTTCTGGATGGGCGCATGATGACGTTGGTGTCCCAAAGTTTTCCTGGCTCCGATGACATGGAAGACATGCCTGTGGAGCGCACGCGTAATGCCATGGCCCGCAGGAACAGAAAGCTGTTTCGCCTCAATCCAGAGTCACTGGAAGGGTTGTCTGTGGATCGTGCCGCCTTCTGGGATGTGTTCAGTGCATTCATCGATCTCCTGTCTCCCGAGATGATGCATGCCTTGCCCGATCCTGCTCCTGATATGCGAGTTGAATCCTTTCAGTCAGGATTCAAGGTCCGCAAGGATCTCTGGATGGATCGAGGGGGATTTCAGATTTCCCCCCATACCGATGGTGTTCAGAAATATGCAACATTCCTGCTGTATTGCTCTGGTCACCCTTCTCTGGAGCAGGAGGGAACATCTGTTTTTGTGCCCAAAGACAATGGGTTTCGAAGTTGGAACGGTAAACAGTTCAAGTTTGATGATTTTGATGAAGTCTTCCGGGCGCCGTACCGCAAAAACCTCGTGTTCGGGTTTCGCAAGACCGACAATTCCTTTCACGGGAAATATCCAGGCGAAGCCACTGTGGAGGCCCGGAAGACCATTTCGATCACCGTGCAATCGAAGCGTCTCTTCAAGGTCTGAGGCAGGGCCTCAGCTGCGGCCCCGTGGTCCCTGGCCGACGGCGCCGGCATACACGGCCTGACTGCCAAGTTCGTCCTCGATGCGAAGCAGCTGGTTGTACTTGGCCACCCGCTCACTGCGACTGAGGGAGCCGGTCTTGATCTGGCCAGCTCGGGTGGCCACCGAGAGGTCGGCGATGGTGGTGTCTTCGGTTTCGCCGCTCCGGTGACTGATCACGCTGGTGTAGCCGTTGCGGCCGCCGAGATCGATCGCCTGCAGCGTTTCGGTGAGAGAGCCGATCTGATTCACCTTGATCAGGATTGAGTTGGCGGTCGCGTTGTCGATGCCTTGCTGCAGGCGCTTGGTGTTGGTCACGAACAGGTCATCACCCACCAGCTGCACCTTGGCTCCGAGACGCTCGGTCAAGAGCTTCCAGCCGTCCCAGTCGTCCTCAGCCAGGCCGTCCTCGATCGAGATGATCGGGAACTTCTCCACCAGCTGCTCCAGCTGCCCCACCATCTCGGCACTGTCGTAGCTGCCGCCATCGAAGGCATAGCGACCGTTCTCGAAGAATTCGGTGCTGGCCACGTCGAGTGCCAGGGAGATCTGCTCACCGGGCTTGTAGCCGGCTTTCTCGATCGCCTGCACCAAAATCTCACCGGCTTCCACGTTGCCAAGATCCGGAGCGAAGCCACCCTCATCACCCACGGATGTGCTCATCCCCCTGGCCTTGAGCAGCCCTTTGAGGGTGTGGAACACTTCGGTACCCATACGCAGAGCTTCGCGGAAGCTCTCAGCTCCGTGGGGCACCAGCATGAATTCCTGAAAATCAAGGCTGTTAGCAGCGTGGGCCCCACCGTTGATCACGTTCATGAGGGGAACCGGAAGCAGGTTGGCCATCGGACCCCCCAGATAGCGATACAGGGGGATTCCCAAGCCGTTCGCAGCAGCTCGAGCAGTGGCCATGCTCACCGCGAGGATGGCATTCGCGCCGAGATTGGATTTGTTATCGCTTCCGTCGAGATCGAGCATGGCGGCATCGACGGCGGCCTGATCCAGTGATGAAAGCCCGCAGAGCGCCGGAGCGATGCGCTCTTCGATGTGGTTCACCGCCTGGGTGACCCCTTTGCCCATGTAGCGCTCGCCGCCGTCGCGCAGTTCGTGGGCTTCATGGGCGCCGGTGCTGGCGCCGCTGGGGACGATCGCTCTCCCCATGGCTCCGTTCTCGAGCATCACCTCGGCTTCCACCGTGGGATTCCCGCGGGAATCCAGTACCTCTCTGGCCACGATGGTGTCGATGACGAGGTCGAGGGAGTCGATCACGTTGGACGGGGCATCAAACCCGGGGATCTTATGGGTCGACCCCCGCTACCGGGTTGTGATTGAACGCACGCAGCCAGAATGCCGGTAGATGTCGAGGAAGGATCCGAACCCATGCGGATGCTCCACACCATGCTCCGGGTCGGGGATCTCGAGCGTTCCATCGCCTTCTACACGGAGCTGCTAGGCATGCAGCTGCTGCGCCGCAAGGACTACCCCGGTGGACGGTTCACGCTGGCGTTCGTCGGATACGGATCGGAGCGGGAGAACACGGTGCTGGAACTCACCCACAACTGGGACACCGATGCCTATGACCTCGGTGATGGGTACGGACACATCGCTCTCGGTGTGGAGGACATCCGAGGCACCTGTGCCGGCATCGCCGACAAGGGAGGACGCGTGGTGCGCGAGCCGGGACCGATGAAACATGGCTCCACGGTGATCGCCTTTGTGGAAGATCCCGACGGTTACAAGGTGGAATTGATTGAACTTTCCTCCCGCGCGGACACCTGAGCTGAATGACGACTTCCCCCCCGCTCGGGGCAGCCTCACGCACGAGCCCGATCGCTTCAGCGATGAGGCCTGGGATCTGCTGCTCGCCGGGCAGGATGTGGCCCGCCGCTGGCGCCATGAGCAGCTGGATGTGGAGCATCTGCTGCAGGTGCTCTTCAGTGATCCCGCTTTTCGCCGCTGGATCGCGCCGCTGTCGGTGCGTCCCGAGGATCTGCTCGATCGCCTGGAGGACGTCCTCGCCGAACAGCCTGCCGGCCGCGGCGATGAGTTGTTCATCGGGGAGGACCTTGAGGAACTGCTGGAGGCGGCGGAGCGAGCCCGGCAGCGCTGGGGGTCGCGATTGATCGATGTTCCGCATGTGTTGCTCGCTCTCGGTCGGGATCCCCGCATCGGTGCTGAGCTCTTCGCAGGCCTCGGACTGCCGGCGGATCGGCTGGAGGCCCAACTGCGTCAGCCGGTGATGCAGCCCTCTCCGAGCCCGAGACCTGTGGACCCACCGGTCAGTGAAGGCCCCGTGCGGTCCGCCCCCATTCCGGTTCCGGCACCTGTGCCCATGGCGCCGACACCATCCCCTGAGCCAGTCCCTGAGCAGGAGCTCGCTCCCCTGGCACCAACAGCGCTCGAGAGCTATGGCCGGGATCTCACCGCCGAAGCGGAAGCCGGTGAGCTCGATCCCGTCATCGGCCGCGATGGTGAGATCCGCAATCTGATCAAGGTGCTCTCACGGCGCAGCAAGAACAACCCTGTGCTGATCGGCGCTCCCGGAGTCGGCAAGACCGCCATTGCCGAACTTCTGGCTCAGCGCATCGTTGCCGGTGAGGTGCCGGAGTCTCTGCAGGGGCTCCGGCTGGTGGCGCTGGACCTCGGTGCCTTGATCGCAGGAGCCAAGTTCCGAGGTCAGTTCGAGGAGCGCCTGCGGTCGGTGCTGGAGGAGGTGAGTGGCTCCGATTCAGGAGTGGTGCTGTTCATCGATGAACTCCACACCGTGGTGGGTAGTGACCGCAGCAGCACCGATGCCGGCAGCCTGCTCAAACCGGCTCTGGCTCGGGGTGATCTGCGCTGCATCGGTGCCACGACGCCGGAGGATTACCGGCTCACCGTTGAGAAGGATCCCGCCCTCAACCGACGCTTTCAGCAGGTGTTGATCCGAGAGCCCGATCTGGCTCTCAGCCTCGAGATCCTGCGAGGCCTCAAGGAGCGCTACGAGCTCCATCACGGGGTGACGATCACCGATGAAGCGATCCAGACCGCCAATCGTCTGGCGGACCGTTACATCAGCGATCGCTGCCTGCCGGACAAGGCGATCGATCTGATCGATGAGGCCGCTGCCCAGCTGAAGATCGAGGTGACCTCCAAACCCCAGGTGGTGGAGGAGGCGGAAGCGGATCTGCGACGGGTGGAACTGGCGTTGCTGGCGGCGGAGCAGGCTCCGGAGGAGCAGCGGATCCAGCTTCAGCGCGAACGGTTGGAGGTTTCGCAGCGCCTGGAGGGTCTGCGTCGCCGCTGGCAGCAGGAACGCAGCCAGCTCGAGGAGCTTGCACAGTTGCTGCAGCAGGACGAGGACCTGCGTCATGCCATCGCTGAGGCGGAGCGTCAGGGGGATCTTGAGGAAGCCGCCCGGCTTCAGTACGACCAGCTGCACACGGTGCAGCAGCGGAAGGAAGAGCTAGAGGTTTCTCTGGCGGAGGCTCAGGCGGCTGGCACGGCCCTGCTCCGGGAGCAGGTGGAAGCCGGTGACATCGCTGATCTTGTGGCCCGCTGGACCGGGATTCCCGTGCAGCGACTGCTGGCCGGCGAACGTCGCAAACTGCTGGCGTTGGAGGCCCACCTCGGCGAGCGCGTCATCGGTCAGGTGGAAGCCGTTGCTGCCGTGGCCGCCGCGATCCGGAGGGCCCGGGCCGGCATGAAGGATCCGCGTCGCCCCGTCGGCTCCTTTCTGTTCCTGGGTCCCACGGGCGTAGGCAAGACCGAGCTCGCCAAGGCCCTTGCCTCGGCGCTCTTCGATGAGGAAGAGGCCCTGGTGCGCCTGGATATGAGCGAATTCATGGAGCGCAATGCGGTGGCCCGTCTGATCGGAGCGCCTCCCGGGTATGTCGGTTACGAGGAAGGGGGGCAGCTCACCGAAGCGGTCCGGCGTCGCCCTTACGCCGTGCTGCTGCTCGATGAGGTCGAGAAGGCCCATCCCGATGTGTTCAACCTGCTGCTGCAGGTCCTCGATGACGGACGTCTCACCGATTCCCAGGGGCGGACCGTGGATTTCCGCCACACCGTCGTGGTGATGACCAGCAATCTGGCCAGTCGCGCCATTCTTGAGGACGCCCGTCGCGAGACCTCGGATGTCTCCGGGCTGGACCAGCAGGTGGAGGCGGCGCTGGCGGCTCAGTTCCGGCCCGAATTTCTCAACCGCATCGATGAGCTGATCCGTTTCCATCCCCTGCAGATCGAGGATCTCGTCCGCATCGTGCGTCTGCAGCTGGCCGACCTTGCATCTCTGCTGGCCGAGCAGGGGCTCGCTCTGCAGGTCGATGACGCGGTGGCGGAGTTCATCGCCCGCCAGGGCTTCGAGCCGGAGTACGGCGCCCGCCCGCTGCGCAGGGTGCTGCGACGCCAGCTGGAGAACCCTCTCGCCACGGAACTGCTGGAGGACCGCTTCCGCGGTGTTCAGGGCGTTCGGGTCGCTCTGGCGGATGGTGAGGCGGGCACTCTCGCCTTCAGCCCATGGGGAGAAGAGGTGCATCCGGTAGGGTGACTGTTTGGCGAGGTGCTGAGGCCCCTTGTCAACACCCGGTTCCAGCCCCGTGAGCAGCCCCACTTCCGAGGACACCACCGCTGCAAGCTCAGAGATGGATGCCGAATCCCCCCGTCAGGGCGGGTTTCTGGCCGCCACGGTCGATGAGCTGAAACTGGTGGTCTGGCCCAGTCGTCAGCAGCTGTTCAGCGAATCCATCGCCGTGATCCTCATGGTCAGCCTGTCGGCGGCCACGATCGCTGCGGTGAGTCGCTTCTTCGGCTGGGCTTCATCCCAGGTGTTCCGCTGATCCGCACCCACTCTTCCCCTGTGTCTGACGATCTGATCACAACGGACGCCGCCGAGGTGCTCGACCTTCCCGCTCCCAACGAGGGGGAGGAGGGAACGCTGTCGGAGGAGACCGGAGCCAAGACGGCCATCGCCCGCTGGTATGCCGTTCAGGTGGCATCGAGTTGCGAGAAGAAAGTCAAAGCCACGCTCGAACAGCGTGCCGTGACCCTCGGCGTCAGCAACCGCATCCTGGAGATCGAGATTCCCCAGACGCCCGCTGTGAAGCTGAAAAAGGACGGCAGCCGGCAGTCCACGGAGGAGAAGGTCTTCCCCGGCTATGTGCTGGTTCGCATGGTGCTGGATGAGGACACGATGATGGCAGTGCGAAGCACCCCGAACGTGATCAACTTTGTGGGTGCCGAGGATCGTCGTGCCACGGGCAAGGCTCGCGGCCACATCAAACCGCGTCCCCTCAGCCGCACGGAGGTGGACCGCATCTTCAAGCGGGCTGCGGAGAAGAAGACCGTGGTGAAGGTCGATCTCACCGAGGGGGATCAGATCCTGGTCACCGGCGGTCCGTTCAAGGACTTCCAGGGCGAGGTGATCGAGGTCTCCGGCGAGCGCAACAAGCTCAAGGCGCTGCTGTCGATCTTCGGACGGGAGACCCCTGTGGAACTGGAGTTTTCCCAGATCAGCAAACAGAACTGACCAGGCGGCGGCCGTCTCCCTGCGGAGGGCGGCCCTGGAGGTGGTTCCCCACCTCGCCGCATCGGGCCTGAGGGTCCGGTGATCCGCAGCTGTCCAAACCCCCCAGCCGATGGCCAAGAAAGTCACAGCAGTCATCAAGCTGGCCCTGCAGGCCGGCAAAGCCAACCCTGCGCCACCGGTGGGCCCTGCCCTCGGTCAGCACGGGGTGAACATCATGATGTTCTGCAAGGAATACAACGCCCGCACGCAGGACAAGGCCGGGTTCGTGATCCCGGTGGAGATCTCGGTCTACGAAGACCGCAGCTTCACCTTCATCACCAAAACGCCTCCGGCGTCGGTGCTGATCACCAAGGCCGCCAAGATCGACAAGGGCTCCGGTGAGTCCGCCAAGGGCAACGTCGGATCGATCAATCGGGCTCAGCTCGAGGAAATCGCCAAGACCAAGCTTCCAGATCTCAACTGCAACAGTGTTGAGTCTGCGATGCGGATCATCGAAGGCACCGCCCGCAACATGGGCGTCTCCATCAGCGACTGACGTCGCGATTCCTTCATTCACTCTTACCGGGGGAGACATCACTGATGTCGTTCGCACCCCACATCTGTCATGCCAAAAATCTCCAAACGCGTGGCCAGCCTGGCCAGCAAGATCGAAGATCGTGCCTACGAGCCTCTCGAGGCGATCTCGCTTGTGCGTGAAAACGCCACAGCAAAATTCGACGAAACGATGGAGGCTCACGTCCGCCTCGGCATCGATCCCAAATACACCGATCAGCAGCTGCGCACCACCGTGGCGCTTCCCAACGGCACCGGTCAGACCGTGCGCATCGCCGTGGTGACCCGAGGAGAGAAGGTCGCCGAAGCCAAGGCGGCTGGCGCTGAACTCGCCGGCGATGAAGACCTGGTGGAGACCATCGCCAAGGGCGAAATGAATTTCGATCTGCTGATCGCCACCCCGGACATGATGCCCAAAGTGGCCAAGCTCGGTCGTGTGCTCGGCCCCCGCGGTCTGATGCCCAACCCGAAGGCCGGCACTGTGACGGCGGATCTGGCCGGGGCGATCAGGGAATTCAAGGCTGGCAAACTTGAATTCCGCGCCGACCGCACCGGAATCGTGCATGTGCGATTCGGCAAAGCCAGCTTCACGGCGGAGGCGCTTCTGGAAAATCTCAAGACACTCCAGGAGACGATCGATCGCAACAAGCCCAGTGGTGCCAAGGGCCGTTACTGGAAGAGCCTGTATGTGACCTCCACGATGGGACCTTCTGTGGAGGTGGATTTCTCGGCTCTGCAGGACATCCAGCAGGACGGCTGAACCCCTTGGTTCTATAGTTGACGTTTGGCGAAAGCCAAATCTCGGGCACGCGCCCGGCCAGAGACAGCAGGATTTCCAGAGCCCGATTCCATTCGGGCTCAACGAAGTAATCCCTGCCGAGGCAGACGCGACACGGTTTTTTCCCCTTTTGGGTTTGGATCGGCACGCGGCCTCGTCTTCGTTTTGAAGACTCGATCGGCCGCGTGTCCAGCTTGTTCCCCCTCGATCCGATCCAATCCCTATGGGCCGCACGCTGGAGAGCAAGCAGCAGATCGTCGGAGAGCTCAAGGAGCTCCTCGCCGAGGCCGAGCTGGCACTGGTTCTTGATTACAAGGGCCTGTCCATCAAGGAAATGTCCGACCTGCGGGATCGACTGCGGGCCGGCGACGGCATCTGCAAGGTGACCAAGAACACCTTGATGCGCCGCGCCATTGATGGTGACAGCTCCTGGGCCAACCTCGATTCCCTGCTGACCGGCACCAACGCCTTTGTCTTGATCAAAGGCGATGTTGGTGCTGGTGTGAAGGCTGTTCAGGCCTTCCAGAAGGACACCAAGAAGTCCGAGACCAAGGGCGGCCTCTTCGAAGGCAAGCTCCTGTCTCAGGACGAGATCAAAGCCATCGCGGATCTCCCTTCGAAGGAGCAGCTCATGGCTCAGATCGCCGGTGCGATCAATGCCGTGGCCACCAAGGTCGCGGTTGGTATCAACGAGGTTCCCTCCGGCATCGCGCGAGCGCTCAAGCAGCACGCCGAAGGCGGCGAAAGCTGAGCACTCTCTGCCGACATCACTGGTTTCACTGATCTGTTGCTTCTTCATTCACAACCATGTCCGCAAAAACCGACGAAATTCTCGAATCGCTGAAGTCCCTTTCCCTGCTTGAAGCTTCCGAGCTGGTCAAGCAGATCGAGGAGGCCTTCGGTGTGTCCGCCGCCGCTTCTGCCGGCGTCGTGATGGCTGCCCCCGGCGCTGCTGCCGGTGGTGATGGCGGTGAGGCCGCTGAGGAGAAGACGGAATTCGACGTCATCCTCGAAAGCTTCGATGCTTCCGCCAAGATCAAAGTCCTCAAGGCCGTGCGCAATGCCACTGGTCTTGGTCTCGGCGATGCCAAAGCGCTTGTGGAGGCTGCTCCCAAGCCCATCAAAGAAGGCATCTCCAAGGACGAAGCCGAAGCTCTCAAGAAGGAAATCGAAGAAGTTGGCGGAAAGGTCACGCTCAAGTGATGCTTTCAGCCGGCTCGATGCCCGGTATCGGTCCCTGCTTTCAGGGACCGTTTTTTTTCCGATTTTTGTTCAGCAATAAAAAAACCCCGCCAAAGGCAGGGTTTTTCGGGTGGTAGGCATTCAGGAGTCTGTCCTTGTTTCGACCCTGAAGAGGCGTACAGCACTCCTCACACACTCAGAAACTAGAAGCGCGATACGGCAGTGACGCGCCGTTCAGGTCGCTCTCTCAAGTGTCACTGTGACACTTGGCGGCTTCACCGCCCGTAAGGAATCACCTCAAGCCTGATCGGTTGGCCAGGGCTGAGCGTCCCCCGCGATGCCAGGCGGGGAGGAGCCGAGGGAGCCGTCGGGGCACCGAGCCGAGCGAAGCTGTCACCGCTGTCACCACCCGCGGCCCGCGCAAGCAGGCGGTTCATCGGGTCAGGGTGGGCGAAATACACATGACTCAGGGTCCGCCCTCTGTACACACGACGCTCCAGGCGCCAGCCATCGTCCAGACGAAGCCTGACGAAGCCGTTGCGATCGCGAGCAGGGATGACGGCACGACCGATGGTGACCGGTGTCGTGCTGCCGCCATGGCCTGCCTGCAGTTCCAGTGTGCTGCCTTTCTGTCTCAGGCTCAGCCTGTAGCGGGTGCCCAGATCCTCTCCTCCACTGCGCAGCGAGTAGCCATTGCTGTCGAGATAACGGCTGCAGATGCCGGCGAAGTTGAAGGTGTTCAGCGTGGGATCCATCAGTCCGTCGGCTCGTGCTGTCCAGCACAGCGGCCGTTGTTTGATCTGCTCCAGCACCAGCAGTTTCCAGTCGCTTCGACCGACCGGTTGCGCCAGAACCGCGAATCTCTCCTGACGCAGCGGTTTGCTGTCAAAGACTCCCCTGGCCGCCAGCCCGGCCGGCAGCAGCAGCGAGAGTGCACCGACTGCGCTCACGCCCACAGCTCGGCGGTAGGTTCGCCACATGTGCGCCATCACGGGAGCACGTGTTGTACCGGAAGACGCAGGCGGGAACCAATGGCTGATGGACGGGGGCGCGTGGTGGCTGCAGCCACGGATGGCGCCTGCAGCGGCAATCCCGGTCCTGGGGGCTGGGGTGCGCTGCTGCGGTTCGAGGACGGAAGTGTGGAGGAGTTCGGCGGGCATGACCCGGCGACCACCAACAACCGCATGGAACTCCAGGCAGCCCTCGAGCTTCTGAAACGGTTGAAGGAGCTTCCCCGACATCCCGATCTGACCCTGCGCACGGACAGCAAATACCTGATCGATGGCCTGGGCAGCTGGATGCAGGGCTGGAAACGCAGGGGCTGGAAGACCGCCGCCGGTAAGCCGGTGCTCAATCAGGATCTCTGGGTGGCCCTGGATCAGGCGAGGCTCCTGGATGTGCCGCTCACCTATGTGAAGGGTCACAGCGGTGATCCTGACAACGATCGCGTCGATCGCATCGCGGTTTCGTTCTCCCGTGGCCTGGGTCCTGACCTTCAGACGACCTCCGAAGCAGCGGACGAGCCCGCGCCAGCACCGCTGCAACAGTTGCTCAGCCGTCTCGAACTGGCCGATCGGCTTGCCGCAGGAGGCTTCACGCTTCAGGTCACGGAGCTGGCGCAGTTGGTGGAGCAACCCATGCGTCAGCTGGAGGAGCGCAAGGAACCATGGATCTGGAGGGACTGGCTGGTGGAGCCTCTCCAGGGGCAGCGATGGCGGCTGCAACGCCGCGAGGCAGGATCAGGAGAACCTTGATCAGCTGAATGGCTCCATCACCGTCAGCAGGATCGATCACCAGCGGCGCCTTCTATCGGCGCTGGCTGGCTCCGATGCTGTCCCGGGATGAGGGGATGGATGCCGAGCAGCTGTCCAGGATGGCCCTGGCTGCTCTCGCTCAGGCGAGTCTGCGGCGCCGCTGGCCGGGAGTCTCCACGGTTCTGGCAGGTCTGGCCATGGATCTGCAGCGCCGGGATCTGCGCCTCGAACAGGTGTTGTTCGGCTGCCGCTTCGTCAATCCGGTCGGCCTTGCGGCCGGTTTCGACAAGAACGGAGTGGCTGCCGGCATCTGGGACCAGTTCGGGTTCGGCTTTGCTGAAGTGGGCACGGTGACCTGGCACGGACAGCCTGGAAATCCCCGGCCGCGTCTGTTCCGCCTGGCGGAGGAGCAGGCTGCGCTCAATCGCATGGGCTTCAACAACGACGGTGCTGAGGCTCTGCTCCGGACCCTGAACCGGCAGGTTCTGCCGGCCCGGGGACAGCGTCCTGCCGTTCTCGGCATCAATTTCGGCAAATCGAAGATCACACCCCTTGACCTAGCGCCCGACGACTACGCCTCATCCCTCGAGCTGCTGGCTCCCCTGGCTGATTACGCGGTGATCAATGTCAGCTCTCCCAACACCCCCGGGCTGCGTGATCTTCAGGACACCACGCAGTTGCGCCGGCTGGTGGAGCGGTTGCGTCGTCTGGCAGGTTGCCCGCCCCTGCTGGTGAAGATCGCGCCTGACCTCGAGGATGAGTCGATCGACGGAATCGCCCGACTCGCTTTCGAGGAGGGGTTGGCAGGGGTGATCGCGGTCAACACGAGCCTCGACCGTCTTGGCCTCGAGCGCCGACGCCTCGTGCAGACCGGGCGGACCCTGGCGGAGGAGCCGGGCGGTCTCAGTGGCGTCCCTCTGCGGCAGCGCGCCATCGAGGTGATCCGCCGTCTGCGGGCCGGAGCCGGTCCCGCTCTCCCGCTGATCGGCGTGGGTGGCATCGACTCTCCTGAGTCCGCCTGGGAGCGGATCACGGCTGGAGCCTCCCTGATCCAGCTGTACACCGGATGGATTTTTCAGGGTCCAGATCTGGTGCCGCGCATCCTGGAAGGGTTTCAGCAACAGCTCGATCGTCATGGCCTGCGCACGGTGAGCGAAGCGGTGGGCAGCGGTCTGGCCTGGCGGGGTGAGGACTGGCCGGAGAGTGGCTGACACCTGTTCAGCCGCTGAACAGCCGATACTCTGCCCGCAGTGGTGCGCCACCTTTGGCCCTGCTCTCCTTCGCTGAGATTCCGCAGCTGCAGGCCTTCACGATGTCCGTGCAGCGCCTGCTGAAGGCTCAGCCCGTGCTGGCGGTGGTGAGCGATCAGCATCTGGTGGTCTGCTGGCAGCGCAGGCAGACCTGGTTCTGGCGACTGGGCCACTGGGCCCCGGACAGCTGCCGTGATGGTGTTCCCCTGCTGCGGGAAGCCATGGGGGAGCTGCTGGCCGATCTGCTGTTTGAGTCAGACGTCCTCGGCGCGGAGATCCTGCTGGTGTTGCCGGAGGCGTCCTGCGACTGGCGCGTGCTCGAAGGGGCCAGTCTGAGTCGACTGGAGCAGGCCGAGGACCGGTCCCAGTTGTTGTCCGAACTGACGTGGTCGATCGATCCCGATGCCACGGTGCTGGCGCTCTCCCCCTGTGCTGATGCTGTTCTGGCGTTGGGAGCGGCGCGTCCGACCGTGCAGGCCTGGATCGAGGTGGTTGAGATGGCGGATCTGCCTCTGCGGCGGATGGACTGGTGTCTCAGTGCGGGCTTGCGCGCCCTGAACCGGTTCTGTCCTGATTGGACCGGTGATCTTGCCTGGCTGCTGCACAGCTGCCGCGGTCTGCGGCTTGTGCTGATCCGCGCCGGCGTGCCCGAACTGGATCGCTGCGTGTCCTTGGACGTCGACGACCCCCTTGCAGCCTGGGAGCAGCTGGTGCAGGTGGTCGATGCCTGGCAGCAGATCAACCCTGCTGCGCCGCTGGGCTGGTGGCTCTCGCTTCCGGCGAAGGAGCGGGATGGATGGGCTGGTCGCTGCGTTCAGGCCAGGGGTGACACCCGGCTGGATCACGAGATCCCAGGAGCTCCGGTGGCCTGGGATCCCCTGGACTCCTCCGAGCTCGATCCTGTGGTGGAGTTGCTCCTTTCAGCACTGCCTGGGGAACGGGCCTGATGAACGAACCCCTCCGCCCCGATCTGCTGCGTGAGCATCGTCTCGCTCTCGGCCTGCCGGCATTGCCTCCTCCGCTGCGTCCCGCCCGCGGGCTGCTGCTGCTCGGGGGTGGTCTGGGGATGGTGGTAGTGCTGGCCAGCCTTGCTGTGCATCAGCTGCTCTCGGCCCGGGAACAGGCGCTCCAGCAGCAGGTCGACACTCTCGCGTCCGTGGAGCAGCGCGTTCAGCGCGCTCAGGCGCGCCTGGCGCAGCTGACGCAGCAACGAACAACCCTTGAGGCGGACACACGTCGCATCGTCGATCAGCTGGTGTCGGTGCGCTCCGGTTCAGCCTTCCTGGCGCAGTTGCAACGGGTCACCCCTGCTGATGTTCAGTTGAAGACGGTGCGTGTCCAGCCGTCTGAGATCAGCATCAGCGGCGTGGCCCGCAGCGCAGGGGGGACCGGCGCCTACGAACGCATCAATGCGCTGGCCCTGAATCTGGAGGCTCTGCCCGCGGTGCTGAGCGATGGTGCTGTTGTTCAGAAGGCGACCGCAGAAGAGGACGGGCTCACCTCGTTCAATCTGAAGGTGGCCATCGATCCCGCGGTACGCACCTCTCCGGAGGATCTTCGTGCTCTCGGTGCCGACGGACTGGCACGCCGCTATGCCCTTCTGCGCGATCGCGGGCTGGCGCTGTGACCAATCTCAACCCCGCAGCCCGCCGTCCGTTCCTCCGTCGCGATCACCTGCTGGTCGGCGTCCCTGCTGTCGCCGGTGTCCTCATCTCCATCGCGGTGCTGGTGCTGCTGGTGCAACCCGCCCGTCAGCGGGTGGGAGAACTGGAGACGCGGGTCGGGGATCTTCAGGCCCTCCAGCGTCGGCTGCCCAATCTGGAGGGGGAGCTTGATGGGGCATCCCTGGCCCTGCGTCGTGCCCAGCTTCAGCAGGGTCTGCTGGTGGATCTGATCGCAGGACGTGATCGCATTCGTACCTTCCTGGCCCTGCTCAATCGCGAGGCGGCGGGCTCGGGTGTGGCCATCCAGCTCTATGAGCCCATGGCCTCGCAGGCAGCGGCAGCATCTCCTCCCCCACAGGCCGGCCAGGGGGAGAAGGCAGCCAAGCCGTCCGGTGATCCGCTGCTGGCCCTGGGCTACACCAAAACATCGATCGCCCTGAGGGTGCTCGGGCCCTACGACGGGCTGCAGAGGTTCCTGCAACGCATGGAAACGCTGCAGGTGCTGGTGGAGAGCAGTGATCTTGCCCTGGAGAGTCGTGACGACGGGGAGATCAGCCTCGGCCTGCGGCTGAGTTTCTATGACCGCCAACCATCGTCGGAGTCTGAGAAGCCCGCTGCTGAAGCCGATCAGCAGACTTCGACACCACCTCCGGCCTGAGGCTGGTGGCCTGCCGGTGCCATCGATACCATCCGCGCAGACACCACCCTCCGGAGTTCCGTTCAGGCGTGCTTTTCAACGGATCCCGGAGATGGCTGCCCCTGGCGGTCATGCTCGGCGTGACGCTGACAGGCGTCAGCGCTCTGCCCAATGCCAGTCCTGCCTCCCAGGCCCGTGGGACGGTTCAGCCTGAGCTGAAGCTGCTGCAGCGCGACGGACGTCTTGATGTGATCATCTCCGGGGCCGGTCCCGGCGCACGGGTGCGTCAGCAGCGTCAACAGGCGAGCAGCTGGCAGGGTGTGCTGACCCTCGGGGAGGGAGCTGGCGCTGTCGGGTCGGCTCAGAAGCTGTCGATGCAGTCCCTGGGGCTGGCCATGGTTCAGCTGCGTTCGGAAGGTTCCGCGACGACGCTTCAGGTGGAGGCAAGTCCCGGTCAGGTTCTCTCCACTCCGGAGATCAGAGCCTCCGGAGATGATCTGATCATCAGTTTCACGGGCCTGTCCCCCCAGCGTCCGGGGCAGTCGAGCGGTCGTCTGGATCTGACCCGGCCCGGTCGTGTGGCCCAGCCTGGCTTCGTGCCTCCGATGCGCCCCCGGGCCGTGGCGCCTCCTCTGGGCGATATGGCCGTCGGCACGATGCTGATCAACAACCGCAGCTTCGTGCAGGTGAGTGGGCCTTCGGTGTCGCTCACCCTCAACAATGCACCTGCCAAGGACGCGCTGATGTCGTTGGCGAGGCTGGGGGGGTACGGCTTCGTCTTCGTCGGAGACGGTGCCGGTGGCAATGGTGAGAACGCCAGTGGCACACCGGTGAGCATGGCCTTCCGGAACGAGCGATTCGACCGGGCTCTCAACAGTGTTCTGCTGGCGTCCGGACTGCAGGGAAAGATGGATGGCCGCACGCTTTTGGTGGGGACATCAGTGGCCGCCAAGACCTTTGGGCCTCAGATGTCCAAGGTGTTCCGGCTCAATCAGGTCGACGTGGAAGGAGCCGCCCAGTACCTGGCCAGCATGGGCGCCTCGATGACCCATGTGAAGACCATTCAGATCACCACTGGGGAAGCGGCAACGGCGGGGGCCACTCAGATCAGCAACGCCGCCTCTCAAACCACCAACCAGGTCACTGAGACCGAGACCTACGGGAGCGCCACCGGGCCTCTGGTGGGTCTCAGCGGCGTGACCAATTCGCGATTGAACACCGTGACGCTGGTGGGAGATCCCGGCCTGATCAACATCGCCGAGTCCTATCTGCGGCAGCTTGATCTGCGGAACCGCCAGGTGGCCGTGAATGTGCAGATTCTCAGCGTCTCGCTCACCAACGACAAAACCATCGACGCTTCCTTTTCAGCGCGCATGGGTGACAAGTACGTGGTCAGTGAGAGCGGTAAGGCCCATATGAATTTCGGCCGATACCGGCCGGGAAGCCGTTCCGGCACCGGCCTGATTCAGGAGGGCGGGCCCGTGGAGCCGGGGACCTACGCCGCCGGGACGGCCGGAGTGGCGGAGCAGCAGGTCTTTGATCCGCCGTTCGTTGAGGCGCAGCAGGTGGTGGTCAATGCCGAGGGAGAAACGGAGCTGGTTCCCCGTCTCGATCAATTCGGTCGCCCGATCTACGTCCCCTCGACCGATCCGGCGGCGGCTCCGGCACTCAAACCTGTGCTGGACAGCAAGGGCCGGCCCATCTACGTCGAGGGTCAGGATCCGTCCCGTTTCCAGCAGCCACAGGATTCGTTCTATGCCTACGTCGAATCACTGATCACGTCCTCCAGCGCCAAAACACTGGCCGAGCCGACTCTGATCGTGCAGGAAGGCGAGCAGGCGCAGGTGGAGACCGGTCAGAGCGTGATCACGGGTGTGGATGCCACGGAAACCGCCAATGGTTCGACGCAGTTTCAGAACACGCGTGAGAACGCAGGACTGACCGTTGACGTGTCGGTTCAGAAAATCGATGACAACGGCTTCGTGACGCTGACGCTTGATCCGGAGATCTCCGTTCCGATTCCCGCAGGCACGCAGCAGGGCGTCGCGATTTTCAACATCCAGGCCCGAAAGCTCAGATCCGGCCGGGTGCGCCTGCGGGATGGGCAATCCCTGATCCTCACCGGTGTGATCAACGAACAGGACCGTCAGCAGGTGCAGAAGTGGCCAATCCTCGGCGACATCCCGCTGATCGGACAGCTGTTCCGACAGTCGGCCTCCTCGCGCGTCAAGGATGAACTGGTGATCATCGTCACGCCCAGGATCCTCGATGACGATCAGGGCGGCAGCTTCGGTTACGGCTACCGAGCAGGCACCTCCGCAAGCCGTCAACTGGTGCAGTCACGCCCCTGAGTCCGATCAGGGAAGGATCGGCATCAGAGCCTTCAGGGCGATCGGGGCCAGGGTCTGAACGGTCGACAGCATGCTCCCCAGCAGTGCCGATCCCAGTCCGTTGCCAGCCGGAGTGGCTGCAGCGACGGGCTCCTGAACGCGGCTGCTGGCCCGCTTCAGCTGATCGGCTTTGATCGGATCACCCTGCTGCTCAAAAAGCACTCCGGCGTGAGCAAGGTCCCGCCCGGCCAGATCTGGCTTGCCCTGCTCTCCGCGGCTGAGCCCACGCGCCACCCAGCTCAACGCCTCCTGCGGATCCTGCAGGATGGCGGCGCTGAACAACTGCTCCGCCTCGATCCAGCGACCTGAGAGGGCAGCGTCAACGCCCGCATTGTGCAGGGAAGCGTGGCTGCGGATGCCGCGATCGATGCCCTGTGCTCCCTGCCAGTGGCTTTGATCCAGGGCGCCGACATCCAGGCGGGCGCCGCTGAGGTCTGCATGTCTCAGATCGGTTCCGTACAAACGGCTGCCACGCAGATCCGCACCACGCAGTGAGGCCCCCCTCAGGCTTGTGAAGCTCAGATCGCTGCTGCTGAGATCGGCGCCATCCAGGCGTGCCTCACCGAGGTTGGCCCGCTGCAGCCTGGCACCGGCCAGCTGCGCATCACGCAGATCCGCATGCACCAGATCCGCATCAGCCAGCCGGCAGTCCGGGCAATGACGCTGCTGCAGCACCCGGATCAGATCCCCGGGATCGGTGGGTTGCGCTGCCACAGGAGCCCCCAGCAGCAGGATCGAGAGCAGGCAGCCTCGAAGCGGCATGGTGGGATGGAGTGAGGGGGTCACGTCCCTGCGTTCTATCGAGGGTCGGGATGGGCGTCGACCTGCGCCATGGCGGAAACCGGGTGGCTCTGGCGGCGCAGCTGGGCTGTCGTCCCTCGGAGCTGCTCGATGCCAGTGCCTCCCTTGTGCCCTGGACGCCGTGGCTGGGCCGGTTGCCGCTCGGTGCGATCCGCGACTACCCCGATCGCAGCCATGCCGCACTACGACAGGCGATCGCGACCTGTCACGGGCTTGATCCGGATCTGGTGCTGCCGGGCAACGGTGCTGCTGAGCTGTTCACCTGGGTGGCACGGGATGCCGCCGCCGCCGGTGTCAATCTTCTCCCGGCGCCGGGGTTCGCTGATTACGGGCGCGCCCTGCGTTGCTGGAATGCCGACTGCCGCGAGCAGAGCCTGCCGCTGCACTGGTCAGCGACCTTCCCACAACGTTTTCCATCACCGGCGGAGGCGGCCGTGCTCTGGATTTGCAATCCGCACAACCCAACGGGTCAGCTGTGGAGTCGCGCTTCGCTCGAACCGCTGCTGCAGCGGTTCTCTCTGGTGATCTGCGACGAGGCCTTCCTGCCGCTGGTGCCGGCGGGTGAGCGCCAGTCGCTGATTCCGCTTCTGGCTGATCACGACAACCTTGTGGTGGTCAGAAGTCTCACCAAGCTGTTCGGGATCGCTGGGCTGCGTCTTGGGTATGTCCTCACGCGCCCTGAACGGCTGCAGCGCTGGGCGGGCTGGCGTGATCCCTGGCCCCTCAACGGTGTGGCGGCTGTCGTCGGGGAGAGGTTGCTCTCGGATCCGGCGCGATACCGCCGCTGGTGCGCCAAGGTCCAGCGCTGGACGGCCAGCGAGGGGGCCTGGATGCAGGAGCAGCTCAGCCGTCTGGATGGAGTCTCCGCCCTTCCCTCCGCAGCCAACTACCTGCTGATTCACGGCGATCACTCCCTGGCGTGGATGCGGCAGGAGCTGGAACAGCGTCATCGCATCCTGCTGCGGGATTGCGGTTCATTCCGTGGCCTGGGCGAACGTTGGCTGCGCATCGGTCTGCAGACGCGGAGACGCAACCGTCGGATCGTCGAGGCTTTGCGTCGGGTTCAGTCCACAAGGCTGCTGAGCAGGTCCACCAATCGCTGATCGGCGTCCTGTACGGCCAGTTTCTCCATGCCCGTTCGCATCTCCTGCAGCAGCTCCGCATCCGTGCCGAGCAACCTGAGGATGGTGTCCCGCAGTGCCGTTGCCTCGGGGGCGTGCTGGTGCACGATCACGGCACCGCCGGTGCGAGCGGCGCAGGCCGCATTCGCTTCCTGATGGCCATCGGCAGCCTGGGGAAATGGAACCAGGATCGAGGGGGTTCTGCAGATGGCCAGCTCACTGAGGCTGCCTGCACCCGCTCGGCTGACCGCCAGATCGGCATGCTGCAACAGGCCGGGGATCTCATCACTGAAGGGGAGTTCCACCAGGTTCGGATGCTGAAGCTGTCCGACTTCAGGGTCGTTGCGACCAGTGAGATGCACGATCCGGCATCCCTGCTCCAGCAGCTCGGGGACCACAGCGCGGACCATGCGGTTGAGCCCGACCGCGCCCTGGCTGCCACCGATCACCACCAGCAGAGGGCCGTCGCTGATCGGCACCCAGTCCGGTAGCGGCTGGCTCTCCAGAAACGCAGCTCTCACAGGCATGCCTGTGAGCAGCGGGCGATGGCCGGGAATGCGATCCGACGCCACGGGGAGCCCCACGGCCACCGCACGGCAGAACCGGCCCATCAGTCGTGTCACGCGTCCCGGGATCGCGTTGGCTTCATGCAGAACAGCTGGAACACCGCACCAGCGGGCGGCCACGATCGCCGGAGCTGCGATGTACCCGCCGGTGGTGAACACAACCTCGATTCGCTCCCGTCGGATCAGTCGCCGGACCGTACCGATGGCGCCGATCAGACGGATCAGTTGAATGAGCTTGTTGAGCCCGCGACCCTGAAGCCCGCCTGCGCGAACCGTTGTCAGGGGAATGCTCTCCGGGACCAGCTGCGTTTCGAGCCGGTCGGGCACTCCCAGCCACCGCACCTGCCAGCCTTCCGGCAGGGCTTCCGCCACGGCAATCGCAGGGAAGAGATGCCCCCCCGTGCCGCTGGCGGCGATCAGAAGCCGGGTCATGACGGCAGACGTCCCCCCATGCGCGACTTAACTTAGGCCCACTGAATGGTTCCGACTGGTGCGTTCACTGATTCGGGCAGCGGTCTTCTCCATCCTCAGCGGAACGATGGTCGCGTTGTCCGTTGAGGGGGCTCGGGCTGCAGATGGTTTCGGTCCGCGTCTGGAGCAGGTGTTGAACGGCGGCAATTCAGCCGATCTGGCCGCCCTGGTCGCCGGTGATCAGTCGTCGGATCTCGAGCGTCGTTACGCGAGATTCAGCAAGGAGTTTCCTGAAGCCCGCTGGAGTGTTCGCCCTGCGGACTCCCTCAAGGACGGACGCCCGACCTTCGAGGTCACGGTCAATGGGGTGGGAGAAGCCGATGGGCTTCGCTACCGGCTGGAAGCCAGCCAGCGACTTGCTCTGAGCATCGAAGGCGGGCGGATCCTCGACCAGCAGCTGCTGGAGGAACAGTCGCTGCTGCGCAGTGGCGATCAGCCACTGCCGGTGTCGCTTGAGATCCCCGATGCTGTGCTCACCGGCAGCCGCTACGACGTTGATGTGATTTTTGAACAACCCCTGGGTCAGGCCATCGTGGCCGGTGGGCTGATTCCGCTGACTCCCCAGGAGGTGGCGGAGCAGGCACGTCCCAATCTGCGTCTTGAGCCGATGGGTGGTGGCGGTCTGTTCAAGACCGTTCAGGCGCCGCAGACACCGGGATCCCAGTTCTGGGCAGCGATGCTGGTGCATCCGGACGGAGTCGTGACCATGACCAAACGGGTTCGCGTGGTCAGCTCCAAACAAGAGCTGGATCAGTGACGTAACGATATCGTTTCTCAGGAGTCACGATATCGAGTCAAAAAGGCGATGCAGGGCGGAGACGTCCTCGTCTCCATGTCCGCGGCCGATCAGTTCGGCCTCCTGCTGTTGGACCAGATTGCTGATGGGCAGCGTCAACTGAACGCTGTCTGCTTCCTTCAGGGCGATGCCGAGGTCCTTGTGATGCAGGGACAGGCGGAATCCCAGGGGATAACGCCCTGCGAGCATCCCGTCGGCGCGATTGCGCAGAGCCCAGGATCCCGCAGCTCCACTGCTCAGGGCCGCCACCACCTCCTGCATCGGCAGACCGAGCCGTGTCCCCAGGGCCATCGCTTCGGCGACGGCTGCATAGCTGCCTGCCACCAGCACCTGGTTCACGGCCTTCACCTGCTGTCCGCGCCCGACCGTTCCGAAGTGATGAACCGTTCCGCCAATGATCTCCAGCAGAGGCCGCACCCGTTCCAGGGCCTCAGCGTCTCCGCCGGCCAGCACGGTCAGGGTGCCGGCCCGAGCTCCCTCGGTGCCGCCTGTCACAGGGGCATCGATGTAACTCACGCCCTGTCGCCTCAGACGCTCTGCGGCGGCCACGGCCGTGGAGGGAGCGATGGTGGAACAGTCGAGCACCACGCTCCCGTTCGGGAGTGATGCGGCGGCTCCCTGGCGACCGAAGAGAACGGAGTCCACGGCAGCATCGTCACTGACGCAGAGGATCAGCACGTCCACATCCCTGCCCGCCTCTGCCGCGGAGCTGCAGGCCTGACTGCCCTCCAGGTCCGGATGCTGTTCCGTAGTTCTGCTGCGGGTGTGCACCTTCAAGGCCAATCCGGCCCGTCGCAGGTTCACCGCCATGGGCAGGCCGATCGCCCCGAGGCCCACCATCCCAACGCGCAGGTCAGATCTGGTCATGCCTTGCTCTGAGTTCATTCAGATCTTCGCTGGGTGATCCAGCCACATTGACAATCATTGATCTGCGGTTCCCCATGCGCCTGACGTCCCTAGCTCCCCTTGGCCTGATCGTTCTCACCATCGCTGCGCCGATGCCTCCGGCATCAGCCCAGTACATCTACGACGATGGAACGGACGTGGCGATGCGCCGCGACAACGGTCTTCCTGCTGCGCAGCGCGACGAGCTGTTCAGAGCCAGGCGATCCTGGAAGCAGAGCAGCTTCGACCGCCGGGTCGGAATCCTGCGGAGTGAGCAGCGCTGCATCAACCGGGCCAACGATGCAGATGCTTTCCGGATCTGCCGGCAGAACAAGAATCGTGCCCGTCAGCAGCTTCGCGCCGACTACTTAGCTGTGATCAATCCGGTTCGGCGTCGGGTCGGCCTGCCTCCTCTGGAGATGCGTCGGACGCGTTGACACGGATTGGGTCCATCTCAGGCCAGCGTTGGCGACTGGAGACGCTGATCATCCGAGAGTCCGACGATCTTGCGGAGAATCTCGATCGCATCCGACACACCGATGGAGCCGTCTTCATTGACATCCATCACGAGTCGTGGCTCGACACCCGGGAAGGCAGCGAGATCGTGCTCCAGCCCAACGATGTGCCGAAGCGTTGAGATGGCGTCGGACACGGAGTGTTTCCCATCTCCATCGCTGTCCCCCAGCAGTCCCACGAGCTGGGTGCTGGACGAGCCGTTGAGGGTGTTGTCCGCATCCACCTGGCCGCTGACTGACAGCATCGATGTGCTGCCGGTGGAGGCGTCGCTGTTCACCGATGCCTTGAGCTGAAGCAGGGTCGCCTGATTAGTGACTGGATCCACCGGGAGGTCGCTGGTTCCGCTGAGGTTCACCGTGAGCTGATGGGTGCTGGTGTCAGCGTGGCTGGCGGTGATGTTCCAGCCAGCCTCCTCCAGCGTGGGGTCCAGGCTGACGGGATGGGAGGTGTCGAGCAGAAGAGCCGCGGGGTCATGGCGCACCGTCACACTCAGATTGCGAATGCTGCCAGGGTTGGCGAGTTGGACCGGAAGACCGGAGTGGCTGCCCACCAGGATGTCCTGCCCACCAGTTCGCGTGAAACGTGAGCTGATCAGGGTCGGGACCGCTTCGGATGCCGTGATCTGCAGAGCAGTGGCGGAGCCGAGCTGGGTTGTCCGCGCAGCATCACGGAAGAACGCCACGTTCATCGTCTCCTGGTTTTCGGCGACCCCGTCCCTGGAGATCAACTGGGACCAAACGAAGACTCCGTCGTCGTCAATGGTTCCCGAGCCCTGGAGCTGACCGCTGACGAGGTCACGGCTGGTCAGGCCGTCTCCACTGGCGCTCCAGTAGAGGGTTTTGCCTGCATCCGCCTTGTCGCTGACCGTGATCAGAAAGGCTTCATCGCCTTCACTGAGCGTGGTCCTGGGTGCATCGATCACCAGAGAGGATCGGCTGACGGCTGTTTCCGTGACGGTGAGGCGCAGCGGCTCGCTCGGGGCCTGCTGGAAGTAATCCGGATCGCGGCTGGCCCGGGCTGTGATGTCCAGCCATTCGTCCGCTTCCGCGTCGGCGTTGGCGACGATGTCGATCTCGATGGAGACCGTTCGCTGTCCGGCGGCGAATTCTGCGCGCAGGCCGGTTTCGAAAACAGCGTTGTCCAGCAGGACGTCATGGAAGAAATCCTGGTGATCTCCATCCTTGCCATACCAGTTGAGATCCTCATGGCGGTCGAAGTCGATCAGCACCGAGGCAGCTTCCGAGAGATCGCCGTCGTAGCGGGTGAACACCAGGCGGGCTGTTGACGTTCCGGACGTGGGTTCCTGGATGGTGCTGCCGCCTTCGAACTGAACGCTCAGGGAGGGGGTTTTCCAGGTGCGGTTCAAGTCATGGTTTCCGGAATCGCTCAGCAGACTGACGCCCTCGACGGGGGTGGAGCGGGCTCCTGTTTCGTGACCGTGCAGCTGCTGGAGAGCCTGAATATCGAGGGGTGTGAACGCGGGATTGCCGTCGGAGTCGATGGCATCGACGTACGACATCACCGTTCCGTTGGTATCGATCGCCGCATCGACATCCCCATCACCGGATTCATGGGGGTGCTCGAGTCCGAGAGCATGGCCCAGTTCGTGAAAGGCGACGCCGGTCCAACCCGCCTCGCTCGATCCAGCGAAGGATGAGGATTCGTGGTGCGCATCGGCGGCAATCTCGATCGTGTAATCCTGCGGATCACCGCGCTCGAGCGTGCCGTCGTCGTAGGTCAGCCATGAGGAACGGTAGATACCCGAACTCTCGCCATCCAAGGTTGTCCTTGGCGTGTTGGGGTCAGTTCTCGGCGCCTCCTGGATGATCACCTGGGTTTTCGCGTGACCCAGCGGAACAACCGCGAACTCCGGTTCGATCAGAGTATCCGTGTAGGCCAGCACGTAATCCCACCAGCTGCGTTTGCTGGAGGTGGCGCTGATCGTCTCATCGAACGAGACGTAGATGACCCCGTCGTCACTGAAGAGATATTGCGCCGCCAGTTGCTCAGCGCTCAGCGACGAGCCGCCTTCGATGATGATCGCAGTGCTCATGGGGGGAGTCGCGCAAGCGCTTCGGCCGATATCGGCAACCTAGGCAGACCACCGGCAGCCAGAAACCGTGTGATCGAAGTGGATTTGAGCTGACTCGATCACCTGGGCTGCTGCTTGGAGCCGGCACAGCTCATCGAGGAGACCCTGAGTTCGTCCAAATCGGTTGAGATTTTGCCTGCTGGATCCCGTTTCGGTTGTCACTGTGCTGTTTCGACTCCGAAGCTGAATTCATCTCTGGTTCCGGTGCTGCTGATGCAACGTCTTCCTGGTGTTCTGCTGTCAGGCGTCATCGCCCTGCTCCCCGGACTGACCGCCTGCGGCAATGATCCTGGGGCGGGGCTCGGCAGCAAGGCCTCGGCAGCGGCACGCACCGGTCCGGAGGCCCAGTGCATGAGCGGCAACCGTGCCTATTTCGGTGACACCCACCTGCACACGGCCCTGTCGCCGGATGCCGGTCTGGCCGGCACCAAGCTGGGCTTGGACGAGGCCTATCGCTTTGCCCGCGGTGAGACCGTCACCAGCAACACCGGCCAGAAGGCGGCTCTGAAGCGCCCACTTGATTTCCTGGTGGTGGCCGACCATTCCGAGAACCTTGGCCTCGCCCAGGGCCTCGAGACCTCCAACCCGGAACTGCTCAAGTCGTCGCTGGGTCAGGAACTCCACGACCTGCTCAAGGCGGGCAAGGGCCGGGAAGCCTTCTATCTGCTTGTCCAGTGGATGGCCAAGGGATCTGAGGCCCTGATCTCCAACGACGCCTACATGACCAATGTCTGGCAGATGAACAACACGGTGGCCGAGCGCTACAACGACCCCGGCACCTTCACCAGCCTGATCGGCTACGAGTGGACCAGCCAACCCGGCGGCGGCAACCTCCACCGTGTCGTGATCTTCCGGGATGACAAAACCCTGACGGACAAGATCCTTCCGTTCTCCGCCTTCGATTCGGAAGACGCTGAGGATCTCTGGGCCTTCATGGCGGCTTATGAGAAACAGACCGGTGGGCGTGTGTTGGCCATCCCCCACAACGGCAACCTCTCCAGCGGCACGATGTTCCTGCCGCAGCACCAGAAAACCGGTGTTGCGATCGATGCCGACTATGCGCGGATGCGCCAGCGCTTCGAGCCGCTGATCGAGGTGACGCAGGCCAAGGGCACCGGGGAGACCCACCCCCTGCTGTCTCCAGAGGATGAGTTCGCCGGGTTCAACATCGTCGATAACTCCAACCTCGGCGGAATCAAGCCGACAACGCCGGAGATGATCCCCTACGAATACGCCCGTGCTGCCCTGCGCCGCGGCCTGAAGCTTGAGCAGGAGCTTGGGGTGAACCCGTTCAAGTTCGGCATGGTCGGCTCAACGGATTCCCACTCCTCGCTGCCCTCCACCGCAGAGGACAACTGGTGGGGCAAGTCACCGGCCCTTGAACCCATTCCGGAGCGCTGGAAAGACGTCCTGATCAAGTCTGCGAAGGATGCCTCCCTCGACCTCACCGCCCTGCAGCTGGGGGCCTCCGGCTTGGCAGGGGTCTGGGCGTCCGGGAACACCCGGACCGCCCTCTGGGATGCCATGGCCCGCAAAGAGGTGTTCGGCACCAGCGGCACCCGCCTGACCGTGCGGGTCTACGGCGGCTACGACTACACCGGTGATGAGATCAAAGGTGCTGACTGGGCGTCGGCCGCCTGCGCCAAAGGGGTTCCCATGGGTGGTGATCTGATGGCGGCCGCCGACGGCCAGGTTCCGTCGTTGCTGGTGCAGGCCCGCAAGGATCCTGATGGCGCCAATCTCGATCGCATTCAGATCGTCAAAGGTTGGCTGGATGACGCCGGCAAGACCCACGAGCAGGTGTTTGACGTTTCCTGGAGTGATGCCGACCAGCGCACCCGCGGCGCTGACGGCAAGGTTTCGTCCGTTGGCACCAGCGTGAATGTTCGAGAGGCGACCTACACCAACAGCATCGGCGCCACCAACCTCACGGCCCACTGGACCGACCCCTCCTTTGATCCCAGCCAGAAGGCCTTCTATTACGTGCGTGTCTTGGAAATCCCGACGCCCACCTGGCTGGCCTACGACCGCAAGAACTTCAATCTCTACGACGAGATGCCGGACAACGCGCCTTACACCAGTCAGGAGCGGGCCTACTCCAGTCCCATCTGGTACAACCCCTCCTGAGGTTCAGGCCAGCAAAAAGCCCGCCCCCGGTGAGGGGCGGGCCGATGGTCGTTCTGAGAGCAATCGGATCAGAGATCAGGCCTCGTTCAGGGCAGCAACGCCAGGCAGCACCTTGCCTTCCAGCAGTTCGAGGCTGGCGCCGCCACCGGTGGAGATGTGGGACATCTTCTCGGCGAGCCCGGCCTTCTCCACAGCAGCCACGGAGTCACCTCCCCCGATGATCGTGCAGCAGCCCTTGCCGCTCAGCTCAGCCAGGGTGGTGGCGATGGCGTTGGTGCCGGTGGCGAATTTCTCGAATTCGAACACGCCCATGGGGCCGTTCCAGATCACGGTCTGACAATCCCCCAGGGCGGCCTGGAACACCTTCACCGCATCCGGACCGATGTCCAGACCCATCCAGCCGTCGGGGATGGCGGTCACATCGGCCACCTGGCTGTTGGCATCGGGGGCGAAGTTGTCGGCCAGCACCACATCCGTGGGCAGCAGCAGTTCGACGCCCTTGGCCTTGGCCTTGGCTTCCAGCTCCTTGGCCAGCTCCAGCTTGTCTTCTTCCACCAGGCTCTTGCCCACCGAGAGGCCGCGGGCCTTGTAGAAGGTGAAGATCATGCCGCCGCCGATCAGCACCTTGTCGCACTTGTCGATCAGGGCCTCGAGCACGCCGATCTTGGAGCTCACCTTGGAACCGCCGACGATGGCAGCGAGGGGACGTTTGGGTTCATCGACAGCGCCCTGGAGGTACTGAAGCTCC
Source organism: Synechococcus sp. KORDI-49 (assembly GCF_000737575.1). Lineage (NCBI taxonomy): Bacteria > Bacillati > Cyanobacteriota > Cyanophyceae > Synechococcales > Synechococcaceae > Synechococcus > Synechococcus sp. KORDI-49. Next base: position 1,392,559 of record NZ_CP006270.1, on the reverse strand, counting down.
TTCTCCATCAGGAAGCCGGCCACGGCGGGCTTGAGGAACTTGGTCACACCCTCGGTGGAGGCGTGGGCGCGGTGGGCCGCACCGAAGGCATCGTTCACGTACACCTCGGCCAGACCGGCGAGCTTCTCGGCGAAGCCGGCTTCGTTCTTCTCTTCCTCGGCGAAGAAGCGCACGTTCTCAAGCAGCACCACGTCTCCGTCCGCCATGGCCGCCACCTTGGCCTCGGCGTCGGGGCCGATGCAGCTGTCGGTCTTGATCACGGGCTTGCCCAGCAGCTCGCTCAGGCGGGCGGCCACAGGGGTGAGACGCATGGCGTCGTTCACCTGACCCTTGGGGCGTCCGAAGTGGGCGGAGAGGATCACCTTGGCGCCCTTACCGGTCAGGTCATTGATCGTGGGCAGCGCTGCGCGGATGCGGGTGTCGTCGGTGATGGCACCGGCATCATTCAGGGGCACATTGAAATCAACCCGCACGAGGACGCGTTTGCCGCTCAGGTCTCCGGCATTGAGGCTGGCCAGGGAACGCTTCGCCATGGGGTTGTGTCGTGCGGTAAGAAATCGGGAGGAGATTAACCCCGTGTTCCTGGATCAGGGAGGAGCCATGTTCGAGACTGTCCTGTTTCCCATCGATCGGAGCCGTCAGGCTCTGGAGACCGCCGCCAAGGCTCTGGAGCTGGCTCGCAGTCACAGCAGTCGACTGGTGCTGCTGTCTGTGGTGGAGGCGGAGCGGCCCGGGATGCAGGACCATGGGGTGGTGGCACAGCTTCTTCAGCAGACCCGTGAGCAGGTGGAGCAGGCGGGAGTCCCCTGTGAGGTGGTGGAGCGGCAGGGCAAACCGGCCTTTGTCATCTGTGATGTGGCGGACGAGATGAATGTGGATGTGATCGTGATGGGCACCCGAGGTGTGAATCTCAGCAGTGACGGTGAGAGCACGGCGGCCCGGGTGATCCAGTTCGCTCCATGCCCCGTGTTGGTGGTGCCGTGAGCACACCTGCCATCCAGTGGTATCCGGGCCACATCGCCAAGGCGGAGCAGCAGCTCAAACGCCATCTCGACAAGGTGGATCTGGTGATCGAGGTGCGCGATGCCCGCATTCCTCTTGCCACGGGCCACCCCCACCTCAACCGTTGGTTGAAGGGCAAGCAGCACCTTCTGGTGATCAACCGGCGCGACATGGTCACCGCCGCCGCCAAGCAGGCCTGGGAGGCCTGGTTCAAGGCCCAGGGTCAGAAGACGGTTTGGTGTGATGCCAAGGCCGGGACCGGCGTGAAGCAGGTGCAGCAGGCGGCGATCCGTGCCGGCGACCAGCTCAACGAACGCCGCCGCGGCCGGGGTATGCGGCCGCGGCCCGTGCGCGCCCTCACGCTGGGGTTCCCCAACGTGGGCAAGTCCGCCCTGATCAATCGTCTGGTGCGGCAGAAGGTGGTGGCCAGTGCCCGGCGAGCCGGGGTGACGCGAACGTTGCGCTGGGTCCGCCTGGGGCAGGACCTGGATCTGCTCGATGCACCAGGGGTTTTGCCTCCCCGACTCGATGACCAGCAGGCGGCCCTGCGGCTCGCCTTGTGCGACGACATCGGCCAGGCCGCCTACGACGGTGAACTGGTGGCTCAGGCCTTTCTACAAATGCTGCTCGATGTGGAATCGATGGCTGCGGCTGGGGTGAGGATTCCATTGCTGCAGGATCGTTATGGCATTCCCCTGAGCGGTGAAACGGCGGACCCAGCCCTTTGGCTGGATGCCGCAGCGGCCCGTCACACATCCGGGGAAACCGCGCGCATGGCCCAGCGGCTGTTGGATGATTTCCGCCGGTCGGCCCTCGGCAGCATCGCCCTGGAGCTGCCGGCATGAGTCCGCAGTGGAAACGTCCGCCGTTGCCGGAGGAGACGTTCACGGACCGCTTTGGCGAAGGGGAGGGAGAGCTGCTGTCGCTCCTGTATCCCAAACCACTGCCGATGCGGCTGGACCGTTGGCTGGTCAGCCAGCGCACGGAGCAGAGCCGGGCTCGGATTCAGAAGTTCATCGACGCGGGGTATGTGCGCGTCAACGGCAAGACCGGCAAGGCCAAAACACCCCTGCGTCAGGGGGATGAGGTGCAGTTGTGGATGCCGCCACCGGAGCCGCTGCCTTATCTCAAGCCGGAGCCGATGGATCTGGATGTGCTGTTTGAGGACGACCATCTGATCGTGCTCAACAAGCCGGCAGGGCTGACGGTGCATCCGGCGCCGGGCAACAAAGACGGCACCTTGGTGAACGGCCTGCTGCACCACTGCCCTGATCTGCCTGGGATCAGCGGCAAGCTGCGCCCGGGAATCGTGCACCGACTGGACAAGGACACCACCGGCTGCATCGTCATCGCCAAATCCCAGGAGGCGCTGGTGCGGTTGCAGGTTCAGATCCAGAAGCGGATCGCGTCCAGGGAGTATCTGGCCGTGGTTCACGGTGTCCCTGACGGGGACAGCGGCACGATCGTTGGTGCGATCGGCCGGCATCCGGCGGACCGCAAGAAATATGCGGTGGTGAGCAGTGAGTCCGGCCGGTATGCCTGCACCCACTGGAGCTTGCTGGAACGGCTCGGCGACTACTCCCTGTTGCGTTTCAAGCTCGATACCGGTCGGACGCATCAGATCCGGGTGCACTGCGCCCACATGAACCATCCGGTGGTGGGAGATCCCAGCTACAGCCGCTGCCGCAAGCTGCCGATCGACCTGCCAGGTCAGGCTCTGCATGCTTTGCAGCTGGGACTGGACCACCCCATCTCAGGCGACCGGATGGTGTTCGAGGCCCCTTTGCCCCCGGTGATGGAGAAACTGCTCGCGGTGCTGCGCCGACGAACCGGTTGAGAATCCGACCCTCAGCTGTCACAGAGGCTGGACATTTCCTTGGCCGCGCCTTGGATGGTGGCGTTACGCACTCTGCTGATCGATGGTCATCCGTGTCCGCTGCCGCAGGGTCTGGCTGGCCTCGTTGATGCGTTCGATCCGCAACGAGATCGTTCCCCTGCCGATCCGCCGCCGTCTGATCGTTGTGGATCTTCCCCGCGTTGCCTGACGATCCCTTCAGCGCGGAAGCCGGGGGCAGGCCTCGACGAGCAGGCGACTGATCGGGGCCTGAGGGGCTTCGAACAGCCGATCACCGGGGCCCTCCTCAACGATCCGCCCCTTGTCGAGAACGATCACGCGATGACAGAAGCCGCTGGCGACGGAGAGGTCGTGGGTCACGAAGATCATCGCCAGGCCCAGCTGGTGCTGCAGGTCCCGCAACAGGCTGAGCACCTCGGCCTGCACTTCCGCATCCAGCATGCTGACGCTCTCATCGCAGATGACCACCTTGGGCTCAAGGGCCAGGGCGCGGGCAATCGCCACCCGCTGCTGCTGGCCGCCCGATAGCTGTCGGGGCAGGCGGTGCTGAAACTGTTCCACCGGACTGAGCCCGACCCGCTCCAGCAGGCTGCGGGCCCGTTCCCGCGCTGAAGCCTTCGTTGCAATCCCATGGATCAGCAGGGGGTCTGCAATCGCATCGACCACCGGCAGGGCCGGATTCAGACAGGCCAGTGGATCCTGGAAGACCATCTGAAGCGCCCGCCGGGCGCTGCGCAGCTTCTCACCGCGCAGTTTCAGCAGGTCTTGTCCGAGCAGATCGACCCGCCCGCCGCGGATGCTGTTCAGGCCCATCAGGGCGCGGCAAAGGGTGCTCTTGCCGCAGCCGGAGGCACCGACCACTCCCAGCGTCTCGCCGGCCCGCAGGTTGAAGCTCACCCCTTCCACCGCCTTCAGCCACACCGGTGCCCAGGGCATGCCTCCGATGGCATGCCAGCAGCGCATCTCCTCGACCTGCAGAACCGTTTCCCGATCCGGTCGCTTCGGGGAGCGTCCCCCCTCTCTGGCCCGCGCCGAGGCGACGAGGCGCTGACCGACATCCGATCGCGGCTCGCGGAGCAGCTGCCGGCTCGGGCCATCGTCCACCTTGCGGCCCCCATCGAGCATCGCCATCCGTTCACACCAGCGGGCCGCCATCGCCAGATCGTGACTGATCAGAAGCAGGGCGCTGCCGAGCTCCTTGCAGAGACCGCTCAGTTCCGCCATCACCTGACCGGCAACGGCCACATCGAGGCTGGTGGTGGGTTCGTCGGCAATCAGCAGTGGCGGTTCCAGGGCGATCGCCAGGGCAATGGCCAGACGTTGCCGCATGCCGCCGCTGAGTTCGTGGGGATAGGCCCGGATCCGACCGGTGCCGATTCCCACCCGCTCCAGCAGTTCCTCGGCGCGCTGACGGCGCCAGCGGGCGGAACTTTCCGGTCGGTGCGCCTGCAGGGTGTCGATCAGATGGCTTCCGATCGGCATCAGGGGATTGAGGCGGGTCATCGGGTCCTGAAACACCAGTCCGGCGGCCTGACCACGCAGATGACGGAGAGCCGCCCGATCCAGTTCTCTCGGGTCGCTGCCTGTGAGCTGAAGCCGCCCTTCGCAGCGACTCCCCGGCGGCAGCAGCTGCAGCACCGCACGCGCCACCGTGCTCTTGCCGCAGCCTGAGGATCCAACCAGGGCCAGGGTTTCACCGGCCTCGAGGGTCAGATCGAGTCCGTTCAACGTCCAGTGATCGTTGCCTGGGTAGCGCAGTCGCAGCTGCTCGAGCTCCAGAACCGGCCGGGACATGGACAGGGCAGGGGGAGCAGAGACGAAGACCCCAGCACTGAATACCATGGATTGACCCGCCGGGTCGGATGCTCGACGCCGCTTCAACACCGGATGTGCCCCGGACCGATGCCGGTCCCGTTCCGGTCTCCTGCGGCCTTCCTGAACTGCGGCGACATGCGATCCGCAATCCGGACGACTACGCCATCCCGCTGCCGGAGTGGCTGCGTCAGTGCATCAGCAACGTTCCCCCCGGAATCGGCCAGAGCTGCCCCACGGATCCAGAGGCCCTGCTGGTCTCGGCCTTTGATTTCGGATTCCAGCTCCACGAGGGCCAGTTCCGCGCCAGTGGCGATCCCTACATCGTTCACCCGGTGGCGGTGGCGGATCTGCTCAGGGACATCGGAGCCAGCGCCAGTGTCATCGCTGCCGGCTTCCTGCACGACGTGGTGGAGGACACCGACGTCACGCCGGATCAGATCCAGCAGCACTTCGGCGCTGAGGTGCGAGAGCTCGTGGAGGGGGTGACCAAGCTCGGCGGCATTCACTTCAACAATCGAACCGAAGCCCAGGCGGAGAACCTGCGGAAGATGTTCCTGGCGATGGCCAGCGACATCCGAGTGGTGCTCGTGAAGCTGGCCGATCGCCTCCACAACATGCGCACCCTCGGTGCGCTCAAGTCCGAGAAGCAGCAGCGCATCGCCCGCGAGACCCGGGAGATCTACGCGCCTCTGGCGAACAGGCTCGGCATCGGCCGCTTCAAATGGGAACTGGAGGACCTCGCCTTCAAGCTGCTGGAGCCCGAGGCCTTCCGGGAGATTCAGCATGAGGTGGCCAGCAAGCGCAGCGAGCGCGAGGAGCGTCTGGCGGTCACGGTGTCGCTGCTGAATGACCGCCTCGGTCAGGCGGGCCTTTCAGGATGTGAGGTCAGCGGACGTCCGAAGCACCTCTACGGCATCTGGAGCAAGATGCAGCGCCACCAGAAGGCCTTCCACGAGATCTATGACGTGGCGGCTCTTCGGATCATCACGCCCAGTGTCGAGGCCTGCTACCGCGCTCTGGCGGTGGTGCATGACAGCTTCCGACCGATTCCCGGTCGTTTCAAGGACTACATCGGTCTCCCCAAGCCGAACGGCTACCAGTCCCTGCACACGGCCGTGATCGGCCGCCACCGGCCGATCGAGGTGCAGATCCGCACCATCGAGATGCATCGCGTGGCGGAATTCGGCATCGCCGCTCACTGGAAATACAAGGAGGGGGGGTCACCGGCGAGCAGCAGCAGTGATGCCGAGCGCTTCAACTGGCTGCGGCAGCTGGTGGACTGGCAGCAGGAGGGCGGCAGTGACGACCACAACGACTACCTCGCATCGATCAAGGAGGACCTTTTTGATGAGGAGGTCTTCGTGTTCACACCCAAGGGTGATGTGGTGGGCCTGCGCAAGGGATCCACGGCCGTGGACTTCGCTTACCGCATTCACTCCGAAGTGGGGAACCACTGCCACGGGGCGCGCATCAACGATCGGTTGTGTCCGTTGGCGACATCGCTGCACAACGGTGATTTCGTCCAGATCCTCACCAGCAAGACCGCTCACCCAAGCCTGGACTGGCTGAATTTCGTCGCCACACCCACAGCGCGCAATCGCATCAGACAGTGGTACAAGCGCAGCCACCGTGACGAGACGATCGAGCGCGGCAAGCAGCTGCTGGAACGGGAGCTGGGTCGTGACGGCTTCGAGGTGCTGCTGAGTGGTGAAGCGATGGCCCGCGTGGCCCAGCGCTGCAATGTGCCCTCCACCGATGACCTGCTGGCCTCACTGGGATTTGGAGCCGTCACCCTGCATCAGGTGCTCAACCGTCTGCGGGAAGAGATCCGGCTGCTGGCCGAACGTGAGGTGCCTCCCGCCGCTGATGAGGAACTGGCGCGGGCTCTCGTGCCTCAGCGGGATGCCAGCGCGGACAGGGAGCGCCGCGGGGTCGGTGAGGGGGCCATCCTCGGGATCGAGGGGCTGGATTACCGGCTGGGTGGCTGCTGCAGCCCGCTGCCGGGAGAAGCCATCGTCGGCACGGTCGCTCTCGGCAACCACGGCATCACGGTTCACCGGCAGAGTTGCGCCAACGTGGAGACGATCCCCACGGAACGGCGTCTGCCCGTCCGTTGGAACTCCGAGGCCAGCACGGGGCAGCATCGCTTCCCGGCGCAGCTGAGGATCGAGGTGATCGACCGCGTCGGCATTCTCAAGGACATCCTGATGCGTCTTTCCGACGGGGCCATCAATGTCAGCGACGCCAGGGTCAAGACCGCCCAGGGTCGTCCGGCCCCTATCGATCTGCGGGTGGAACTCAGCGGTTCCGACCAGCTCACCCACACGATGAATCAGATCCGATCGATGGCGGATGTCATCGACATCGCTCGCACCGGAGTCGGATAGCTGCCCTGCCGCGTCAGACCAGTCAGTCCAGGGAGCGACCGGCCTCTGTGAGCGCCTGACGGCGTCGGAACAATCCGTAGGCCAGCAGTCCCAGAAGCAGGGCCAGAACGGCTCCCACCACAACCGATCCCAGCAGGATGCGGTTGGTGAAATCCCAGCCCTGGGCCCAGAGGGTGCTGCGGGTGATGTCGTCCCATTCGGTGTCCGCCGAGCCGGGTCCAAGCACCCGGCGGCCCACCAGATAGTTGAACCAGTAGAGCGGAACGTAGGTGAGGGGGTTGCTCACCAGCGTGCCGGCCGCGGCCAGCAGTGGATTGCCGCGAATCATGGCGGCCACCCCAACGCTGAGGATCATCTGCAGCCCGAAGAAGGGGAAGCAACCGCAGAACACCCCCGCGGCCAGCCCCCGGGCACGGCAGGCAGGACTGCCCTCCTGTGCCCAGATCCACTGGAGGCCCCGCTGCAGTCGCTCGCCGGTGCCCTGGAGCATGGAATCGGGGGTGTCGCCGCGGATGGGGTGGATCCTAGGAATGGGATTCCCCGTTGCAGCCGATCTCTCTGAACCCGACCGACACCATCGCTGCCGTGGCCACAGCGGTGGCTCCGGGGCAGGGGGGAATCGCCGTGATCCGCCTCTCCGGGCCTGACGCTGAGGCGATCGGACGGGCCGTGGTGGTCTGTCCCGGCCGGCAGGACTGGAACAGCCACCGGATCCTGTACGGCCACGTGCTGGATGCAGGCCGATCCAGGCGCCTCGACGAGGTGCTGCTGCTGCTGATGCGTGGCCCCCGCAGCTTCACCGGCGAAGACGTGGTGGAGATTCACTGCCACGGCGGCGTCATCGCCGTGCAGCAGGTGCTGGAGCGTGTGCTGGCCCAGCCCGGAGTGCGTCGGGCGTTGCCGGGTGAATTCAGCCAGCGGGCGGTTCTGAATGGCCGCCTCGATCTCACCCAGGCTGAAGCGATCAGTGAACTGGTGGCGGCCCGCAGCCGTCGGGCTGCGGATCTGGCCATGGCCGGGCTGGATGGAGGCATTCAGCAGCGGATCACGGCACTCCGGGAGCGGTTGCTGGACCAGCTCACGGAGCTGGAGGCACGGGTGGATTTCGAGGAGGACCTGCCGCCGCTGGATGGTGAGGCCCTGCTGCTGGAGCTGCAGACGGTGCGCCAGGAGCTCCTCGCCCTGGTGGCGGACGGGGAGCGGAGCGACTCCGTGCGGAGCGGCCTGCGGGTGGCCCTGGTGGGTCGCCCCAATGTCGGCAAGAGCTCCCTGCTGAACCGGCTCAGCCGGCGGGAGCGCGCCATTGTGACGGAACTGCCCGGCACCACACGCGACCTGCTGGAGAGCGAGATCGTTCTGGACGGTGTGCCGATCACCCTGCTCGACACCGCCGGCATTCGTGCCACGCAGGATGTGGTCGAACAGATGGGCATCGCCCGCAGTGAACAGGCCCTCGCCACGGCGGACCTGGTGCTGCTGATCATCGACGGTTCGATCGGCTGGACCCCCGCTGATGCCGCTCTGCTGGCCAGGATTCCCGTTGGAGTGCCGCGCCTGATCGTGGCCAACAAGGCCGATCTGCAGCAAGGGCCCTGTCAGGAGCCTGCGGAGGTGAGCGTCTCGGCGCTGCATGGCGATGGGGAGGAGCAGCTGATCCAGGCCTTGCTGGGGGCCTGCGGTGCTGCCGACACCGGTGGCATGTTGCTGGCTCTCAATGAGCGTCAGCGGGATCTGGCCGCTGCGGCTGCCGCGGCTCTGGCCCGCAGCCGTGAGGTGGCGGAGCAGCAGCTGCCCTGGGATTTCTGGACGATCGATCTTCGGGACGCCATCCGGGCCCTGGGGGAGATCACCGGTGAGGAGCTCACGGAGGCGGTGCTGGACCGCGTGTTCTCGCGGTTCTGCATCGGCAAATAGGCTCGCCGGAGCTCCTGATCGCGGTGTGGACTGGCAGGCTCCGGCACTCATCCGTGCCCTCGATCAGTGGCTGGAGGAGGACATCGGTCGCGGTGATCTCACGGCGACCGCTCTCCGTGGCCGGACGGGAGCGGCGCACTGGATCGCCAAGCAGCCCGGCCGTTTCTGTGGAGGCCCTCTGGTGGAGCGGCTGTTCCAGCGTCTGGACCCCGGGGTGCGTGTCCGACTGCTGGTGGAGGAGGGAGCTGCCGTCGCATCGGATGCCCGCCTGCTGGAGCTGGAGGGAGCCGCCGAAGCTCTGGTGGCTGGCGAGCGCACGGCCTTGAACCTGGCCATGCGTCTGTCCGGGATCGCCACGGCCACCGCCGAGCTGGTGGCCCAGCTCCAGGGCTCGGGTGTGCGGCTGGCCGATACCCGCAAGACGACACCAGGGCTGCGGTTGCTGGAGAAATACGCCGTCCGCTGCGGCGGCGGCATCAACCACCGCATGGGGCTGGATGACGCGGCCATGCTCAAGGAGAACCACATCGCCTGGGCGGGGGGCATCACGGCGGCGATCGCGGCGGTGCGGCGTCAGGCCCCCTGGCCGACACGGGTGATCGTGGAGGCGGAAACCGACCACCAGGCCTGCGAAGCGGTGCAGGCCGGAGCCGATGGGGTGCTGCTGGACGAGTTCACCCCAGAGCAGCTCATCGTTCTGGTGCCTCGTCTGCGAGAGCTCAGGACGAATGGCGTGGTGCTGGAGGCCTCTGGCGTTCAACCCGAAGATCTGAAGGCCTATGCGGCCAGTGGCATCGATCTGATTTCCACCAGTGCACCGGTCACCCGCAGCCGCTGGCTCGATCTGAGCATGCGCTTCACCTGAAGAGGGATGATCGGAGCCGGATGTTCCGGCGCGGATGCTCAGCCTGTCCCACACCCTGGACGCCCAGCTGCGGGCGGCGATGGCACGGGCCTTCCCCGAAGCCGATGGGCCATTAGATCCGCAGCTGGCGCCTGCCAGCAAGCCGGAATTCGGTGATTTCCAGGCCAACGGTGCCCTGCCGCTGGCCAAGCCGCTGAAACAGGCGCCGCGGCAGATCGCCTCAGCGATCCTGGAGCAGCTACAGGCCGACCCCGACTTCACCGATCTCTGCCTGGAGCCTCAGATCGCCGGACCTGGTTTCATCAACCTCACCCTTCGCCCGGAGCGGCTGGCGGCTGAGGTGGCTGCCCGGCTCGGGGACGCACGCCTCGGGGTGCCGGCGGCGGAGAACACCTCACCGGTGGTGGTGGACTTCTCCAGCCCCAACATCGCCAAGGAGATGCATGTGGGGCACCTGCGCTCCACGATCATCGGCGACTCGTTGGCGCGGGTGCTGGAGTTCCGCGGCCATCCGGTGCTGCGCCTCAATCATGTGGGCGACTGGGGCACCCAGTTCGGGATGCTGATCACCCACCTCAAGCAGGTGGCTCCCGAAGCGCTGGAGACAGCGGACGCCGTGGATCTCGGCGATCTGGTGGCGTTCTACCGCGAGGCCAAGAAGCGGTTCGATGAGGACGAAGCCTTCCAGACCACATCCCGGGACGAGGTGGTGAAGCTGCAGGGGGGCGACCCCGTTTCGCTGAAGGCCTGGGGACTGCTCTGCGATCAGTCGCGCCGTGAATTCCAAAAGATCTACGACCGCCTCGATATCCGCCTGAGCGAGCGCGGTGAGTCGTTCTACAACCCGTTCCTGCCGGCGGTGGTGGATGGCTTGAAGGACGCTGAGTTGCTGGTCACCGATGACGGTGCCCAGTGCGTGTTCCTCGAAGGAGTGCAGGGCAAGGACGGCCAACCCCTGCCGGTGATCGTGCGCAAGAGCGATGGCGGCTTCAATTACGCCACCACCGATCTGGCGGCGATCCGCTATCGATTCGGTGATGGCCCTGAGGGGGATGGCGCCCGCCGCGTCATCTACGTGACCGATGCCGGCCAGGCGAACCATTTCGCGGGGGTGTTCCAGGTGGCCGAGCGGGCCGGTTGGATCCCCGATGGAGCTCGCCTTGAGCACGTTCCCTTCGGTTTGGTTCAGGGGGAGGACGGCAAGAAGCTCAAGACCCGATCCGGCGACACGGTGCGCCTGCGAGATCTTCTCGATGAAGCGGTGGAGAGGGCTGAGGCCGACCTGCGCTCGCGTCTGAAGCAGGAGGAGCGCAGCGAGTCGGAGGAGTTCATCCAGCATGTGGCGGGAACTGTTGGTTTGGCGGCTGTGAAGTACGCCGACCTCAGCCAGAACCGGATCACCAATTACCAGTTCTCCTTCGACCGGATGCTGGCGCTGCAGGGCAACACGGCGCCGTATCTGCTGTATGCCGTGGTGCGCATCGCCGGCATTGCCCGCAAGGGGGGCGACCTGGAGGCGTCCACGGCTCAGCTGGCGTTCACCGAGCCCCAGGAATGGGCCCTGGTGCGGGAGCTGCTGAAGTTCGATGCGGTGATCGCGGAGGTGGAGGAGGAGTTACTGCCCAATCGTCTGTGCAGCTATCTGTTCGAGCTCAGCCAGGTGTTTAACCGCTTCTACGACCAGGTGTCTGTGCTGAAGGCGCCAACCGAGGCACTGCCGTCTCGGCTGGCCCTCTGCCGCCTGACCGCTGACACCCTCAGACTGGGGCTCGGACTGCTGGGCATCGCCACCCTGGATCGCATGTGAGTCAAGCCGAGCGCCGCTTCACGCCGGCCGGTGCCCCTGCGGCCCGTCCTGCCGTTGAAAACCTGAAGGGCTACAGCGCACCTCTGGAAGGACGTCGTGATCTCCTGCGACTGGATTTCAACGAGAACACCATCGGTCCCAGCCCGCTGGTGGCCCAGGTGCTGCGGAGTTTCAGCAGCGAGGAGATCGCTGTTTATCCCGAGTACGACGGGCTGCAGGAGGCGGTGGTCCGCAACCTGCTGGAGACCGGTTGCCGTGCCGGACTGCAGCCGCATCAAGTCGGCGTGTTCAACGGCGTTGATGCCGCGATTCATGCGGTGTTTCAGGCCTATGGCGATGCCGGAGACCGTCTGCTGACCACGGCTCCCACCTTCGGCTACTACAGCCCCTGTGCGCGCATGCAGGGGATGGAGATCGAGGCGATTCCCTACGACGGTGCGGGGTTCTCCTTTCCTCTGGAGATGATTCGTGAGGCTCTCGAGGCACGATCGCCGCGGCTGCTGCTGATCTGCAACCCCAACAACCCCACGGGAACACGTCTGGAGCCGCAGCGGATTCTTGAACTGGCGACCGCAGCCCCCACCACGCTGGTGGTGGTGGACGAGTTGTATGAGGCGTTCACCGGCGACAGTGTGCTGCCGTGCGCTGATTTCTCGGCCACGCCGAATGTGCTGGTGTTGCGCTCACTGGCCAAAACCGCCGGGCTGGCGGGTCTGCGCATCGGCTTTGCCATTGGTCATGCCGATGTCGTCGATCGGGTGAGCCGCGTCACGGGTCCGTACGACGTCAACAGCGTGGCTGTGGCTGCGGCATTCGCGGCGCTGGCGGATCAGTCCTACGTGGATGCCTACGTCGCCGAGGTGCTGCGCGCCCGCGCCTTGACCCTGGAGGGTCTGAAGGCTGCAGGACTCCGTCATCACTGCGACGGCGGAAACTATCTGCTGATCTGGCCGAAGCGTCCTCCCCTCGAGGTGGAGGCGGATCTGCGCGCAGCCGGAATCCTGGTGCGTTCGATGGCTGGCAAACCGCTGATCGATGGCTCCCTGCGCGTCAGCCTCGGCACAAGCAGTCAGATGCAGCGTTTCCTGGAGGCTTTCCTCGCCATCGACCCGTGACGCGTCTGCTGCTGCTGGCCACCGGTGGAACCATTGCCGGGCGTGCTGCCGAGGCGACCCAGCTCAATGCCTACACCGCCGGTGTCATGGCCGGAGACGACCTGCTGGCGGCGCTTCCGCAGTTGCAGGGGTTTGCGGATATCACGGTGGTGCAGATCGCCAATGTCGACAGCGCTGACCTGTTGTTTGACCATTGGCGCGCGTTGGTGGGGCGCATTCGTGATGCCTTTGCGGCAGATCCAGAGCTGGCCGGAGTGGTGATCACCCATGGCACCAACACGTTGGAAGAGACGGCCTGGCTGCTTCAACTGCTGATCGATGACCCTCGACCCGTCGTCCTGGTGGGAGCGATGCGTCCGGCCACGGCCCTCAGTGCCGATGGGCCGCTCAACCTGTTTCAAGGCGTGCAGGTGGCGTTGAGCCCCGAAGCCCATGGCCACGGCGTGCTGGTGGTGATGGATGGCCAGATCCATGGCGCCCAGCGGGTCACCAAGGTGGCCACCCAGGGGGTGGGAGCCTTTGCCAGTCCAGGCAGCGGACCGCTGGGCTGGGTGGATGATGTTGGCGTGCATCTGTCAACGGCGAGCGGATCACGGCAAGTGCCCTTTGCAGAGCTCGCTTTACCGGAGCAATGGCCGCAGGTGGCCATCTTTTACGGGTGTGTGGAGCCCGATGCTCGTGTGCTGACGGCATTGCTCGAGGCCGGTGTTGAGGGGCTGGTGTTCACCGGTACGGGTGCCGGCCAGTTGTCCGCCGCTGAGCGTTCGGCGCTTCAGGCTTGGCAAGGGAAGCGGCCGCTGATGCTGCGTGCCAACCGCTGTGGATCAGGGCCCGTGCATGGGTGCCCTGAGGATGAACGGCTGGGGCTGCTGGCGGCAGGCCACCTCAATCCCCAGAAAGCACGGGTGCTGGTGTTGTTGTGTGTTGTCGCGGGTTTCGATCGCGCAGCGCTATCGGCACGGTTGCTCAAGCTCGAACCAGTGAACTGATTGCCTTCAGCACAATCAGCTGCCTCACCGAAGCTTTTGGTTGATTTTCTGATTGCCGATGTGAATCAATTCTGCACTTCCATGACGTTCTTGTTGGGTGCTTTTAGTTTGAAGAAATTGAAATGATTTCATGAGCAACCAGACAAAGCGACGCTTGAGGGGTCAGGGAAAAAAGAACTACGACATCAAGCTTAGTTTTGCGAGCGTTGATCAAGCGGGTAATGAAGGGGTTGCGATTCGCGGTTTCATACCTCCGTCTGAGCAGACCATTCCGGCCCATCCCGTGAATCCACCAGCAGTGGCACCCATTGCTATAGATACAACGTCGGAGCTTCTCTTCAACTACCAGGTCGTTGGAGGTGTTCCCTATGAGTATGATATTGGTCAGTTTGAAATTACTGCAGCTCAGTATTGCGCGTTTCTCAATGCTGTCGATTCTAAGGGTGAGAATCCAAAGCAGCCGTGGACCAAGGTTAAGCTTTGGAATGAAAAAAATAACCCCTTGGTGAACCACTTTCAGGGCCAGATTTTATATGTAGATCACGCTGATGATGGCCAGCATTATGCCGTGGCTGATCCGGTGTGGGCGGATAAGCCGGTGATGATGATCAACGGATTTCAATTCGCGTATTTTATCAATTCTCTTGTTAATGGAGAAGCGGTAGGGCATAAGCAGTCCAAGCGAAAGAGTCCTCTCGGATTTGATGTTGACGTGACAGATCGTTATTATAAGTTTTCCGAGACGATTGATACTGGTTCTTATGATTTGAGTGATTCGAATTATGCATTTCTGGCCCGTCAGAATGTCGATGGTCTGTTTTTCCCTTCCCAGGATGAGTGGATCAAGGCTGCTTATTATGCGGGCGAGGAGACGGGAAACGGAACGAACTACTTCTATTTTCCAACCGTTAGCAACGAGGCCCCGATTCCCCTGTTTACTCAGGAAGGTAAAAGTCAGGATCTAGCAAAGGGGGAAGCTGCTGACAGCTCTTTTGCTCGAGTGAATGTCAGCGATACAGGTGAAGTTCAGACTGAAGATCTTGAATCAATTGTAAAGAGTAATCAGGGCTATTCCAATTATGATTTTGGTGTTTTCTGGCAGCCTTGGTATGCGCCAGCGGGTCAGACCTATGGGAACGCAAATGTTACGGATGTTGGCGGCTCCGATAGTCCATCTCCCTGGCTTGCTTACGACATGGGTGGAAACGTTGTCGAGTATACCGACACCATTGCTGGTGCATTGGATATCCCCCATCTCTCGGAAGATCTTCAGCAGCTGCCTGTTGGATTTCGGGCCCATGGCGGCATCGCTAACGCAACGGGGTATCAACTCTGGATCACCGCAACTGGCGCCGGAGATCCTTACGGACAGATCATTGGATCTGCCTATGAATACGGTGGAGCCCGGTTGAGCTTTCTTGGCGATGATCAGTCGAAGAACAGGACTAAGAACCTAAGGCTTTCCAGTCGAGCTGATGTGATTACTGGTCAGAAAGTGGTCACGCGAGCTGATTCGATCGCCACGTTTGACACCCACTATTCCAAGAGTTTGGGTGAGACGATCGCCTTGCTTTCTGAGGAAGATGCTGGTTATGTGTCGATGCCCAGCTCTTTTTTCAATGTGTCCAAAAAGGATGGCGGTCGAAACTATTATTCCATGACCCACGATGCCACTGGAACGAGCCGGATCGTGCGTGGAAAACAACGGGCGAAGGACATCATGAAGGCCGGTGGGTATTCAGATTCTGATAAAGCCTTTCGGGCACTGCCACCGATGGAAGGGGATGTTCAATTCGTTGGATATTTCAATCCCAACACTGGTGCTTATGGGTATTCAGAGTTAGAGGCAGATGCAGTTGGATTTGCCGAGTTGGGATACATCTCTCAAGGACCAGTTTGGTCGGTTTGAGTGGCTCCAGCTACTGCATCACCGTGATCACGGTGGTGTCGTCGAGGCTGCCCGGCAGGGTCTGCGACTGGCCGACACGGCGCACTGCGGTTCCGCCCATGGCATCGAGGAATGGCTGCACACCCCCTTGATCACAGCCTTCAGGGGCGTCGCCGTTGACGTACTGCACCGGAATCACGCGCTTGGGGTTCAACTGCTTCACCACTGCGGTGGCTTCTTCAGCGTTGAAGATCTTGCTGCCGCCGCCCACGCCGATGATCAGCACATCCGGCCGGCCCAGCAACACCCGGTCGGCCCCGCTGAGTGGACCTGCCGTGGCACCGAGATGGGCAAAGTTGAGTCCTCCCTGCTGCCAGCGCCAGATGGTGGAATCGCCGAAGCGGCGACCATCGATGCGGTCGTGGGGGCTGGCGAAGCCCTCCAGCACCAGCCCGCCGACGCGATAGGAGCCCGGCGCCACCAGAAACCGGCCGCTGGCAACCCCACGGGCCCCTTCATCAGCCAGTTCGGAACTGGCCAGAATCACCCCGGCGTTGACCCGTGGTTCTCCGAGGCCCGCAGCGCAGCCAACCGCCCGATAGGGATTCAGCAGCACAGACTGCCCTCCTCCTCGGATCAGCAGCGCCCGCTGTCCATAACTGCTGATGGTGACGCCGGTACCGGCAAGAGCTGAAGCCTGAAGCCCCAGAGCCAGTCCGGTTGCAGCCATCAGGGTGGTGCGCAGCACGGGCATCGGGAACGACATGTGGCCAAGGACGTTAACAGCGATGCCCCTCGGCCTCCCGCAGGAAATTGGCCAGCAGCTGATGGCCGGCCTCCGTGAGCACACTTTCGGGATGGAACTGCACGCCCTGCAGGTGAGGGTGGTTCCGATGCCGCAGCCCCATGATCGTTCCGTCTTCGAGCCAGGCCGTCACTTCAAGGCATTCGGGAAGACTGTCCCGCTCAGCGATCAGTGAGTGATAGCGGGTGGCGGTGAGGGGCTGAGGCAGCCCGGCGAAGACGCCTTCACCCCGGTGCAGAACGGCGGACGTCTTGCCGTGCATCTGTTCGACGGCACGGACCACGCGCCCGCCGTGCACCTGGGCGATGGCCTGGTGACCAAGACAGACCCCAAGGGTCGGAGTCGTTGGCGACAGCTCCCTGAGAATCTCGAGGCAGACGCCGGACTGGTCCGGATCCCCCGGGCCTGGGGACAGCAGGATCGCGTCGGGCATGAGCTCTCGGATCGCCGTTAGATCGAGTTCGTCATTGCGGTGCACCCTCAGGTCAGCTGCGATCGGGTGCTGCGGAGCGAGCTCCCCCAGGTACTGGACGAGGTTGAAGGTGAAACTGTCGTAGTTGTCGATGACCAGCAGCATCGTCTCAGGGGGTGGGGATCAGAGCCCCAGACGGAGCAGCAGGGGGGGAAGCAGCAGGAACAGGGCGATCAGCAGTGAACTGATCGCAGCCACCAGCACGGAAGCGGCGGCACAGTCCTTGGCGATGCGGGCCAGCGGGTGGTAGCGGCGGCCGATGGCCAGGTCGACCACGGCCTCGATCGCCGTGTTCAGCAGTTCGAGCACCAGCACGGCGGCCACCGTCAGCACCAGCACCGCCATCCGGATCAGATCCAGCTGCAGCCAGGTCCCGAGACCGAAGACCACCAATCCGATGATCACGTGGATCCGGAAGTTGCGCTGACTGACGAAGGCGTAACCCAGCCCCTGAGCTGCGTATCGGAAACTGGCCGGCAGATCTCCGGCGATGCGCCAGGATCCCCGCCGGACACCGCGCTGTCCTGTACCAGGCATGGCAGCGACCTCCTCAGGCACCGGGATGGGGGTGTCAGTGGGCATCTCGCAGGGGATCGGTGACCACCAGGCCTTCACCTCGGGGCTGAACACTACCGCCAATGTCCAGGAGATGCTCCTGCAGTGCCAGCATCGCCGCCAGGGATTGATCATCCGGATGATCCCAGCCCAGCAGGTGCAGCAGTCCATGGCTGACCAGCCAGCGCAGTTCGCGCTCCAGGCTGTGGCCCTGCTCCTCCGCCTGGCGCTCAGCCGTCTCAACGGAAACGACGATGTCGCCGAGCTCGAGGCAGGGGGTGTTGGGCCAGCCGTCGCTGGGATCCAGCGCTGCGAAGGAGAGCACATCGGTGCTTTCCGCCCGATCCCGCCAGTGCTCGTTCAGTCCGGCGATGGTGCTGTCATCGGTGAAGCGCAGCCCGAGGCTCACCTCCTCGGCGGTGCGCACCGGTGCCGGGCAGGTCAGCTGGGCATCGGTTCGGACCGCTTCGATCCAGCTGATCAGTTGTTCAGGCCAGGGAATCAGGCCCGTCTGAAGGCCTGGTCCGAGATCCAGGGCCAGGTCGAGGGAGATCACGGCTGGCTTCCGGTCAGTGCGGCAGGGTCGGACGCCCCAGCCAGGCCACCAGAACGATGAACCCGAGGAATCCAAAGGCGGTGAGGCCGAAATGCACCAGGCTCTGACGACCCTTGCGCACCATGTTGCGCATCGCCTGTTTGGTGAAGCTGGGGGGTGACGAGGTTTCCGTGGCCATCGGATTCAGCTGTCGGCATCGTCGCCGGGACGGTCAACACCCTGCCGCAGGGAGGCATCGATGAAGGGGTCGAGTGCGCCATCCATCACACCCTGCACATCGTTGGTCTCCTCACTGGTGCGCAGGTCTTTGACCATCTGATACGGATGGAACACGTAGTTGCGGATCTGGTTGCCCCAGGCCGCTTCCACGATGTCGCCACGGATGTCGGCGATCTCAGCGGCTCGCTGCTCCTGGGCGATCACCAGCAGCTTGGCCTTGAGCAGCGCCATCGCCTTCTCCTTGTTCTGGAGCTGGGAGCGTTCCTGGGTGCAGCGCACCGCCAGGCCGGTGGGGATGTGCAGGATCCGAACCGCCGTTTCCACCTTGTTCACGTTCTGCCCGCCGGCGCCGCCGGAACGACTGGTGGTGACCTCCAGATCCTTTTCGGGGATGTCGATGTCGACCTCCTCGTCGATCTTGGGCATCACCTCGATGCCGGCGAAGCTGGTCTGGCGCTTGTCGTTGGCGTTGAACGGTGAGATGCGCACCAGGCGATGGGTGCCTTTCTCGTTGCGCAGATAGCCGTAGGCGTAGCGCCCTTCCACTTCGATCGTGCAGCTCTTGATGCCCGCTTCCTCACCCTCGGAGAGTTCGTCCACGGTCACCTTCATGCCGTGGTCCTCGGCCCAGCGGGTGTACATGCGCAGCAGCATCTGAGCCCAGTCCTGGGCATCGGTGCCACCGGCGCCGGCATTGATGGTGAGAACAGCGCCCTCCTTGTCGTAGTCACCACTGAGCAGGCGCTCCAGCTCCCAGCGGTCCAGGCCCAGGCGAAGACCGTCCAGGCCCTGCTGGGCCTCCGCGAGCATGTCGTCGTCGGGCTCAAGGTCGTACAGCTCAAGAGTGGCCTGAGCGTCCTCGATCGACGCGCGCCAGTTCTGCAGTTGCTGCAGCTGTGCTTTCACCTCGTCGAGGTTGCGCATCTGCTTCTGGGCGTTCTGCTGGTCATCCCAGAAGTCGGGCTGGGCAGCCAGCTGCTCGAGATCTCTCTGCCTGGCGTTCAGTGCGGGGACGTCAAAGACAGTCCTGGGCATGGCCCAGGCGGTCAGTGAGCTCGGAGAGATCGCGCTTGAAGTCGGTGAGGTCCAGCAAGGACGGGTCCTTGATCAGGGATCGACGCTACCAGCGCCTTCGCTTCATAGAGTCCGGAGATCGGTGTCATTCGAGCCATGGCCAAGGTCGAGATCTACACGTGGCGCACCTGCCCGTTCTGCATCCGGGCAAAGCATCTGCTGGACAGCAAGCAGGTGTCGTACACGGAGTACGCCATCGACGGTGACAATGCCGCCCGCGATGCGATGGCCGAGCGCAGTGGAGGCCGCCGCAGCGTGCCCGAGATCTTCATCGATGACCGTCACATCGGAGGGTGCGATGAACTGCATGCGCTGGAGCGGGCCGGCGAGCTTGATCCTCTGCTCGCCGCCTGAGCCATGCGTCAGCTGTTCGTTCTGGATCCCCTGCAGCAGGTCCGTCCGGAGAAGGATTCGACGGCGGCGTTGATGCAGGCGGCCCAGCGGGCGGGCGATGACATCTGGGCCTGCACACCATCGGATCTGATTGCCCGGGGGGACGAGCCCCTGGCTGTGGCGCTGCCGGTGACACCGGACCCCTGGATCGGTGTCGGATCTCCGGAGCGTCAGTCGTTGTCTGGATTCGACGTGATCTGGATGCGCAAGGACCCGCCGGTGGATGAGGCCTACCTGTACGCCACCCATCTTCTGGAGGTGGCCGAGCGCGCCGGTGTGCGCGTGCTCAACCGCCCCAGTGCCCTCCGCGCCTGGAACGAGAAGCTCGGAGCTCTGCGCTTCAGTCGCTGGATGGCACCGACGCTGGTGGCCGGCCGTGTCAGCGAGTTGACCCGATTCGCGGAGGAGCAGGGTGAGGTCGTTCTCAAACCTCTCGGTGGTCGGGCCGGGCTTGGTGTGATCCGGGTGTCGGCCGATGCGCCCGGGCTCAAGGCCCTGCTCGATCTGGTCACCGATCAGGAGCGGCTGCCGGTGATGGCACAGCGGTTTCTTCCGGCTGTGATGGAGGGCGATAAGCGCATCCTGCTGGTGGACGGAGAGCCGCTTGGAGCGGTGAACCGGCGTCCCAGCGCCGGAGAGTTCCGCAGCAATCTGGCGGTAGGTGGTCAGGCCGAGGCGACGGTCCTGAGCGAGCGGGAACGTCGCATCTGCGAGGCGTTGACGCCATCCCTGCGCTCGGAAGGTCTCTTCTTCGTGGGCATCGATGTCATTGACGGCATGTTGAGCGAGATCAATGTCACCAGCCCGACGGGCATCCGCGAGGTGGAACGGCTGATGCAGCAGCCGCTTGCGGATCAGGTGATCGAGCGGCTGCGTGGACTGCTCTGAGCGTCGGAGCTCCAGTCGAGCTGGTCGGCGAGGACGGCCAGCTTCAGACCCACTTCCTGGAGTTCCCGCTCAGCGATCGATCCCCGCACCAAACCGGCACCGGCGGTGAGATCCAGACGCTGGCCGCGGGCATGGCCGCAGCGGATGGCCACACGCAGCTCGGCATCTCCGGCGCTGTCGATCCAGCCGAACGGAGCGGCGTAGCCCCCCCGTTCGAACGGTTCCAGGGTCCGAAGCCAGGCCATGGCCTCCCGACGCGGCAGACCCGCCACAGCAGGTGTCGGGTGGAGCTGGTCCGCCAGCGCCAGAGCGGAGAGGCCGCCGGTCTCCGCCGTGATCGGTGTGTGCAGATGGGTGAGGCGGCCATGGCGTGCCAGCTGAGGCTGACGCCGTCGCCATGGCGTCAGGCCCGCCTGGCGCAGTTGATCGGTGATCGTCTCCACCACCAGTTCATGTTCTCTGCGGTCCTTGTCGGACTGCAGCAGCTGTTGACCGTCATCGCCATGACCGGCGGTGCCGGCCAGGGCATCGCTGCGCAGGCAGCCTCCCCGAAGACTCAGCAACCGCTCCGGTGAGGCTCCAAAGAACACATTCCCGGCTTCCCGCTGCCACAGAAACCGGCAGCTGCCCGCCTGCTGCCGCCTCAGGCGGCTCAGCAGAGGTAGCGGATCGAAGGGCTGCGTCAGATCGATCGACTGGCGCACCGCCAGCACCAGCTTGTGCAGATCGCCGCCGTTGACCAGCTCAAGGGCACGGTGGAGTGCACCGCTGTACTGGTCCTGCCAGGGCAGTGCGGCATGCCGGCTCCAGAGAGGTTCGGCCTTGTCCACGGGCTCGGCTGGCCGGGACTCCTCCAGATCCGTTGCCTTCAGCCAGAGCCGTTCGGCCAGATGACGGGCATCGGCGGCATCGGTGACGACGCCGTTGATGCGCAGCCAGCCGCGGCGTCCCTGGCGGCTCAGTTGCCAGCAGGGCAGTACCGCCTGGACCGAGGGCACCGTCATCGGGTCCTGCTGATGTCCGGTGGTCTGATCGAAGAAGCTGAAGCTGAGCAGCACCCGCGGTCTGGCCTGGGGCGGGCAGTCGGGCCGACCATCCACCAGCCGCCCCAGCGTCAGATCGGAGAAGCGCTGGGCCAGTTCGAAGCGGCGGCTTCCCGCCAACTCCAGCTGCTGGCAACGCCCAGCTGCCGCCAGACTCAGCCCCGGTGCACAGTCCCACAGCATCCGGAAGGTCTGCTCGCCGGCCAGCCCCGTCAGCGCCCACATGGGGTCAATGCCGTCGAGAGGCAGCGCCAGGCTGAGCAGGCCATCGTCGCCGCTCCGGTCCCTCCATCCGGACTCGGCAGCACTCAGCAGGTCATAGAAGCGTGAGTCAGCCGGCATCCGCGGCGAAGGCTGTGCAGGGGGACTGCTCAAATGTATGGGTCATCATCCGGACCGAGGCGGTCCAGTCCATGCCAGAGCCTCAGGATGTCGCATCCCGTTACGACAAGCGCCGTCGTCTGTGGATGGCAGCGATCAAATGGCCGATGTACTCGGTCGCTGTCATGCCGGTGCTGCTGGCCGCCGGCTGGCGGCTCGGGGCCGGTCTTGGCCTGCGCTGGGATCAGCTGCTTGGTTTCCTGCTGGCGGCGATCCTGCTGCTGCTCTGGGAGAACCTCAGCAACGATCTCTTTGATGCCGACACCGGCATCGATGAGCGGGGGAAGCCCCACTCGGTGATCAATCTCACAGGTCGTCGCGACTGGGTGGCCCTGCTCTCCAGCACGGCACTGCTGCTCGGCCTGCTGTTGATGGGCTGGCTGGCTCTGCGCAGCAGTCCTGCCGTTCTGCCGCTGGTGCTGCTGTGCTGCGGCATCGGATACGCCTATCAGGGGCCACCGCTCCGCCTGGGGTATCGGGGTCTGGGGGAGCCCCTCTGCTGGCTGGCCTTCGGCCCCCTCGCCACGTCGGCTGCCCTGCTGGTGCTGGCTCCCGAGGGAACCGCCGCGATTCCCTGGCGCATCGCGCTGACCCTCAGCGCGGGGCCGGCGCTGGCGACCACGCTCGTTCTCTTCTGCTCCCATTTCCACCAGGTGGAGGAGGATGCAGCCCACGGCAAGCGATCGCCGGTGGTGCGTCTCGGCAGCGCCAGGGCAGCGGCTCTGGTCCCATGGTTCGTGGCCCTCACCCTGGCCTTGGAATGGATCCCCGTCCTGCGGGGGCAGTGGCCTCCGACCGTTCTGCTGGCCGGCATCGGTCTGCCGGCAGCCACGGCGTTGATCCGTCTGCTGCATCAGCACCATGACCAGCCTGAGCGGATCGTCGGCAGCAAGTTCCTGGCATTGCGCTTTCAGGCCCTCAACGGTCTTGGTCTGAGTGTGGGACTGGCCCTCTCGGCGGTCAGGCTCTATTGATGAAGCCATGGACCTTCAGCTGCAGATCCGACCGTTCCGGTTTGCGCTGATTCAGCCGCTGCGCACGGCTGCAGGGGTGCTGCGGGATCGTTCCGGCTGGCTGCTGCGGCTCGAGAGCAGGGGTGGCCGAATCGGCTGGGGGGAGGTCTCCCCGCTCGATCAGGCACTGCTGCCCCGCTGCCGGCGTGAGCTCGAGACGCTGCCCAGCCCTCTGACGCGGGAGACGCTCGAGCCGCTGTTGCCACGACTCAGCGGCGCCATCGGTTTCGGCCTCGGTGGTGCGCTGGCGGAACTGGATGGGCTGGTTGGAGATCGCGCCAGGCGCGGCTGGCTGATGGCACCACAAGGGGCGGAGCTGCTGCCGGCCGGAGGCCTGATGCTGCCGCATCTGGATCGTCTGCTGGAGCAGCGCGGACGCCGTCGGGCGCTGACGCTGAAATGGAAGGTCGCGGCAGAGGCAGACGGGCTGGAGCGCCGCTGGCTTGAGCAGTTGATGGAACGCCTTCCGTCGACGGCGCGTCTGCGGTTGGACGCGAACGGCGGTTGGGACCGAACGACAGCGCTGGCCTGGATGCGCTCGTTGGTGGGAGATGCACGCTTCGCCTGGCTGGAGCAGCCCCTGCCCCCGGACGATCGGGACGGACTGGAATCGCTGGCGGAGCAGGGGCCGGTGGCATTGGACGAGTCCCTGATGCGCGATCCCAGGCTGCGGGAGACCTGGCCCGGCTGGCAGGTGCGCCGCCCAGCCGTGGATGGTGATCCGCGTCTGCTGCTGCGGGATCTGCAGGAGGGCATGCCGCAGCGGATGGTGAGCACCGCTTTTGAAACAGGGATCGGCCGCCGTTGGTTGCATCACCTGGCAGCACTCCAGATGCAGGGTCCGACCCCGGCGGCCCCGGGGCTGGCTCCAGGCTGGTGTCCTGCCGGCCCGCTGTTCTGCGATGACCCGCAGGTGGTGTGGGAGGCGGCGACCTGATGGAGGCCTCTGCTCTGCTCAGCCGTCCCGGGGAGTCCGAATGGCTGCAGCTGGGAGACCCGCCAGTCCCGGAGCGATTGTTGCCGAAGGGGCCCGGAGTGGTGATCGGCAGCGGGGGCAGCACCGGTGGACGGCGCCTCTGCCTGCAGCCGGCGGCGCACCTGGATCGCTCCGCTGCCGCCACGGCGGATTGGCTGCGGAGCATCGGCATTGATCCGGCGGCCTGTCTGACGCTCAATCCCCTGCCGATGCATCACGTCAGCGGGTTGATGCCCTGGTGGCGCAGCCACTGCTGGGGAAGTCCGCACGCTCCGCTGGCTCCCGATCTGATGAAGCGCCCCGAAGCGTTGGTGCGTCATTGCAGCGACCTGCCGGACTGGCAGGGGCGTGTGCGGCTGCTCTCGCTGGTGCCGACCCAGCTCGCCAGGCTGATGGGGCAACCAGCCGCAGAGGCCTGGCTGCAGGGCTTTGCTGTGATCTGGGTGGGCGGCGCTGCGCTGCCGGCAACTCTGGCCGCGCGGGCCAGGGAGCGGGGCATCCGGCTGGCCCCCTGTTACGGCGCCACGGAGACGGCCGCGATGGTGGCGGCGCTTCCCCCGGATCGCTTCCTTGCCGGTGCAGCGGGCTGCGGTGATCCGCTCCCGGATGTGGATCTGCGTCTCACGGAAGCCGGCGGCCTGCAGGTCAGAACGGACCGTCTTGCCTGGGGCTGCTGGTGCCCTGATCAACCGGATCGGATCGCCCCGCTGGCCGATGCCGACGGCTGGTGGAGTTCCGGCGACAGGGCCGTCCTCGGAGAGGGGGGGGTGCAGCTGATCGGACGGCTCGATTCAGCCGTTCAGTCCGGCGGCGAGACGGTGTTCCCCGAGCAGCTCGAGCAACGTCTGATGGAGGCGGCCCGCAGGCAGCGTCTGCCGCTTGCGGCAGTGCTGCTGCTGGGCGTCGACGACGGTGAGTGGGGGGCGAGGCTGGTGGCGCTGATCCGGCCGCAGGCGGGCTGCTCCGAGGTGGACCTGCTGGCCTCTCTGCAGGCGGTCACGGTTGATTGGATGGCCGCGGAACGCCCAAGACGCTGGGTGCTCTGTGCGGACCTGGCGGTCAGTGATGCGGGCAAATGGCGCCGTGATCACTGGCGGCGTTGGCTAGAGCGGGTTGATGCGGCCGAGGCCTGAGGCCTCCAGCCAGCGGTCGACGCCCTCCGGCAGGTTGCAGCGCCGGCGGGTCGTCGCCTTGATCGCGACATGGCGGAGCAGGCCGCGGGCCACGCTGGAGCCGGCATGCAGAAAGTTGCTGCTCACCTCGAAACTGCCGGGATCCAGTCGCCTGGGCTCGAGCGTCACCACCAGACCATCGCCTGCGTGGACCGGTCCGAGGAAATCGGTGCTGCAGTGCACCACCGGCAGGGCCACATCGGGGAAGCTGTGCTGGCCGCGGCAGCCGGGAAACACGTCCGTTGGCTGCACACCGAAGGACTGCAGGCTCTCCTCCCAGCTTTCATGACACCAACGCAGCAGCTGGTGAAAATGCATCACACCAGCAGCATCGGTGTCGCCGAAGCGAACCGTCCGTTCCAGGGTCAGCCAGGGCGGGATGTCCAGAGGACTCAGCGATCCACGGACCCCATGATCACGTCGATGGAACCAAGGATGGCCATGATGTCGGCCACCTTGTGTCCCTTGAGGATGTGGGGAAGGATCTGAAGATTGTTGCTGTCAGCGGCTCGGATCTTGAAACGCCAGGGCGTGACATCGTTGTTGCCCTGGATGAAGATGCCGATCTCCCCTTTTCCTGATTCCAGACGGGTGTACAGCTCACCGTCAGGGATCTTGAAGGTGGGCGCAACTTTCTTGGCGACGTACTGGTAATCGAAGCCTGCGGCCTCGCTCCCCTTGCCTTCGTTGAGTCGTCGCGCCTCGAGATTCTCGGTGGGACCACCGGGGATCATGTCGCAGGCCTGACGCAGGATCTTGAGGGACTGGCGCATCTCCTCGATTCTCACGCGGTAGCGCGCGTAGCAATCACCTTCCTTCTCCCAAGCCACCTGCCAGTCGAAATCGTCGTAGCACTCGTAGTGGTCCACCTTGCGGAGGTCCCAGGGCACACCGGAGGCCCTCAGCATCGGGCCGGACAGGCTCCAGTTGATGGCGTCCTGCTCCTCGATCGTGCCGAGCCCTTCGATGCGGCGTCGGAAGATCGGGTTGTTGGTGATGAGTTTTTCGTATTCGTCGATCTTCGGAGCGAACCAGTCGCAGAAATCGCGACACTTCTCCAGCCATCCCCAGGGGAGATCGGCTGCGACACCGCCGATCCGGAAGTAGTTGTTGTTGATCAGGCGCTGACCGGTGGCCGCTTCCCAGAGGTCGTAGATCATCTCCCGCTCCCGGAAGATATAGAAGAAGGGCGTCTGGGCTCCCACGTCCGCCAGGAAGGGTCCAAGCCAGAGCAGGTGGTTGGCGATGCGGTTCAGCTCCAGCATCAGCACGCGGATGTAGCTGGCACGCTTCGGCACCGGGATGTCCGCCAGCTTTTCCGGAGCGTTGACCACCACCGCCTCGTAAAACATGCCGGCCGCGTAGTCCATGCGGCTCACGTAGGGCACGAACATCACGTTCGTGCGGTTCTCGGCGATCTTCTCCATGCCCCGGTGGAGGTAGCCGATCACCGGTTCGCAATCCACCACATCCTCACCATCGAGGGTCACCACCAGCCTCAACACCCCATGCATGGAGGGGTGGTGAGGCCCGAAGTTCACCACCATCGGCTCCGTGCGCGTTTCCAGCTGCGTCATGGGAGCCACGGATCGATCGATGAATCAATCTTAAGGAGTCCACCTCGGGTCGTTGCTTGCCGATCGCGCCTCAGTTCAGCCACGTGCCGGTGCTGGCGGATGCCGTTGTGGCAGCTGCGCAGCCTCTGGCGGAATCGGCCGGTCTGCTCATTGATGCCACCCTCGGTGGAGGCGGTCACAGCGCTCTGCTCCTGGAGCGGCATCCGGGGTGGCGGCTGATCGGTCTCGATCAGGACCCCACGGCTCGCGCAGCAGCGGCCGAGCGACTGGCTCCCTTCGGAGAGAGAGTTCAGATCGTCGCCACCAACTTCGCGGACTTCACCCCTGACGAACCGGCCCTGATGGTGCTTGCGGATCTGGGGGTGAGCAGTCCCCAGCTGGATGTGGCGGCGCGGGGATTCAGCTTCCGCCTGGATGGGCCTCTGGACATGAGAATGAACCCGGATCAGGGAACGGAGACGGCGGCGCAGCTGATCGGGAGGCTTGAGGAGGGCGAGCTGGCCGACCTCATCTACGCCTATGGAGAGGAGCGACTGTCGCGCCGTATCGCCCGCAGGATCAAGGCGGATCTGGCTGCGCAGGGGGCCTACAGCGGGACGGCCGCCCTGGCCTACGCCGTGGCCGGCTGCTATCCGCCGAAGGTGCGGCGGGGACGCATCCATCCCGCGACCCGCACCTTCCAGGCCCTGCGGATCGCCGTGAACGACGAGCTGGGTGTGCTGGACCGACTGCTTCAGCAGGCCCCGGACTGGCTGGAGCCCGCTGGGCGGCTGGGAATCATCAGCTTCCACTCCCTCGAGGATCGCCGCGTGAAGACGGCATTCCTGCGTGATGACCGGCTGGAAAGGCTCACCCGCAAGCCCGTCGTGGCCTCCGCGGAGGAACAGGACAGCAATCCCCGCAGCCGCAGTGCCAAGTGGCGACTGGCTCGGAGGATCGATGCCGGTTGATCCGATCTGGTGGCTGGCGCTGGCCCTCCAGCTGGTGGCCCTGCCGGGAACACTGCTGCCGGTGCTGCCGGGACTGCTCTGGCTGCCGGTCGGTGCCGGGCTCTGGTGCTGGCATGTCGGCTGGAGTGCCGGCTGGCCGCCGCTGCTGCTGGCCACGGTGACCTTCGGCTTGGGGCTGATCGCCGATCTGCTGGCGGTGAGCCTGGCCACAGCGAGGCTGCAGGCTGGTCGCTGGTCTGCTCCGGCAGCGGTTGTCGGGCTCGGTTTCGGTCTGTTGGCCGGTGGATTCGGGGTGCTGATCGGTCCCTGGTTGATGGCAACCGTCGTGGAGGCATGGTCGCTGCAAGAGCGCTCTCCGGAGCTCGGTTGGAATGCCCGCGCTGTCCGCTCGATGCGGGTCGGCCTGGCGGTTGTGGCCGGACTGCTCGTCAGCCAGGTGGCTCAGCTGCTGCTGGCCTTGATCGGAGCGGTGGGGTTCGTGCTGCTCACCGCCCTTTGAGGAAATCGGCCCGGTCGTCGGAGCCGAACAGCTGGCGGTAGGCGGCACCGGTGATGCAGAAGACGAGGGGAACCGCTGCCAGCAGACCCAGAACCATCAGCAGAACGCCGATCAGAAGGATGATCGTCTGCAGCACCAGCAGGCCCAGCACCGCCCACCACTGACCCTTCACACGTTCAAAGCCGCTGCGGATCGTCGTGATCGGGCCACGACCATCGAGAAGTGCGATGAAGCCCAGGAAGGACTGGTTCACCTGCACGTACACCGCCAGAACCCAGCCGCTCAGCAGCGCAATGAGGGCCACGGGGCTCTGCATGAGCTTCATGACCATCGTCTGATAGCCCGGGATCAGCACGTTGAGCTGCTGCGGATCGCTCAGATCGCTCGTGAAACTGAGATTCAGCAGCCGGGCGGCGGGCTGGATGGCCTCGGCGGCGGTCAGGGCAACCCCGATCACGATCAGAGCGATCGGCAACAGCAGCAGAGCCAGCACCAGCTGACTGCTGAACAACCGCCAGATCGCCGGACCGTTCAGGGCGGCGAGATCCGCGAAGGCCGGTTTTCTTCCGTCGAGCGCGATCCAGGCACCACGCACCAGCCCGATGCTGATCCAGAGATCGATCAGCGTTGTGGCCAGAAACCCGGCGATTCCGGGAAGCAGATCCACCAGCGACGACAGGATCGTCGCGACGACCGCGAAGCCGACGAAGCTCCACGGGGAAAGCAGGAAAGCCCTCCAGCCATCCCGGATCGCCAAGCCCGCATCGAGAGAGTGCCCCGGCGTGCTGGTCATCATCGGTTTCAGGGATCAGTCGGAAGGTACTGAGTTCAAGGGGTGAGCGCACGCACTGCCTGCGTGATCACACGGATCGCCTGCTCCACGTCCTGCTCGGTGGTGCTTCGTCCGAGGCTGAGCCGCAGGGAGGCTTCCGCCAGCTGTCGGCTGCGGCCGAGAGCCTGCAGCACATGGGAGGGTGAGCCGTTGCTGCAGGCGGATCCGCTGCTGCAGGTGAGTTCCGGACGCAGAGCCCGATGCAGGCGATTGCCATTGACCCCGGGGACGCTGATGTTGAGGTTGTGAGCCAGGCGTGGTGCCTGAGCTCCGTTGAGCAGGATCTGAGGAAGCTGTTCCTCCAGACCGCGGAGCAGGTGATCCCGCAGCTTTTGCAGTCGCGCGGAACGGGCATCCCGTTCCGAGACCGTCAGCCGTGCCGCGGCAGCGAACCCGACGATCAGGGGAGCCGGGAGGGTGCCGGGGCGCAGGCCCTGTTCCTGGCCGCCGCCCCACTGAAGAGGGGTGAGATCGATCCCCGGGCGGATCACCAGGGCTCCGATCCCTTTGGGGCCGTACAGCTTGTGGGCGCTGAGGCTGACCAGGTCCAGTCCCAGGGCATCCGGATCGAGGGGAATATGTCCAAAGGCCTGGGCCGCATCGCTGTGAACCGTGATGCCCCGTTGCCGGCAGATCGCGGAGAGTTCCGCCAGTGGTTGCAGCACTCCGATTTCATTGTTGGCCGCCATCACGCTCACCATCACCGTGTCAGCGGTGATCGCATCCCTGAGATCGTCCGGGCTGATCAGGCCATCGGGTCCAGGCTTCAGCAACGTCAGCTGGAATCCCTCGCGCTGAAGCTGATGGAGAGGGTCGAGAACGGCGTGGTGTTCTGTGACCACGCTGATGAGATGGCCCGGCCGGTCTCCCGAACGCCTCCGGGCTCTGGCGTGGCCAAGCAGGGCGAGGTTGTTGGCTTCGGTGGCCCCGCTGGTGAACACCACCCGTTCGGGTTCCACCGCCAGGCATTCCGCCAGCTGCCGTCGCGCCAGGGAGACCGCGGCGGCGGCACTGAGCCCGAGCCGATGCTGCCGGCTTGAGGGATTGCCCCACTGCTCGCACCAGTACGGCTCCATCGCCTCCACCACTTCGGCAGCACAGGGCGTGGTCGCCTGGTGATCAAAGGCAAGTGGTGACGAGGTCAGATCAGAGGCGCGGGTTCTTGTCACCATGGTGCGCAGATTTCCGCCGCAACGCGCATGCGTTCTGTGCTGTCCAGGCTGATGTTGTCCGCAGCCGTTGCCTTGCCTGTGCTGCTGTGCACTGCGCCGATCCGCGGGATCGATCGTCAGGAGGTGCTGGAGCAGATGAAGAAATCCAGGCCTCAGGATCTGAAGGTGCTGATCGAGGAGCCCGATGCCGGAGGCCCGCGCATCATCGGCATCTATGCGGTGAGGACGCCCTCGTCCACGGACACCATGCGGCGTTATCAGATCTGGGAGGAATCCCCTTCCGATCTGAACATCTACTTCGAGTCGGTCGACTGCAGCGCCTCCAGCCCGGTTCGCGTCAAACGCACCGCGACGGCGGTGTACGTGCGGACGATCAATCCCGGGGGTCCGGTGAACGACACCAACCGTGAGGATCATCTGGTCTGGTGGGCGGCCTGTGTTCCGGAGCTGGCGGGCACCGATCCGGTCACGCTGAGGGACAAGGCCCTGTCTCTGGGGTATTCGACCCTGATTCCCGAACGTCAGGAGCAGTTACCCGCACTGGCTCCCTGAGCTCGTGCTTCATACATTGAACTGAGTGCGAGCCAGCCATGAGCGACGCCCCCCCACCCAGCACAGACGAGCAGGAGGTTCCGGCGCCGAGGCTGCTGCTGGTTGACGATGAGCCCGGTCTGCGAACAGCGGTTCAGGCTTACCTCGAGGACGAGGGATTCGATGTGACCACGGCCGTGGATGGCGAGGAGGGCTTCGTGAAGGCGCAGCAGATGCTGCCGGATCTGGTGATCAGCGACGTGATGATGCCGAGACTCGATGGCTACGGCCTGCTGAAGAAGCTGCGGGCCGACGAGCGTTTGGGAGGAACCCCGGTGATCTTCCTCACGGCCAAGGGGATGACGGCGGACCGCACCCAGGGGTACATGGCCGGCGTGGATGACTACATCCCCAAGCCGTTCGACCCGGATGAACTGGTGGCGCGGGTGCGCAACGTGGCGCAGCGCCAGCAGCGGTTGCTGCAGGAGGCGGCCCGCTTCGCTGACACGGACATGGGTCAGATGGCCAAGCAGATCACCGAAATCCGCTCCCTGCTGGCCCAGGCGGAAGCTCTGCCCGCGAAAGAGCCGGTGGTGCACAGCTTCACGCCGCGGGAGGCGAGCGTGCTGCAACTGGTGGCCGAGGGGCTGATGAACAAGGAGATCGCCCGCCAGCTGGAGACCTCGATCCGCAACGTCGAGAAGTACGTGAGTCGGCTGTTCAACAAGACCGGCACGTCCAGCCGCACGGAACTGGTGCGCTATGCCCTGGAGCACCGTCTGGTGACTTGAGGGCTGGCTGGCGCGAGGCGGCGCTCAATCAGGGCTGGACGTATCGCGACCGGGTGCCGGCTGAAGCGGCCGGCTCGTCCTTGATCGACTGGTTGGCGCAGCTCTATCGCCATTCGGATGCCGAGATGTGGCGTCAGCGCATCACCGCTGGTGAGCTGGATTGCAATGGGCTGCGCTTGTTGGCAGATCGGCAACTGCAGGGCGGAGAGATCCTCTGTTGGCGTCGCCCGCCCTGGCGGGAGGAGGCGATTCCCGATCAATGGCAGACGATCCATGACGACGGCGATCTGTTGGTGATCAACAAGCCCTCGGGCTTGCCGGTGATGCCCGGTGGGGGCTTTCTGCGCCACACGCTCACGGCCTTGCTCGAACCCACAGGTGCGCGGCCGGTGCACCGCCTGGGGCGCTTCACCTCCGGTTTGCAGGTGTGTGCCCGCACGCCGCAAACCCGTGCTTTCTGGTCGAAACAGTTCCGGCCGGAGGGCGGTTGCCGCAAGGTGTATCAGGCCTGGAGTCAGCGGGTGCCGGCTTTGGAGCGGGGGCAGTGTTTGACGGTGACCAGTGATGTGGTGGAACGGCCGCATCCGATCCTGGGCTGGATCTGGGGGCCGGAACCGCACGACGATGCGCCGATCCGCAAACGCCTTTCGGCCCACTCTGAGCTGGAGCTGTTGGAGCGCACGGCTGAGGGCGATCGCTTGCAGGTGACGATCACCACCGGCCGGCCCCATCAGATCCGCATCCATCTGGCGCAGCTGGGCAGTCCGCTGCTGGGGGATCCGTTGTATTTGCCTCATCGCGAGATTTCAGCAACCGCAACCCCCGGGGATGGGGGCTATCGGTTGCATGCCTGGCGGTTGGAGGGACTTGGCCGCCGCTTTCAATGTGATAGCGAGCGAGAATCATTCTTATTGAAAATGTGATAGCGAGCGAGAATCATTCTTATTCTTTTTGGTCTCAATCTTTTTGTCTCTTGTTGAGTCGCGCCCGCCCGTTATCGTTAATATGTATCAATTGAAGATTGAAAACGTTGGATAAGAAAGAAGCCGGTGTACAGCATTTTTCCGGTTTCTTTGTTTATCGCTTCGCTACTGCTGGTCATAACCGTCGCTCAAGCGGCAAGTCTCTAAAACGCATTCAACGGCTTGGTTTTTTGATGTTTTTTGCTGCTTTGTCGCAGCAGTTTCTCCATCAGCCTGTTGTTGCAGGTGAAACGAGTCCGAGTGATAAGTCTCAGATCTGGTTTGGTGAAGTCTCCGAGTTTCGATGGAATCCAAGCACGGGTAATGGTGTAAGCGGTGCGGATCCACTGAAATGGATTCGTCTGAAAAGTCTTGGGTCGAGAGGGATTGATCCAAGCGATACGGCTGATGGACAGCGGATGCGCATGGGTTGGAGCAGGATCCAATTTGAGGCATCCGGTCTTCAGCTTCAGAATGTATCGGGCTTGGACTGGGCTACAGAGCTCTTGAAATCCGGGATTGCGGATCGCAAGTATTCCATCCCGTGGGCTGTCCCAGATAAAAAAGATGGCGATGATATTTACAGAAATTGTTCAAAGCCAAGTCAAGGCAGTCACTGCATCGATGCCCTCTTTCAGCTCAATTCCAGTGGGAACAAATTAAGCAGTGGTCAGCGATGGTTTTTCGCACGAGCTGGTAAAAACGGCAATACAGATAGGGGCGCTGTTCAATCCACCACCACCATTCCTGTGGATTGGTCGCGGTTGGCAACATGGGGCGCTTTTGAGGGCTGGAAACGTGCCAATCCCACCGTTACGGCGAAAACCATTCGACAAAATGGTTCATCCAATTGGTGGAACGGTCGGTTCGAATTTTCGGGGTTTCAAAATCCCTATTGCTTTAAAACATCTGGTGGTGAGGGATCTTCCAAAAATGTGTCGTCCGGTGGCGGCTGTGTCATCAACAGCTCGTCCACTGGCACCAAGCAATTGTCGTTGGCGTCCAATGCCTGGGTGGATGCCCACAAGCTTGGAACGGGTGCCTACAACATCACGCTGAACAGTGGATCAGTGTTTGATCTGCATAGCAAAAATCTCAACTTCAGTGCGTTATCCGGCTCGGGCAGCCTTCGCAATTTTGGCCTTCTCTCCAAAACGGCTTCCGGCACAGCGATCTATTCCGGTGATCTCAAAGGTTCGGGTCGCTTGGTGATCAATGGGGGTGGTACCCAGACCTTGGCTGGAAAGAATTCTTATACAGGCACAACAACCATCGACAAGGGCACACTCAAAGTCACAGGCTCACTGAGTGACTCCACAGCGGTCACTGTTGCCAAGGATGCCACCTACGACGTTGCTTCCACTGACACAATCGGCTCGATTGCTGGTGCTGGCTCTATTCAACTAACAAGCGGCAAAACACTCACAGCTGGCGGCAACAACAACTCAACAACTGTCTCTGGTGTCATTTCAGGTGCTGGTTCGTTCACCAAAGCAGGCACTGGTACAACAATATTCTCTGGTAATAACACCTATGAAGGCGCAACCACTGTGAAGAAGGGAACACTGAAGGCTGGAAGTGCCAATGCGTTGAGCAGTAGGTCTGAAACCACCGTCGAGGGTGGTGCCACTCTTGATCTGGGAGGGAAAACCCAGACCATCAACAAACTCACCGTGAACGGGTGGAAATCCAAGGTTGAAAATGGCACGTTGGTGAACCGCGATTTGACCAATGAGGGTCAAATCTCTCTCACAGGCTTGAGTCAATCCCAGGGATCGATTATCAATCCAGGTGAGATCAACTTGGGCTCGGGAAGCCTGCAGGCCACGCGCGTCACCAACTCAGGCACTCTCGATGTCAAAGGATCGGCAGAAGTCGAGTCCTTGGTCACCAGCGGTAATGCAACCTTTGTCGACTTGACAGTCGACCAGACAGTCTCCAATCACTCCATTGAGAATTCTGCCAATCTCACAATTTCAGGCTCCCTTGAGACAGATGATTCTGTGCTGACGCGTGGTAGTTCCACCACCACCATCACCGGTGTGGCTGGGCAGACATCTGCTCAGGTGAGGGGCCTGCTGGTGGGCCAGGAGAGCAATCAATCCGGCAGGAGCAGTTTCACGCTTCGCAAGGGCAACTTAGATTCCGATTTCATTCGGATTGGCTCGGAAAAGTCTTCGTCACCATCGAGCGTCACCTTGAACAACGGTGATGTGTTCTCTCACAGCATCACCATTCAATCTGGATCGAGCCTGGATGTTGAAGGCACGATTGATCTGTTTGAGCAAGACAATGCCAACGGTGGTTCGCTTGAGCTGCATGGCACGGCCAAGGCTGAGGTTCTGCAAGGAAGCGATGGAGATGATCAGGTCAACCTTGATGCGGGTTCCGATTTAACCCTGAGTGGGTCAACATCCACCAATCTGGGCCAATGCAGAGGTGGTGGCTGTGATGCAGCGATCAATCTGGGGTCTGGAAATGATCTCTTGGTCACCAATCAAGCCAAGGTGTCGATTTCCTCTGGTTCAGTGATTGATGGTGGTGATCTTGGCACCATCATCAACGGAGAATGGGTGGGTGAGATCAATGTCTATGAAAACGAGTCTCCGGATCAATCCCCTGGTTTTGAACGCAGTGCTTTGCGTAACTTTGCTCTGATCAATTACGACGGTGATTGGGAAACACCTCAAGGCCTAAAGGCTTGCAATTTTGATGGTGATGGCAATTTTTTAGTTGCCGAGGATCGTACTTGTTTGTTGTTGGAAGCAGAGTCACCCAGAGGCAATACGCTGTCAATCGACAATGGCGCCACCTTGCGTGCTGGTGTGATCAGCTTTGATGTCGATGGAGATACTCCGTCAGCTCTAGATAATGTCATTCGTCTTGAGAATGGCAATCTTTCCGCTGTTGTGGTTGAGGGGCGTTCGGATGTTGATGATGATTTTTTGCTTGGCTCTGACCAAGGTGAATCGGGTGCTTTGTCTGTTCAATTGCTCTCAGGTTTTGATCGCCTCAAACAGCAAGGTGGCACGTGGACCTACGACATTAAGGGCTACGATTTTGGGGATGACCCTCTGGAACTTCAGGTTCAATCCGGAGATGTGATGATTGATAGCACCGCTGATGCCAGTGGAGCCGCTACTGGTGAAGCTACGTTCTCCTCTATCGCAATTCTTGGTGGCCAGGAAACACAAATCACCAACAAAGGTGAGCTCGCCGTCACTGGAGAAAGAGGTTCGGGGATCACAGGCAATGCAGCGTTGCTGACGACATCTGGTTCAACAACCTGGTTGGGAGGGTCAAGTAACTACACCGGTGACACCGTCGTCGAGGATGGGGCGAGTCTCATCGCTTTGAATGAGTTTGCTTTGAGTGATGATTCTAGTCACACCATTCGTGGTTTTCTTGACTTGGGTGAAGGAGGCGGTCGACAGCTGGTCAAAAAGCTGAATCTCGAAGATGGTGTGATTTCTGAAGGAATCTTGTCCACGAAGGAGGGTGTGGATTCAAGTGTTGGACTGATATTTGCGAGTCTCACTGGCGCCTCGCCCTCGGCCGGGTTAACCACAAGTGGTGGAATGACTACACTCTCTGGAGCCAACACCTATACAGGTGCAACCAGTATTAACGAAGGAACACTCCAAGTTACAGGCACATTGAGTGATTCCACGGCAGTTTCTGTCGCTAAGGGTGCCACTTATGACGTTGATGCAACCGATTCGATCGGTTCTATTGCTGGTGCCGGTTTCATTGAACTGTCAGATGGTGTTGTGCTTAGAGCGGGTGGCGATGATTCATCTACAGAAGTCTCTGGTGTCATTTCAGGTGCTGGTTCGTTCACCAAAGCAGGCACTGGTACAACAATATTCTCTGGTAATAACACCTATGAAGGCGCAACCAACATCAACGGGGGCACACTCGAAGTCACAGGCTCACTGAGTGACTCCACAGCGGTCACTGTTGCCGAGGATGCCACCTACGACGTTGCTTCCACTGACACAATCGGCTCGATTGCTGGTGCTGGCTCTATTCAACTAACAAGCGGCAAAACACTCACAGCTGGCGGCAACAACAACTCAACAACTGTCTCTGGTGTCATTTCAGGTGCTGGTTCGTTCACCAAAGCAGGCACTGGTACAACAATATTCTCTGGTAATAACACCTATGAAGGCGCAACCAACATCAACGGGGGCACACTCGAAGTCACAGGCTCACTGAGTGACTCCACAGCGGTCACTGTTGCCGAGGATGCCACCTACGACGTTGCTTCCACTGACACGATCGGCTCGATTGCTGGTGCTGGCTCTATTCAACTAACAAGCGGCAAAACACTCACAGCTGGCGGCAACAACAACTCAACAACTGTCTCTGGTGTCATTTCAGGTGCTGGTTCGTTCACCAAAGCAGGCACTGGTACAACAATATTCTCTGGTAATAACACCTATGAAGGCGCAACCAACATCAACGGGGGCACACTCGAAGTCACAGGCTCACTGAGTGACTCCACAGCGGTCACTGTTGCCGAGGATGCCACCTACGACGTTGCTTCCACTGACACAATCGGCTCGATTGCTGGTGCCGGTTTCATTGAACTGTCAGATGGTGTTGTGCTTAGAGCGGGTGGCGATGATTCATCTACAGAAGTCTCTGGTGTGATTTCAGGTACTGCTTCTTTCGTTAAAGAAGGATCGGGTACAACAACGTTTTCTGGCAATAATACCTACACAGGCACAACTACGATCAACGCGGGCATACTCCAGGTAGGCAGAGCCAACGCCCTCAGTGCTTTTTCTGACACGACCGTTGAGAGTGGAGGCACCCTTGACCTGGGTAAAGAGAGCCATACCATCCATACCCTTACCACGGATGCAGGTGCAACTGTACAAGAAGGCACTTTGGTGAGCCGTAATTTGACCAATGAGGGACAAATCAATCTCACAGGTTTGAGTCAATCTGAAGGGTCAATTGAGAATTCCGGTGAGATCAACTTGGGTTCTGGAGGATTGCAGGCAACGCGGCTCACCAACTCCGGAAGTCTGAATATTAGTGGCAATGCCATCTTTGAAGATCTCAGCGTCAAGACAGCATCCCGATCCAATCAATCGATTGAGAGCTCTGGTGAACTCACAATCACCGGTTCTCTCGAAACCAGCGCGCCTATGTTGATGCGTGGTAATTCCATCACCACCATCACCGGTGTAGTAGGGCAGACATCTGCTCAGGTGAGGGGCTTGCTGGTAGGCCAGGAGAGCAATCAATCCGGCAGCAGCAGGTTCACCATCGAGAATGGCAGTTTAGATGCCGACTTCATTCGGATTGGCTCGGAAAAGTCCACATCGCCGTCGAGCGTTGCTTTGAACAATGGTGATGTGTTCTCCCACAGCATCGCCATTCAATTGGGTTCCAGCCTGGATGTGGGAGGCACGGTTGATCTGTTTGACCGAGACCATGCCGACGGCGGTTCGCTTGAGCTGCAAGGCACGGCCAAGGCCAAGGTTTTGCAGGGAAGCGATGGAGATGATCAGCTCACCCTTGATGCCGGTGCAGACTTAACCCTGAGCGGTTCAATGACCACCAAACTGGGCGAGTGTAGTGATGATGGTTGTCAAGCGGCGATCAACCTGGGCTTGGGAGATGATTTATTCGTTACGAACCAAGCCACGGTAGAGATTCCCGCTGGTTCAGTGATCGATGGTGGTGATATTGGTTCCTTCAATGGGCGTGAGTGGGTTGGTGAGATGAATGTCTATCAAAACCTAATGCCAGACCAATTGCCTGGCTTTGAGCGAAGCGCTCTGAAGAACTTTGCACTCATTAAATACAACGATGACTGGGAAACTTCTGAGGAGCTCGAAGGTTGTAATTTTGATCGAGATGGTAACTATTCGGTTTCTGCAGATAAAACCTGTTTGTTGTTGGAGAGCGCCGGGCTGCAGAGCAATAATTTGCAAGGCAACACACTATCGATCTCTGAAGGCACGTTTCGTGCTGGTGTGATCAGTTTCAACAGCATTGCACCGGTTGCTGATGGCAATAACGAACTTGCCAATCTCTTGGCTGAAGAGAATATCGTTTCCTTGCAAAATGGCAATCTCGCTGCAGTCGTTCTTGAAGGTTCCCAGAGCCTTGATGATCATCTTGTGCTCGGAACGTCAGTTCTTGATTCCGGATCATTTGCTGTCCAATCTCTCACTCGGTTCAACAGCCTGACTCAACAAGCAGGCACATGGACTTATGACATCAAGGGCTATGGCTTTGAAAATATTCCTCAGGAACTTCAGGTTCAGTCTGGGGATGTGATTATTGACAGTTCTGCTGCCAGGAGTGAAGCCGGTACTGGCGAGGCGACCTTCTCCTCCATCACAATTATGGGGACTAAGGGGGCTAAGGAAACACAAATCACCAACAAAGGTGAGCTCGCCGTCACTGGAGAAAGAGGTTCGGGGATCACAGGCAATGCAGCGTTGCGGACGACATCTGGTTCAACGACCCGGTTGGGAGGATCGAGTAACTACACCGGTGAAACAGTCATTGAGGATGGGGCCAGCCTCATCGCTATGAATCATTCTGCATTGAGTGAAGCATCCAGTCATACCATTCGTGGATTTTTTGAATTAGGCGATGGAGATTGGCATCAGCAGGTCAAAGCTTTGAATCTTGATGGTGGTGTGATTTCTGAAGGTATTTTGTCGACGGAGGGTGGTCTTTTTTCAAGTGGTGGTGAGATTTTTGCCAGCCTGACTGGTTCTGGTGGCTTGGTTGCGGAAGAGGGAATAACGACTCTTTATAGCACCGGTAGTGACTATTTCGGTGCCACGACTGTTGAGGAGGGTGCAACTCTACGGGGGGTATTGAATGAAGGATCCGAACACACGATTGTTGGAACTCTCGATTTAGGTGGTGAGAGGCAACATGTGAATACGTTGATTCTGGAAGGTGGATCAATTGAGACGGGTTCTTTATCGACAGGTGAGGATCTGCAGTCAAGAGGCGGCTCTATTCGAACCAAGCTCACTGGTG
The DNA here is from genome assembly GCF_000737575.1 of Synechococcus sp. KORDI-49. Taxonomy (NCBI): domain Bacteria; kingdom Bacillati; phylum Cyanobacteriota; class Cyanophyceae; order Synechococcales; family Synechococcaceae; genus Synechococcus; species Synechococcus sp. KORDI-49. Next base: position 1,353,041 of record NZ_CP006270.1, on the reverse strand, counting down.
ATGGTGGATTGGTCGCCAAAGCTGGAACAACGACCCTTCATGGCACCGATAGTGATTATTCCGGCCCTACGAATGTTATGGAGGATGCAGTTCTACGGGCCGGTGCTGAAGGTGCATTGAGTGCGAGTTCGGAGCATACGATTGTTGGAACTCTTGATTTAGGTGGTGAGAGGCAACATGTGAATTCGTTGATTCTGGAAGGTGGATCAATTGAGACGGGTTCTTTGTCGACAGGTAAGGATCTGCAGTCAAGAGGCGGCTCTATTCGAACCAAGCTCACTGGTGATGGTGGATTGGTCGCCAAAGCTGGAACAACGACCCTTCATGGCACCGATAGTGATTATTCCGGCCCTACGAATGTTATGGAGGATGCAGTTCTACGGGCCGGTGCTGAAGGTGCATTGAGTGCGAGTTCGGAGCATACGATTGTTGGAACTCTTGATTTAGGTGGTGAGAGGCAACATGTGAATTCGTTGATTCTGGAAGGTGGATCAATTGAGACGGGTTCTTTGTCGACAGGTAAGGATCTGCAGTCAAGAGGCGGCTCTATTCGAACCAAGCTCACTGGTGATGGTGGATTGGTCGCCAAAGCTGGAACAACGACCCTTTACGGCACCGGTAGTGATTATTCCGGTGCCACGACTGTTGAGGAGGGTGCAACTCTACGGGGGGTATTGAATGAAGTATCCGAACACACGATTGTTGGAACTCTCGATTTGGGTGGTGAAAGACAACACGTGAATAAGTTGATGCTTGAAGGTGGATCAATTGAGACGGGTTCTTTATCGACAGGTGAGGATCTGCAGTCAAGAGGTGGATCAATTAATGTCAAAGTCACTGGTGCAGGAGGCCTAATTGTAGAAGAAGGGGAGACGACAATGAGTGGTTCCTCTAGTGATTACAGCGGCAACACAGTTGTGCAGAAGGAGGCAAGACTTGCCGTCTTGAAAGAAAATGCACTAAGCAATCAATCCATGCATATTGTTCGTGGTGCACTTGAATTGGGTGATAGTTCCCAAAGTGTGAAGAGTCTGAGGCTTGAAGATGGTGTGATTTCTCAGGGTACTTTGGCTACAGAGGATGACGTCTTTGCAAGTGGCGGAGTTATTGATGCCAGCCTTACTGGTAAGGGTGGTCTTGTTATCGCGGAAAAGACAGCCTTAACTCTCAATAAGCCTAATGATTACAGTGGTCGCACAACGATTCAGCAAGGTGCCACTCTGAAGGCTGGAGTTGATGGTGCGTTGAGCTCTCAATCTGATACGACGTCTATTTCTCAAGATGGTGCTCTGGATTTGAATGGGACAAATCAATTTCTCCGACTGATCCGATTGAATGGAGGGTTGATTGAGGGAAATGATGGTGTTCTCAGTGCTGAGAAAATTATTTCAAAAGGTGGTTCTGTTAAGGATTTGGGCAAAGGCCCTGGAGAAGATTCAGTTAACGGTTCGATTGGAGAATTCAGTGTTCAGTCAGGCGTAACTGTATTCGCCGGTCGTAACTTCTTTGAAGGAGCGCTTGATGTGGTGGGAGGCGAAGTAAGAGCCAATAATGATTTTAGTTTTAGTCAAAATATTAAAACCACAGCATCACGCGATGGTGTCTTGAATTTTCTGGGATTTGAGCAGCGCATTGTGGATGTGGAGGTTTTCGAAGCTGGGCGGATGTACGTCGAGCAGGAGAAGCCGTTTGAAGCTGACTACATCAGGCTGCGTGCAGATGTGATTAACTCCGGGAGCCCTGGTGGCATTGTTGTGAACTTGCAAGATAAGGCCAAAAATGCGCCTATTAAGGTGAACGAAAAATTCATCTTTGAGAGCGGTAGCTTGGTTGTTACGGCTCCTTCGGCAGAAGAGCCTGAGGGCGAATGGAAGATTATTGATGGTGTTGTTGATAGCGCTAATCAGCTTGCGCAAAACACTTATTTGGTCATTGCTGGTGTTGGCCGAGCTGGTTTCGGATTTAAAGGGCTCGGCGAAGACAATGCTGTGATGGGTCCTGCTCTTTATAAGGGCTATCTGACCGAAGGCTCACTCAATCTCATGATTGAGCCGAAGACGCAGGAAGAGCTTTTTTGTGGTCTGCATCCTGGAGACCCTGATTGCGATGGCTTGGACCTCAACTATCCAAGTCCTGAGCTTGAATCGAGTTCGCTTCTGCCTATAGTCCCTTGTTCTGATGATGAGTTTTGTCTGATTGGAACTGAGCAGCCGGAAGGATCGTTTTGTCCAGAGGGTCAAAGCTTTGTCGATGGTGAATGCTCGAAGCCCGGTAATGACGAGCCTAATTTGATTGGTAACGAGTTGCCGGATCTGATCGGCAATGAGTTGCCGGATCTCATTGGCATCGACTTGCCGAATGTTGGCGAGTTGCCAGACACTGATGGTGACGGTCTGCCGGATTTGATCGATCCGAAGCCGGATAAGCCCTGTGAGGGAGATGACTGTTTGGTGGGGAATGAGTTGCCGGACACCGATGGTGATGGCCTGCCGGATTTGATCGACCCGAAGCCGGATAAGCCCTGTGAGGGAGATGACTGTTTGGTGGGGAATGAGTTGCCAGACACCGATGGTGACGGCCTGCCGGATTTGATCGACCCGAAGCCGGATAAGCCCTGTGAGGGAGATGACTGTTTGGTGGGGAACGAGTTGCCAGACACTGATGGTGATGGCCTGCCGGATTTGATCGACCCGAAGCCGGATAAGCCCTGTGAGGGAGATGACTGTTTGGTGGGGAATGAGTTGCCAGACACGGATGATGATGGCTTGCCCGATATCCTTGACCCTGATGACGACAACGACGGCATTCCTGATAAGACTGATCCAGACGCGGATGGTGATGGCGAGCTTGATCAACTTCCGGGTTGTGAAGTGGGCGACGATTTGTGCGATGTAATCAGTGATATTCCTGGCGATGAAGATGAAGCTTGGGATGCAGAAGAAGAGGCAGCGACTGAAATCATTGATGCCCTGTTGGATGGTCTGCAGGGTGAACAGATCGATCTGCTGCTTGGTTTTGACTACGGCGAGTTGTCTCGGTTGGTGGCCAGCGGCCTAGCTCCTCGGAATGTGGATGCAGCTGGTCGTGGCCTGGCGCTGCATAACAATTTGTTGGTGGATGCAGTGTTTGATCGTCAACCGCTGCGTCAGTTTGAGGAGTCGCTCGTGAGGGAATCGCTTGTTCAGGAGGAACCCGTCTTTGAGGAAGAAGCAGCGGTGGTGGACCTCGATGGCGTCAGTCTTGTTGATCAGCAAGACGACGAGTTGAATCTGTCTAAGCACGATGGCGTCAGCGCCTGGGTGAGGGGATTCGGTGGCAACAGCCGAGCTGACGACTCATCGAGTTTGTATAACGACTACGACCTGAGCGCCTACGGCACCAGCTTTGGTGTGGATGTGGCGCTGAGTGAGAGCTTCCAGATCGGTGCTTATGCCAATTATGGCGATCTGAATGTTCAGCACCGCAGCGGTGATACCGGTGGCGGCAGCTGGAGCCCCGAGGGATGGGGCGGCGGTATCACTGCCGAGTACTCAACTCGCCATTTCTATGTGCAGGGTCTACTTGGGGCGAGTGAATTCACCGGTGAGCAGTCACGCAACATTGTGCAGATCAACAATGATCTGGGCGGCAACACTGCAAGGGGTGACAAGAGCGTGACCAGTTACCTCGGGGCATTGCGGATTGGTGCACCATTCAAGACCGGTGGAGTGCTTCTGGAGCCGCAAGGCCAGGTTGTGTGGACCCGTAACTACGAACAACGCTTTTCAGAAAGCCACGGTAGTGATAAGAATCTGCGGTTGAAGTACAAGAGTCGCACGACAAACTTTGCAGAGACAGAGTTGGGGATGAAGCTGTCGGTACCGATCCGCATCGGTGAACGTGGCTTGTTGGTGCCGAGTGTGCGTGCTGCCTGGCTTTCGGACTGGAACATGGCGAACGAAGGACAGGAAATTGGTTACAAGTTCAGTAAGAAGATGGCAACATTTGATTCGCAGCTTGGAACAGAGAATGGTGCATTGATGGAGGCTGGATTGGATTACACGATTCAGAGCTTCGACAGCACTTTTGTGAAGCTGTACGGAAGGGGAGGTGTGGAGCTTTGGGACAGCGAGCGTGGCACAGTTTGGCGTGCGAGCGCCGGTGTGATCTTCCAGTTTTGAGTAGCTATTGGGGGCCTCCTTGTTCACTCCTTTTATTGCCAAAGGTCGTGGTTGAGTTTTCTCGATACCGTTTGATCTGATTGCCTATCCAGATGGAGCACATGAGATCTGGATGTGTTGAGCGAAGACTTTGACGGTATGGGGAGCGATGGTTTGCAGGTCAGATTGTTTGTCCCCCAATTGGGGGGTAGAGCAAGGCGTTGGCATCCCTCAGTTCGGGGATGCTGTTTTGCCACTTGTATGTTAGGGGCTGCATATTGGCTTAAATTTGTATCAAGTTCACTGGCGTTTCTCAGCCGTTTTTAAGAGACGGCGTTGCTTGATTTTTTAGCTTTGTAGGCGAGTTGAGCATTGTTGTTTTGGCGCTTCAAGCATCTGTTTCCGGCAACCTCTATTGGGGTGGTATGTCAGGCCAGTTGACCCTTACCAATACTGGCGATACCACTCTCACGGATTGGTCCTACACCTTTCGCACCAGTCAAATCGATGTTCAGGTTTGGTCGTCCAGCTATGACGTTGTTGATTTGGGTGATGGCACTTTTGAGGTGACCATTCGTCCCCCGAGTTGGGGCGCTTCGATTCCTGCAGGTGGCTCCTTGACCCTGAGTTTCAATGCCGTCAGTTCAGATCTTCCCAACAGCGGAACATTGACGGACGAGATGTTCTTTGTTGATTCAGCTGCGGAAAGCCCGGGCCCTGCGCCGGAGTCTGATCCTGAACCCCAGCCTGAGCAAGAGGTACAGCCTGAGGCTGAAACGCCGACAACTGATGCGCCAGCCCGCGTCTTCGAGGTGGATGTTTATTCAGGGGAGGTCACCGACTTCCGCCCTGGCATCGATCGTCTTGATTTTGGCGGTCAGTCGGTTCACAACCTGATTCTCGGCAAAACGGAAGAGGGCTACGTCACCTTCTTGAGCCCCTGGAATGACGCTCAGAAGATGACCCTGGTGGGGGTGACCTACGACCAGCTGGCCCTCGAGGATTACGGTGTCGTCGGCAACGAACACCTCCGCCAAGACCTAGGGGGCGTTGTGTCCTGGGAGTTGGGCGTTGGCGAGAGGGACCCCAACACCACCTACATCCGTTCCCATGAGTACGGCAGGGTCGAGACCATCACCGACTTTGATCCGACCACCGACAAGATCAGCTTTCTCTATTACGGCACCCGTGAGCGTCTCTCTGTGACGCAGGACGGTGCTGACTTGGTCATTGCGACCGAACCCACTGGTCAGACCTTCATCTTCCAGAACACCAGCCTGGATGACATTCCTGGGGCCAGCCTGGAATTTCATTTCGATCAGATCGTCGAAGACAACCTCGAGATTCCCTTTGGACGCTCAGTGGAGTCGTTGACGCTCAAGGACCGCACCGCTCTGCTGACCCCCGCAGCTCCTGAGGGTGAGCTGACGGATGGTTTCCAGACCCAGTCTGGAGATGCGGCGGTGAATGAGCAGCCCCCTCATGACAGCCATTCCATGGGCGACCACGGCTCCACGGACATGGAGCCAGAGATGGAGATGGATGGCGAGATGGGCATGGAGTCCGGCATGGACATGCCCGGCGATTCCGAGCCATCAAGTCCTGAGCCTTCTGTTGAGGTTGACCCCTCTGCTTCCGGCTTGGTGGTGTCCGCCACGATCACCGGTGGTTGGTCGGGGACCTTCGCTGGAACCCTCACGGTGACCAACACCACCGGCACTTCGGTCGGCACCGACTGGACGGTGAGCTTTGTCTCCGATGCGCCGTTGAAGAGCGTCAGCAACTTCGAGTTCACCAACACGCTCCGTGACGATGGTCGCTACGCCATCACCCTGGCGCCCAAGTCCTGGTCAGCCCCCTTGGCCGCGGGTTCGGCTCAGAGCTCCTACTACCAGGGCTCTGGCGACTTTGTTGATCCGAATCAGGTGTTCGATCTTGCTGCCACGAGCGCTGAGGTGGCTCAGCCGGAGGCTCCTCAACAACCGGACGCCAGTGATGCTGTGGAGACACCCGATGGTGAAGCCACTGCCGGTGAAGACAGCACTGTTGTTGAAGACAGCACTGTTGTTAACGACAGCACGGTCACGGAAGACAGCCCCGTGACAGAGGGCGGCACCGTCACCATCGACTACGAACGACCCAACGGCACCACAGACAAGCGGGTGGTGACCTACTTCGAGGAGTGGGGCATTTACAGCCGCGACGTCAATCTGTCGGATGTCGACGGCCAGTCGATGACCCACATGAATTACAGCTTCTTTGATGTGAAGGCGGATGGGTCGATCACCCTGTTCGACGAATTCGCAGCTCTGCAGAAACGCTTCTCCCAGTCCGATCAGGTCAGTCGCACCTTCACCGCCAGCGACTACGCCGCCATGGCACCAGAGCTGCTCGACATCTACGAAAACTCAGGGCGCTACACCGTCACCCAAACCGGTGATGCCATCACGGTGACGTCGGTTCCGGTGGGCTGGAACGGCGTTGGCACCAACGATGCCGGCAACTTCGAGCAGTTGCGTCGCTTCAAGGAACTCAATCCGGAGGTCAACCTCGGCTTTGCCCTGGGTGGTTGGACGCTGTCCGATGAGTTCAGCACCGCCTACGCCACGCAGGAGGGTCGCGACAAATTCGTCAGCGAGACCGTGCGCATTTTCGAGACCTACGACTTCTTCAACGTGGTCGATTTCGACTGGGAATACCCCGGTGGCGGCGGTAAGGCGGGCAATGCGGTTTCCGCCAGTGATGGGGCCAACTTCGAGCTGGTGTTGCGCGACCTGCGTACGGCTCTCGATGATCTCTCAGCCCGGACGGGGCGTGACTTTGAGGTGTCGATTGCCACGGCGGGTGGCCAAGAGAAGCTGGCCAACCTCAATCTCCAAGGCATCGACCCCTACGTCGACTTCTACAACGTGATGACCTACGACTTCCATGGCGGTTGGGAGAACGTCACGGGCCATCAGGCTGCGATGACCGGTGACGCCAACAACTACGACGTCACCGGGGCTGTTGATGTTTTTGAAACGGCGGGCATCGAGCTGAGCAAGGTCGTGATGGGAGCCCCGGCCTACACCCGCGCCTGGGGGAACGTCTCGGATGGTGGAACCTTCGGCTATCAACAACCCGGCTCCGGTCGTGATGCCACCGGTTCGTTCGAGGCTGGCGTTTACGACTACAAGGATGTCCTCAACGATGTGGTGACGGGTCGGCGCAATCTCTACTGGGACGACGACAACAAGGCGGCCTTCCTCTACGACGGTGATGAATGGAGCTCGATGGAAACCACCGCGACCATTGCCGGCAAGGCGGCCTATGTGGAGGAGAAGGGGTTGGGCGGAATGATGTTCTGGGCCCTCAGCAACGATGCGGCAGGCGAGGCGAGCCTGGTGGAGGCTGCCGATGATCTGCTTCGCAAAGGAGCGAGTTACGCCGAGGTGATCGAACGCGCCCCAGATTTCAGCGCCATCATTGGCGGCAATGGCGATTTCAGCCTGTCGGATTTCACCGGTCTGGTTTGATCAGGAACTCCCTCATCTGAGGGAGGATTTTGTTCGGAACAGTGATGCTCCGATGTGATCAGGACTTGCGGAACTCGATCAAGCGCGAGAAGTAGAAGGGGGCCTTGTTCAGGCTGCGGCGCACCAGCTGGAAACCGCAGGCTTCCGCCGCTTTGACGATGCCGTCTTCCTTGAGGGTGTAGGCCCGTGTGGTTTTGCTGGGGCCGGGGAACAGCTGGCCGATGCCCTTCAGCAGCGCCAGCAGCGGCGTGTACGGCGCAAAGCTCACGATCAGGCGCTGTTCGGTGAGGCTGCAGAGGTGCTTCACCATCTCCTCGGCCGGTTGCTGGGGGTAGTGGATGAACACATCCAGGCAGCACACCGTGTGGAACGAGCCGCTCAGGCTTTCCAGGTCGCTGGCGAAGAAATTCAGTTTGCCCATGTCCAGGCCCGCTTCGCGGGCGCGGCGCTCCGCCTCCTGAGCCATGGCTTCGGAGATGTCGCTGGCGCTGATCGAGCCGGCCCCCATCTCGGCCAGCGGCAGGCTGAGGCTGCCGACACCACAGCCGGCATCACAGAAGCTCACATCACTGAGCTCACCGCTGGCCTGGATCCAGGACAGCACTTCATCCACGGTTTTCTGGTGACCGATGCGGATGTTGCGCTGCACCTTGTTCACGTCATCGCTTTCGCTGTAGATGCGGTTCCAGCGATCGAAGCCCGTGGTTTCGAAGTAGCCCTTCACCTCCTGTTTCTCGGCCTGTTTCTGCTCCAGCAGTTGATCGGGGGCCATCGAAGCAGGGTCGTGTTCGGCGGGATCTTAAGCAGCGCAGCCCCAGTGGAGTTTCCCCTCGCGTTGGCTCCAGCGCAGCAGGTTCGTCAGCTGCTGGCCCACCAACGCGTCGTTCAACGTCACAGCGGTGCCGATCACCCGTCGTGGTGCGACCGTCGCTCCCCAGATCGCAGCGCCCGGCTGCCCGCACCAGCCGGCCAGCCGTCTGACGCCCTCCAGCTGGGGCAGGGTCACCCCTGCCAGGGTGCCGTCCTCCAGTCGGCAGGTGCCGTTCGTCACCAGCAGCACCCGCTCATCCCAACGGTGTTCTCCATCGGCAAGGCCATAAGGAGCCAGGGCATCGCTCACCAGCACGATCTGGTCCGGTGCCAGCCGTTGCAGCAGCACCGCCATGGTGGGATCCACATGCACCCCGTCGGCGATCAGTCCCAGGGCGATGCCGCCCCGCCGACAGGCTTCACCCAGGGGCCCCGGGGCCCGGTGATGCAGACCCGGCATCGCATTGAAGGCATGGGTGAGCATGCCCACCCCCTGATCAAACCCCACAGCGGCCTGGTCCGCCTTCGCGGCGCTGTGGCCGAGAGCCACCATGATTCCCAGTTCCCGGAGCCTGGCGATCACGGCGCTCGCACCCGGGAGTTCCGGAGCCAGCGTCATCAGGGCGATCTCCGTTTCGAACCCGCCGATGCGTTCATCGAGCGCCTCAAGGCTGGGAACCGCCAGGTGTTCCGGCGGGTGGGCGCCGCGGCGCTCATTCGCCAGAAAGGGTCCTTCCAGATGGGCTCCCAGCAGGCGGCAACGGCCGGCCTGTTCGTGGCGGCGAGCCTCCTGCAGAACGCTGAGGGCCTGCCGGAGTGGCGCAATGCCGCAGGTGACCAGCGTCGGAGCGATCGCCTCCACGCCATCGGCCCAGAGCTGGTCCAGCAGATCGATCAGACGCGGCAGATCGCTGGGCTTCAGTTCTGGGAAGGCCAGGCCCAGCCCACCGTTGATCTGCAGATCGATGCCGCGGGGACTCAGCCAGTCGCCGTTCCACGACTCACCGGCTGTGAGGTCTCCGGTCGCCATCGGCAGGATCTGCCGGATGATTCCTTCCGAAGTGATCTCCAGCTGGTGGAGCTGATCCAGCTCCCGATCGAGCGGGGCCGGCAGACGCACATCGATGATCCGTCGCATCGGGTCGGGCCTGGCAGGGTCGTGCGGGACGATGGCAGTCTCGCCGGAATGCCCTGTGACAGACGATCTCCCCCGCGTGGCCGTGGTGATGGGCAGCGATTCCGACCTGCCCACCATGGAGCCCGCAGCCGCGATCCTGCGGCAGCTTGGCGTTGAGGTTGAGGTTCGGGTGCTGTCGGCCCACCGCACCCCTCAGGCCATGATCGATTTCGCGGAAGGGGCCCGTGGGCGGGGCATCCGCGTCATCGTTGCCGGCGCCGGTGGTGCCGCCCATCTGCCGGGGATGGTGGCATCGCTCACGACCCTGCCGGTGATCGGAGTTCCGGTGCAGAGCAAAGCTCTCTCCGGCGTGGACTCCCTGCATTCGATCGTGCAGATGCCCGGCGGCATTCCCGTCGCCACGGTCGCCATCGGCGGAGGTCTCAATGGCGGTCTGCTCGCCGCTCAGATCCTTGCGGTTGAAGATGAGCAGCTCGCCATCCGGCTGGCGGATCACCGCCGCGGTCTGCACGATGCAGTGGTTGCCAAAGATGCCCGCCTTCAGGAGCAGGGCAGTGCGGCGTACCTGATGTCCATGAACCAGCCCTCGCCCTGAATGATGTCCTGGCCCGGTTGGTTGCGAGTCGGTCTTGCTCTGCCGCTGTTGGGCCTCAATGCCTTTGTGCTCAAACGGGTGCTGGTGCAGTTCGCCCCGTTTCCAGGTCTGTTTCTCACAGCGGCTCTGATCGCTTTTCTGCTGGATCTTCCCTGCCGCTGGTTGATGGCACGGGGCTTCAGTCGCAGCCTGTCGATCGCGGCGGTGGTGCTGGTCAGTGTCGGACTGCTCGTGTTTGCGGCCGTGGAGCTGGTGCCGCTGCTGATCGAGCAGCTGAGTCAGCTGATCAGTGCTGCGCCGTCCCTGTTGGCGGCGGCCGAACAACTGATCAACAGGGGCCAGGCCTGGGCGGTGGACCGCGGTCTGCCCGCTGATTTCGCGGATCTCAGCAGCGACCTTGTCACCCAGCTGAGTCGGGTGGTCACCCAGCTCAGCCAGCGTCTGCTGGCGATCCTCGGTGCCACGGTCGGCACGACCATCAACACCGTGATCGTTCTGGTGCTGGCTGTGTTTCTGCTGCTGGGGGGGGATTCGATCACCCAGGGGCTCGCCCGCTGGTTGCCGGAGCGCTGGCGTGATCTGGTGATCACGACCCTGGAGCGCACCTTCCGGGGCTACTTCGCCGGGCAGGTGGTCCTTGCCCTGATCCTCAGCGCCGGTCAGCTGGTGGTGTTTTCCGTGCTGAACATCCCCTACGGCGTGCTGTTCGCCGTGCTGATCGGTTTCACGACGCTGATCCCCTATGCCAGTGCGATCACGATCGTGCTGGTCAGCGCCATTCTCGGAATCCAGGATCCGCGCACCGGTCTGGAGCTGCTGGTTGCGGCGATCCTGGTGGGCCAGGTGGTGGATCAGGTGATCCAGCCGCGCTTGATGGGAAGCATCGTGGGGCTCCAGCCCGCCTGGCTGCTGATTTCGCTTCCCCTCGGAGCGCGCATCGGGGCCATCAACGGGCTGGGAGAACTGCTGGGATTGCTGTTGGCGGTTCCCGTCGCCAGTTGCATCAAATCGCTGGCTGATGCGATGCAACAGGAATCACCCCCCGCGACTGCAGGGCGTTGATCACCAGGGCGACGGACTGGGAGAGCTCCTGAGCACCGGTGTCGATGGTCAGTTCCGGATGTTCCGGGGCCTCGTAGGGGCTGGAGATTCCGGTGAACTCCTTGATCACCCCAGCGCGTGCCTTGGCATACAGGCCCTTGGGATCGCGGGATTCACACACGTCGAGGTCCGCTGCGCAGTGGATCTCGAAGAAATCTCCGTCCTCGACCAAGGCGCGGGCCTTGTCACGGTCAGCGCGGAAGGGGGAGACGAAGGCGGTCAGAACGATCACACCGGAGTCGAGAAACAGCTTGGCCACCTCGCCGATGCGGCGGATGTTCTCCTCACGGTCGGCATCGGAGAAGCCGAGGTCTTTGCACAATCCATGGCGCACGTTGTCTCCGTCGAGGACGTACGTGGCCAGCCCCTGTTCGAACAGAGCGGCATTCACCGCGTTGGCCAGGGTGCTCTTGCCCGACCCGGAGAGCCCTGTGAACCAGAGGATGGCGCTGCGGTGCCCCCGCTGTTCAGCCCGGGCTGAACGGTCCACCGACGCCTCGTGCCAGACGATGTTGGAGGCCTTGGGGGTAGCAGCGGTCATCACCACGGGCTCAAGTGGCGGCCATTCTCCCTTAACCCCCCGCCCGTTTCGGCCGGTAGCCCTCGGCCTTTAGCAAGTCCAGTGCCAGGTCCACCTGATCGCCCTGCAGTTCGATTACGCCGTCTCTTGCTGTGCCGCCGCTGCCGATGCGGGTCTTGAGCTTCTTCAGCAGTGCCTTGAGGCCGCTCGCGTCCAGCTCCAGACCGCGGATCATCGTCACCGTCTTGCCCCCCTTGCCGCCGCGGGTCGGCTGCACCCGCACCATCTGATCGGCTTTCGGCCGGGGCTCCGCCGACGGACCACTGGGCCGCTGCAGACTGTCGGCGCTGCTGAATTCCTGCCAGCCGCCCTTCGGCATCCGCCTTTCGCAATCGCTCTCATTGTCGATGACCAATGCCGCCGCCACTCCCCGCTGGGCGGACTCCAGCCGAGGGCTGGGCCGTTTGATCGAGCTGCTGATCGGGATCGGGTTGCTGCGCCGGCCGCTGTTCTTTCAGGCCCGCCAGCTGATCATCCGCACCGCCGAGCGTAGCGGCATTCCCTGGCGAGCCCGTCGCGAGGAGCTGCGTCAGGCCGCTGCACCGCTGCTGGAGTCGAGCACCACCACTGGTCTCACGCCACCGGCCTACTACCGCGCCCGGTTCCACGCTTACGAGCAGGGCAATCTCTGCTGGCAGGCCGCAGCGGAGGCGGAGCAGGCCACCGATGCCATGGCCCTGCGGGTCTGGCCCGATGACGATCTCACGCCAGCTCAGGCCCAGACGCGTCTGCGGGATGCCATCCATGCTGCTGTTCAGCCCTTGCTGCAGGGCCCGATCCGCCGAGTCGTGGATCTGGGCTGTTCTGTGGGGGTCAGCACCCAGGCGCTCGCCATCTGGCTGAATCAGCGGGCTGATGCCGCCGGGTTCGATCGCCCGACTGTGATCGGTCTGGATCTCTCACCCGACATGCTCGCGGTGGCCAGGGTGCGCGACAGCCAGGGACTGGTGGCCGAGTGGTGCCATGGCGCTGCCGAGAGCACCGGATTCGAATCGGGGTCCGTCGATCTGATCAGCCTGCAGTTCGTCTGCCATGAGCTGCCGCAGCAGGCGACCCACGCCGTCCTCGCCGAAGCAGGACGGCTGCTGCGTCCAGGCGGGGTGCTGGTGATGGTGGATCAGGATCCTGCCTCCTCTGTTCTTCAGCGGTTGCCGGCGCCGGTGGCCACGCTGTTGAAGAGCACGGAGCCTTACATCGAGCAATATTTCGCCCTCGATATGCCGGCGGCGTTGCAGCAGGCCGGGTTTCGGGATCAGAGCATCCGTGCCTGCGACCCGCGGCATCGCGTGATTGCCTGCTTACGCTGACCCCACGCTCCACCGTGGATCCGTGACCAGCACCCTGCCCCCCACCAGCACTCCGGATCCATCCAGCCTGCAGCCATCGGTGCGTCCCGGAGCCCACGGTCGATTCGGTCGTTTCGGTGGCCAGTACGTTCCCGAAACACTCATGCCTGCTCTGGCGGAGCTGGAGCAGGCGGCCGCCCAGGCCTGGAATGATCCCGCCTTCACCGCCGAGCTGAACCAGCTGCTGAAGAACTACGTCGGTCGGGCCACACCGCTGTACGAGGCCGAGCGTCTCACCGCCCACTACCGACGCAGTGACGGTGGCCCTCGCATCTGGCTGAAACGTGAGGACCTCAACCACACGGGTGCTCACAAGATCAACAACGCCCTGGGTCAGGCCCTGCTGGCCCTGCGCATGGGCAAGAAGCGGATCATCGCCGAAACAGGCGCCGGTCAGCATGGTGTGGCCACAGCCACCGTCTGCGCCCGCTTCGGCCTGGACTGCATCATCTACATGGGCGCGGAGGACATGCGCCGTCAGGCTCTGAACGTTTTCCGGATGCGTCTTCTGGGGGCCACGGTGCAACCGGTGACCGCTGGCACCGCCACGCTCAAGGACGCCACCAGCGAAGCGATCCGCGACTGGGTCACGAATGTGGAAACCACCCACTACATCCTCGGATCCGTCGCCGGTCCGCACCCCTACCCGATGCTGGTGCGTGATTTTCATGCGGTGATCGGTCAGGAGGCCAAGCAGCAGTGCCAGGAGGCCTTCGGTCGCCTTCCCGATGTGCTTCTGGCCTGCGTCGGTGGTGGCTCCAATGCGATGGGACTCTTCCACCCCTTTGTGCAGGACACCTCCGTTCGGTTGATCGGCGTGGAGGCCGCTGGTGATGGCGTCGACACCGGTCGTCACGCCGCCACCATCACCGAGGGGCGGGCGGGCGTGCTGCATGGCGCCATGAGTCTGCTGCTCCAGGACGGAGACGGACAGGTTCAGGAAGCCCACTCCATCAGTGCTGGACTGGATTACCCCGGTGTCGGCCCCGAGCACAGCTATCTGCGGGAGATCGGTCGGGCTGAGTACGGCGCCGTCACCGATCAGCAGGCGCTCGATGCCCTGCGTCTGGTCAGCGAACTGGAGGGCATCATTCCGGCCCTGGAGACCGCCCATGCCTTCGCCTGGCTGGAGACCCTCTGCCCCACGCTTCCCGAGGGCAGCGAGATCGTGATCAACTGCTCCGGTCGCGGCGACAAGGACGTCAACACCGTGGCGGAGAAGCTGGGGGACCAGCTCTGAGGCCGCGGTCGCTCAGCTGAGCAACAGCTCAAGGTGGCGTGCCACCCGCTGGACAGCAGCTTTCGCCGTGGCGTAGGCCATTCGCATCGGTCCCACCAGGGCCACCTGTCCGATGCCCTCGGATCCACATCGGTAGGGAGCCTGAACGACCGAGCAGGTCTGGAGAGCGGTATGGGGATGCTCCTCACCGATCCAGACCCGGGCCTGACTTCCCTGATTGACCAGCGCTTCGGGACGCTCATCGATCAGTTCCAGAAGCGGTCGCAGATCACTGGCGCTGTGGAATTCGGGTTCTGCCGCAAGGCGCGAAAATCCGTGCACCACCGTTGGTTCGCCGCCGGTCGGCGTGGGTTGATCCAGGGCGCTGCGCAGCACGCCTCCGCTTCGTTGCAGCTGTGGCGGCAAGGCATCCCAGTTCAGAGTCCCCTGTTCCAGCTGCCGATCGGTCCAGCGCTCCATCGCCGCCAGTTCCTCGGCAGCTCCATGGGGAAGCCTCAGGTTGAGGTGGCTGGCCCGGCCGCTGTCCTCCACCAGCAGCACCAGAAGCCTGTCTCCGCTCCTCACCAGCCGCACCGCTTCCAGCTGATTGCGGGGAGGGGCCGGCCGGGTGATCAGACTCATCAGCCCTGTGAAGTCCGTCAGTCGTCGCGCCAGTTGCAGCAGCAGATCGTCGAGGGCCGCCCAGCGCAGGCTGAGGCCCGCCAGCTCCCGTTCCAGTAGCTGCACCGCTGACCCGGGTTCCGGCAGCAGGCAGTCGACGTAGTGGCGGTAGCCCAGCGGGCTGGGAACCCGTCCGGCGGAGGTGTGCGGCTGCGTCAGCAGTCCGCGCTGCTCAAGAACGCCCATCGCGGACCGCACCGTGGCGGAGCTTGCGGGAATGCCGAAGCGTTGCACCAGGGTGCGGCTGCCAACGGGTTCGATCGTGTCCACATAGTGGTGGACCGTCGCCTGCAGCACCTGTCGTTGTCGGGCGGACAGGGGCTTCATCAGTAACGGGGCACCTGCGAATCCACCTGCACGCTCCAGGCGTCGATACCGCCCTCAAGGTTCCACACCTCTCCGTGCCTCTTCTGTTCCAACAGCCACAGGCCGAAATGCTGACTGCGCACACCGGCATGGCACAGCACCACCACAGGGCGGTCGGCCGGAAGTCGCGAAGGAACCGTGTCGAGCCAGTCCCCGGAACGGCTCAGCGGCAGATGAACCACCGCAGCCGGGAAAGGCGCGATGGCCAGTTCGGCGTCTTCCCGCACGTCCACCAGCTGCGGAGGGTTGTCGCCACTTTCGATCCATCGCTGCAGCTCCGCAGCGGTGATCGGTCGGGGATGAAGGTTTGCCATGGCGCCATTCTGCGGCGATGGACAAAGATGAAGTCACACGATGTTGCAGGCCCATGAAGGCCCGCCCCTTCCTGAGTGCGCTGATCGCAGTGCTGCTCTCCCTGCTGCTGATCACGCTTGGCGTGCTGTGGGCCATGGACCGCCGCAGCCCGCTCCGCTTGGCGGAGGCGTCGCCGGAGCTGCCTCGTGCTGCCAGGTTTGTGCCACGTCAGGCGGCTCTTTCCCTTCATTGGCTGGCGGATCCGTCCCG
This sequence comes from Synechococcus sp. KORDI-49, assembly GCF_000737575.1. Taxonomy (NCBI): domain Bacteria; kingdom Bacillati; phylum Cyanobacteriota; class Cyanophyceae; order Synechococcales; family Synechococcaceae; genus Synechococcus; species Synechococcus sp. KORDI-49. The sequence goes on along the minus strand of NZ_CP006270.1, from coordinate 1,336,987 downwards.
TCTGCCGGCCTATGTCCAGGCGGTGGCTCCCGCATCGGAACGACGACAGGCGCGAGACGCCGCGCGGCGCTGGCGCGAGGGCGTCTTCGCTCTGGCAGGACTGGATTACGACTCTGAGCTGGCCTCCTGGCTCGGCTCGGATGTCAGCCTCACCCTGCTGGATGCCGACGGATCCGGATCCGATCCCGGCTGGATCCTGGCTCTCTCCAGCCGCAGCAGCGATGGCGCCCGACTGTTTCTGCAGCGTTTCTGGCAAACCCGCAGCTTGGCCGGGACCGACCTGCAGGTGACCAGCTACCGCGGCATGGGTCTGATCAGTGGCCGTGGGGCTTTGCAGGGCAGGGCTCCGGTTCCTCTGGCCACGACGCTGATCGATGACGATCTGCTGCTGCTCGCGTCCGGTCGCGGCGTGCTGGAACAGGCCCTGGATGTGTCTCAACTGCAGGATCAGCACCAGCTGGGGGATGCGCAGTTGCAGCGTCAGCTGAAGGAGCTGGGTCAGGGGGTCGCCCTGATGACCGTGTCTCCCGCAGCTCTGCAGCACTGGTTCCAGCTGCCGGCGGCCCTTGCCGACCGGCCTGATCTGGAGGGGCTCGTGGCCCGGCTGCATCCGGACGGTCGTGATCTGGCGGTGGATGGTCTGCTGCGTTTCCGCGGCCCTCTGGACAGTGCCTCCTGGGCACCGGCCGATGGGCTGATTCCCGCAGCGGTCGGACGCCCCGTTTGGCTGGCGCAGCTGCAGGATCCTGGTCGTCTGATCCGTGCCGACGATGACCACCCCTTGGTGCAGTGGGTGGGTCCCCTGCTTCGGCACGTCCTCTCCGATCAGCCCGCGGCGGGTCAGATCGCTCGCCTTGATGACGGACCGCTGCTGTGGTTGCAGCAGGCGGAGAGCTGGCTGCTGGCCACCCGTCCTGGCCATCCGACCCGGTCATCGCTGAACGAGCGATTGCAGGAGGAGGGGCTGGCCCGCTCCGAGCTCTCCGGAGACGGCGAAACGCTGCAGGTCTGGACGCGGCTGGTGCGTCAGCGAGGACGCGGAGAGGGGCTGGATGCCCAGCTCGCCGTCGCCAGTGCCGGTGAGGCGGATCTCGACTGGTGGGGAGATTCCCTGGCCGCGCTGGAGCGTCGCAGGGAATCGCGAGGCATCTCGGATCGTCAGAACCAGTGGCATGCCCTTCAAGGGGCCGAAGCGGCCAGTCAGTCCTTGCTGCTGGCGGATCAACCGGCCCGCAGCCTGCTGGGCCGCTGGTACCCGTGGAGGCTGGTGCAGGCACTCTCGGGTGATCCGCTTCAGGCGAGGGTCAAAGGTCTCGCCCTGGCGCTCGAGAGTGATCACAACGATGGGAACCGCTCCGTGCTGCCGATGCATGCCCGCCTCGAACTCGGTTGAGCTGCTGCTGTTGCGGCATGGCATCGCTGAGGAGCGTCCCGGTGGGCTGGATCATCCGGATCGGGCTCTCACCGCCCGGGGGCGCCAGCGGACCCGGGCCGTCATCGACGCACTCGTGTCCCGCGGCCTCTGTGTTGAACGCTTGATCACCAGTCCTTACCGGCGGGCACTGGAGACCGCGCAGATCGCCTGCGATGCCGGCCTCAGCCCTCAGCTGGAGCCGCACCCCAGGCTTCAGCCCGGTGGTGCGGCCGCCTCTCTGGTGCAGGCCTTGAGCGGGCGGGTCGGCTTGGTGGGCCATGAGCCTGATCTCAGCGATCTGGCCTGCTCCCTGCTGGGTCTGGTGCCGGGCTCTCTGGCGCTGCGCAAGGCCGGAGTCATCCAACTGCGAGGTTCAGGCGGGAGCTGGCAGCTGCAGGCCCTGCTGCGGCCTGGACTGCTACTGGGCTCAGACGCTCCGGCTTAGGTTGCCAGCAGCGGCATCGAGGCGTTGGCACAGCAGCAGTCCGGCGAACTGCGCCATGCGCGCACCGGAATCGAACTTCGGCCCGGCCTGGACGGTGTTCCGGCCACCCAGTCCGCCATCTGCGACATCGATGGTCAGAAGGGCCTGCTCACCTACCGGGGGATCCCGGTGGATGACCTGGCGGCCAACAGCAGTTTTCTCGAAACCGCGTTCCTGTTGATCTGGGGTGAGCTGCCCACGCGCGATCAGCTCGAGGCCTTCGAGCACCAGGTGCAGATGCACCGGCGGGTGAGCTTCCGGGTGAGGGACATGATGAAGTGCTTCCCGGCCTCCGGCCATCCGATGGACGCGCTGCAGTCGAGCGCCGCCTCGTTGGGGCTGTTCTATTCCCGGCGGGCGATCGATGACCCGCAGTACATCTATGACGCCGTGGTCAGGCTGATCGCCAAGATCCCGACGATGGTGGCGGCTTTTCAGCTCATCCGGAAGGGTCAGGATCCGATCCAGCCCCGGGACGATCTGGCCTACTCCGCCAATTTCCTCTACATGCTCACGGAGCGGGAGCCGGACCCCCTGGCCGCCCGGATCTTCGATCGCTGCCTGATCCTGCACGCCGAGCACAGCCTCAACGCCAGCACCTTCAGCGCCCGTGTCACCGCCAGTACCCTCACCGACCCGTACGCCGTGGTGGCGTCTGCCGTGGGCACCTTGGCCGGCCCATTGCATGGAGGTGCCAACGAGGATGTGCTCGCCATGCTCGAGCAGATCGGCTCAGCGGAGAACGCCGGCGGCTACCTCGATGAGGCGATGGCCGCGAAGCGAAAGATCATGGGGTTCGGCCATCGTGAATACAGGGTGAAGGATCCCCGCGCCGTGATCCTCCAGGTTCTCGCTGAGGAGATGTTCGCCCGTTTCGGCCATGACGGCCTCTACGACGTGGCACGGGGGCTTGAGGTGGCGGCCGAGTCCCGACTGGGGGCCAAGGGCATTTACCCCAACGTCGATTTCTATTCCGGGCTTGTGTACCGCAAGCTCGGAATTCCCCGGGATCTGTTCACACCGGTGTTCGCTATCGCGCGGGTGGCAGGCTGGCTCGCCCACTGGCGTGAGCAACTCGGTGCCAACCGTATTTTCCGGCCCTCGCAGATCTATTCAGGCTCCGAACCACGCTCCTGGACGCCCATCAGTGAGCGTGAACCGGCTGCGGCCGCCTAAGTTGCAGGCACTTCCGACGACACCATGGTGAGCCCGGGACTGGACCTGGAATCGAGTTTCAGTCAGGCCCTCGAAGGCCTGGGACTCTCAGCGGACGTGGCCCGTCTGCTCTGGCTTCCTCTGCCGATGCTGCTGGTGCTGATCGCAGCGGTGGTCGGCGTGCTGGTGTCCGTCTGGCTGGAGCGCAAGATCTCCGCCGCCGTCCAGCAGCGCATCGGACCCGAGTACGCCGGTGCCCTCGGTGTTCTTCAGCCGCTGGCTGACGGCCTCAAGCTGCTGGTGAAGGAGGACATCATTCCGGCGCGGGCCGACAGTCTCCTGTTCACGCTTGGGCCAGTGCTGGTGGTGATCCCGGTGATCATCTCCTGGCTGATCATCCCCTTCGGCCAGAACCTGCTGATCAGCAACGTCGGCGTCGGCATTTTTCTCTGGATCGCCTTCAGCAGCATCCAACCCATCGGCCTGCTGATGAGTGGCTATGCCTCCAACAACAAGTACTCCCTGTTGGGTGGACTGCGCGCCGCCGCTCAGTCGATCAGCTACGAGATTCCCCTGGCATTGGCTGTGCTGGCCATCGTGATGATGAGCAACTCGCTCAGCACCGTTGACATCGTCAGTCAGCAGACGGGGGCTGGCATTCTCAGCTGGAACATCTGGCGTCAGCCGGTGGGCTTCCTGATCTTCTGGATCTGTGCCCTGGCCGAATGTGAGCGACTTCCCTTCGACCTTCCTGAAGCAGAGGAAGAACTGGTGGCGGGCTACCAGACCGAGTACGCCGGCATGAAATTCGCCCTCTTCTATCTGGCCGGTTACATCAACCTCGTGCTCTCGGCAGTGCTGGTTTCAGTGCTGTATCTGGGTGGTTGGGGTTTCCCGATCCCCGTGGAATGGCTGGCTGGTTGGCTCGGGCAATCCGTGGATGCACCGGTGGTTCAGGTGATCACCGGTTCCGTCGGCATCGTGATGACCGTGCTGAAGGCCTATCTGCTGGTGTTCGTGGCCATCCTCCTGCGTTGGACCACCCCTCGGGTCCGCATCGATCAGCTCCTGGATTTGGGCTGGAAGTTCCTCCTGCCTCTCGCTCTTGTGAACCTTCTGGTGACTGCCGCCCTCAAGCTGGCCTTCCCCGTCGCTTTCGGCGGCTGACCTGAACCTCCTTAAAGGTCCTGTGCCGTCATCATGGGCGCAGGCTTTTCACATCCTTCCTTTTCACCAGCCCTCGATCCATGTTCGGATTCCTCAGACAGGTCGGCGACTACACCCGGGATGCGGTGGATGCGGCCCGCAATCTGGCCCAGGGATTCGCGGTCACCTTCGATCACATGAAGCGCCGTCCGGTGACGGTGCAATACCCCTACGAGAAGTTGATCCCGTCCGAGCGTTATCGCGGACGGATCCACTACGAGTTCGACAAGTGCATCGCCTGTGAGGTGTGTGTCCGGGTCTGTCCGATCAACCTGCCGGTGGTCGACTGGGTGATGAACAAAGCCACCAAAAAGAAGGAGCTGCGGAACTATTCCATCGATTTCGGGGTCTGCATCTTCTGCGGCAACTGCGTTGAGTACTGTCCCACCAACTGCCTGTCGATGACCGAGGAGTACGAGCTGGCGGCTTTCGATCGCCACAGCCTCAACTACGACAACGTCGCGCTCGGCCGTCTGCCCACCAGCGTCACCACCGATCCTTCGGTCCAGCCGCTGCGCGAGCTGGCGTACCTGCCCGCCGGTGAAATGTCCCCTCACGGTGTGGCGGCGGATCGCCCCAGAGCCGGTCGTCTGCCTGCCGAAGTGCTCGAATCAATGGCACCGCCCGCAGGCGAGGATGCGGGAGAATCCTCCGTGGATGCCAAGCAGGGGGACGCATGACCATCGCCGGAACCACTGAGCTGATCTGTTTCCTGGCGTTGTCCGCCGTCGTTGTGATCGGTGCGGTCGGAGTCGTGCTGCTTAGCAACATCGTTTACTCAGCATTCCTGCTGGGGGGCGTGTTCATGGCGGTGGCAGGCCTGTATCTGCTGCTTAATGCCAGCTTCGTGGCCGCCGCACAGGTGCTGGTCTACGTCGGTGCGATCAATGTGCTGATCCTGTTCGCGATCATGCTCGTCAACAAGCGCGAGGATCTCAAGGCGATCGATCGACTGAATCTCCGTCGCCTTGTCTCCGGCGGTGTCTGCGCGGCTCTCCTGGCTCTGCTGGTTCGGGTTGTGGTCACCACTCCATGGTCTCTGCCCGGCCCGCCGGCGATCGGAGAGGAAGCGACCGCACGCATCGGCGAACACTTATTCACCGATTACCTGCTGCCCTTCGAACTGGCTTCAGTGCTGCTGCTGATGGCCATGATCGGCGCCATCGTTCTGGCTCGGCGTGATGTCCTCGCCACCGATGTCGCCACCGGTGAGGTGGCCGATCAAGGCCTGATCGAAAAGGCCCGTACACCACTGCTGCTTGAGCGGCGTTCCTCCCCCTGATCCGAACCGAATGATGTCCGAGCTGCTCAACGGATTGCCATCTCTTCAGGCCTATCTGCTGCTGGCCGCGATGCTGTTCTGCATCGGCGTCTGGGGCCTGATCAACAGCCGCAATGCTGTTCGGGTGCTGATGAGCATCGAGCTGATGCTCAATGCGGTCAACATCAACCTGATGGCCTTTTCCTCCTACGTCGACGGTGACCTCATTCGGGGTCAGGTGTTCGCCGTGTTCGTGATCACCGTGGCAGCGGCCGAGGCGGCCGTCGGTCTGGCGATTCTGCTGTCGCTTTACCGCAACAGGGTTACGGTTGATATGGAACAGTTCAATCTGCTCCGCTGGTAACGGCGGACCACCGGTTCGATGCGTCTCGAGCGGGTCTGGGTGATCTATCGGGCAGAGAGTCAGCCTGCTCAGAGGGAAGCCCGTCAGTGCGCCCGAGAGCTCAAGGAGATGGGTGTCGAGGTGGTGACCGCCATGTCGGGAGCCCGGGTGAATCCCTTCCCGGGCCTGCTGGCCATGGAGGAGCCGATGCCGGACCTGGCCGTGGTGCTCGGAGGAGATGGCACGGTGCTTGGGGCAGCCCGTCATCTTGCGGTGCATGAGATCCCGATTCTGTGCATCAATGTGGGCGGCCATCTGGGTTTCTTGACCCACGACCGCCGGGTTCTGCGTGGGGATGAGATCTGGCAGCGGCTGCTGAACGATCAATACGCCATCGAGCGCCGGATGATGCTCCAGGCGATGGTGGACCGTCGCTGCGCGGAGGAGCGAGCTGATTCCCCGGCTCCTCTGCTTCAGCCGGATCTGGAGGATGACGAAGAGCATCACTGGGCTCTCAATGATTTCTACCTGCGGGCCTACCGGGATGAGATCTCTCCCACATGCACCCTGGAGCTGGAGATCGATGGTGAGGTGGTCGATCAGATGCGCGGCGATGGGCTGATCCTCTCCACTCCCACAGGATCCACCGGCTATGCGCTCGCGGCCGGTGGACCGATCCTGCACCCAGGCATCGACGCCATCGTCGTGGCACCGATCTGCCCGATGAGCCTCTCCAGCCGCACGCTGGTGGTGCCTCCGAGAGCCAGGCTGGTGATCTGGCCGCTGGGCCACGCCGATCACCGCGTCAAACTCTGGAAGGACGGGGTCGGCTGCACCGTGATCGAACCGGGTGAATGCTGTGTGGTGCATCAGGCCCGGCACCATGCGCAGATGGTGCAGTTGGATCAGAGTCCCTCCTACTACCGCACCCTCGCCCGCAAGCTGCACTGGGCCAGCAGTCTCACGGCCTCGCAGCCATCGCAGAACTGATCATGGGTCTGGAGATCGAGCGCCGCTTTCTGGTCACGGATGATGGCTGGACATCCCACGCCGGGCCCCCTCAGCCTCTGCGGCAGGGATATCTGGCCTCCAGTGCCGAGGGCATCACGGTGCGCATGCGTCTGAGGGGTGAGGATCAGGCCTGGCTGACCCTCAAGGCTTCAGCGGATCCAAGTGGGATCGCGCGTCATGAATTTGAGTACGGCATCCCCGTCTCTGATGCCGAGGATCTGTGGCGGCTCGCGCCTCATCGGCTCGAAAAAATCCGGTATGCCCTCGATCTTCCAGGTGGGGAGTGGGTGGTCGACTGTTTTGCAGAAGCCAATGCCCCCCTGGTGCTGGCCGAAGTGGAGCTGACGCGGGCGGATGACGCTCTGGAGATCCCGGCCTGGTGCGGCAGGGAGGTGACGGGACAGGCCCGTTGGTCCAATGCCGTCCTCGCCAGCGACCCGCTGCAGAGTTGGGGTGCTGAGGAGAGGCAGCTCTGGGGATTCCGCTGAAGGTCCTGGAAGTTTCTTTGGATTTCCTTTAGGTTCAGGGGAATCCGGGCCGTGTCCATGGTGGGCCTCTACGACAGGCAAGGAATGCTCCGCTTCGTCGGCAGCAGCATCGATGCCTGCCTGGATTACGCGGCCCTGTTCGAGATCCCCCTGATCCCCTGCTCGCTGCAGTCCTTACCGGAGCCGATGATTCCTTCCGTCAGGATCCGAGGGACTCGGCATCTGGAAGGGCACAGCAATTGAATCCATCGCGGCAGATCTTGCCGTTGTCCATCGCCCAGTTCAGCAGCGCCACGCGGTTCTTGGATCCGGTCTTCGTGAAGACGTTGCTGACGTGGTTGTCGACCGTGCGTTTGCTGATCGTCAGTCGATCGGCGATTTCCTGGTTTGTCAGCCCTTCCGCCACCAGTTCAATGATTTCGATCTCCCGACCGGACAGGGCGATCTTGAGGGGATCCGTAGCGTCGGCGGATGACATGGTCCGGTCCCCCGTTTCCGCCATGTTAGGTCCGTGAAAGAACCTAATCCTGCATAGTGGGGCGCGGAAGCGGATCAAGGTTTGACGACGGCGCTGCAGCGCACGCTCCAAGCAGGGAATCTGGCGATCACCGCTGAGGTGATGCCTCCCCGCGGTGGGGATGCCTCTCACACGCTGGCCATGGCGGATTGCCTGAAAGGGCGGGTGCACGCTGTGAATGTCACCGACGGAAGCAGGGCGGTGATGCGGATGAGCAGCCTTGCCGTGTGCAGGCTGCTGCTGGAGAAAGGCCTGGAGCCTGTGCTCCAGCTGGCTTGCCGGGATCGCAACCGCATCGCTTTGCAGGGGGATCTGCTGGGGGCCCATGCCCTTGGGATCCACAACCTTCTCTGTCTCACCGGTGATCCGGTGCGGGCCGGCGACCAGGCCGATGCACGTCCGGTCAATGAGTTCGAGTCGGTGAAGCTGCTGCGTCAGGTGTCCGCCTTCAACAGCGGAGAGGATCCGGTCCAGGGAACCCTGGCGGATGGAGCCACCCAGCTGTTCGCGGGCTGTGCGGCCGACCCCCAGTCGCGCAGCTGGAGCGGGCTGCAGCGGAGGCTTCAGCGCAAGCACGATGCCGGTGCCCGCTTCGTTCAGACCCAGATGGTGATGGACGCAGCTGCGCTGGAGCGGTTCCAGCGGGAGCTGGCTGGTCCGTTGCAGTTGCCTGTCCTGGCCGGGGTTTTCCTGCTGAAGTCAGCCAAGAACGCCCGCTTCATCAACCGCGTCGTGCCAGGTGCCTGCATCCCGGACGATCTGATCGCTCGCCTCGAAGCGGCGGCTGATCCGGCGATGGAGGGGGTGGCGATCGCCGCCGAACAGGTGAAGCGTTATCTGGGCATCGTTCAGGGGGTCCACCTGATGGCGATCAAAGCCGAGCAGCGGATCCCGCTGATCCTTGATCAGGCCGGCATCAGCATCAGCTCGCTGCCGGGGTGAGGTCGGTTCCGAGCAGTTCCGCCATCGCTTTCTGCTGCGGGGAGGGCTCCACCAGGTCCTGTCGGCGGGCATCGGTGATCAACCAGTCCAGGGCTGCTTCCTGCAGATCGAAGTGGTTGCCGTCCTTGCCGACGCAATAACGACCGAACACCAGCTTTTCCAACAACTGCACCCCAGCTCCGATGCGGGAGTAATCAAAGATGATCGAGTTATCGACCACAGCGCCCTCGCAGATGTGGCAGCTGGGCCCGATCATCGACGGCCCGATGATCGTCGCGCCATCCTCGATCTTGGTCATGCCCCCCACATAGACGGGGCCCTGAACATGAATCTTGTCCCAGTTGGCCGCCACGTTGAGACCGGTGTAAACCCCTGGGCTGACTTCCTTTCCGGGGATGCCCACCTGACGCACTTCACCCAGCAGCACGCTGCGGATCGCCTGCCAGTAGTCGGGGACCTTGCCGATGTCCACCCATTCGAAGTCCATCGGGATCGCGTAGAACGGCGCTCCGATTTCGGCCAGTTTCGGGAACAGATCCGAGCCGATGTCGAAGGACACACCGGAGGGGATGTGTTCGAAGATCTGGGGCTCGAAAATGTAGATGCCGGTGTTGATGGTGTCGCTGAGGGCCTCCTCGACCTTCGGCTTCTCCTGGAAGTGTGAGATGCGGTCCTTCTCGTCCGTCACCACAACGCCGTAGCTGCTCACCTGGTCCTTCGGCACCCGCTTGGTCACCAGGCTGGCCAGCGCTCCTTTTTCACGATGCCGCCGAACCGCTTCAGTGAGGTCCAGGTCGATCAATGCATCCCCGCAGAGCACCACAAAGGTGTCATCAAAGAAGTTCTGGAAGTCCTGGATCTTCTTGAGTCCTCCGGCGGAGCCCATGGCGTTGCCGATCAGTTCGCCGTCCTCGATGCAGCCTTCAAAGCTGTACGCGATCTCCACCCCGAAGCGTTGACCGTCCCGGAAATAATTCTCGATCTCCTCGGCCAGGTGCGACACATTGACCATCACCTCCTTGAAACCGTGCTCCTTGAGCAGTTCAAGCAGAAACTCCATCACCGGCTTCTGCAGGATCGGGATCATCGGCTTCGGGATCACATGGGTGATCGGTTGAACCCTGGTTCCCTTGCCAGCCGCCAGGATCATCGCCTTCATCGGCGTCGCGGACATCACAGGATGCTGAAGATTAAACCGTGTGTCAGGCGGCCACGACACTCCGGGTCGGCGATGTGGCTGGCACCTCGAGTCGACTGAGGGGCAGCTGGGTCATGGAGCCCGGTTCCGGGATCCTCCGCAGCCGCAGCGGACCGTGCAGCCATCCCGTCTGCTCCAGTTCCACCTTGCCCTGAGAGGACAGAAACAGCAGCGCCCAGAACACGCCGACCCGATCCGTGTCGAGGTCCGCAGCGGCCACGTCGCCCCAGTGCTCCACCAGTCGATCGAAGTCGACCCAGGCCAGGCAACTCTCCCACTTCTGCAGGGCCATGCCGAGAGCAGCCGTGGTCTCCGGCAGCTTTTCGCGGTGGGCCAGGCTTGCCACCTGGGCGATGGCTTCACGGTTGCTGTAGCGCTTCTGACGTTGACGGCGGCGTTGCAGCAGGTCATCCGATTCCAGCTGCTCGGCGATCGTCTCCAGCTGTTCGATCAGCTCTCCGAGGGTGACGGGCCGGCGCAGCGGAGGCGGTGCCACGGGGCGGCGCTGCAGATGGCGCTCCGGCCGACGCGGCAGATTGAAGGATGGATCCAGCCAGCCTTGGTCCTCGAATTCCGCCTCGAAATGGTCCTCCACCTCGGGTGGTGGAGGCAGCATGCTGATTTCCAGCATTTCCGCTTTCAGTCCCACCAGCACGGAAGCGGCCAGGAATGCTTCGCTGCTGTCGGCCAGATCCCGTTCGTAACTTCCGCCCCGCCCTGCGATCACGGCGGCGACCTGTCCTGGCACCTCGATGCGTTGACGCAGTTGATCCAGAAAGCCGTCCACGACGGCGATCACATCAACATCCCAGGGATCGAGATCCCCCCGCTCAGCAGCGTCCTGCAGCAGTCGGATCGCCAGACGGGCACCGGCATCGGCTCCAGTGGTCGGTCCAACCTGGGACAACAGATCACGATCGCTGGTTGAACCGTATCGATCAGCTGCTGCTTAGGCCAGTGGGCAGCGGCGATTCGCCTCAATCGGCAACGCCGGGCTCATCGTCCTGGCTGCTGCTGCTCACGGTGGTGGCAGGCAGCAGACCCAGCTGTGTTTCCACTGTTGAGCGGTAGCGGTTCAGATCGGTTTCCAGTTCCTGGATGCGCACCTGCTGGGCTTCGAATTCGCTGGCCTTGCTGAACTGCTCCACGTTGTTGAGCATTCCGGTCCAGGCAGCGAAGAACCAGGCGGAGATCGCTCCGATTCCGGCCACGAGCAGCAGGAGCCCCGCCAGAGGCAGGGTGTGATTCACCCCTGGAAGGATGTGGACTGTTGTTGGCTCGGTGTTCTCCAGGGTGAAGAACACCATCAGCAGGCCAAAGGCGAAGATCAGGCCGAAATTGATCTGGCGCATGGCGAGCGTCTGGCGGTGAACGGTCAGAACTTACGGACTTCCGGCGTCAGTGGTGCAGTCCTCGACACTTGTTCACGCAGCAGGCAGGGCAGGGGCCTGCAGCCGCTCGCCACCCGCCATGGCCGGGACCGCCAGGGGCTGATTGCGGATCAGCGGAGCTGATGGCTGGCTGATCCGTTCCATGGCACCGAGATCCCGGCTCACGAGCGCTTCGATCGAGGTGCGGTAGCTGTCGGTCATCAGCCGTGGGTAGAGGCCGATGCCGATGATCGGCACCAGCAGGCAGCCGATGATGTACACCTCGCGGGGCTCTGCATCCACCAGGTTGGTGTGCGAGGTGAGTTCCTGCTTCTCCTTGCCGAAGAAGATCTCCCGCAGCATCGACAGCAGGTAGATCGGCGTCAGGATCACGCCCACGGCCGCCAGGCCGCAGATCACCACGCGGAAGGGCAGGGTGTAGGCCTCATCGGTGGCGAAGCCCGCGAAGACCATCAGTTCGCTGACGAAACCGCTCATGCCGGGTAGCGCCAGAGAGGCCAGTGCGCAGACGGTCCAGAGGGCGAACATGATGCGCATCTTCTGACCGATGCCGCCCATCTCATCCAGCTGAAGCGTATGGGTGCGGTCGTAGGTGGCGCCGACCAGGAAGAACAGGCTGGCACCGATCAGGCCATGGCTGATCATCTGCAGCATCGCGCCGCTGGTGCCGAGGGCACTGAAACTGCCGATGCCGATCAGCACGAACCCCATGTGACTGATGGAGCTGTACGCGATCTTTCGCTTCAGGTTCCGCTGGGCGAAGGAGGTCAGCGCCGCATAGATGATGTTGACCACCCCGAGCACGATCAGCAGTGGTGCGAACTGGGCGTGAGCGGCCGGCAGCAGCTCGCAGTTGAAGCGCAGCAGGGCGTAGCCGCCCATCTTCAGCAGGATGCCGGCCAGCAGCATGTGCACCGGAGCTGTGGCTTCGCCATGGGCATCCGGCAGCCAGGTGTGCAGGGGGACGATCGGCAGCTTGACGCCGAAGGCGATCAGCAGACCGGCGTAACAGAGCAACTGGAAACCGGTGCCGAACTCCTTGGCTGCCAGGGCTGTGTATTCGAAGCTGGGAGTGCCGCCGCCGAAAAAGCCCATGGCAAGAGCCGCGAGCAGGATGAACAGCGAGCTGCCTGCGGTGTAAAGGATGAACTTGGTGGCGGCGTACTGACGTTTCTTGCCGCCCCAGATGGCCAGAAGCAGATAGACGGGAATCAGCTCCAGCTCCCAGGCCAGGAAGAACAGCAGCATGTCCTGGACGGCGAAGACAGCGATCTGGCCGCCATCCATGGCCAGGAGCAGGAAATAGAACAGACGCGGCTTGAAGGTCACCGGCCAGGCCGCCAGACAGGCGAGCGAGGTGATGAAGCTGGTGAGCAGGATCAATGGCATGGAAAGGCCATCAGCGCCCACCGCCCAGGTGAGTCCGAGATCCGGAAGCCAGTTCACCCGTTCGGAGAGCTGCAGACCGCTGATGCTCGGGTCGTAGCCGTAGAGATAGGCAGCCACCGTGATCAGGAAGGTGATCAGGGTGATGCCCAGCGCGTACCAGCGCACCTGCTTGCCATCTCCGGCATCAGGGATGAACGGGACCAGCAGGGCTCCAACGATCGGGAAGAGAATCGACAGGCTGAGCCAAGGGACAGTCGCATTCACGGGGTCAGCCACCCCGGCGACAGCAAACTCGATCACGGGCGTCCAGGACCACCACTGGATGGACTGTAGAAATCACATCGGTGCTGTCATCACCTCGATAGGCGATGACACACACAGTGGGCTCCGGTTCGGGTCGCAGACTCAGGCCGTTGGAGCTCCGAGAACACCGAAAAGCACCACCAGGGCGATCACTCCGGCGAACACGATCAGGGCATAGAACTGAGCGCGGCCATTCTCGAGATACTTCAGTCCCTCACCACTGCCCAGGGTGAGCAGGCCGGTGAGGTTCACAACGCCGTCCACCACCTTGGCGTCCACTTCCAGCACCTCACGGGCCAGTTTTCGGCTCCCTCGCACGAACAACTTCTCGTTGATCGCATCGAGATACCACTTGTTGGCCAGGAAGGCATTGAGGCTGGGCACCCGCGCTGCAACAGCTGATCCGAGATCGATGCGGTGCAGGGCGTAAGCCAGCACGGCGATCGTGATGCCGGCCGCGGAGATCGCCACGGAGGCTCCTGCCAGAGGCAGGAATTCCTCCCAGCTGAACTGTTCGGCCATCTCGGCCGCTTCCTCGGGATTGAGCAGTCCGGCGAAGCGGCTGTTCCAGGGAGTGCCCACCAGTCCGATCACCACCGAGGGCACCGCGAGCACGGCCAGAGGCAGCGTCATCGACCAAGGGGACTCATGCAGGCTGCCCGCATGGTGAGCGTGGTCCGTATCGAGGGACTGACCAGCGGCCGCCATCAGCTCAGCCTGCAACTGCTGATCTTCCCCGCGGAACTCCCCCTCGAAGGTGAGGAAGTACAGCCGGAACATGTAGAAGGCGGTCATTCCAGCGGTCAGGAATCCCACCAGCCACAGCACTGGGTAGCTGTTGAAGGCCTGACCGAGGATCTCGTCCTTGCTCCAGAAGCCCGCCAGAGGCGGGATGCCGCTGATGGCGATGCAGCCGATCAGAAAGGTGATCGCCGTGATCGGCATCTTGCGGCGCAGTCCGCCCATCAGTCGCATGTCCTGCGCCAGGATCGGTTCGTGCCCGACCACGTCCTCCATGGCGTGGATCACGGAGCCTGAACCCAGGAACAGCATCGCCTTGAAGAAGGCGTGGGTCACCAGGTGGAACATGCCGGCCACAGGGGCGCCGCATCCCATCGCCAGCATCATGTAGCCCAGCTGGGACACGGTGCTGTAGGCCAGCCCTTTCTTGAGATCCATCTGGGTGAGGGCGATCGAAGCCCCCAGGAAGCAGGTGATCGTCCCGACCACTGCCACCACCAGCTGGACACTCGGGAACTGGATGTAGAGGGGTTCCAGTCGGGCCACAAGGAAGACGCCCGCTGCCACCATCGTCGCTGCATGGATCAGGGCCGAGATGGGAGTGGGTCCCTCCATGGCATCCGGCAGCCAGACGTGCAGTGGAAACTGCGCCGATTTGGCCATCGGCCCCATGAACACCAGCAGGCAGAGCAGCAGAGCAGCCCATGGGGCGACGCTGCCGTTGGCCAGTCCCTGTTGAAGACCATCGGCGATGCCCTGGAAATCGAAACTGCCGGTGGCCCAGAACAAGCCGAGGATCCCGAGCAACAGACCGAAGTCACCGACCCGGTTCACCACGAAGGCCTTCTGCGCGGCGTGGGCTGCACCGTCGCGGTCGTACCAGAACCCGACAAGCAGATAGGAACACATGCCCACCAGCTCCCAGAACACATAGATCTCCAGCAGGTTCGGGCTGATGATCAGCCCGAGCATCGAGCTGCTGAACAGGGCCAGGTAGGTGAAGAAGCGGACATAGCCCTTGTCGTGGGCCATGTAGCCATGGGAATAGACCATCACCAGCAGAGCGATGGTGGTCACCAGGGCCAGCATCACGGCGCCGAGCGAATCCACCACGTACCCCATCGGCAGGCTGAAGCTGCCGGCGCTGGCCCAGATGAAGAGATGTTCCACCGGAGCGGCACCGGCCAGCTGATCGGCGAGAACGGCATAGCTGAGGACTGCCGCTGCACCGACACAGCTGATCAGCAACAGTGCCACCGGCTTGCGCAGCCTGTTGATGGTGCGGTTGAAACTGATCAGTCCGAGACCGGTGATCACAGCCCCCAGCAGGGGCAGAACAGGGATCAGCCAGGCGAGTTCGGCGGCCGTGGACATCCGCTCCAGGCAGGAATGACCGGAGTGTAGGCAGCTCAGCCCAGCAGACTCTCGAGTGCTGAGTTGCGCACCGATGCCGCTGCCGTGGAGATGAAGCGGTGGGCCCACCAGAACACGCCTACCGCGATCACGATGCCGAGCTGCGCGGGGCGGAGAAATTCGCTCCAGGCCAGAGGCTGGCGTCCGTCCAGCACAGCCAGAAAAGGCACCACCGACGTGCTGGCCTTCAGCTCCTCGAACGCTTCGCCGAAGCGGGCGCGCAGACGGCGATCGCCGTGCCAGACGGCGAATAAATGATGTCCGATCAGCCCGACGCAGGTGACAAGCATGAAACTGCTGCCGATCCACAGGGCATGGGTCACGCACCAGAGGATCTGTCCCACCGCCTGGGGGTGCCGGGAGATGCGGATGATCCCTGTGGCGTAGAGGCGAACCTGCGGTTTCAGCACCGCCGGAATCTCCAGCAGGTTGTACGTCGCGGGGTAGAGAAACAGGAAGCTGATGGCCGTGCCGATCCACACCAGCGGGACCATTCCAGGGACCCCCTGAAGATTCCAGAGGCGGATGCCGTCGTAGCGATGCGCCAGGAACCAGCCGATCACCACCACGGCGGATGGAATGCTCACGGCCGCGAAGATCAATCGCCAGGCCCGGGCTCCGATGCGCTCTTCCGCCCGGCTGCGGAGCGCAGCGCCGCCACTGTGGATCAGGGCGAAGAGCAGCAGCAGCACCAGCATCACCAGGCTGCTGTGGTGATCGGTCATCGGATCAGGCCGAACGGTCAGCGTTGATTCTGTGGGGTGGCAGGGCCGCCCCTACAGTTCCACCGCCGTTATCGGGCCACCATGGCCGATCTGCCGTTCACGCTTGATCAGCTGCGCATCCTGCGGGCGATCGTCAGCGAGGGCAGCTTCAAGAAGGCCGCGGACAGTCTTTACGTCACGCAACCGGCTGTCAGCCTGCAGATTCAGAACCTCGAGAAGCAGCTGGAGGTGTCTCTGTTCGATCGGGGCGGACGCAAGGCCCAGCTCACCGAGGCCGGTCACCTGTTGCTGAGCTACTGCGATCGCATCCTCAGCCAGTGCCATGAGGCCTGCCGCGCCCTCGATGACCTCCACAACCTCAGGGGGGGGTCGCTGATCGTCGGCGCCAGCCAGACCACGGGGACCTATCTGATGCCGCGGATGATCGGTCTTTTCCGTCAGAAGTATCCCGATGTGGCGGTGCAGCTGCAGGTCCACAGCACCCGCCGCACCGGCTGGAGCGTGGCCAACGGTCAGATCGACCTGGCGATCATCGGCGGAGAGTTGCCGCCGGAACTGAACGAGCTGCTGCAGGTTGTGCCTTATGCCAGCGACGAGCTGGCGCTGGTGCTGCCGGTGAAGCACCCCCTGGCCCGTCTCGTGGAGCTCACCAAGGAAGATCTCTACCGCCTCGGGTTCGTGTGCCTGGATGCTCAGTCCACCACCCGAAAGATGGTGGATCAGCTGCTGGCCCGCTCAGGCCTCGATGTGCAGAGACTGCGGATTGAGATGGAGCTCAATTCACTGGAGGCGATCAAGAATGCCGTTCAGGCTGGTCTCGGCGCCGCCTTCGTGCCTGTGGTGTCGATCGAGCGGGAGCTCGCCGCCGGAACGATTCACCGTCCGGTGGTGGCCGATCTGCAGGTGCGCCGTCAGTTGAAGCTGATCAGCCATCCAGCCCGCTACTGCTCGCGTGCCTCTGCGGCCTTCCGGCAGGACGTGCTGCCCGTGTTCGCCAGTCCGGACAGCCCGCTGAGGCAGATCAAGCAGCCTGCTGTTCCGGTGGTTCAGAACTGATCCGCCTCGGGGGTCAAGCCGACCGTGTCATCCGCCACACCCTTGGTGAGGAAACGGTTCTGGCTGATGTCTGTCTGGTAGACGCAACGGACGATGGGCTTGTCCCTGACCGAGCCGATGTAGGCGAACGTGTTCATCCGTTGTTTGCACTCCCGCTCCTGGTCAGAGGTGATCGCTCCCTCCTTGCGCAGCACGGACCAGTTCTCCCGACGGATCACGCATCCGGGCTGCAGGGTCGGCTGGGTGACGAAGCTGCTGGATGGGTTGAGAGTCGTGTACATCTCGATATCCATCACGAAGGCGCTCGCACCCCACTGACGGCAGAACTCCGGATCGGGCACGGCCATGTCCAGCTGCTGACTGCTGGCGATGTTGCCCTGATCTCCCTGTGTGGTGCTGGTGACGGCACTGCCGATGCCGATGCCCACGATCAGCACCCCGGCCAGAACAGCCGCGGTGAGGGTGTTGAAACTGAAACCCGGACCGCCGCCTCCAGGGCCGCCTCCCGGAGCGGGCGGGCGCCCGTAGCCGGCTCGGTCACGAGCCCCAGGCGGATAGCGGTCGTAACGGCTGTCCCGTGGATCGCGACTGTCCCGTGGCCCCCTGTCGTAACGCGACCGGTTCACAGGAGTTCGGGCGTGCGGGGCAGGCCCATCGAATAGTTCGTCACGCGTCCATCCGGGTTGTAGCTGAGCTCTCCTGCCTGCAGCAGCCGTCGGATCTCACCCTCCAGTTCCGTTCCGATGCGGCGGAGGCTGTAGTCGCTGAGTTCTCCTCCGGCAGAGGCATCCACAAGCCCCTTGAACCGCTGTTGAACGCACGTGAGGGCGCTGTCGCTCCAGATGAATTCATTGTCCGGATCGAGATCGAGGGTGAGCTGCTCGGGATCCGGCACGAGATCGTCGTTCTCCACCCGGGCCGTGAACAGACGCACGTGACGGGTGGTGCACTTCAGCAGGGTGTCAGCCATGACGCGCCGTCGGGTGGCATGACTTTAGGAAGCGACTGGACCGTCGGCCCTCTTAAGGTTGGTTTCAACTTTGAACCAGCCGCATGCGCGTCGCTATCGCCGGAGCCGGTCTTGCGGGTCTGTCCTGCGCCAAATATCTGGCAGATGCTGGCCATACCCCGATCGTGGTCGAGGCCCGCGATGTGCTCGGTGGCAAGGTGGCGGCCTGGAAGGACGAGGACGGTGACTGGTACGAGACCGGCCTTCACATCTTCTTCGGCGCCTACCCGAACATGCTGCAGCTGTTCAAGGAGCTGAACATCGAAGACCGGCTGCAGTGGAAGAGCCACTCGATGATCTTCAATCAGCCCGAAGAGCCCGGGACCTACAGCCGATTCGACTTTCCCGATCTGCCGGCCCCGGTCAATGGTGTTGCCGCCATCCTCGGCAACAACGACATGCTCACCTGGCCGGAGAAGATCAGCTTCGGCCTGGGTCTGGTGCCGGCCATGCTGCGGGGCCAGGGCTATGTCGAGGAGTGCGACAAGTACTCCTGGACCGAGTGGCTGAAGATCCACAACATCCCTGAACGGGTGAACGATGAGGTGTTCATCGCCATGAGCAAGGCGCTGAATTTCATCGATCCCGATGAAATCTCCGCCACCGTGGTGCTCACGGCCCTGAACCGGTTCCTGCAGGAGAAGAACGGCTCGCAGATGGCGTTTCTGGATGGTGCTCCGCCGGAGCGTCTGTGCCAGCCGGTGGTCGATTACGTCGAGAACCTCGGGGGTGAGGTGCACCTCGACAGTCCGCTGCGGGAGATCAAGCTCAATGACGACGGCTCCGTGGCGGCCTTCCACATCGGCGGCGTGAAGGGCAAGGACAGTTTCGATCTCACGGCTGATGCCTATGTGAGCGCCCTGCCGGTTGATCCCTTCAAGCTGCTGCTGCCGGAGCCCTGGAGGCAGATGGAGGTCTTCCAGAAGCTTGATGGCCTTCGCGGTGTCCCCGTCATCAACCTGCATCTCTGGTTCGATCGCAAGCTCACCGACATCGACCACCTGCTGTTCAGCCGCTCGCCTCTGCTCAGCGTCTACGCCGACATGAGCATCACCTGCAAGGAGTACGAAGATCCTGATCAGTCCATGCTGGAGCTGGTGTTCGCTCCTGCGAAGGACTGGATCGGCCGGCCTGACGAGGAGATCATCGAAGCGACCATGGGCGAGCTTCAGAAGCTCTTCCCGATGCATTTCGGGGGCGACAACCCCGCCACGCTGCGCAAGTCCAAGGTCGTGAAGACACCGCTGTCGGTGTACAAGACAACTCCGGGCTGCCAGCAGCTGCGTCCGGACCAGACCACCCCGATCAGGAACTTCTTCCTGGCTGGCGATTACACGATGCAGCGCTACCTGGCATCGATGGAGGGGGCGGTGCTCAGCGGCAAGCTCTGTGCCGGTGCTGTGGACCGCAAGCAGGATCAGCTGGCATCATCAACCTCTGTCAGCGAGCCGGTCGCGGCCTGAGTCATGCCCCTCGCAGCTCCGGACCTCGACGCAGCCTTCGAGGCCTGTCGTCTGGAGACGGCCGAGTGGGCGAAGACCTTCTACATCGGCACCCTGCTTCTTCCGCCGGAGAAACGGCGCGCCATCTGGGCGATCTACGTGTGGTGTCGCCGCACGGACGAGCTGATGGACAGCCCTGAAGCCCAGTCCCGTCCCGTGGAGGAACTGGCTGAGCGCCTGGATCGGTGGGAGGAGAGGACCCGCGCCATGTTCAACGGGGAGATCCGGGATGATCTCGATGCCGTGATGTGCGACACCCTCGAACGCTTTCCTCAGGACATCCAGCCCTATCTGGACATGATCGAGGGGCAGCGGATGGATCTCACCTGGACCCGCTATCCCCGCTTCGAGGACCTCAAGCTCTACTGCTATCGGGTCGCCGGCACCGTCGGGTTGATGACCCAGGGGGTGATGGGCGTTGATGTGGCGTACACCTCGGCCCCCTGGAGCGATCGCCCGGACACTTCCGATGCAGCAGTGGCCCTCGGCATTGCCAATCAGCTCACCAACATCCTCAGGGATGTGGGGGAAGATCGCGGGAGGGGTCGCATCTATCTGCCGCAGGAGGACCTTGACCGTTTCGGTTACACCGAGGACGACCTGATGGCGGGACGCCTCAACAATGCCTGGCGCGAGCTGATGGGCTTTCAGCTGGCCCGCGCCCGTGACTGGTTCGCCCGTTCCGAATCAGGTGTGCGCTGGCTGTCCAGAGATGCCCGCTGGCCCGTCTGGACGTCGCTCAGGCTCTACAGGGGCATCCTGGATGCCATCGAGCGCATCGATTACGACGTGTTCAACAACCGCGCTTACGTGGGCAAGGTCAGCAAACTGCTTGATCTGCCGCGATCGTTCGTGCTGGCTCAGGCCCGCTGAATCGAAGGTCAACAAAAAGGCCCCGGAGTGATTCACCCCGGGGCTGCGAAGACTGTTGTGATCCTGCTTGTCGATCAGACCGCGGTCTTCTGATCAGCCAGCAGATCCTTGAGCTTCGACAGCTCACCGGCCCAGCGGGGATCGGGAGCTGCTTCGCCGGGGGCATCGCTGTGAACCACCTTGTTCACGGCCTTGCGGGCGACCTGGGGCTGGCCGTTGCCGCCGATTCCACCGGAATCGTTACGACGCCTGTTGCCACCGGTATTGCTTTCCCGGCGCTCGGAACGCTCAACCCGAAGAGCGCTGCCACCGAAATCCTTGCCGTTGAGTTGTTCGATCACAGCATCAGCGAGCTTCGGATCGTCGAGGTTCGCGAAGCCGAATCCGCGGCAGCTTCCCGTTTCACGATCCAGCACTGCTTTGAACCGGATCCCCTCCCCCACGCTCTTGAGAAGAGCATCCAGCTCCTGCTCTTCAAAGGTCTGCGGCAGGTTGCCGATGTACAGGCGGATGCTCATGAAGGAAGGTGAGTGCGATCTTTCGGTGTCTGACCGTCATCGTTGACACCTAGAGAGTTAATCACAAAGCACCGCCTTGATGGGACTGCCAGCGGTTGGCTTCTTCCAGAGCGGCGGTCCGCCCGGTGATCCGTCCGAAGGCCCGTTCATGGCGCAGATGCTCGAGAAGCCGTCCCAGCTCTGGGCCGGGAGTGATCCCCAGCTCCTGCTGCAGCACGGTGCCGTCGAGGGGAGCGGCCGGGTGGAAGAGGGGATCGTCCTGGTCGCGCCAGCGTTCGAGCCAAGGGCCGCGCAGCTGATGGGGCAGCTGCAGGATCAGGGCCGGCAGGTCGGCTTCCAGGTCCCGGTGGAGCTGCAGGCGGTTCTGCTCGGACAGGGTCGAGAGCTCATCGCTCTGGTCCTTCAGGTGGATGCTCCAGCGCCGCAGGTTCCTGCAGCGCTGGCGCAGCAGGCGGCTGGCCCGCAGCTGCTCCAGGCCCGGATCGCCGATCAGCGCTGTCAGCCTTGCCAGGGAGAGAGCGGTCTGACGTTCCACGATCGTCATCTCCGCAGCCGCCTTCGGATCCGGGACCGGTGGCGCTGAGCAGCTGGCATCACTCCAGGGAGCCAGCAGTTTCAGCCTCTGCAGGCAGTCGAGGGCGGCATCGGCGTGGGGTCCGGCGACCAGGCGCTGCAGCTCCGCCAGGATCCGCTCCGGTGCAGCGTCCGCCAGTCGCCCGCGGTGGCAGTGAATCCAGGAGGCCGTGCGGTCCTCCAGGGTCAGGGGGATCTCCGCCATCAACCGCAGACCCCGCAGCAATCGCAGCGGATCATCGATGAGATTTCGCTCCCGCACAGCTGTCAGCAGACCCGCCTCCAGATCGCGGCAGCCACCGGTGGGATCCAGCAGGTCCCCTGGTGGGTTCAGGGGAAGCGCCATGGCATTGATGCGGTAGTCGCGGCGCTGCAGGTCCTCCGTGAGCGTTGATCCCTCCTGACGGGCGAGATCGATCGTCCATGCCCCCAGCACCAGCCGGGCCATGTCCCGTTCGGCATCCAGCACGACGCAGGTGCCCCCGAGCTCCCTGGCCAGCTCCCGCGTTCGGATCAGAGCATCGCCGGGCACGACGAGATCCAGATCAGGCTGATCCCGCATCCGGCCCAGAAGTGCATCCCGAATGGCACCGCCCACCAGGGCGGTGCCATTCGGCAGGCGATGCGGCTGCAGCGGCCACCGCTGCGGTGCCAGCCGTTTCAGAATGGCGTCCGAGGAGATCCCGGAAGGCATGTGCATCTGCGTGGATTGCCGCTGGGTCGACCGTTGCCAGGCCTATCACGCGGTCGAACGTCAGCACGGTGCGGCGCATCTGACCACGGCGCCGGATTTCGAACCCCGAGGTCCCCGGATTCATGTGTCGGTCCTTGACCTCAAGGACGGCGGCAGCGGTGTCGAGTGGGATGTGCGCTCCTGTGAGAGCTTCGATGCGGACCCTGGGCGATGGGTTCGGTTGCGACCCGGTCATGCGGTACCCACATGAGTCGTCCTCTGCTGATGGCGCTGCACAGCTCTTCGGAGACCTTCGGGGTGGCGGTGCAGGACCCCCTGTTGCCGCAGGAAGGGCCACGGGTGGCGGTGTTCGACGACGGTCGTGCCCTCTCCAACACGCTGATCGGCCGGGTGGCTGCGCTGCTGCCGCAGGAGCGATGGTCCGATCTCGAGGGTCTCGCGGTGGCTACCGGTCCGGGCGGCTTCACCGGAACCCGTCTTTCCGTGGTGATGGCCCGCACCCTGGCTCAGCAGCTGAACTGTCGTCTGATCGGCGTGAGCAGCTATGCCCTGATGGCCGCGCGACTGGTGGAGCAACTGCCGCCGGAGCAGCGACGGTCACCGTTCTGGATTCAGCGGGAGCTGCCCCGGCGGGGCTGGGTCGCGGGCTGTTACCAGCGTGTGGATGGCCGCATCGAGGAGATCCGTGCTCCCCATCTGCTGCCCCCTGGGCAGCGGGTGGAACCGGTTCTCGCGGCTGAGGAGGACGTTGCCGCCGACGTGGAGCGTCTGCTCGCATTGCTGGGGCAGGCCCACAGCCTGGAAACGGCCGCACCCTGGCAGCCAGTGCTGCCCCTGTATCCCACCTCCCCTGTGGGGCCGGTCTGATGGCGGGGCTGCGGGCTGGACTTCTGCTCGGTTGCGGCGTGGCCGTCTGGCTGGTCAGCACCGGACCGCTGGCCCCCTTCCGGCGGGCGTTCCTGGATCGCAGCCCACCCCAGCTGGTGATGGTGCTCGGGGGGGATGTGGATCGCGAGCGGGTCGGAGCAAGACTCGCCCGCGAACTCGATCTGCCGCTTCTGGTGAGTGGCGGCAGCAATCCTGAATACGCCAGTTGGGTGATGCAGCAGGAGGGGCTTGCGCCGGAGCGGGTTCAGCTCGACTACCGGGCCCGCGACACCCTCGGAAATTTCACCTCCGTTGTGGATGAACTGCAGACCCGCGGCGTGCGACACGTGCTGATGGTCACCAGTGAGGACCATCTGCCGCGCTCCATGGCGATCGGACAGGTTGTCGCCGGCAGCCGCGGCATTCACCTGACCGGTGTCCCGGTCTCATGCCAGCCGGACTGCCTGGAGGAGGGGGCTCTCAAGCGCTTCAGCGACTGGCTGCGGGCGCTTGCCTGGGTTGCCACGGGACGCGATCTCAGGGACGCGGCCCTGCCTGATCCAGCAGTGCGTTGATCCGTCGCTGCAGTTCGGCGGTGGTGGCATCCAGATCAGCCCGGCGACGGCCAGTGGGGGGCGGCACGAGATCTCCGATGCGCAACTGGATCGGCACCAGCCGGGGCCAGGTTCGACCGGTTCCCAAGGCTCGATGGCTGTTCACGATGGCCACAGGCAGCAGCGGCGCCCCACTGCGGGCCGAGAGCAGGGCAGCACCAGCTAGAGGCTGGTTGACCCGCCCATCCGGTTGGCGGGTGCCGTCGAGGAACACCCCGGTGGCCCAGCCCTCCTGCAGACGTGCTGTCGCGGTGCGGATCGCTTCGCGATCACTCGCCCCCCGGCGCACGGGGTAGGCGCCGCAGGCTCGGATCAGCGGGCCGAGCAGAGGCACTTCGAACAGTTCCGCCTTGGCCATGAAGGCCACTGGCCTTCCGAGGGCGTGGCCGAGCAGCGGCGGGTCGAGGTGGGAGCCGTGATTCGCCACCACCACCAGGGGGCCTTGGGCTGGAACCCGCTCATTGCCCTCGGTCGACCCACGAAACAGGCCTCGGAACACCGGGAACACCAGCAGATTGCTGACCAGCCTGTAGGTCAGGCTCGGCTTCGGCGCCAGAACGATCGGTGCGGGATTGTCGGAATTCACAGTCCGAGATCACCCGCGCCGGCGATCTGGGAGAGGGTCACCCCATCCATGGAGCGCTTGGCCAACCCGCTGAGCACATTGCCCGGGCCGATCTCCACGACGGTGTCGATGCCTTGATTCCCCATTTCAGTCATCGTTTCCCGCCAGCGAACACCGGTGGTCATCTGCTGCATGAGGCGGGTCTTCAGCAGGTCCCCCTTCTGGGTGGGGATGGGGTCGCTGTTGCTCAGCACCGGGGTGCGGGCATCGCGGAACGGGGTCGCTTCCAGCTCTGCGGCAAATCCTGCAGCGGCCTCAGCCATGAACGGTGTGTGGAACGCCCCGGAGACGGCGAGGGGGATCGCCCGTTTGCAGGTCAGGGCTTCCGTGACTGCCTGCACCGCCTCGGGCTGCCCTGAGAGCACCACCTGGGCACTGCTGTTGTCATTGGCGATGAAGGCCCCTTCCGTGCCGGCCACCAGATCCTCCAGCTGGCCACGGTCGAAGCCGATCACAGCGGTCATCGCTCCACCACCAGCTGCGGCCATCGATTCGGACCGGCGCTTCATCAGCGTCAGGCCTGTTTCGAGATCGAAGACCCCAGCGGCATACAGCGCCACCAGTTCCCCAAGGCTGTGCCCTGCCACCAGAGAGGCTTCCCGGCCCTGACGGATCAGCTCATCCACCAGCAGCGACTCCACGACGAACAGCGCCGGCTGAGTGTTGCGGGTGTCGTTCAGATCGGTTGGACCATCGTTCGATTCCCCCTCCCCTCGGCAGATCGCCAGCAGGTCACGGCCGAGCACCTCAGAGGCCATCGCGAAGCGCTCCTCGGCACCGCGAAGGGTCATCAGCGGGTCCGCCATGCCCAGCTTCTGCGATCCCTGTCCAGGGAAGACCCAGGCAATCGCCATCGTTCGAGTGCAAGACGAGGCGGAGATTAGGCGGGCCCGCTCCAGCGCAGCAGCGCAGCCCCCCAGCTCAGGCCGGCGCCGAAGCCACTGCTGGCGATGCTGTGCCCTGGCTGGATCCGGCCGTCACGCACCGCTTCATCAAGCATCAGTGGAATCGTCGCCGCCGAGGTGTTGCCATAGGACGCCAGGTTGCTCAGCACCCTCTCCGAGGGAATCGCGAAGCGTTCGGCGACCGCGTCGAGGATGCGCTGATTGGCCTGGTGCAGCAAAAGCCAGTCCAGCTGGTCGGCGGCTGTCCCCGTCTGCGCGAGCAGGTTGTCAAGGATCGCAGGCACCTCCCGAACGGCGAACTTGTACACCTCCTGCCCGTTCATCCGGATCGGCTGGAAGCCCCCGCGCTGATGGCTGACCTGCCCCACCAGCGGTGCGCGGTCCTCCACCTGCGGCAGCTGCAGCACCTCTCCACGGCTGCCGTCGGAACGCAGCAGAAAGCCGCCGAGGTCGTCCTGATCGTTGTCACTGCCCTCCAGTACA
The DNA here is from genome assembly GCF_000737575.1 of Synechococcus sp. KORDI-49. Taxonomy (NCBI): domain Bacteria; kingdom Bacillati; phylum Cyanobacteriota; class Cyanophyceae; order Synechococcales; family Synechococcaceae; genus Synechococcus; species Synechococcus sp. KORDI-49. Next base: position 1,311,287 of record NZ_CP006270.1, on the reverse strand, counting down.
AGGGCACCGGCGGCATCGCCGAACAGCACGCAGGAGCGGCGGTCGTCCCAGTCCACCCAGCGGCTGAGCTGATCGGCTCCGACCACCAGAATCCGGCGCATCGCTCCCGTGCGCAGGTACTGGGCCGCGGTGATCAGCGCGAACAGGAAACCGCTGCAGGCGGCCGTGAGATCGAAGGCCACGGCCCGCTGCGCTCCGAGCAGCGCCTGCAGGCGAGGGGCAGAGCCGAACAGATCGTCCGGAGTGGAGGTGGCCAGCAGGATCAGATCGAGGCTGTTGGCGTCCCAGCCGGCCATGTCGAGCGCCGCTCGGGCGGCGTCACAGCTCAGCTGAGACAGGGATTCATCAGCTCCCACCACCCGTCGCGCAGCAATGCCCGTGCGGCTTTTGATCCAGCTGTCGCTGGTCTCCACCCGTTGCCCGAGGTCCTCATTGCTGATCGATCGGGCTGGCGCGGCGCTGCCGCAACCCCTCAGCAGCACACCACCTGACCTGTGGGGCAGCTCGACCAAGGCGGTTGATCCCGGAAGTGGCGTCAGTCAATCACAGTCACTTCGCGCTGCCCCCGACCTTCGGCCGAACGCGGCTCTCGAGCTGTGCCAGATCGTCCATCACACCGTGACTCGCAGCGGAATGGGCGAGGCGCAGGGCACTGACCACCGAAAGGGCTTTGCTGCTGCCATGGCCGATCACACAGATGCCGTTGACGCCCAGCAGCAGGGCACCGCCGTGCTCGGCATGGTCAAGACGCTTCTTGATCCGCTTGAGATTGCTGCGCAGAAAGGCGGAGCCCACCTTGCCCCTCCGGCCGCGGGGCAGCTCTGCCCGCAGGACCCCGAGCAGGACGCTTCCGACCGATTCAAGGAACTTGAGCAGCACGTTGCCGGTGAAGCCGTCGCAGACCACCACATCGAAGGCGCCGGAGAGCACATCGCGGCCCTCGCAGTTGCCGGCGAAGTGCAGGCGCGTCTCCTTGCGCAGCAGCTCATGGGTGCGCTGAGCCAGTTCGTTGCCCTTGCACTCCTCCTCCCCGATGTTCAGAAGTCCGATGCGGGGGCGCTCCACCTGGAGCACATCACGGCTGTAGATGTTGCCGAGCAGGGCGAACTGGTGCAGATAGGCAGGCTTGCAGTCCATGTTGGCCCCCACGTCCAGCACCAGCACCGGTTGTCCGGGGTCCTTGGTGGGAAACAGCGCACCGATGGCGGGCCGATCGATCCCCTTGAGCCGCCCCAGCCGGAAGATCGCTGATGCCATCACTGCTCCGGAGTTGCCAGCGGAGTACACCGCCAGCGCCTCTCCGCGCTTCACCAGATCCATCGCCACATTGATGCTGGCGTCGCGCTTGCGACGCACCGCTGTGGCCTCTTCCCCCATCTCGATCGAGGGGCCGCTGGCCACCAGATCCAGATGGCCGGCGCTGACGGCGGCATTCACCTGGTCTCCCAGTTGCAGGGCCGCCGCCGCTGCCAGCACCCGGTCGGTTTCACCGATGAAGCGGATGCGCAGGGGGAGGCGTTCGATGGCCTGAAGACAGCCTTCCAGGATCGGCCCCGGAGCGTGGTCTCCCCCCATGCCGTCAACGGCGACCCAGAGCCGGTCGCGGTCTTCGATCTCCGCGGTGTCGTCACCCCCCTGCAGGCGTCTCAGCGGATCGAACACCAGAGGTTGCAGAACGCTGCTGGCCACCGTTCCGGCGACGTTGCCGGCAGCGCTGGCGGAGCTGGTGGCTCCGTCCACAAGCGTGGTAACGGCGGCATTGCGCCGGTACCAGATCACCAGACGGCGGATTGCCCGCGGCCGGCTGTTCTTACTCCTGGGCCCTTCGGCCGGGGAGGAATCAGGACCCTTCGGAGCCAACGGAGTCGATGATGCGTTGGAACAGATACCCGGTTCCCCGAGCTGTGAGGATCAGCTCGGGATTGGCGGGATCGTCTTCCAGTTTGGAACGCAGCCGGGAGATATGAACATCCACCACCCGGGTGTCCACATGCCGCTCCGGGGTGTATCCCCACACTTCCTTGAGGATCTCGCCGCGGTTGAAGGGTTCGCCGGACCGGCTCACCAGCAGTTCCAGCAGGCTGAACTCCATGCCGGTGAGGCGGATCCGCTCGTCCCCGCGGAACACCTGCCGCTTGTTGGTGTCGATGCGCAGATCAGCCACCTGGATCACGCCCGAGTTGGGAATGCCCGCCACCTGCTCCTTTTCAACCCGGCGCAGCACGCAGCGGATGCGAGCCTCCAGCTCCTTGGGGCTGAATGGCTTCACCACGTAGTCATCGGCTCCCAGCTCAAGGCCGGTGATGCGGTCGGCCACATCACCCAGGGCCGTCAGCATCACGATGGGCACATCCGATTCCTTGCGCAGCTCCTGGCAGACGCCGTAGCCGTCCAGCTTCGGCATCATCACGTCGAGCACCACCAGGTCGGGGATGCAGTTGTGGAACAGTTCGAGAGCTTCGGTGCCGTCACAGGCTGTGACGACGTTGTACCCGATCATCGACAGACGGGTTTCCAGAATCCTGCGGATGGAAGCCTCGTCGTCGACCACGAGGATTGTTTCCTTGGTGGGGGCCGTGGTCGTCATAACGCCAGGGGCGCTTAGTGCTTCTGGACACAGATAAAAGGGCACACCCCCAATCTGTTCACCCAACAGCAACTTTCTTCATAGTTCTCAGTGCCCCGATCCAGCTCGATCTACGTCTGTCAGGCCTGTGGCGCCAAGGCGCGTCAGTTCTTCGGGCGCTGCCCGGAGTGCGGCAGCTGGAACACCCTGGTGGAGCAGAACCAGCCCAGCGGCGATGGCCGCCGCCGCCGTCAGGGTCCCGATCCGAAGCAGGCACCGGCAGCGCGGCGCTCAACCGCCATGGCCAGTCTCGACGACCAGCCTCTGCAACGGCTCGCCACGGGATCTCTCGAATTCGACCGGGTGCTCGGAGGCGGCCTTGTGCCCGGCTCTCTCGTGCTCGTGGGTGGAGATCCCGGCATCGGCAAGAGCACCCTGCTGCTTCAGAGCGCGTCGGCGATGGCCGCCCACAGCTCCGTTCTCTACGTGAGTGCCGAGGAGTCAGCTCAGCAGGTGAAGCTGCGCTGGCAGCGACTGGCCGGTGGTGCCTCCGATCTGCAGCTGCTGGCGGAGACCGATCTGGATCTGGTTCTTCAGGAGCTGGAGGCACTGCAGCCGAAGGTGGCGATCATCGACAGCATCCAGGCTCTGCATGACGCCGATCTCAGCAGTGCTCCGGGCTCGGTGGGTCAGGTGCGTGAGTGCGCCGCGGCACTGCAGCGGCTTGCCAAACGCCAGACCACGGCGCTTCTGCTGGTGGGTCATGTGACCAAGGAGGGGATGCTGGCGGGCCCGAAGGTGCTGGAGCATCTGGTGGATGCCGTGCTCACCTTCGAGGGGGATCGCTTCGCCAGTCATCGGCTGCTGCGTGCGGTGAAGAACCGCTTCGGGGCCACCCATGAACTGGGACTGTTCGAGATGCAGGCTCAGGGACTGGCGGAGGTGGGCAACCCCAGCGAGTTGTTTCTGAGTGATGCCCGCGCGTCAGGCGTGGCGACGATCGTGGCCTGCGAAGGCACCCGCTCTCTGGTGGTCGATCTGCAGGCCCTGGTGAACGTCACCAGCTATGCCAGTCCGCGTCGCACCGCCACAGGCATCGGAACCAACCGCCTCCACCAGATCCTGGCTGTGCTTGAGAAGCACATGGGCCTGCCGCTGTCGCGCTTCGACTGCTATCTGGCCGTGGCGGGCGGCTTGGATGTGGAGGAGCCGGCGGCGGATCTCGGTGTGGCCGCGGCCGTTGTGGCCAGTTTCCGGGATCTGACCCTGCCGGCCGGCACGGTGCTGATCGGGGAACTCGGCCTCGGGGGCCAGCTCAGGCCTGTCGGTCAGCTGGAGCTGCGCCTCCAGGAGGCGGCTCGTCTCGGTTTCCGGCGCGCGGTGGTGCCGAAGGGCAGCGGCCTTGGCGGCCTCGCGGCGGGTCTTGATCTGGCTCTGCTCGAGGCCGAGGGCGTCACCGAAGCGCTGGTGCTGGCTCTGGGTGACGCCGTGCAATCGGATGAGGCGCCGCCTCAGAAATAGACATCCACATTGCTGCGGCCGGTGGATTTCAGCCAGTTCTCGATGTCCAGGTAGCCACCGGGATTCAGGCGCACCGCCTGGGTCCAGACATCAGCCGCTTCATCAAACCAGCGGTCGGCCTCGTCTCTGCGGCCGTCCTCCTCGGCGATGCGGCCGCGCTTCTCGTAGATCAGGCCCATGTTCTTCAGGCAGGACGGCTGCTTCGGGTTCTCACTGAGGGCCTGGCGGTACGTGTCGATCGCCCGTTCCTCCTCACCGTTGGACATGTAGATGATCGCCATGTTCTTGAGGGTCTCTCCCCGGTCGGTGGGGTTCTCCTCCAGCTTCAGGCTCTCCTCGTAGTTCTCGAGAGCCTCGGCGTAATCACCATCGTTCTGAGCCGACAGTCCGTCCCGGTAGTAGACGTAAGCCTCCTTGGACCTGGGGTTGATCGGCAGCAGCTTGACGATCAGGTCCGCCATCACCGTGAAGCTCTTGTCGATGAAGTTGTCGTTGCGGTTGCTGCGGGGCACGGTGCACCAGCGGATGGCGTCCATCCTGACCTCGCCCGTGACGGACTTAGCGTTGACGTAACGATCGACTGACTGTGGGTACAGCACATCAGACCGTCGTTCTCGACGTGGAGGGGATGAAATGCGGTGGATGCGTGCGTTCGGTGGAGCGCACGCTTCTGGATCAGCCTGGAGTGCAGCGGGCGGATGTGAACCTTGTGAGCCGCGCCGCCTGGCTTGACCTGGCGGAGTCTGAGGGCAGTGTCGAGGCGGTGCTTCAGGCTCTGGCCGATCGGGGTTTCCCGGCGAGGGAACGCTCTCTCAACCAGCCTCTTGAAACGCCTGGTTCTGACGACTCTGCAGGTCAGAGCTGGTGGCGTCAGTGGCGGCAGCTGATGGTGGCTCTGCTGCTGCTGCTTCTCTCGGTGCTTGGCCACCTGAGTGAGGCCGGCCGACTCTCGCTGCCGGTGATCGGCAGCCTGCCGTTCCATGCCGCCCTGGCGACGGTTTCCCTGATCGGGCCGGGTCGCCCCATCCTGGTCGGTGGCGTGCTGGCGGCCCGTTCCGGAGCCCCAAGCATGGACACCCTTGTGGGTCTGGGGGTCGGCAGTGCCTATCTGGCCAGCATCGTGGCTCTGTTCTGGCCGCAGGTGGGCTGGCCCTGCTTCTTCAATGAGCCTGTGATGCTGCTGGGCTTCGTGCTGCTGGGTCGCTTCCTTGAGGAGCGTGCCCGCTACCGCACCGGTCAGGCGTTGAAGCAACTGGCGCAACTTCAGCCTGAAACGGCACGGCTGCTGCTGGACGATGGCGCCATCCGCGAGGTGCGTGTCGGGGCCTTGCGCCCCGGTGAACGGGTGCAGTTGCTGCCGGGGGACCGGGTGCCTGTCGATGGCGTTGTGATGCAGGGCCACTCGGCAGTGGACGTGTCCAGCCTCACCGGCGAACCGCTGCCGCTGGAGGCGGAACCGGGCACGGAGCTCGCCTCCGGCAGCCTGAATCTCGAGGCACCTCTGGCCATGGAGGTGCAGCGGGTGGGTTCGGAGACGGCTCTTGCCCGGATCATCCAGCTGGTGGAGCAGGCCCAGGCACGACGTGCCCCCATCCAGGGTCTGGCGGACAGGGTCGCCGGTCGTTTTTGTTACTTCGTCATCGGTCTCGCCCTGTCCGCCTTCCTGTTCTGGTGGCTGATCGGTGCCGACCTCTGGCCACAGGTGCTGGAGGCTTCCGCGCCGGGGATGATGGCGCATCCCATGCACCATGCCGGTCTCGGCAGCGGTGCCGAGACTCCGATCGGTCTGGCGCTGCAACTGGCGATCGCCGTGTTGGTGGTGGCCTGCCCCTGTGCTCTCGGACTGGCGACACCGACTGTGATCACGGTGGCCACGGGTCTGGCGGCCCGGCGGGGTTGGCTGTTCCGAGGCGGCGATGTGCTCGAGACGGCAGCTGGCCTGGACCAGGTGGTGTTCGACAAAACCGGCACCCTCACCCTTGGACGCCCCCTGGTGACGGCCATCCGGGCGGACGATCCCGAGCGGCTGCTTCAGCTGGCCGCGAGTCTCGAGCAGACCAGTCGTCATCCGTTGGCCCATGCGCTTCTGCAGGAGGCTCAGCGCCGGGAGATCCCCCTCCTGCCCGTGTCGCAGGTGCGCAATGTCACCGGCGAAGGCCTGATCGGCCGGCTTGAAGCCTGCGGTACGGAGGTGCGGGTCGGCAAACCCGAATGGCTGCAGGGAACGGGACTCTCCTGGGGTGAGGCGTTCACGACCTGGCAGGCCAAGACCGAGGGAACCCTCGTGGCCGTGGCCGAGGCCGACCGACTGCTCGGCCTGGTGCAGATCGAGGATCAGCTGCGTTCCGATGTGCTCACTGCGCTGCAGCAGCTCAGGAAGCAGGGCCTTCAGTTGGCGATGTTCAGCGGGGATCGGGAAGTCGCCGTCCGGCGTCTGGGCCAGCAACTCGGTTTTGCGGAGAGTGAGCTGGGTTGGCAGATGCGTCCGGAGCAGAAGCTGGCGCGACTGGAGCAGCTGGGGCGTCAGCGGCAGGTGGCGATGGTGGGAGATGGCATCAATGACGCGCCGGCCCTGGCGGCTGCGGATCTCGGCATCGCGATCGGCACCGGCACCCAGATCGCTCAGGACACGGCCGATCTGGTGCTGCTCGGAGATCGGCTCGACAATCTGCCGGAAGCACTGCGTCTGGCACGACGCACCCTGGCGAAGGTGCGTCAGAACCTGACCTGGGCCTTCGGATACAACCTGATCGCTCTGCCGATCGCGGCCGGGGCTCTGCTTCCCAGTCACGGCCTGCTGCTCTCCCCTCCGCTGGCGGCGTTGCTGATGGCCCTGAGTTCCGTCACGGTTGTGGTCAACGCTCTGGCGCTGCGTCCGTGATGCGGGGGCGTTTCATCGTCCTCGACGGCCTGGATGGCTGCGGGAAATCAACGCAGATGCAACATCTGTCGCAGTGGTTGCCGGCCAGCGGGCTGATGCCACCCGGCGCCCGACTGATCGGCACCCGCGAGCCGGGTGGAACCGAGCTGGGCCGGGCGGTGCGGGAGCTGCTGCTGCAGACCTCCAGGGAGCGGGCTCCGGCTCCGACAGCGGAACTGCTGCTTTATGCGGCCGATCGTGCCCAGCATGTCGAGACTCTGATCCGACCTGCCCTCGAGCGGGGGGACTGGGTGCTCAGCGATCGCTTCAGCGGCTCGACCATGGCCTATCAGGGTTACGGCCGCGGCCTGGATCGCCGGTTGATCGAGCAACTAGAGGCGATCGCCACCACCGGCCTGCAGCCGGATCTCACGCTCTGGTTATCGCTTCCTCTGGCGCAGAGCATCCAACGACGGGAGGGATCCAGGCAGGACCGGATCGAAGCGGAAGGCCAGGCGTTTCTGGGCAGAGTCGCCGATGGATTCGCTGCGGTGGCCCGGCAGCGCGGCTGGAGTGCGGTGGCAGCCGACGGAACGGTGGAGCAGGTCAGCCGTTCCCTGGAACAGCTGTTGCAGGACCGGTTCGGGTGAACGGGTTGTTCCAGGATCTGATCGGACAGCCCTTGGCCGTCAACCTGCTCGCGTCAGCCCTGGCTCAGCAGCGGTTGGCGCCGGCATACCTGTTCGCAGGCCCCGATGGGGTGGGGCGTCGCCTGGCGGCCCTGCGATTCCTGGAGGGGATGCTTTCGGAAACGGGCTCCAGTCCTCGCCAGCGCCGCCGACTGGAGGAGCGCAACCATCCCGATCTTCTCTGGGTGGAGCCCACCTTCCAGCACCAGGGACGTCTGCTCACCCGGGCGGAGGCTGAGGAGGCAGGAATCGGCCGCCGGACACCGCCGCAGTTGCGTCTGGAGCAGATCCGTGGAGTCAGCCGCTTCCTGGCTCGTCAGCCGGTGGAGGCCAGCCGGGGCATGGTGGTGATCGAAACGGCGGAGGCCATGGCCGAATCCGCCGCGAACGCCCTGCTCAAGACGCTGGAGGAACCTGGCCACGGCCTGATGATCCTCTTGTCGGCAAGTCCGGAGCGGCTGCTGAGCACCATCCGCTCACGCTGTCAGCTGATCCGGTTTCTGCGCCTCGATTCGGAGGCATTGGATCAGGTTCTCCTGCGCTGTGATGCCGTGGCGGATGATCCGCCGGAAATTACGGCGATGGCGGCAGGGTCTCCCGGAGCCCTGCTTGAGCATCGTCGGCACTGGCAAGCGCTTCCGGATGAGCTGCGACAACGGTTGCAGAACCCGCCCGATCAAGCCATGGATGCCTTGGCCCTGGCGAGGGATCTCTCAGAAGCTCTGGATGGTGAACAGCAGCTCTGGCTGATCAACTGGTGGCAGCAGCGTCTCTGGCGCGACGGCCGTGGTGCCGAGTCACTCGAGCGACTGGAGCGACTGCGGCGGCAGCTGCTGTCGTTCGTTCAGCCACGGCTCGCATGGGAGGTGGCCCTGCTGGATCTCGTCCAGCGGGGACCACGGCCTCCGGGCTGACTCAGGCGCTGGCCCGATCGCTTTCCTTCTTGCGATCCTCGCGAGCCATTGAAATCACATCCTGGAGCCCATCCAGCTGGCCACCGGTGGGAAGCTCCAGGCAATACCCGGCCCCATAAACGGTTTTGATGAACCGGGGCTTGCGGGGGTCGGGCTCGAGCTTGGTGCGCAGATGACGCACGTGCACGCGGATGGTTTCGATGTCGTCATCCGGCTCGTAGCCCCAGACCTCCTTGAGGATCAGGGAGGGAGCAACGGTCTGACCATGCCGCTGAAGCAGGCAGTGGAGCAGTTCGAATTCGAGGTGGGTGAGACGCACCGGGCTGTCGAACCAGATCGCTTCGAAGCGCTCGGGCACCAGGGTCAGGGGGCCGTAACTGAGAATTTCGTGGTGGTTGCCAGAGCCCACCGGTGCCCTGTCGCTGCGGCGAAGCAGCGCTTTGACGCGTGCTTGCAGTTCTTCGAGGTCGAACGGCTTGGTCAGGTAGTCGTCAGCACCCGAGTTGAAACCGCTGACCTTGTCCTTGGTGCCGCCCAGGGCGGTGAGCATCAGGATCGGGATACCGGCGGTTCGATCGTCCCGACGCAATCTCTGGCAGAGCGTCAGACCGTCCACTTTGGGGAGCATCAGATCCAGAAGGATCAGATCCGGGGTGTACTGAAGGGCAAGGGCCTGGCCTTTGATGCCATCGTCGGCCCGCTGCACATCAAAGCCGCTGTGTTCCAGATGGCCGCTGACCAGATCACGCATGTCGCGGTCGTCTTCGATCAGCAGGATGCAGGGCTTCATCGATTCGGCGGCGGCGGACGGAGGAACTGGTCGAGCGTGGGTCGTCTGGATCAACGCTGCGCCGATTCTCTCAAGGTTTTGAGGTGTGTGCAGATTTTGAGCTTCGGTGGAAGATCGCGATGAAATCCTGAAACTCTTCGCCTCTACTGGCTTTCCAGGGCTATACGGCGCATTTTTCGGTTCCGGTCTATTCAGGAAGTCTTCCGGTTCGGGCAACCCCGCGTCACGAAATTTCTCTGATTGTCAATAAAAAAGCCACAGCAGATGCTGTGGCTTCAAAGCTCCCCGGGCGGGATTCGAACCTGCGACCAATCGATTAACAGTCGACCGCTCTACCGCTGAGCTACCGAGGAATGGCTCCAGAAGAACTTACCTGCCAGACCTCCCGCCCTGCAACCGTCTGCGCAGCTCCTGGCCGGATGTCCAGGGACCGATCCGCCCTGCGTCCATGCGGGCTGCCGCATCGCAATGATCCAGCTCCTCGAGGCGGTGGGTGATCCACAGAGCCGTCAGGGGTTCGGGGCTGGATCGGCACAGATGCTCAACAGTGGTCAGCACCGTGCGCTGGCTTTCGGGGTCGAGAAGTGCCGTCGGTTCGTCCAGCAACAGCAGTCCGGCATCGCTGGCAAGGGCTCCGGCGATGGCCAGGCGCTGCTTCTGTCCGCCGCTGAGGGTGTGAATCGGGCGTGTCTCCAGTTCGCTCAGCCCCATCAGGCGAAGCAGGGAGGCCGCTCGTCGACGCTGATCGGAGACGGACGCCCCGGTCCGCATTCCCAGCAGCAGATCACTGCCGCAGCTGGGCAGCAGCAATTGATGATCCGGGTTCTGAAACACGAGGGCAGCATGTCGACGTCGCATGATCCGACCGTCCTGCGGCTGCTGCAGCCCGGCGATCAGTCGGAACAATGTGCTCTTGCCGCTGCCGTTGCTGCCCACCAGCATCCACAGTCCCGGTCCGGGGATCGTGAGATTGCAGCTGTCAAGGGCGAGTTGTCCTCCTGGCCAGCGGTAGCTGACCTGATCGAGGACGAGTTCAGCGGTCGCCGGGTCAGGAATCAACGGAAAATCCCGGCCGTTTGCTGCCTCCGGTGGCCGACGCCTTCTCATAAAGCTGAACGGCGAGAACCTCACTGATCAGCACGGTCACTTTCTTCCCTTCCACTTTCTCGCAGGTGAGCTCCATCAAGCGGGGCTGACCCTGCTCAAGGGCCTGACGCACCTGCTGGTAGAGGGCTTCCGCATCGGCTTGTTCCTTGCGCTGCACCGAGACGGGGACGGGGCTCATGCGAAGAGCCAATTCAACGAGATACACGGGATTCGGGCAGGACGGACCGCCATCTTTGCGGACCAATGGCGCCTTGTGCTGCAACGGATTGGGTAGATCTACTCATCATTCGCGCTCTGGTTCGGAGAGCCGCCCCATTTCAGGAATCAGCCCCTAGGCTCGCTTTGTAACGCTCCATGAAGCAGATCTCATGACGATCGCTGTAGGACGCGCGCCTCAGCGGGGATGGTTTGACATCCTCGATGACTGGCTCAAGCGCGACCGCTTCGTTTTTGTCGGCTGGTCCGGCATTCTCCTCTTCCCAACGGCCTACATGGCCATCGGTGGCTGGCTGACAGGCACCACCTTCGTCACCTCCTGGTACACCCACGGCATCGCCTCCTCGTACCTGGAAGGCTGCAACTTCCTCACCGCAGCTGTCTCCACCCCCGCTGATGCGATGGGTCACAGCCTGCTGCTGCTCTGGGGCCCTGAGGCCCAGGGCGACTTCGTTCGCTGGTGTCAGCTCGGCGGCCTCTGGGCCTTCGTGGCCCTGCACGGTGCCTTCGCGCTGATCGGCTTCATGCTGCGTCAGTTCGAGATCGCCCGTCTGGTGGGCATCCGCCCCTACAACGCCATCGCCTTCTCCGGTCCGATCGCGGTGTTCGTCAGTGTCTTCCTGATGTACCCCCTCGGCCAGAGCAGCTGGTTCTTCGCGCCAAGCTTCGGCGTGGCGGCGATCTTCCGCTTCCTCCTCTTCCTTCAGGGCTTCCATAACTGGACCCTGAATCCTTTCCACATGATGGGCGTGGCCGGCATCCTCGGCGGCGCACTGCTCTGCGCCATCCATGGCGCCACCGTGGAAAACACCCTGTTTGAGGACGGCGAGCAGGCCAACACCTTCAAGGCGTTCGAGCCCACTCAGGAAGAAGAGACCTATTCCATGGTCACGGCCAACCGCTTCTGGAGTCAGATCTTCGGGATCGCCTTCTCCAACAAGCGCTGGCTGCACTTCTTCATGCTGTTCGTGCCTGTGATGGGCCTGTGGACCAGCTCCATCGGCATCATCGGCCTCGCCCTCAACCTGCGCGCCTACGACTTCGTGTCGCAGGAGATCCGCGCAGCAGAAGATCCCGAATTCGAGACCTTCTACACCAAGAACATCCTTCTGAATGAAGGTCTGCGTGCCTGGATGGCACCGGCTGACCAGCCGCACGAAAACTTCGTCTTCCCTGAAGAGGTTCTGCCCCGCGGCAACGCTCTCTGATTCGGTCAGGGTCGAAATCAAATCAAGTCAAAGGCGCCGCAAGGCGCCTTTTTTTGTGGGTGTGTCGTGCGTGCTGCCGCTGTGGAACTGGCTGCGCAAGCCGACTCGGAAGGTAAAAGAATGGTTAAATCCGGCTTAACGATTGATTAGGCCCTCTGCTTGGCAGTTTCCTCCTCTCGAGCGTCTGTTCGCCAGGCAGCGTCGAACTCAGCGGTGCCGTCGTCGCTCAGGGTGGAGGTCCTGGCTCGGGGGGCTGACGTTTTCGGTGGGCTGATCGGTGCGGTCTTGACCGTTCTTGGCCTTGTCAGCGCGGTTCAAGTTGTTCTTGGGCAGTCGTCGTTCTCTGGGCCGCAGTCCATGCAGGGATTGCTGGGGGTGGTTCTGTTGATGTCGGCGCTCCGGCGAAGCCTGTCGTCGTGGTTGCGCGATTTCAATCTTGATCCAAGTCGCTTCAGGAAGGTGTTCATGCTTCCGCTGGTGATGGCGCCTTGTTTGTTTGCCTATCGGGTGATTGTGCTGGATACAAAAAAAGAATTCCAGTCTTATCTCCGTACGATTTCTGAAGGAAGTGTTGTTGAGTGGGCTGGTTTTCTTCTGTTGATCGCATCGGCGTTCCTTGTGTGGAGAACGGCTTTGGCATGGGAACGCTCAACTGCGAAATGGGTCCTCTCGTCGCTGGCGGCAGGGTTGTTCTTGGTTGGAATGGAAGAGATGAGTTGGGGGCAGATGATCTTTAACTGGCAAACGCCGAAGCTCATGAGTGACGTCAATGTTCAGGGTGAAAGCAGCATCCATAATCTTTGGTTCATTCACCACCACACATGGTCGATCGCGGCTGTTGTGATGTCAGTGCTCTTCTGCCTTGCGATCATTGGGGCATGGGGGCGTCATTCCGGCTGGGTGCGTTCCCGCTCGCTGGCTGACATCCTGCTCCCTGTCTGGTGCACGGCCAGTTATTTCCTGATTGCTGCGATCATCTACTGGTGTGTTGTTGCTGCCAAGGCTGGGGTCGATTTCGAGTTTTTTCATACCCGTGAGCAGGAGCTGGGGGAATTGCTGTTCTATTCCGGGATCTTTGTTCATTCGGTGTATCTCTATCTCAAGCCCGGTGGTGTGAAGCCTTCTCGGGGCGTGATGCAAAGCCTGAGTTCCGAAGGCCAACGCTGACACGACCAGCCCTCCAGCAAAGCCTTATCAAGCAACTGTTGCTGAGCGTCGGTCGAAGAGCCCCAGCCTGGGTCGTTCGGGTTTAGCAGGATGATGTCAAATGTGGATTCAGAATCAGCGATTCCCGCTTTGTTCTTGGGAAATGCCACCCGTTCGCGCTGGCTGAGGTGGGGCACGATGTAACTGGTGGTCAACACCTCAGCTGAAGCAGGAATCCTGTTGATGGCGGCGTCGACGTCGGAAAGCATGGCCAGCCGGTTCAGATAAGGACCTGTGAAGAACCAGGGCTTGGCCAGGGCCAGCCAGCAGAGCACGACCCAGCCCAGGAGGAAGGCGCGTTGGCGTCGGCCGACCTGAGGTGCGTGCGGCTGCCGGCTCACCGTGGCATCGATGGCCGCGACCACAGCCACCACCGCCAGCGGAAGACTGTAGTGGTGCAGCAGGGTGCGATAGCTCGCAGACGCTGACAGCAGGTTGACCAGCACCAGGGGCATGCCGATCAGCAGCGTCGGCAGCGATCGCCGTCGCCAGAGCCAGATGCAGGGCAGGCAGAGCAGGAGCAGGTACTGGCTTCCTCCGCTCCAGTCGAGGCTCTGGAGAATCTGGAGGGGGCTGCCGCTGAGGTGGCTGAACATCCGGCCGGCGGCTTTGGGCCCTTCTCCATCGCGCAGCCATGGGTACAGCCAACGGCTCAACATCAACAACCAGGCGAGAGACAGGGCCGCTGCAGTACCGGCCCAGCGCCAGCGCCGGCGCCAGGCCAGGTCCAGGGCCATGCCACCGCTGATCAGCACGAGCCCATCACGGGCCCCGAGCATCAGCAGCAGCAGTGCCAGCCACAGGCGTGGCCGTTCCGCCCGTTCGGCCCAGAGCGCCATGGCGAAGGCGGGCATCACCCAGGTCTCCGGGTGGAAATCGAACAGGTTGGCGTTGAACACCACCGGTTGCAGCCACCAGAGGCCACAGATCAACCAGCAGCGCCGTTCCGGGAGGCCCGCCTGTCGGGCGAGCCACCAGATGGGCAGTGCCGTCAGGCTGAGCGCTAGGGCTTGACTGGCCAGCAACCACTGCACCGATGGCAGCAGGCGGTAGGCGCCACCGGCGATGTAGAGCATCCAGGCACCGTGGTCCGCCAGCACATGCACCTGCTCCATCGAGGAGATCGGCGGCAGTCCCCGGCTGATCAGCCAGGCCCACTGATCAAACAGACCCAGGTCATAGGCATTGCTTTGCAGGAGGCCATGGCGAGCCGCAGCGCTGAGCCAGAACAGCAATCCCACGCCAGTCGCCATCACCACGAGGCGGGATGGAACCCTTCTGCTGGATCCCGGGCCGGCTTCAGGGACTGGCGCTGATGGCATCAAGGGGGATCAGATAGGTCTGGCTGACGTCATCCACCCAGGCTTCCTGGCTGCCGGCAGCCAGGTTTCGCAGGGCACGCTGTCGGCCCTCCGACATCGGCCGGTACATTTTCTCCCAGCGGAAACTGCCCGCCAGGTGGCTGGCTCCCTGCTCCCGCCAGCTCTGAAGGCGTTCCGGATTCAGTTGTTTGCTGGAGATCAGCCAGCCCTGTCGTCTGGCCAGGTTCAGCAGTGTTGGATCGGTGCTGGTGACGCTCACGATCCGGCTGCCCTCGGGCAGTTCCTGACGGATCCTCATGGCCAGTGGCATCCAATCCTGAACCTGGCGTTGTTCCAGGGCCCAGTAATCAAAGGACAGAACCGCCAGGCTGATGGCGAGCCAGAGGCTGATCAAGGCGGATGATTGCCAGCGTCGGCATCGCTGCTGCCACCGGTGCCAGCCCAGTCCCATCAAGGGGCAGGCGAACAGCAGCAGTGGCAACTGGTAGTACTCGTGAACACTGCTGGAGCGCATCGTGGCCAGGGTGCAGAGCAGAACCCCCAGCAGTCCGCTGATCGCCGTGCGTCCGTCTGGGCTGCGCCAGCTCAGCCAGATGCCGCTGAACAGGAAGGGCACCCCGGCGATGGCCAGCAACCGCAGCGCCACGCGCAGGCTCAGGTTGAACCAGTTGCCTGGATCCAGCAGCAGGCTGAGGCTGCTGCGATCGCTGCCGCCACCCCAGAACCCGAAGCTGAAGCCGCTGGTCAGGCCAAGTTGGTAAGCATGGGCGTACCAGGTCGCGATGGCGGCGAGGCTGGCGCCGACGTACAACCAGAAGCCGGGTGAGCGCAGCAGGCCCTTGGTGCGTCGCAGGATGTTCGTCTGTGTGGCTGCCTCAAGCTGCGGCTTGACATTCAGCTGCACCATCAGCAGCGGCAGTCCGAGCCACAGCAGTGGGATCACCTTGATCAATCCTGCGCATGTGAAGCACAGCCAGCTCAGCAGCAATGCCCAGACGGGCCCCTGGCGCCGCCAGTGGCTGTGAGCCTCGAGGCAGCCCGCGCCGCAGAGCAACAGCAGGGCCTCGGCCTGAAAGGTGCGTCCGTAATAGACCCCGAGCGGGGCGATGGCGAAGAACAATCCACCCCACCAGCCCGCTCGGGCGCCGAACCAGCGCCGTCCCAGTCGGATCACGAGCCAGATGGTCAGAGCGCTGCAGAGCAGCGAAAGCCCGCGACCCAGCCATTCCTGAACTCCGAACAGCTGATAGAGACGACTCACCAAGAATGGAAACAGCGGGAATTCCGATTCCACATAGCCCTCAGCGGCGCCGGCCCAGTCGATCTGGGGCAGCCAGATCGGTGTGTCTGACAGGGCGAAGTGGCGGGCCATGGCCGCTGTATCGGCCTGGCGCCAGCTGTGGACGCCGACAATCGGCATCCACAACTGAATCAGCCGCAGCAGCACACCGACCGTGATGGGCAGCCAGATCACGGCGTGTTCCAGACGAAGCGGGAGGACGCCGCGTAATTCCAGACGTAAACCACCACGATTCCCGCGAGCTGTGCCCAGATGGCGTGCTCATTCACCAGCGTGTAGAAGCTGGTGGCCAAACCGACGTTGGCCAGGGCGGGCAGCGAGGCGACCAGCAGGAACTTGAGCAGGCCGCGCAGCAGCCGGGTTCCCCTCTGGCGACGGTCCCGGAAGGTGAGGGCGTTGTTGATCAGGTAGTTCGAGCTGGCGGCGGTGATCACGGCGATCGGGAGTGCCTGCTGAAAGCTGAGTCCCGGCAGGCTCATCAGCAGAGCGGTGGTGATCAGCTGGACCAGCACACCGCTGGCGCCCACCAGTCCGAAGCTGATGGCGCGGCGCGGCAGCAACCGGAGGCTGGCAGTGTGCAGCAGGGACACCAGAAAATCCCAGAGGATGGCGCTGTCCAGTTTTGAGCTGCCGTGGCGTCGGGGCTGGAAGATCAGCGGGATCTCCCCGACCTTCAACCGCCCTCGGCTGATGGCCAGCAGTTCGTAGAGGAACTTGAACCCGTTCACATCCACCTGGCGCACCAGCGGCAGGCAGCGGCTGAGATTCAGGGCCATGAAGCCGCTCATGTAATCGGTCAGATGGCGGTAGCTGGCGGGCAGGCTTCGGCGCGCGAGGGCGTTGGCCAGGCTCGAGCCGTCGGTGCGTCGATCGCTGAGGCCGCGGATCTCCGACTGATCAAGAAAGCGACTGCCGGCCACCAGATCGAGATGCTGCTGGTCGAGCATCCGCAAGGCATCCAGCACTGAGGCGGGCTCGTGCTGTCCATCGCTGTCCATCACGATCGCCCGCGGGTGAATCGCATCGATCAGGCCCTCTTTGATGGCGCTTGCCAGCCCTGAACGCCCCAGTCGATGGATGATGCGGATGCGTGGATCCCGCAGGGCCATGGCCCGGACCGTTTCCGTGGTGCCGTCGCTGGAGTCGTCATCCACGACCAGAATCTCCAGGGGCTCCTGTTCACTGAGCGTCAGCAGTGAACCGATCACCGAGGCGATCGAGTCTCCTTCGTTGAAGGTGGGCAGAACGATCGAGAGTCCGGCGGGCGACGTGGTCTCGACGGTCTGCTGCGTGGACGACACAACCCGATGCAATCAGGGTCAGGCTACCGGCAGCGCGCCAGGGCCCAGTCGCCATCTCTGAAGGAAACCACGCAGTTCCCGCGTGATTTCCGGGTGAGGATCCAACCCGCATCACCGTTGCGTCTCCGTCGGATCCGCTGGCGGGCGTACCAGTTCAAGCTCGGCCGTTCGTCATATCCCTGCAGCTGGACCGGTTGCCCCGGGCTGAGACGACTCAGGGCTGCCACGGGGCGGACGGACCAGGTCTCATTCAGTTCCCAGAGCCACAGCGGCGAGCTGAACAGCAGAGCCAGAGCGATCACGCTGCCGCTCACCAGGCTGATCAGGCCGTGTTGCCGTTGCTGCCGCTGGGCAGACTGCAGCCACCAACCGCCACATCCCCAGCCCAGACCGGCTGCGATGGCCAGACCGCGAAAGGGAGCCAGCCCGGCCCCTGCCGGCGTGAAGCTCACAGCCGTCGCCATCAGCAGCAGCAGGCCCAGCAGCATCCACATCGCTGGAATGCGCAGCAACAGCCGGCGGAGGGGAACCTGCTGATCGGTGCGCTCCACCAGCCAGGTGAGCAGGGGGGCACTGACCAGGGCGAAGGGCAGCCAGAGGGGATGGCTGTACCAGGGGAGCTGGGTTTTCAGCGGCAGGATCGCTCCGGCCAGAACCACAAGGGTGGTGAGACACCAGCGTCCCCAACGGCTGCGACGCTGTTGCCAGGCCCAGAGCAAGGCAGGCGGAAACAGCAGCAGCCAGGGCCAGCCTCCTTCCAGCAGTTCGATCAGCGGGACGCGCCAGCGCAGGTCGCTGCCCTCACCGGCGTCGAGCAGCACCCGGCCAGCGCCGTCGCCCCCCCACATCCAAAGGGCGAGGGCCCCGCGGTTGTGGGCATGCCAGAGATGCCAGGCGATGCCGGGGAGAAGGCCAGTGAGAAGGCCGGTGACGGCGGCCCCGACCCGACACTGACGCCATTCCATTCCCAGGGCCGCTGCTGCCAGGGCGGCGGCGGCCATCGGTATCAGCAGAGGTGCCTTCAACAGCAGCATGGCGCTGCCCATCAGTCCGGCGGTCAGTCCCCACCAGCGGTCGCCGCTGCGACCGTTCAGGCTGGCGAAGGCCAGCCAGAGCAGAGCCATCGCCGAGAGCTGGCTGCCATCGAGCATGGCCAGACGTCCGTGGCGAGCGATCGGCAGCAAGGTGAGCAGGAGAGCCCCAGTGGCCAGGGCACTGCCGCGATCACCGGGGCGCAAGCGCCACTGCAGCAGGCCGCCGAGGGGCACCACCAGGCTGGAGAGCAGGGCCGGCATCAGTCGCACCAGGCCTTCCGGGGGAAGCTGGTCCCCTGGAGTCGACAGCTGGATCACTGCGCCGATCAGGCTGTGCAGGCCAGGGG